>NZ_VLKN01000026.1 GCF_007830035.1 Luteimonas cucumeris | reverse complement strand
GATGGCAGCGACGATGCGCAAGCGGTCGGCGAGTTCGCCCTCGCCTCCGGCGCAAACGCCTATGCCGAAGGCGATACCGCCTCGGCCTATGGCACAGGCTCGGCGGCCATTGGCATCGGTGCCATCGCCACCGGCAACCAGGCCGCCGCGGTGGCCGACAACGCCACGGCCAACGGCAATGGCGCCCAGGCTGCAGGTGCATCCAGCACCGCGGTTGGCGGTCAGCGTGCCCTGCTCGACGACGACGGCAACCCGATCCTCGACGAGGACGGCAACCCGATGTACGCCGTCACCGAAGCCAGCGGCATGGACAGCACCGCCGTAGGTGCGGGTGCAGTCGCCAGCGGAGCCGGCGCCACCGCCTCTGGCACCGGCGCCATGGCCAGCGGCGATTACAGCACCGCCAATGGTTCCGACGCATCGGCGACCGGCGAGTTCTCGTTCGCCGGCGGCAACCTGTCGCGTGCCACAGGTCAGTACAGCATCGCGCTGGGCGACCACAGCTGGGCCAATGCCGAAGAAACCACTGCGATCGGCGCCTATTCGTGGGCAAATGTTTCGGGTGCCACCGCCGTCGGTTACGGCGCCTGGGCTACCGGCGCCAACACCACCGCGCTGGGTCTTGCTGCCTGGGCCAGCGGCAGCGGCGCAACTTCGATCGGCTTCAACAGCTGGGCCCCGGGCGCCAGCTCGCTGGCCGTGGGCCGCGGCGCCTTCGGTTACTCCGACTACAGCATTGCGCTGGGTTATCAGGCGCTCGCCGACAACGTCCACGCGATTGCCGCCGGCACCAATTCGTATGTCAGCGGCGAAGCCGGCATTGCGATCGGCGCAGGCACCGAGACCAGCGGCGCGCAATCGGTGGCGCTGGGTTCGGGTTCGATCGCCGACCGCGACAACACCGTCTCCGTCGGCGCCACCGGCGCCGAACGCCAGATCGCCAACGTCGCCGCGGGTACCGAGGGCACCGATGCGGTCAATCTCGACCAGTTGAACGAAGTGGCCGACAGCGTCGAGGACGCCAACCACTACTTCGCTGCCAACGGCGCCAACGACGGCAGCGACGACGCGATCGCCAGCGGTGCGGACAGCACTGCCGCGGGCGCGGGTGCGG
>NZ_VLKN01000025.1 GCF_007830035.1 Luteimonas cucumeris | reverse complement strand
CATTCGAAGGTGCTGCGCGCGCAGCCGCACATCGAGGAGTTCCAGGCCTTCCGCAAGGCCGAGATGGAGAAGAAGGCCAAGGCGGAAGCGCAGAAGAAGTAGGAAAGATTGATCCCGCATCGCAGTGCGGCAATGCCGAATTCAGCAAGGGGAATGGAAATGCGCAGGGGCTTGTTGTTGGCTTGTCTATGGCTTTGTTCCACACCCTTGGTGGCAAAGCAGGGAGAGTTGAGCGGACACACGTACGACTCCGGCGCGCCACGCACGCCGGAGCAGGAAGCGGTGGTGTTCGAGAAGGCCGACCTGCAGTTCAAGGTCGATCCAGCCAATCGCAGCCTGCACGGCGACGCTGCGCTGACCTTCCGCGCCACGGCCCCGCTGACCCGGCTGGTCGTGGACCTGGACCGCAATTTCAAGATCGATCGGGTCGAGGTTGACGGCAAGGCGCTGGCTGCGCAGGACTGGAGCAATCCCGAAGGTCGCATGACGGTCGACTTGCCGCAGCCGCTGGCAACGGGTGACAGCACGACGCTGCGCATCCGTTATGCCGGCAACCCGCACGTGGCCGATCGCGCGCCGTGGGACGGCGGCTTCGTCTGGTCCAAGGCGCCGACCGGCGAGCCATGGATCGCCTCCGCGGTGCAGCTTCAGGGTTGTGACCTGTTCTGGCCGTGCATCGACCATCCGCAGGGCGAGCCGCTGCAGGTCGACCAGCACATCACGGTTCCTGCACCGTTGGTGGCTGCCGGCAACGGCGTGGCGATGGGCATGCAAGAAAAGGACGGCTGGCGCACGTATCACTGGCGTGTGAGCGATCCGAACACCTATGCGATCGCGCTCAACATCGGTCCTTATGAACTGATCGAAGCGGACTACAAGAGCCGTTACGGCAATACCATTCCGATGCGCTTCTGGTACCTCCGCGGCAACGAAGCTAAGGCCAAGGTCCTGTTCGAACAGTTTCCATTGCTGCTGGACTTCTTCGAGAACCACATCGGCCCGTTTCCGTTCGCTGGCGAGAAGATGGGCGTGGTCGAAACGCCCCACAAGGGCATGGAGCACCAGAGCATCAATGCCTACGGCAATGAATATGCCAAGGACGAATTCGGATACGACGAATTGCTGCAGCACGAATTCGCCCATGAGTGGTTCGGCAACCAGCTGACCAACACCAGCTGGGACGACATGTGGCTGCACGAAGGCTACGGCAGCTACATGCAGCCGCTGTATCTGCAGTG
>NZ_VLKN01000024.1 GCF_007830035.1 Luteimonas cucumeris | reverse complement strand
TGACAAAACTCTCTTGATCCTCAGTTCCCATGATGCCTCCCATGCCATCTAACGCTGGAATTAAGCCGAACCGCGAAGCGGTTTCGGCTTGAATGACTTGTTATGCGGTGGTGCCCAGTGAAGCCGCCAATGATGGAGGCTGCGACTGCCAAGACCCCCCGACCCAGGCGCAAGAGTAGCAATTGCCGTGACCGGCTGCTTTAACCGGAAGCCACCCAACGTGGAGTAACCGAAGCGACGGCGTGGTGGGCGAAGGGTGGATGCTGCAGGAAGAATGCGACGAACTAGCCCGATCGCCGTGCGGGAAGAACTGTCCGAAGGCGGTACAGCAAACGCGACACGATGGACGAAGCAACACCTGTGACGGCGTGAGTTGCAACACCGTATAACGCCTGAACTAAGCCGAACCGCGAAGCGGTTTCGGCTTGAATGAATTGTTAGGCCTCATTGCTGGGAGGCCGAAAGTTGATGTTGGCCTTAATGATAAGGTCTGCGCCCGCTTGAGAACCTTGCAGCCCTGCCGCGCTGATTGAACGCTCAAGAGATGCCTCAAGAATAGCTACGAACTCCGACATGTTGCCAAAGACCTCAGAAAGGTTGGCCATGTGCTCCCCAGCGGCAAGGTGAATGTACCCGGTTGGGATGTCCATGATTTTGCCCGCGGGTACTTTGGCTGGATGGCTGCCTACTTGAGTGGTCCCCGGCACAACCACGCAAAGCAGACCTTGGTGTTTAGAAAGGTCCGTTACCGTGAACCAACTAAGTGATCCTAGCGCCGTGCCCTGCCGCGCTACGACGTAGTCAGCTCTTTGCGCTAGATGGTCCGCCACATTGCGAAGTTGACGGACAGGGGCAGCCACCTCAAAAAAAGACTTTTGGCCTGAGGGAGGTGAGCCGAGGTGAAAGTTAGGCAGTAGTTCTAACAGAAGCCTGAAACGATCTACGGCATCAACAAAAGACCAGGCGTCTAAATAGGCAGCGGCATACACGCTGCTCTTTGGGGTGTCGTCAGTTGTCGCGATCTTTGTAAGTGTGTGTTGTAAGCGGCGGTATCCAAGTTGCGCAATCTCGGCAGCGTGCCGGATACCGTCAAGAAAAAGGGCCTGCTTGCGATCATGCTCCGTGGGAAGTCGATAGAAAATCGAGTCCGGCTTGATCATTGGTATGAGGCCTAACGCCTGAGTTAAGCCGAGCCGCGAAGCGGCTTCGGCTTGAA
>NZ_VLKN01000023.1 GCF_007830035.1 Luteimonas cucumeris | reverse complement strand
CCTGAATTAAGCCGACCCGCGAAGCGGGTTCGGCTTGAATGAATTGTTAGGCGCCAAACTCTTGAATGACCTCAATCAGCCCAACGATATTGTCGTTGAGCGACTCCAGGTCCTCAGCTGGCACCCACCACTCGGTATGGTACGACCCGCCAACTTGTTGGATGGGGTAGCTGGCCATAAAGCTGGCCCTGACGTAGAAGCGGGTCACAGCCCCGTACCCGAAATCTGTGGTGTTCCACCGCTCAGAGATTTCTGCCGCGTACTTCGCATTAGTGACCGGATAAAAGATGGGCTGCTCCGGAAGGCGGGGCGGCCAACGAGTGAAGCCGTTCTGGCGGAGCAGTTCCAACTCTTGCGGCCCGACTGGCCGGAACATTTCTACGGTTTCGCTAGATTGCGTCATTTGGCGCCTAACGCCGGAATTAAGCCGCGCTGCGTAGTGAAGGCAAAAGGGTGGCACGCTTTTCAGTGCCGCCCTGTTGCCGTAACGAAGCGGCGTCGGCTTGAATGACTTGTTGGGCACCAAGGTAGCCGGGCGAAGCCACACGACGCAATGGCCGCCACAGCCTCCGGAGCCCAGAAACGCTCCACGCAGGGCGACCGCAATGAGCGGCCAAGACCAAACGCTGGCCGGAGCCGGTACCGCCGCCCAACCGAAGCCGCACAAGCCCAGGCCGCGAGCGCCGCCCGTGTGGAGCGACAGACCTGTTGCAACCGGCGGCGCCCTGCCGAAGCAAGAAAACACACGCGCCTACGGCGAACATGCCCCCGGAAGAACGGGCTGTGCCTGCCACTGCGTCCAGCAGAGCGAGTTACAAGCATCTCGCTAGAACCCCGCTACAGCCCTTGCACCGACCGGGCCCAACGCCTGAATTAAGCCGAACCGCGAAGCGGTTTCGGCTTGAATGAATTGTTAGACCGCGCCCTTGTACAGGGGGTCACGGAATCCTCCAAAACCCATAACCAACGCCGACACAATAACCAATCCCCAAGGGAGCCATGCTGGGACGCTGTGATGAACCGTATTGAGATGTACTAAGCCTAGTGAAACCATCGTGAGCCCGCCGCCAATGCCGCTGAGTCGGCTAGCTGCAGGGCCAAATAGTCCCCAGCGTGGGCAAAGCAGACTGTTGTTGAACACATGTGGAAAGGCAGCAAGGCCAATGGTGTAAAGCGCGCCGACCAGGACAACAATCCATCCGAATTCATGCTGAGTCATGTGCGCGGTCTAACGCCTGAATTAAGCCGAGCCGCGAAGCGGCTTCGGCTTGAATGAATTGTTAGAGGGCATGCTGTTGGGCCCACAGCCGCGTAATGACGGTA
>NZ_VLKN01000022.1 GCF_007830035.1 Luteimonas cucumeris | reverse complement strand
TCCGCAGGACACCGGCTACATCAACAGCTGGAGCGTCACCTTCTGAGTTGTTGCACTGAAGGCATCACGACCCCGGCCGTGGCCGGGGCCGTGATCCTCTTCCTTCGAACTGGCGTCAACGCCGGGCGGGCCTCCGCCCGGTTCCCGCGCCCGATTTCATTAGCGATTGCAAACACGGATCCGGACGCGAACCCCCGCGCCCGGTAACGAAGGAGTGTTCACATGAAACTGCAATGCACACTGCTTGCGTCATTGCTGGCCGGCCTGCTGCTGGGCGGCGATGCGCTGGCGCAAGCCCAGGCTTCCGGGCATTCGCACCACGCGGACGAGATCGCCGCGATAGCCCTGGAGCAGGACCCGTTCGCGCAGGTCTTCATCGTTACCTCGCGCGATACCTACAGCAACAGCATCGCCGCGATCGCCCGCAACGGCATGGGTCGCCGCGACGGCACCGGCAACGACCTGGTGGTATCGGAGATCAAGGCGCACCAGTTGTCCACGGTCAGCGAACTCATCCATTCCAGGGAAAAGCGCTGCGGTGGCTATTTCGCTTTCAAGACCCGCGCCGAGGCCGATGCGTTCATTCGCGCCGACCGTTCGCAGCGGGCGCGCGAAACGGTGTTCCTGGTCGATTACACGATCGACAACCAGGCCACGGTCAACCCGTGGTTGCCGCAGGTGCAGGCCGGCAACATCCGCAGCACCATCGAGCATCTGTCGACGGCTTATCCGAACCGTTATTACGCCAGCACGCATGGCCGCAACGCCGCGACGTGGATCCGCGATACCTGGTTGTCGCTGGCCAATGGCCGCAGCGATGTCAGCGCCGAACTGTTCACTGCGTGCAGCAACTGTTCGACCCAGCCGTCGGTGATCCTGACCATCCAGGGCACGGAACTGCCCAACGAGGTCGTGGTGCTGGGCGGCCACCTGGATTCGATCTCCAACTCCGGCAGCGGCAACAGCATGGACGCGCCGGGCGCGGACGACGACGCATCCGGCATCGCCACTCTCACCGAAGTGATCCGGATCGCGCTGGGCAATGGCTGGAAACCGAAACGCACGGTCAAGTTCATGGGCTACGCCGCTGAGGAAGTGGGCCTGCGCGGTTCCAATGCCATCGCCCAGTCGTTCCAGGCGCAGGGCAAGAACGTGGTCGGCGTGCTGCAGCTGGACATGACCAACTACGCCACCGGCGCCAGCGTCGACATGCAGCTGCTCACCGACTACAGCAACGCCAGCCTGCAGCAGTTCGTGCGCAACGTGTTCGACACCTACCTGGCGCCGCTCGGGCTGACCCGCGGCACCTACACCTGCGGTTATGCCTGTTCCGATCACGCTTCATGGACCAGTGCCGGCTATCCGTCGACGATGATGTTCGAGGCCAGTTTCAACAACGCCATCCACACGCCCAACGACACGCTTTCCAACATGGGCAACAGCGCCGCGCCCAGCGTGCCGCTCGCCAAGCTGGGCCTGGCCTTCCTCGGCGAACTGGCCAAGACCGACGGTGGTGGGCCCGCTCCCAACACGCCGCCGACGGCGGGCTTCAGTTCGAGCATCAATGGCCTGACGGTGCAGTTCACCGACAGTTCCAGCGACAGCGACGGCTCGATCGCCTCGCGCAGC
>NZ_VLKN01000021.1 GCF_007830035.1 Luteimonas cucumeris | reverse complement strand
GGCGAGGCAGGTGCCATCGCCGCTGGCGAGAACAGCATTGCCGCCGGTGCCTCGGCCAGTGCCGACGGTGCGCTGTCGGTGGCCGTCGGTGCGGCCAGCCAGGCGCAGGGCGACCTGGCTTCGGCCGTGGGCAACAACGCCCAGGCACAGGGCCTCGAGAGCACGGCGCTGGGTTCCTTCAGCAACGCCATGACCGATGGCGCCACCGCGATCGGCGCCAACGCGATGGCCTCCACCGCCAACAGCGTGGCGATCGGCAGCAATGCGAGGGTCAGCGGCACGGCTGCCAACTCGGTGGCCTTGGGCGCCGGTTCGATCGCCACCCGCAGCAACAGCGTGGCCATCGGCAATCGCCAGATCACCAATCTGGCGGCCGGTACCCAGGCCAGCGATGCGGTCAATGTCGGCCAGGTGCAGACCATCGCCAATGCCTTCGGCGGCGGTGCCGGCTTTGCCAACGGCGCGTTCGTGGCCCCGACCTATGCGATCCAGGGCGGCAGCTACCACAACGTCGGGGCGGCGTTTACGGCAGTGGACAACAAGTTGAACGACCTGCAGGGGCAGGTGGACAACATCCAGGTGGGTACGCCGACCACTGCGGCCAGCGCCGAAGCACCGGCGGCCACCGCCAGCACCATGACGGCGAAGACGGCCGTGGCCACGACGGCGAAGACGGCAACGGCAACCACCGCGACAGCTGTCCAGGCTGCGCCCGTCGAAGCCTCGGGTGTCGAAGTGGCCAGTGTCGAGGCGGCGAGTGTCGAAGCATCGACTACCGAACCGTCCACCGCCGTCGCCACCCGCAACGCATCCAGCGGCCAGATCACCGCGGCCGCAAGCGATCACGCCCCGGTGCCGATGGCCGCACCGTTGGCAGAGGGCACGCCCGTCGCGCCCGAAGCCGATGCCACCGCGGCGGCCACCGCCGAAGCGCGCGCCTACGCCGACAAGACCGCCACGCAGACCCTGTCCTCGGCCAAGAGCTACGCGGACATGCGCTTCAACGCGGTGACCGACGAGTTCACCCAGTTGCGCGATGAAGTTGGCCAGCGCTTCGACCGCCAGGACCAGCGCATCGACCGCATCGGGGCGATGGGCGGTGCGTTGACCGGCATGGCGATGAACAGCGCCAACCTCAGCGGCGTGAACCGCATGGCGATCGGTGTCGGTGCGCAGGGCGGCCGCCAGGCCTGGGCGCTGGGTTACCAGCGTGCGGTCGGCGAACGCGCCAGCGTGTCGCTGGGTGCGGCGTTCTCCGGCAGCGAGAACACCGTCAGCGGCGGCGCCGGCATCAGCTGGTGATGAAACACCTGCCATGCCGTGCAGGCCTCGGCCTGCACGGCATGGCGGTCTGACTCCACTTCGTTCCACAACGCGTCACCGCGACGACAGCCGGCATCCGCGCAACGGCACCGCCGTCCTCGCGTCACTTTTGAAATCCACGGGAGAGAGCCACAGATGAAGAGGAACACCCGCCACCTGGCCGTCGGCACCCTGGCCGCCGCCCTGCTGGCCAGCATGACCGCCCATGCCGCCACGCCGGCGAATTCGAACAGCGCCGCCCCGGCGGCACGCCTGCTGCAAAGCCGCAACATCGTGCCGTTGGCGCGCACGCAGGCGCCGACCGGCTTCGACCGCTTCATCGTCAAGTATCGCGATGGCAGTACTGCGCGCCGCA
>NZ_VLKN01000020.1 GCF_007830035.1 Luteimonas cucumeris | reverse complement strand
ACGAAGAAAAGTGCGGCCAGCCCACTAGTACCAAGAACAACTTCTGTATCCATCATGCGGCCTCCCTAAGCGGCCTAACGCCTGAATTAAGCCGAGCCGCGAAGCGGCTTCGGCTTGAATGAATTGTTAGGGGGCGTGCCGTTTAGCCACACGCCTAAAGATCTCAATAGCCGGTATGCCAATGCCGAATAGCGCCAAATACGGCTCATACGATCCCTTTGGATCATTGATCCACATACCAATGATAATGGCGGCCGCAACGATAAAGATGGCCTCAGTACCAAGTAGCACCTTATCTGTACGGCTCAAGCCGAGAGTTGAGGCCTTAGTGGCCCAATACGCTCGAATGTTTGAGCGAAATGTTTCTTGAGAGGCGGAAAGCTCCGAGGTGACTTCAGGCTCGACCGCACTAACGAGGCTGGCGTTTCCAGCGAGAGTTGCGCTTTTTAGCAAGCCATCATTGATGGATGAGATTAGTGAGGAAGTGCTGCTGGAGATGGCATCAATAATCGTGGCATCAAATCCCGGACTTCCGTCCGGCCTCGAGCGAACAAATTGCTCAAGCTCTGAGAAATAGGATTGGATAGTAGAGCGTGCGATACCAGCCGATTCCTTGACCGTTGCACCTGAACGAAGCCTGCCTTGAGCCGCATTCTTGGCGTGAAGGGACTTTAGGTTGGACTGAAGCGACTCGATGGAGCGCGCGGAAATGATCTCTGCGCGCTTTTTTATCTCGGTCAACTCTATGCGCTGCATCCAAGCCCCCTAACGCCTGAATTAAGCCGAGCCGCGAAGCGGCTTCGGCTTGAATGAATTGTTAGGTTGCAACCACGCGCAACCCGACTATGACAAGCAACAGTAGAGCAGAAGTTATCGGCGGAGCCAGTAGCGCACGAATGACCCAATTGGCGCTGCGATAGAGCCGAAGTAGGAGCGCTGAGGCGATTGAACAAGCGGCCAGGGTAGCGATGAAGTCTGGGTTGAGAAGAAAGTCGGGCTGGCGTGTCACAGCCCCGAAAAGAACGAAACCCAGCGGAACTAGGAACAGCGAGGAAAGGAAAGGTGGGAGAGTAGTGGGGAGCCATCCGGCGGCCTCCACCTCACGCAGTTCTGCTTTTGGCGGCGAATACGGGTTATCTGCCATTGCAACCTAACGCCTGAATTAAGCCGACCCGCGAAGCGGGTTCGGCTTGAATGAATTGTTAGGCCTCATTGCCAGTTTGCAACAGCTGATTCTTGAGGCCTGCATCAATGTTGATCCATCTGGTGCTGGACGATAGCTCTAGGTGACAGCCCTGCTCCCGAGCAGCAGCCAGAATCTGCTGAAACCAATGGGCATACGACCAAACTCGTGGCTTGGGGGAGTGCAAAGAGGCGCGGCCAGAATCCCATTGGATCTCCATCCCCTCCCGATAAATGTATGGGAGTGAGTGGTTTGTCGGGACAACGTGGAGCCGACCATCCCCATCAATCTCAACTTGGCTAATAGCGACTCTTTCCATGAGGCCTAACGCCAGAATTAAGCCGAGCCGCGAAGCGGCTTCGGCTTGAATGAATTGTTAGGCCCCATCACGGCTGGCACTCAGCCCGCACGGACCTAACGATGCCCTTGCTGACGGCAATCTGCAGCCAGCAGGCCGATTGGGAGCTTGGATACTCCATGAAGGTGCCGTCCTCTCGATTGGCCACCAGCGGCGGGCCGTATTTTTCCTTTGCCTGAGCGAAGGGAGTACCAGGGCACACGCCGGCTGGCGTGCAGTGCTGTTTGGAAGTGCTGAGTACCTCACCGACGCGACGCCCCTCACCTAGCCATACGGTTAAGCCCGGGTATTCCATACGGATGTTGAGGAAGTCACCAGTATCCGTAGCACGGCGAGGCTGTCCGAGCTTGTGTAGAACAGCAACCTCTGTGTCGCCGAGAGCGATGCCACCCAGCGAAAGCTCTTGATCACTGACCAGCGAAGGCTCAGCGGCCGACGCCGTGCCAATCGCGAGGAAGATAATGGCCGTGCAGAGGATGTGTCCCATGGGGCCTAACGCCTGAATTAAGCCGACCCGCGAAGCGGGTTCGGCTTGAATGAATTGTTAGGCGCCAACCCGGGCGCCATGCCACATACACAAGAGCTCATTTGCCGCCGGCGCCTGGATTGCACCATTGCCATGAAGATGCCAGACGAGATGGATGGCTAGCAACTGCAAGTAACCATGCTCTATTGTGTCAAATCCCTGAGTACTGGCCGTCAGCACCCAAGCAGTATTTCCGCGGAGCTCCGGCTCGTGCGGCCGGACGGTTGGCTCAAATGACACATTTGCCGCCTCACAGAGCCGCTGGACTACGAGTGCCGAGCTACCACTATGAGTATCGATCTCAAGGGTGGCGACGTACCCAGAAATATGGCCGCCTGTGACCGTGACTCCTGGGAGCGCGTCAAGTAGCCGGCTTACTTCATTGAGAACTTGAGCGGATGAAGACATTCGTTGTGGCGCCTAACGCCCGAATTAAGCCGAGCCGCGAAGCGGCTTCGGCTTGAATGAATTGTTAGGCCGCGGCTCGATTGCCCGAGTGGCAAGCCAGAAACACACGGCCGCTG
>NZ_VLKN01000019.1 GCF_007830035.1 Luteimonas cucumeris | reverse complement strand
GGCAGGGGGGCGACGACGGTGTCGGGCACCGATTCGGGTAATTCGGCCGTGTCCATAGGAAACAACACGGGGGCCGTGGGTGATTTTTCCACGGTACTCGGTTCGGTCAGTTTAGCGACCGCGACTGCGACCAATGGCACCGTGGTGGGTTCGCAGAGCAGCGTCACCGCTATCAACGGCACCGCGGTAGGCAGCAACGTGGTGGTCGAAGCCAACCAAGGCACGGCGCTTGGCGCCAACAGCAGCGTGACGGCCGCCAACGCGGTGGCGCTCGGCGCCGGTTCGGTGGCCGACCAGGCTGACACGGTGTCTGTTGGAACCGCAGGTGGCGAGCGCAGGATAGTCAACGTCGCCCCGGGTACGGTGAGCGTTGCCAGCACCGACGCGATCAACGGCAGTCAGTTGTTTCTAGGGCGTCAGACCATAGCCGACCATCTGGGCGGCGGCGTGGTGGTGAACCCAGACGGTACCCTGAGCGCGCCGGTCTATCAGCTCAATAGCGGCACCTTCAACAATGTCGGAGAGGCGCTGCTGGGCCTCGAGGTCCAGGCGGCCGAAGGAATCCGTTATTTCGAGGCCGACGGCTTGCTTGACGGCACAGACGATGCGCAGGCGACCGGCACCAATTCGACCGCCGCGGGCAGCAGTTCGCTGGCCAGCGGTGCATTCGGCACGGCGCTGGGCTCGGGCGCGCAGGCCACGACGGAAGGCGCCATCGCCGCGGGCGGTGGGGCGCAGGCTACCGGTGGCAATGGCGCAGCGGCGTTCGGTGGTTTTGTCGACCTCAACAACGACGATCTGATCACTCCCGATGAAATTGCCTCGGCCAACTTCCTGGCGGCGACCGCGATCGGTGCGAATGCGCAGGTGAGTGGCGACGGCGGCTCCGCGTTCGGCAACCAGTCGCGCGCGGGCCTGGGTGCGTTGGCGGTGGGGCAGTCGGCCGAGGCGACGGCCGAGGCCTCCATCGCCGTCGGGCAGGACGCGACGGCCAGTGCGGCCCAGACGACGGCGATAGGTCAGCTCGCCCAGGCCACCGCCCAGGATGCCACGGCGGTCGGTCAGGGCAGCCTCGCCAATCAGGGAGAAGCTACCGCTCTGGGCCATGAGGCCGAAGCCACGGGGCTCGGCGCCACGGCGCTGGGCCAGAGCAGTACGGCCAGCGGCGGCCAGGCCACAGCGGTGGGTCAGCAAGCCCAGGCCACCGGGAGTGGCGCCACGGCAATGGGCCAAAACAGTCAGGCCATCGGCGACTTTTCCATTGCGATCGGCCAAGGCGCCGTCGCCAGCGCGCAGCAGTCGGTGGTGCTGGGCCTGAACAGCCGTGCAGAGGGCAACTTCAGCATGGCGCTGGGCACGAGCGCTGTTGTCAACGCTGCCGCTGGGGGAGGCACGGCGCTCGGCCCCGGAGCGAGCGTCAGCGCGGCCAACGCCGTGGCGCTGGGCGCAGACTCGGCGGCCGATCAGGCGAACACTGTGTCGGTGGGCACCGTCGGTGGTGAACGCCGCATCGTCAACGTCGCCAACGGTACCGGCCAGACCGACGCGGTCAATCTCAGCCAGCTCGAGGCCGCCATCGGCGGCACCGTCGAGGTGCATTACTTCAAGGCCAACGGCGCGAGCGACGGCAACGACGACGCCACGGCCAATGGCATGGGCGCGGTGGCCGTGGGGCGCAACGCAGAGGCCGACGGCGCCAGCAGCCTTGCCATCGGCGACGGCAGCCTGGCCTCAGGAGGCGCGGTCGCGTTGGGCAGCGGTAGCCAGTCCCATGGCGGCACCAGCGTCGCGCTGGGCCCGAACAGCATCGCGTCCGGCGCGGGCGACATCGCCATCGGCAGCGGCACGCAGGTGCTGGCCGACGAGAGCACGGCGGTCGGCACCGACAGCACGATCGCGGTCGGAGCGACGCAGGCGTCGGCATTCGGTGCCAGCAGCAATGTCGGCGCGGCGCTGGGTACCGCGCTGGGTTTCGGCAGCAGTGCGACGGCAGCCAATGCGGTTGCGCTGGGCGCCAACTCGGTGGCGGACCAGGCCGATACGGTGTCGGTTGGCGCACTGGGTGCCGAGCGACGCGTCGTCAACGTGGCCGACGGCACTCTCCAGACCGATGCGATCAACCTCAGCCAGCTCGAGGACGCGATCGGTGGCACCGTCAGCGTGCATTACTTCCAGGCCGACGGCGAGCGCTTGGGGGTCGACGATGCCTCGGCCACCGGCGCGGGCGCGGTGGCCATCGCGCGCTCGTCGGTGGCTAGCGGCGAAGGCAGCGTCGCCATCGGCGACAGCAGCGAGGCGTCGGCCACCGGTGCGGTGGCATTGGGCTTCAATTCCGTGGCCGACGAGGCCGACACGGTGTCGATCGGTGCGGCGGGGACCGAACGCCGCATCACCAACCTCGCCGCGGGTACGTTGGCGACCAATGCGGTGAACGTTGGCCAGCTGCAGTCGGCCGGCTTCACGCTCGATGCCAACGGTGTGGTGACCAATCCGGCGGTGACCTATGTCGACACGACACAGGCACAGATCACGCTGGGTGGCACGGGTGGCACGACGATTTCCAACGTCGCCGCCGGCACGGCGGACACCGATGCGGTCAACCTGGCCCAACTCGACGCGACGGTGGCCGAGGGCATCCGCTACTTCCAGGCCAACGGCAG
>NZ_VLKN01000018.1 GCF_007830035.1 Luteimonas cucumeris | reverse complement strand
AACTTCCGGCCGTGGGTTCCTTGCGCTATGTTGGGGCCTAACAATTCGTTCAAGCCGAAGCCGCTTCGCGGCTCGGCTTAACTCAGGCGTTAGGCAACAAGGAGGCATTCCATGGGAGTCATTGACGAGACAACACACACGTTGACGTGCGGTTGCGGTCAAACTGAATCCGTCAGGATTCTTCAGCACGGATCGTCTTATGGTGCATCTTGGCAGTCCGGAAAGCCTTTCAGCCGTTTCTCTGTCACGTGGGGGGCAGAGAGTGCAATTGGCCCAACTATCACTTCGGCCGCATGCAACTCATGCGGCGCAACTCCCGACGTTTCCGTCTCGTAGGGGCATGGGCTTGTTGCCTAACAATTCATTCAAGCCGAACCCGCTTCGCGGGTCGGCTTAACTCCGGCGTTAGGCCTCGCACATAGGTCATTGAGTCCATGAAGATCGAGTCTGTCTCCCCAATCCTCTCGGTAACCGACCTTGCAAAGTCGATAGACTTTTATTGCCAGACGCTCGGATTCGATCTGGCGTGGTCGTGGGGTGAGCCACCTGACATTGCTGCCGTTTGCCGAGACAGTATTGAGATCACTCTCACGCAACGTGCAGGTGCAAAACCTGCGGGTGCAGCACATGTCTATCTGGGCGTCTCCGGCGTAGATGACTACTATGCAGCCCTTGTAGATGCGGGCGTCACGATTGTCGTCCCTATCGAGGACCGGCCATACGGCATGCGGGATTTTCGCATCGCAGACCCAAGTGGCAACGAGATAAGCATTGGGCAGGCCATTGCGGGCGAGGCCTAACAATTCATTCAAGCCGAACCCGCTTCGCGGGTCGGCTTAATTCAGGCGTTAGGCCCCACATGGGGCTGCTCAACAAAGGGGGGGTTCTATGAAAGCAATCTTCGTAATTGTTGGCTTGGCCCTGAGCGGTAATGCTCTCGCCAAAGACCCGCAAGCTGTCCCAATCGGCAAGGGCGTCTATATGATGACCGACCGAAACTTCACGATATTCGGCAGCTCCGATGGAATCATCGCTAAGCTCACGACAAAGGCTAACGCCTTCTGTCAAAAGAGCAGCGGCGTGGAGGCGGAGCTTGTAGATAGCGGCGGATCCGAGGCGGTTCCAGGCACCATCAATAACAGCGGAATGCTCCGCCGCCCAGCCCAGGGAGCAACCGGAACAATCCACTTCCGGTGCGGCTCTGCCCCAGCGCCCGAGTCCACTGCATCACAAACTTCCCTTCCGGATTCGTACTACGAGCGCGTCGAGAGCCTTAGGAGCAAAGTGATGGCTGGCGAGATCGCTGCTGGTAAGGGCATTGTCTCGCCACAGATATCCCCGGCGTTTGCGCAACTCCAAGCCTCAGACGCAGAGATGATTGAGGGCCGCTCAACTTGGTGGGTCGACGACGGCACTTGGTTTATTCATCTCCAAAACGTCACTCAATCCGACCTCGAGGCAATTGAGTTTGCGGTCAACTTCGGCTCGTGCTCAGCGCCATCCTCGCCCGTGCAGAAGGCTCTGATACAACTCCAGCGCCCCATTCGCACCGGAGAGCAGGCGGTCATCAACTTCACGCGCCCCATTTCAACTGACAAGGTTGAGGCAAGCATGTGCGGCGTGGTGACGGCCGCTTGGGGTTCCCGGGGTGGGGCCTAACAATTCATTCAAGCCGAAGCCGCTTCGCGGCTCGGCTTAATTCAGGTGTTAGGCCTCACATGAAACAACTCTGGCAATTTCTAGTTCTGGCAGCTCTGGTATGTTCCGGCTGCTCCCCAGCTATTGACGGCCGCGAGTCGTTCGGAGACAAGCACGAATGGTCGATCCTTCAGGTTCGAGAGTACGCCACACGGCAACATCCTGTTGCCGCGCCAGCTTTCTCTAGTCATGCCGGCTACATTCTTTTGACTGTCCCAAGCCACGATAAATCTAAGAACATCTGGATCATGCTTTCTCCCAAGAGCCCGCCCTTCTATAAGCAACTGCCTCAGGGGGACTACACGATTTCTCGCAGCCTTTTCGACGTCATCGCCAAGCAAGGTGTAGCGTCGTCAACTGTTCAGGAGGTTCTCGCTTCGCATATCGCGGAGTGAGGCCTAACTATTCATTCAAGCCGAACCCGCTTCGCGGGCCGGCTTAATTCAGGCATTAGGCACCACAGGCATGATCTCCAACTCTGATGCGGTCACGTCAATCTTCGGCTACTGGCCGGACTTTGCCGATGCTCGGCTAATGTCCTTTGACTACTCAGCCAAGGGTGTCGTCACGCTGGAGCTTTCCTACATTGATGCCTCCGCCGGCAAGAGCGCTGTGGTCGCTCTTTTGTTCACTGGCGTTCGGGACATTCAACTTGGTGAGCTGGCATCGGATAACGTGCTTGATCGCCTGGATGTAGCCGATAGCACGCCTCTTCTTGTCACTCTTGAGCCGTGCATCGGCTTGGGTGGTAGCTTCACATGCACGGCCGCCACGGTCACCGGCGTGGTGCCTAACAATTCATTCAAGCCGAACCCGCTTCGCGGGTCGGCTTAATTCAGGCGTTAGGCCACAGACTAAGTATGACTCGCACCGACAGAATACTCATAGCTCTGCCAACGTCTGCGCTAACGGCGGTAATTCTGTTTCTCTTCCAAATGGATTGCGAGACTGCCGCGGACGCTTGCGCCAACTCGAAACCATCAATACCTGTTATTGCGTTGATCTTTGCCTTGCTTTCCTGCGCAACCGTTTTTCCAGTGACATTGCTCTTGGCTCGGTTCCTGACAAGGATCATTTCGCCCATTGCTGTATCCACATTGGCTGTAGGTATCATGGCTTGGTTCGACGACTCCACGGTTCAATCACTTGGGTATCTCTCAAGCTACTCCAATATAGCCAGTCAGTTTTTCCTTCCATGGCTTTTGAGCAGCTACGTCCTTGTCGCCCTGTGGCCTAACAATTCATTCAAGCCGAACCGGCTTCGCCGGTCGGCTTAATTCACGCGTTAGGCATCACAGGGGAGAGTTTCACGTATGCAGAAGGCCAACTACATTCCGCCAACCTTAGGCATTGAGGCCTTCAATTGCCCAAGCTGCAGCGTGTATGCCAAGCAGGTTTGGTATCACTTGCAGGCATCGGAGCGAGAGGACGGCTATGGGCTGCAGTACGCGAACCAAGCTTTCGTTCTATCGAATTGCGCGAGTTGCAGGGCCCCAACCATCTGGCTTAAAGATAAGATCATCTTTCCGCTTCACTCCTCTGCCGAACCACCAAACAGTGATCTCCCATCAGACATTCGAGCGGACTATGAAGAGGCGCAGAACATCGCAAGCCTATCGCCCAGAGGCGCAGCCGCCTTGCTCCGCTTAGCAATCCAGAAGCTTTGTGTATTTCTTGGGCAGCCCGGTAGAAACATAAACGCAGACATTGGTGCGCTAGTGGCTGCCGGTCTCCCGCTGCGCGTGCAACAAGCACTAGATAGTGTTCGCGTCATTGGCAATGATGCAGTGCATCCTGGAACGATCGACTTGCGGGACGATCGAGATACTGTAAACAAATTGTTTCGCTTAGTAAATTTCATCGCGCACAAGACTATTACGGAGCCGCGCGAGGTTGAGGAAATCTACAACGGCCTGCCAGCTGACAAGCTTACGGGTGTCGCTCAGAGAGACGGCAGGTGATGCCTAACAATTCATTCAAGCCGAACCCGCTTCGCGGGTCGGCTTAATTCAGGCGTTAGGCCGCATGTCACGTACCCGAGCACGTCAAAGTATCGATTCGGACCTCACGTTTGGCGGGCGCCTGGCCGCTGCGTTCGCGTCGCTCTTGTTCGCTGTGCCTCTCATGGGCCTTCTCTGGCTGCTTCTCAATAGCCAGATTGCACCAGTCTCGGACAGCGCACTCCCGCTCTCCTGGCTGGTCGGGGCAATCGTTGGGTTCGCCATCCTGTCCTTTGCCTTCCCTCGTTTCGCCCCGAATGTATTCGGCTGGCTCTGCGACCTCCTAATGCGCTTGGCCCGGTGGTTGTGGTAGCGCATCGCGGCCCGCTCACATCTGCGGTAGTGTTCGCCTCAGGGGTAGGCCAAAGCAGTCCGGTAGCAATGGGTGGCATGGACCAGTTGCGGCCTAACAATTCGTTCAAGCCGAACTTTCTTCGCTCCACCAACAACATGGCAGGAAGAGCTTGCCATGTTGTTGGCTCCGCTACGCAAGTCGGCTTAACTCAGGCGTTAGGGCTCATAGGAAGGTTCACGATGCTCAAAGAATTACTTCTTGCTGCTCAGCTGGCTTCAGCCCCTATGAGCTTCGATCAGGCTAAGGCCTTGGCTGATGCCAATGAAGCAAATCTATCCAAGGAGATGAGCTCTCAACTGCTACCGGCCCAAGGCAACGCCCTCGGATCAGCCATGGCAACGTGCGGCCGTCCCGGCATGGATCTGTCTGCGTTTACCGTAGTTTTCTCTCTCAATACTGACGGATCGGTGGCTGAGAGCTGGCGCAAGGGTGAAACTCCACTGGCGCAGTGCGTGCATAAAGCAATTTCAGCAGCTGGCCTTGCTGGGCAGTGGCCAACACCCTTTTACACATCGATCGAGCTGTCATTCAATGAGCCCTAACAATTCATTCAAGCCGAAGCCGCTTCGCGGCTCGGCTTAATTCAGGCGTTAGGCGCCACAAAAGCAATGACCAAAACCGTGCATCCTGACATCGTAGACTTGGCCAATCGCATAGATGCGGCGGCGACGCTCCTGCGCTCCTTCGGAGAGCAGCCTTGGAGTTCGTGGCTGGCCAAAGACGCAGCAACCATTCGCAACTTAAACCTACGCGGCGTCGAGCATTTTCTTGGGGCTTTCGGCGGCATGGGCAGCATCAATGATTTGGTCATATGCCCAGTTAACGGGCACAAGATCACCGAACAACAAGTGGACGCTGCAAACAATGAGTTGCGATCGATGCTTTCTGAGGCTGCAGTATTGGCCAGAAAACTGTACGCGGAAGAATCCGGCGTCAAGCGTGGCGCCTAACAATTCATTCAAGCCGAACCCGCTTCGCGGGTCGGCTTAATTCAGGCGTTAGCGCTCATGAGAATTTACCTCGCAGTCGGTGGAGCGGTCCTGGCGGGATGCGCAGCTATTGGTCCCACACATTCCTTTACTACCGACCAGGAGGAAGTAGCGCGAGCTGTATTTATGCACATGATTTCGGGCAATTACGCTCTGCCAACATCAAAAACTCTCCCTATCGCTCTGTGCATGCCCGGTGACTCTGACCCTCCGCCGTCTTTTACAAGTCAAATGGGCTCACTCAAGATCGTGCCATGCTCGGCTCTTAAGCGTGGCTCCGACGCACCCGTTCAGTTCAAAGAGTCTGGTGAGGGTGGTTATAAGTGTTTCATCACTGACATAGTGAAACTAGCCGACGGGTTCCGCTCTGATGGCGGTTGCACGTCTGGCCCTCTCTCGGGTAGTGGGTATTCGTACCGTGTGAAGTTAGTCGACGGCAACTGGATCGTAGTTGACATGAAGCACGTATGGGATTCCTGATGAGCGCTAACAATTCATTCAAGCCGAACCCGCTTCGTGACTTCATCGGAATCGGGCACCACTGGGCGGGTCGGCTTAATTCAGGCGTTAGGCCCCACTGGAAAGAACGCTTATGGCGCCGGGCCAAATGCATTTGGAAGTGTGTTGCTTGCGTGTGGCCGCAGTGAGCGTTCCGGGGCAAGCGGACGACTGCTGTGCCGCCCAGCTGCTTTTGCATTACCGTTGTCACCTACGGGCCAGCCGGCGGCGGTCTTGGGGTCAAGCCGCAAGACATTCCAGCCAGTTGTGGCCTAACAATTCATTCAAGCCGAACCCGCGTCGTGGCTTCATCGGAATCGGGCACCACTGGGCGGGTCGGCTTAATTCAGGCGTTAGGCCCCAAGAACTCTTTAAGCAATGGCTCTCGTCTTCGGCCACACATCGCGGCCATTCGACCCCGGTTGACTCGGCTTCGGCCGGCATC
>NZ_VLKN01000017.1 GCF_007830035.1 Luteimonas cucumeris | reverse complement strand
CGTGCGGCGGCGGAGGCTTCCTCGACCAGTGCGGCGTTCTGCTGGGTGACCTCGTCCATCTGGGTGATGGTCTGGTTGACCTGTTCGATGCCGGCGGACTGCTCCTGCGAGGCGGCGGAGATCTCGGCCATGATGTCGGTGACCCGCTGCACCGAGGCGACGATCTCGCCCATGGTGGTGCCGGCCTGGTGGACCAGGCGCGAGCCGTCGGCGACCTTGTCCACCGAGGTCTCGATCAGGCCCTTGATCTCCTTGGCCGCCCCGGCGGAACGTTGCGCCAGGGTGCGCACTTCACTGGCCACCACGGCGAAGCCGCGGCCCTGCTCACCGGCCCGGGCCGCTTCCACGGCGGCGTTGAGCGCCAGGATGTTGGTCTGGAAGGCGATGCCGTCGATGACCGAGATGATCTCGGCGATCTTGCGCGAGGACGATTCGATGTCCTGCATGGTGGTGACGACCTGGCCGACGACGTCGCCGCCCTTGGAGGCCACGCCGGCGGCGCCGATGGCCAGCTGGTTGGCCTGGCGGGCGGACTCGGCGTTCTGGCGCACGGTGGAGGTCAGTTCCTCCATGGAGGCGGCGGTTTCCTCGAGGTTGGCGGCTTGTTGTTCGGTGCGGCTGGACAGGTCGGCGTTGCCCGAGGCGATCTCGGAGGCGGCGGTGTTGATGTGGACCGAGGCGTCCTGGATGTGGCCGACGATGTCGGTGAGCTGGGCGACGGTGGCGTTGGCATCGTCGCGCATGCGGGCGAACACGCCGTGGAAGTCGCCGTCCATGCGCACGGTCAGGTCGCCGCGGGCGATTGCCTGCAGCAGTTCCGACACTTCGGCCAGGTTGCCTTCGGTGGTTTCCATCAGCTGGTTGAGTCCCGCGATCATGTCGCGGAAGTCGTGCTGGTACTGGCCGACGTCGCCACGCTGGGCGAAATCGCCGGAAGCCGCCGCGCCGGCCAGGCGCTTGATCTCGGCGTTGATCGCCGACAGGTTGGCCTTGGTGGTGTGCATGGTCTCGGTGAGGTTGGCCTTCTCGCCCGGCAGCTGCTCCATGTCCAGGCTCAGGTCGCCGATCGAGTAGCGCTGCATGATCTTCAGCGCATTGCCGATCGCTTCCAGGTGCGAGGCGACCAGCGCGTTGGTGTCGCGCACCATGCGGCCGTACTCGCCGGGGAAGGCGCTGTCGTCCATGCGATAGCTGATCTGGCCCTCGTCGTGCAGCCGCGCCATCTCGCCCTGCGCCTGGATCACCGACTGCAGCTGCGACTGCATGCGTTGCATCGCGCCCAGCAGCTGCCCGACTTCATCCTTGCGCGAGGTGTCGATCCTGCCGTCGAGCTTGCCGTTGGAGACGTCGTTGGCGACGCGCACCGCCTCGCCGACTGAACGGGCGATGGCACGCGCGAACAACCAGGCGATGGCCAGCCCGGCGCCGGCGCCGACCAGCAGCATCACCAGCAGCATCACGCTGGACGAGCGGTAGGTGCCGGTGGCGTCGTTGCGTGCCGCGTTGGCCTGCCGGTCGACTTCCGCGATCACCGCGGTCAGCGATTGCGCGGCGCGACTGTGCAGCGCGTAGGTATCGCCGATGTAGGTGTTGAGGGCGTCGTCGGGCAACTGCAGCTGCAGCATCTCGTCGACGTCCTGGTAGGACTGGTAGGCCTTGCCCCAGTCGGCGACGAAGCGCTCGAACAGCTGCTTTTCCTGCGCGCTGCTGACCAGTTTCCGGTAGGCGGCGATCTTCTTCAGGATGTCGGCCTGGGTCTGCTGCGAACGCTTGCGGGCATCGGCCTTCACGGTTTCGCTGGCATTGACCAGGCCGGTGAAGCTGGAGCCGCGGTACTCGCCGATCAGGCTGCGTATGTCGCCGGCGGTCTTGACCGTCGGCAGGGTGTTGCCGGCCATTCCGGTGGTGACGTCGTTGAGCGAATGCAGGCCGCGCCAGGCGGCGATGCCCTGCACCAGCATCAGCACGAGGACGATGCCGAATGCCAGCATCAGCTTGGTGGTCAGTCGGGAATTCTTGATCCACTGCATGGAGGCTTTCCTTGGTCGAGCGCAAGGCGGCCGCAGCCGCGCGAAGGAATGCCGCCGGGCGCCAGTGCGACCGGCGACGCGGACGTCAGCGCATCGACGCGATCTTCAGGTTGCTCGGCGAAGTGACCACGATCTCGGCGCGCGAGCTGTCCGGCTCGATCTGGCCGATCGCGCAGACGTCCTTGCCTTCCAGCGACTCCGGCGCGGGGTTGAATTTCGCGCGGTCGGCGCCCTGGATGCGCACCGTGAACTTGTGGCGCGGGAACTGTCCGCCCATGTACAGGAAGGTCGGCTCGCCTTCGGTCTTCTCGGCGTAGCGCGCGCGCTCGACCTTGCCGCAGACGGTGCCGGAGCGGCCGGTGAAGCGCGGCGCGTTGTCCGCCGGGATCGCGTCGGTGATGGCATCGGCGGCATGCACCGGCGACGGCAGGGTCAAGCCGGAAATGGCCAGGGCCAGGGACAGGGAAACGGTGGCGGTCTTCATGACTGATCTCCGGAAGGGCGGCGCGCGGTGCGCATGGATACGACTCGGATAACGAGATCGGCGCGCTCACGCAAAACTTGAGCGGCCCGCCATGGCGCGGGCGATGGCGATCGATCCGGCTCAGTGCCCGACGGCGACGAACGAGGCGATGATCCAGCCGTCGTTGAAGCAGGTTTCCGCGGCGCGCAGCGACCGGCCGTCGTAGGTGTCGACCCGGAATGCCCGCCATGGCTGGCTGCGACGCACGCCTGCGATCCGCTGCAGCCACTCGTCGGCGCTGTCGGCATCGATGACCGGGCCGCAGCGCTGCCGGTGGCAGTGGTGGACGATGTCGGCGTAGCGGTCGACGCCGCCGGGCAGGCAATGCAGCGCCAGATAGGCATCGTTGGCCAGCACCAGCCGGTCCGACGGGTCGAACATCGCGATCGGCGTGCCGCTGATGTCGATGCCTTGCAGCAGCTGCGACAGCACCTCCGGTTCGCGCGAGGACATCGCCGGACGCAGCGTGGTGCGGTCGGTCGCGCCGCCGCCGGCCTGGTCCTCGCGTCCGCGCACGATGATGCGGTCGCGCCCGCTGTACTTGGCGTTGTACAGCAGGCGGTCGGTGGCGCGGATCCAGGCGCTGTGGTTGTCGATGCCGACGACCAGTTCGGCGATGCCGAAACTGGCGGTGACCATGTGGTCCGCCAGCACCGGTTGCGCATGCAGGGACTCGCGCAGGCGATTGGCCAGGGCGAGGGCTTCGGACGAGGTGGTGTCCGGCAGCAGGATGCCGAATTCCTCACCGCCGTAACGGCCGGGCACATCGAAATCGCGCAGGTGGCGGCGCAGCAGGTTCGCGAAGTTGAGGATGGTCTGGTCGCCGGCCGCATGGCCGTACAGGTCGTTGACCTGCTTGAAGTGGTCCAGGTCCACCAGCATCAGCGTGGCCGGCTGTCCGGTGCGTCGGCTGCGCGAGAACTCGGTGCGCACCGCCGTTTCCCAGTGGCTGCGATTGAACAGCCCCGACAATCCGTCATGCGATCCCTGCCGTTCCAGTTCGACGTGCCGGCGCTGCAGCTGGTCCATGACGTGGTGGCTGAAATGCCCGATGCCGGCCGGCAGCAGCAGCAACAACGGCAGCGACGCCAGCACGTATTCCAGCGTCGGTCGCAACTGCACGTGCACGCCGTACACCAGCAGGCCGGCGACGACGCCGGCAGCATGGCAAGCCAGCCCGCGCCAGGCCACGCGCGCGCCGCCGAGGGTCGTGCCGATGGCCAGGATCGCGGCCAGCGCGATGGCGCTGGCGGGCAGGTTGAAGGCGATCAACGGCGTCCACGCGCCGACCAGGAAATGATCCAGCAACAGCTGGTGCCGCGCGGTGCGGCGGTAGGGCCAGCGACACCACAGCCGGTACGCGACATGCGGCCACAGCAGGCAATGCAGCAGCGGTCCCAGCCAGGCCGTCCACGGCACCTGACGATGGTGCAGGATCGCGGCCAGCATCAACAGCAGCAGACCCAGCCCGACGCCACGCAGCAGGTACAGGCGCCGCGGATAGGCCAGATGCGGGCAATGCAGGGATCGCGCGTGCGCATGTCCGGCGGGAGGGGCGGCGCTGGCCATGCTCAGTTGCTTCCCGCCGCCGCCAGGTCGTTGCCCTGCAGCCAGCGGCCGAGTTCGTCCGCCGGCATCGGCGCGGAGAACAGGAAGCCCTGCAGGATCGGGCAGCCCTGTTCGGCGAGGAAGCGCTGCTGCGATCCGGTTTCCACGCCCTCGGCCACGACCGCCATGCCGAGGCTTTCGCCGATGCGCAGCACCGATGTGATCAGCGTCCTTGCGATCGCGCTGCTGTCGATGTCGCTGACGAAGCTCTGGTCCAGCTTCAGTTCGTAGATCGGCAGGCGATGCAGGTGGCTGAGGCTGGAATAGCCGGTGCCGAAGTCGTCCAGCGACAACCGCACGCCCATCGCATAGATCGCCTCGAGGTTGCCCAGCACGTCCGGATCCGGATCGAGCATGGTGCTTTCGGTGATCTCGATGATCAGGTCGTCCGGCGCCAGGCCGTGCTCGCGCAGGGTGCGCGCCACCTGCGCGGACAGGTCGGTGTCGCGGAAATTGATCGCCGACATGTTCAGCGACACGCGCGGCACCGACAGTCCGTCGCGGCGCCAGTGCGCCAGCTGCGCGCAGGCCTGGCCCAGCACCCAGCCGGTCAGCTCGTCGATCAGGCCGCATTCCTCGGCCATCGGTATGAACTGCGCCGGTGCGATGATGCCCAGCTCCGGATGCTGCCAGCGCAGCAGCGCCTCGACCCCATGCAAGTCACGCGTCCCGTTGCCGCTGACCTGCGGCTGGTAGTGCAGCTGCAGCTGGCCCAGACGGATCGCTTCGCGCAGCGCGGTTTCCAGCGACACGCGTTCCTGCACGATGCGGTTCATGTCGGCGCTGAAGAAACGGAAGCAGGCGCCACCATCCTTCTTGGCGCGGTACATCGCCATGTCGGCGTTGCGCACCAGGATGTCGACGTTGCGACCGTCGTCGGGGAACATCGACACGCCGATGCTGGCGTTGGGATGCAGCGTCATCAACCCGACCGGCACCGGCGCGGCGATCGCGCCGATCAGGCGTTCGGCGATGCTGCCGGCCTGTTCGGCGCTGCACTGCGGCAGCAGCGCGACGAATTCGTCGCCGGCCTGGCGGCCGATGATGTTGGCGCCGGGCATCTCCTCGCGCAGGCGCGCGGCGATGTCGCGCAGCAGGCCGTCGCCGGCGGCATGACCCTGCGTGTCGTTGACCAGCTTGAAGCGGTCCAGGTCGATGAACAGCAATGCGGCCGTTGCCTGGGTCTGCGCGGCATTGGCCAGCGCCTGCTCCGCGCGCGCGCTGAACATGATCCGGTTGGGCAGGCCGGTCAGCGTGTCGTAGAAGGCGAGCTGGTGCACGCGCTCGTTGGTCTGCTCGCGTTCCAGCGCCAGCGCGCACAGGTGCAGGCAGGTGTCGACCAGGCGCAGGTGCAGCGCGTCGGGCTCGCGTGATTCGCGGTAGTAGAAGGAGATGGTGCCCAGCACGCGACCGTTGCTGGACTTGATCGGATTGGACCAGCACGCGGCCAGGCCCAGCGGCAGCAGCAGATGCCGGTAGTCGGCCATCAGCGGATCGCTGCCGATGTCGCGCACCATGACCGGCCGGCCGCGCCATGCGGCGGTGCCGCAGGAGCCGGCGCGTGGCCCGATCGCAACGCCGTCGATGCCGGCGATCATGTGCTTGGGCAGGCTGGGCGCGGCCAGCGGATGCAGCTGGCCGTCGCCATCGACGGTCATGATCGAGGCCACCAGTTCCGGCGCGATGTGCTCGACCTCGCGGCAGATCAGCGTCATCACGTCGATCATCGGCAGCTCGCGCACCATCGCGTCGAGCACCTTGTGGTGCAGCACCTGGTGCATCTTGGTCTGGGTGATGTCGGTCAGCACGCTGACCAGCGCGGTCAGCCTGCCGTCGGCGTCGCGCACCGGATTGACCACCGCCGAGATCCACAGCGGCCGGCCGCTGCGGGCATACAGCAGCACTTCGGTCTGCAGGCCGCTGCCGGTGGCCAGCGCCGCATCGATCGATTTGCCCAGGTCGGGATCGGTGCGCGGCCCGGACAGCAGTTCGCTCGGCTTGCGATCGCGCAGGTCCTCCAGCGTGTAGCCGAACAGGCGCGTGAATCCGCTGTTGACGTAACCGACCTTGCGCCGTGCGTCGCTGACGAAGATGGCGTTGTCGCTGTTGTCCACGACCAGCGACAGCTGCTGCATGCGTTCCTGTTCGCGACGCTGCGCGCTGACGTCGCGGATGAAGGCGGTGTGGAACACGCGGCCGTCGAACGCGACCCTGGAGATCGACATCGAGCCGATCGAGCGGCTGCCGTCGCTGCGTTCGATGTCGACATCGCGGCTGCGGCCGACGATGTGGTCGGCACCGGCATTGCGGCTGCGCGAAACGAAGCCGTCGTGCACGTCGCGTAGCGCCATGGGCACCAGCAGGTCGACGTTCGCGCCCAGTACCTCGCCGCGCGTGCGCCCCCACAGGGTTTCGGCGGCGCCATTGAACAGCACGATGCGGCTTTCGTCGTCGATGACCACCACCGCGTCCGCCGCCTGCTCCATCGTCTGAACGATGAACTCGTAGCCCGCATCGGCGGGCGCCAGCGGCGAGAAGCCTGCTTGGATGGCGGGACGTGGCATGCGGTTCCCTGGCATGGATGACAGCCGCGATTCCCGGCGCAGCGGGCCGTCCGGCGCATGCGGGCGCCGGACCTCAACCTGTATCGGCCGCGATCGCGGCAACTTGATGCGTTCCGGAAGGCCTGGCGCGAGCGTGGGACCCGGCACGTGGCCGCGGTCAGGCGGCGATGTCGGCCAGTTGCGGCTGCACGATGTCGGCGCTGTCGATCAGCGTTTCGATGTCCAGCAGGATCAGCATGCGGTCTTCCAGCGTGCCGATGCCGGAGATGAAGCGGGTGTCGACGGACACGCCGAATTCCGGCGTCGGCCGGATCTGGTCCTGGTCCAGCGGGATCACGTCCGAGACGCTGTCCACCACGATGCCGACCACGCGGTCTTCGACATTGAGCACGATCATCACCGTGAACGCGTCGTAGCGTGCGTCCTTCATGCGCAGCTTCAGGCGCAGGTCGATCACCGGCACGATGGTGCCGCGCAGGTTGATCACGCCCTTGATGTAGTCCGGTGCGTCCGGCAGGCGGGTGACGGCGTCGTAGCCGCGGATTTCCTGCACCTTGAGGATGTCGACGCCGTAGTGCTCGTTGCCCAGCGCGAAGCTCAGGAATTCGCCGGCGGCAGCGGTGTCGGTGGGGCTCTTTTCGATCATTGCGGGGCTCCTGCGGCGGAATGGGCGTGCCGGTATGCGCATGCCTGTTCCAGATCGGCCGCGACGACGCTTTCTTTAGCCATTGCCGCGCTCGCGCGCGCTGCGCTGCCGATCCATGCGGAAGATGTAGCGCTGGATGACGGCGTCCGCGCCGCGCGGCAGGTGCGAGAACTGGCAGCCGGCACGCGTGGTTTCGGTGCCGTTGGGCTGCAGCTGCCGCGACAGGCTGCGCACCCTCAGGCCGATGGCGATGCCGTCAGCCTCCGGCAGGTGCAGCAGGCAGTCGTCCAGCTCGCGCGGCAGCGACGCCTCGCCAAGGGTCGCCGGCAGCGCCAGCGACACGCCGCCGCAGCTGATGTCGATCACGCGCAGCTGCAGCACGCGGTCTTCGCCATCGGCTTCCGGCACCGTGACCGTGCACTTGAGTGGCTGCGAAACCGGCACCTTCAACCGGTACAGCTCGCGCCGCTGCAGTTTCATCAGGCGTTCGGGCAGCGCGGCCCGGAAGGCGACCTGTCCGTCGATGTCGAGTGCGGCCAGGCCATGCAGCTGGAACTGCATGCGGATGCGGTCCGGCTGCGCCACGCAGGTCAGGTGGTGCGCCTGCAGGATGCTGCGGTTGACGCTGTCGTCGGCGCTGCCGTCGATCAGCAGCGTATCGTCGTCGGCCACGCGCAGCACCGCGGTCGGAAACGTGCGGTTGCCGGGCGACAGGCTGGCGCTGACCAGGGCCTTGCTGTCGACCAGCCACTGCAGGGCCTGGCGGATGTCCTGACGACCACGCAGCAGGTATCGGCCCTCGTCCTCGCGGGATGTTTCGTCGACGAATGACGGGTCGGTGGGGGGCATGCAGCAGCCGGTGGAGAGTGGGTGAGCCTGCTTGCGCAGACGCGGGATTCCATACGCAACGTCGTGGCGCGGATGGGATGCCGTTACTACCCATATCGTGCGGGGCGGCGGATTCTTTAGCGTTTGTGGAAGACGCTGAGCGCTATCGCGTCATGTGCGATGGCGGATCAAGAGACCAGCGACCTGCTGCTCTTGCTCGTCATCCCGGCGCAAGCCGGGATCCAGTGACTTTGCTCTTGCTGTCGGAGTTGCGAAGCGTTTGCCGACCTTTCAGGTCGGCTTTTCCGCCTGCTCCCGCAGTCGGGTCACTTTCTCTTGATGGGGCCAAGAGTAAGTAACCAAAGAGAAGGCCCTTCCCCGATCAAAGCTAGCGTTGCGCGTTGTGGTCCTCGGGGATTTTCCGACTCGCCATCCATGGCTCGGTCGGAAAACGGCGGCCATCCATGGCCGCCGCCCTCCGGGTCTATGGAGTGACGTGGATGACCGTTACTTCTAGCGGCCTTCTAGCTTCGGAGTCCGAAGTATCTGCAATTTTCAAGCGGGGTTGAGAGTTCGCCGTTCGCGTTTGCCATGCTCACCGCTCAGTCAGAACTCCTGCCAGTCGCCGCCGCCGGCGAGTGCCGGTTCCGGACGACGGACGACGGCCTTCGCGCGCGGTTGCGGCCTTTTCATCGGCTGCGGTGCGATGGGCGCGGTCGGTGTCGACCGGCGTAGTACCGGTGCATCGGCCATCACGAACACCGACACGGCCTGGCTCAAGGCGCCGGCCTGTTCTTCCATCGAGCGTGCGGCGGCGGAGGCTTCCTCGACCAGTGCGGCGTTCTGCTGGGTGACCTCGTCCATCTGGGTGATGGTCTGGTTGACCTGTTCGATGCCGGC
>NZ_VLKN01000016.1 GCF_007830035.1 Luteimonas cucumeris | reverse complement strand
GAAGAACTTGCCGGTGGCCTCGCCGGCAGCGGCCACTTCATCCAGCTGCGCCTTGTTCACCGCATCGCTCGCTTCCGTACCGGCGGCCACGTTGGTGATCTGGCGCTGCAAGGCTGGATGCTCGACGCCGAAGCCGTCGGTCCATGGGCCCGAAGCACCCACGGAAACGGTATTGGCACGATCGGCATGCGAGCCCGAGCCCAGCGCGACCGCGTTCGCCGCGCCGTAGGAGACTTGGCTGCTTTCGCCGATCGCGGTGCCGTTGCTGTCGAAGCTGAAGGCATTGGCGCCGACGATCGTGCTCTCGGGTGCCCATTCGGCCGCAACGGAACCCGCGCCGACCACCGTGCCGCGGAAACTGTCGGCCCGCGCGTTGGAGCCGACCGTCGTGATCTCGTCGACCGTATAGAAGCTGCCCGCACCCGCGCCCACCGCAGTGGCGTTGTTGCCGAGCACCCACGCGCCGAAGCCTGCGGCCAGCGTGTTCCAGCCGATCGCCGCCGACGAGCCGCCGAGCGCGGCGGAGAACATGCCGACGGACTGGCTGGCCCAGCCCAGGGCAACGTTGCCGTTGTCCATGGCCTGCGCGTTCTCGCCGATCGCGACGGCACGAGGGCCGCTCGCGATCGCGTTGCGGCCGATGGCCATCGACGCCCAGCTGCTGGAGACGGCGCCGGCACCGATCGCCATCGCGTAGAAGTAGTCCGCCTGCGCGCCGTCACCTATCGCCATCGCCTGCTCGCCCGATGCAAGCGCACCACGACCGTACGCGACGGTGCCAGTACCGCTGGCCACGCTGTTGGCGCCGGCGGCGACACTGCCTACACCGGAAGCCACGGCGGCATCGCTGCCGTCGCCCGCACCGTCGGCAGCGAAGTAGTAGTTGGCATCGCCGATGCTGTCGGACAGTTCGTCGAGCTGGCCCTTGTTCACCGCGTCGTTGGCTTCGGTGCCGGCGGCGACGTTGGTGATCTGTCGGGTCAGGCCAGTGCCGGCATCGCCGACCGAAACGGTGTTATCGCGATCGGCGACCGAGTACGCGCCCAGCGCCACCGACCCGGCCGCAATCGCCTGCGACGTGTTGCCCAGTGCCACCGCATCGTCGCTCCAGGCCTGCGCGAACTGGCCGGCCGCGACCGAGCCAATGCCTCCGGCGTTGGCACCCGCGCCCAGCGCGGTAGCGCCATCGGCCTGCGCCTGCGTGCCGGCGCCGAGCGCAACGCTGTTCGCACCCCAGGCGGCGTTGTTCTGCTCGATGCAGATGCCGCTGCAGGCCATGGTGCCGCCGATCGCGACCGCGCTGTCACCGCCGGCAGTAGTCCACTGCGAACCGATCGCGATCGAACGGTGCCCGATCGCGGACACGACGCTGCCGATCGCGATGCCCTGGTACGCATTCGCATCGACATAGCTTTCGGTGCCGATCGCGATGCCGCCCACCGCCAACGAGGTCGATACCGCGCCCAGCGCCAGCGCAAAGTCGTTGTTCGCCGTCGCGCTGTGACCCAGCGCCGTCGACCCGTACATGCCGGCCTGGCTCAAGGTCCCCACCGCGGTGCCATAAACGCTCGCGTAGCTGCCCGCGCCGACGCCGATACTGTCGATACCCTCGGCCAGGCTCTGCGTGCCGAGCGCAATCGAGGCTTCGCCCAACGCCTGGCTTTCGCTGCCCTGCGCGATCGAAAGTTCGCCACTGGCCACGCTGGCGTAGCCGTTGGCAACGCTGTTCGTGCCGAGCGCATTGGCGCCGGAGCCGATCGCGGACGCACCGATGCCCAGCGCAAGGCTGTTGCTGCCGAGCGCGGTCGAATAGTCGGCATCGGCGTAGCTTTGCGAACCGTAGGCGCTGCTCTCGACGCCATTGGCGACACTGCTGGCGCCGGTAGCGGTGGCATTCTCGCCGGTCGCGACGGCATCGTCGCTGCCGTCGCCGGCACCATTGACGGCCACATAGCGCGTGGCGTCGTCGAGTTGTGCCACGTTCACCGCATCGGTGGCTTCCGTGCCCGCAGCGACGTTGACGATCTGGCGCTCGTGGTCCGCCGCACCGACCGATACCGTGTTTTCGCGATCGGCGATCGAAAGTCCGCCCAGCGCAACCGCATTTGCCGCGGTGACGCTTGCCGCCGGACCCAGGGCCAGGGTGTAGTCGCCGAGCGCCTGTGCACCGGGGCCAAAAGCCACGGCGCCCCAGCCACTGGCACCGGTAGTGGCAAGGCCCAGCCCGCCATCATGGTTGACGTAGGCAAACATGCTGCCGATGGCGATGGTGTAGGGAGAATCCGCGTACGAAAGGTTGCCCATCGAAATGGAGTTCGAGGCGCCATCGCCAACGCCCGCAGCAAAGCCCATGGCGATGGCGGCACTGCTGTTGGCGCCGATGTAGGCGCCGTAGCCGATCGCGGTGCCGAGGGCGGAAGACTGGTCGACGCTGGCCATGCCGCCCAGCGCCAGCGAATTGCGCGCGGCGGCATTGGACGCGTTGCCCATGGCGTAAGCGCCAAACCCGGATGCCAGCGCACCCGTGCCCAGCGCCGTGCTGTTCTCGCCCAGTGCATTGGCGCCACTGCCGAACGCCGACGCACCGGCACCGAGCGCCAGGCTGCCGCTGCCTACAGCCGTCGAGTAATCGCCATCGGCATAACCCTGGGAACCGTAGGCGCTGCTGCCGACACCATTGGCAACAGCGCTGGCGCCAGTCGCGACCGCCTGGTCGCCGGTGGCCACGGCATCGTCGCTGCCATCGCCTGCGCCGTTGCTGGCCAGGTAACGCGTGGCATCGTCGAGCTGGTCCTTGTTCACCGCATCGGTGGCTTCGGTACCGGCGGCGACGTGGGTGATCTGGCGTTCGTGATCGGCATAACCGACCGACAGCGTGTTGTCGCGGTCGGCCAGCGAATTGGCGCCGATCGCGACGGCGTTTTGCGCCGTGACCGTGCTGAAGGCGCCCAGTGCCGTGGCATGGTCGTTGAAGGTTTCCGAGCCCAGGCCGATGGCGACGGCGCCGGTGCCCATGGCGACGGTGGGACGCAACTCGATTGAGCCGTCGATGAACCTCGCGCCGAATCCGCCGATCGCAATGCCCTGCGCGTCGCCGACATAGCTGCCCATGCCGATCGCGACGCCCTGGTAGGCACCTTCGACGACCGTGGCGCTCAAGCCCAGCGCCACGCCGGCGTCGGCATTGGCGCCGACGACGGCGGCGGCGCCTATCCCCACGCCACCCGCGGCGTTGACGCCCGGAGCCACGCCCCAAAGCCCGGCCACCGATCCGGTGTTGATCGCGACCGACACGTCGGCGCTGGCACTGGATCCGGCACCCATCGCCAGGGCATTGACGCCCGACGCGTTCGACGAGGTGCCTACGGCCACCGCATCCAGTCCGGTGGCCACGCTGCCATAGCCGATCGCGTTGGAGGTTTCGCCCAGCGCGGTTGCGCCCGTGCCGATCGCATTGGCACCCAGCGCACCGGCATAGCTGCTGCTGCCGATGGCGGTGGCGTAATCACCATCGGCCTGGCTCTGGTAGCCGTAAACGCTGCTTTCCGCGCCATTGGCGATGCTGTTCGCACCCGTCGCGGTGGCGTATTGACCGGTAGCCACGGCGTCGTCGCTGCCGTCACCGGCGCCGTTGGCCTCCAGGTAACGCGTGGCGTCGTCGAGCTGGTCCTTGTTCACCGCATCGGTGGCTTCGGTACCGGCGGCAACGTTGGTGATCTGCCGGTCGATCGCCTCATGGCTGGTGCCGAGCAGGTCGGTCCACGCCTCTGCCGCGCCGACCGACACGGTGTTGGCGCGATCGGCAAGCGAACCCTGTCCCAGCGCGACGCTGTTGTCGGCCATGGCGTGACTATTGCTGCCCAGCGCGACCGCGTGGTCGGCGCTGGCCATGCTCGCCGAGCCCAGCGCAACCGCGTCGGACACATTGCTCCAGGTGCTGTAGTCGAAGACCGTTGCGCTGTTGCCGATGGCCACGGTATTGCTGCCGGAGGTATTCGCGGCGACGCCGATCGCGACGCTGTAGTCGCCTAGCGCCCAAGCGCTCTGGCCGATCGCCGTCGAACTCTGGCCCGATGCCATGGTGTTGGTACCGAAGGCCGATGAGCTGTCGCCATAAGCGATCGCGAGTGCCCCGACCGCCGTCGACTGCGAGCCGGCCGACCACGCGCCCACGCCATAGGCCGCACTCCAGTTACCGGTGGCGTAGGTGCTGGCACCGACGGCAGTCGACAACTCTGCCGCCTGCGCCGCCCCCAGCGGCTCGCTGGTACCGCCGTCCGCAAGGATGGGTTGGCCCAGCCCATTGGTGGCCTGGCCACCGATCGCCACGGCGCCGGTCGCACTGGCGGCCGCGCCGTTGCCGACTGCGACCGTATTGAGGCCGGCGGTCTGCGCATTCGACCCGACTGCGGTGGCGCCATCGAGGAAGGCGACCGCGCCCGCGCCGAATGCGGAAGCGCCGTTGCCGATCGCATTGGCACCACTGCCGACCGCCGAAGTGCCTACGCCCATGGCCAGGCTGCCGCTGCCGATGGCCTGCGAATAATCGCCATCGGCCTGACTCTGGTAACCATAAGCGCTGCTTTCGATGCCGTTGGCAACGGCATAGGCGCCGGTTGCCACCGCATGGTCGCCGCTGGCCATGGCATCGTCGCTGCCGTCCGCAGCGCCGTTGGCGGCGAAGTAGTGGTTGGCGTCGGCGACGCCCGTGGCGACTTCGTCGAGCTGTGCCTTGTTGACCGCATCGGTCGCCTCGGTGCCCGCGGCGACATTGGTGATCTGGCGCTCGCTGCCGGCCTTGCCCACCGATATCGTGTTGTCGCGGCTGGCCACGGATTCGTTGCCCAGCGCCACGCTGTTCGCTCCCGATGCGTGGGAGTAGTAGCCGATGGCGACGCTGTCGTCCGCCTCGGCCATCGCCGCGGCGCCCAGCGCGGTCGATTGCTGGCCGATCGCCGCCGACATCGCGCCCACCGAAGTGGAATATTCGGTGTTCGCGCCTGCCAGCGAGCCCACGGCCACGCCGTAGTTGTCCCAGGTCGCGGCCGCCGAGCCGATCGCGACCGACATGTTGCCATTGGACTGGGTCTGCATCATCCCCGCCCAGCTGTTGCCGATGGCGATGCTCATCTCGCCGGTGGCCAGGACGTTCTCGCCCAGCGCCACGCTGCTGTAGCCGGTGGCCTGCGAGCCGTAGCCAATCGCCGTCGCGAACCACTGGTTGGCGACGGTCTGGCCGCCTACCGCCGTGGTCGCCATTTCCAGCGCCTGGCTGTTGAAGCCCATCGCCGCGGACTGCGTACCGACGGCCTGTGCCGCGGCGCCGAGAGCGCTCGCGCCGGAGCCGCTGGCCGCGCTGTTCGAGCCGACGGCCACCGCATCGGCGCCCTCGGCCGCACTGCCATAGCCGTTGGCGACGCTGTATTCGCCGAATGCATTGGCGCCACTGCCGACCGCCGAACTGCCCACGCCCAAGGCCAGGCTGCCGCTGCCGATGGCCGTCGAATGATCGCCGTCGGCCTGGCTCTGCGCACCGTACGCACTGCTGTCGATGCCGTTGGCGACACTGCTGGCACCGGTGGCGGTGCTGTTCTCGCCCGCCGCCATGCTCATCGCGCCGGTGGCGGTGGCGTTTTCGGCCAGCGCATTCGCCTGATGACCGATCGCCTGCGCGTTGTCGCCGCTGGCACCGGCCAGGCCACCGATGGCGACCGCGTTCTGGCCTTCCGCCAGGGTCGCTTCACCGACATCAGGCATGCCATCGCCGTCATGATCGGTCCATTCGCTGCCGCCGATCGCCAGCGCGCCTTCGCTGTTGGCGGCGGCGTTGCGGCCCATGGCGACCGTGTTGCTGCCGTTGGCCAGGCTGTTGTTGCCGACGCCGACCGCGCCATTGCCCAGCGCTACGGCATTCGCGCCAACACCGACGCCGGCTTCGCCGTTGCCGACACGCGTATGACCGCCGAGCGCGACCGATTCGAAGCCACCGGCCTGCGAATCGAAACCCGCGGCCAGGCTGCCTTCGCCAGCCGCGATCGCCATCCCGCCGACTGCGGTCGAACCATTGCTCCACGCTTCGCTGAGCGCGCCGAGCGCGGTTGCGGCCTGCTCGGCCGAGGCCATCGCGGAAGCACCGACCGCGGTGTTGCCGAAGCCGAACGTCATCGCGCCCTGGCCCAGCGCCGTCGCGGCGTGTCCGAACGCCTTCGAGCCCTGGCCGAACGCCGATGAGCCGATGCCAAAGGCGCCGCTTTCCCCGCCCACCGCCGTGGCGGAGTTGCTGGAAGCGAAGCTGTTGGCGCCCAGCGCCGTCGCTTCCCAACCCTCGGCAACCGACTGCCGGCCGATCGCAACCGCGCCTTCGGCTTCGAAGCTCTCGCCGAGTTCATCGCTGACCCACGGTCGCGTCTGCGCGCCGCTGCCGATCGCGATGGCGCCTTCGCCCTGCGCGCTGGCATCGTCGCCATCGCCCGTGCCGTTGGCCTTGAAGTAGTCCGAGTCGAAGCTGTCCACCACCGGTCGCGCCTTGCGGCCTTTGCGCGGGTCGCCGGCGCGCTGCGCCGTGGCGACGATCTGCTGCAGCTGCGCGCAGTCCACTGCGACGCCGGCCTGGCCGGGAAGATTGACGGTACAGGTCGGCTTGCCGGACTCAGCCGCCTGCGCCAGCGGCGCCAGGCTGAAGCTGGCCGACAGCACCACCACGCCAAATGCGGCATGGGCCAGGCGCCGCGGACGTCCTGCCTTGCGGCCATTGGCCGATGCCAGTTCCGACGCAACCACCAGCGCCTGCAGCGAACGGCTCCATACCAGACTGAAAACCTTGTTCATCGACCCTCTCCCCACCTTCGAATTTTTCAGGACAAACGACGCCGTCGACCCCGACACCCGCAACAAACGGATGTGGCCGCTGCATCGAGCAGTTGTTGTCGGAAATCGCCCACCCTGGGCGCATTTGGTCGCGGTGCGCCGACCCGGCGAAACTAAGGCGGGTGCGGATGTGTTGTCACGCACGCCTTGCTCAATCAATACTCACCATGTTTTCACCATCCGCATCGCTCTGGCGGGATGGCCTGCTGCATCGAGGGGTGCTTCTGCAAATGTGGAACGGCTTTGCCCACTGGCTGCGCAGCGCGCCGATCGCCGATCCGGTAGACCGCCGCAACGCACCGGTGATGCAGGTGCTGCTGTTGTTCTACGGCGCGCTGCTGCCGTTGACCTGGGTCTGGCATGCCGTGACCCGCGGCATTCAAGCAGGCGAACCGGTCGTCCTGCTGATGGACATGGTCATCGCCGCGCTGGCCTGGGTCAGCATCGCGATGATCCGGCATGGCCGATTCCGGCCGGCGATCGTGCTGTTCCTCGCGCCACAGCTGATCTCGATGGGCATCACGTTCTTCGCGCTCGGCGTGCAATCGCAGCTGCTCGATCCGGCACCCACGATGTTGACGCTGGTGATCAGCGGCCTGGTGCTGGGACGAAACGCACTATGGATCGCCTTCGGATTGCTGATGCTGGTGTTCGCCACCGGCTTCGTCAGCGATGCGATCCGCGCCACCCAGCTCGGTGTGCCGCTACGCAGGGCATTGGCCAACGCGCCGGTGATCCTGATCAGCTATTCGCTGATCACCATCGTGCTGGACCGCTCGATCAAGGCGCTGCGCGAGAGCCTGGCCGAGTCCGACGCGCGTGGCCGCGACCTGCAGCGCGAAATGGCCGAGCGCGAACGCGCACAGGCGCAACTGATCCACTCGCAGAAGATGGAAGCCACCGGTCGCCTGGCCAGTGGCCTCTCGCATGATTTCAACAACATCCTCGACGTGATTTCCGGCTACGCCGAACAGCGGCACGACATTCCCGACATCGAGAACCGTGATGCACGGGATGCCGCATTCTCCAAGGCATTGGGCAGCGTCGAAGTGGCGGCGGCGCGCGGCACCGCACTCACGCGCAAACTGCTCACCTTCAGCCGCCACGACATGGCACGGCCACAGGTGTTCGACGCGGTCCGGCTCATCGCCGAACTGCAGCCGATGCTGCGGCAGTTGCTGCCGCGGAACATCCGACTGGACATGCCGGACCCGACCGAGCCTCTGCCTGTGCGGATCGATCGCAGCGAGTTCGAGATGATGATCCTCAACATCGCCGCCAACGCGCGCGATGCGATGGAACAGGGTGGCCGCTTCGGCATCCGGCTGGAAGGCAAGCCCGACGGCATCGTCGAGATCGCATTGTCCGATACCGGCCACGGCATGGACGACGATGTGCTGCAACACATCTTCGAGCCGTTCTTCACCACCAAGGATGCGGTCGACGGCACCGGACTCGGACTGGCGGTGATCCGCGACCTGCTCAAGACCGCTGGCGGCAATATCAGCGTGCGCAGCACAGTGGGCGAAGGCACCACTTTTTTGGTGCAGCTGCCTCTGGAGCCGGCGCCACTACCCGGTTGAACGGCACCGGATGCGGGCGCGCAGCGTCAATCGCGACGCTCGTCTTCCAGCACGTAACCTTTACCGTGCACGGCCATCAGCGGCAGCGATTCGCCGCATTGCCGCAGTACTTTCCGGCGCAGGCGGTGGATCAGCGATTCGATCCGGTGCGGATCGTAGTCATGCACGTTCTCGGCCACCGCGGCGACCAGCTTTTCGCGCGTCACCAGCTCTCCCAGCGCGGATGAGAAGCACGCCATGATCCGCTGTTCCGTCTTGCTCAAGGCTACGGTGCGTCCGGTCGGCGAAACCAGGCACCAGTCGTTGGCGTCGTAATGCCAGCGTGCTTCCGGCACGGTTGCGATGCGGCCGCGCAACCTGCGCAGCAGGCTGCGTATCGTCGCGGCCAGCAACTCGACCTGGGCCGGCTTGACCAGATAGGCATCCGCGCCGTGGCTCAGGCCCCTGACCTGGTCGGACGTTTCGCCATGGCCGGTGAGCATGACGATGCCGATGCCCGGCAACAGCGCACGCACCGCCTGCGCGACACTGAAACCGTCGGCATCCGGCAGGCCGACATCGAGCACTGCGACATCGGCCGCGTTCGTCCGCAGTGCTTCATACATCGCCGCGGCCGTGCCTACTCCGACGACAGCGAATCCGTAGCCCGTCAATCCCGGCAACAGGATTTCCTCGCGCAGTTCGGCGTCGTCCTCGAGCAATACGATGCGCGGGGAATCGTCAACCACTGCGGCCATTGTGTCGATCTCCGGCAGATTGCAAGAACACCGCGTGCGCAGCATGCACGCCCATCAGGCGATCCGGGCCTGCGCCGGTACTCTACCCCAGCCTCTCGTTCACCCGCACAAAAAAGAGGAGGCGAAGAACATTCGCCTCCTCTCCAACCAAGCAGTACCTGGTCATGCAGCCCGTCACTCGGTCCGATCAGTACAGCGCCATCACCGAGACGTTGGTGAAGGCCTGCTCGCCGACCATGCGCAGGTAGTACGTGCCGGCGGCCGGATTGGTGATGACCACCGCTTCGCTGTTGCCGGGCCTGGCCGACTTGCGGTCGTGCAGCGCCGCAGTCGGAATGTAGTCGTAGGCCACGTACAGTGAAACGTTGCCGCTGCCGCCGTAACTGCGCAGGTTCAGGCTGCGGGTGCCGGCCGGCACTTCGATGCTGTACAGCAGTTCGTCACCAGCCGCGCCGGTCTGGCCCGGCAGGGCCAGGCGGTTGGTCAGCGGCTCGGCCGTTTCGTCGCCGACATCCTGTGTCGCCGCGAGGGTAGCGGCAGCCGCATCGACGATGCCCGCACCCATCGGTGTACTCATCGGAGGTGCGATCGGGAACGAACGCGCAGTGCCGCGCAGGATGTTCTTGACCTGCGCCGGAGTCAGCACCGGCTTGCCGGCGGCGACCGCTGCGCTCTGCATCAAGGCGATCACGCCGGCCACGTGCGGGCTGGCCTGCGAGGTACCGATCATGCCGATCAGGCCCGGGCCTTCCGGAGTCGTTGCGCCGACATCGCCGGTCGACCAGATCCAGCGGTCGTCGGGATCGCTGCCGCTGGTGGCGTTGCCACCCGGTGCCGACAGCGTCACGCTGGCACCGTAGTTGGAGAACCACGACTTGCCGCCGTCGATGCCGGTCGCGCCGACCGTGATCACGCCCTTGCAACTGGCTGGCGAGTGGTTGGCGGCGTTGTCGCTGTCGTTGCCGGCGGCGACCACGACAGTCACGCCACGACTGATCGCACCATCGATGGCTTCCTGCGTCATCGGATCGTCGTAGCACGAGCCGCCGCCGCCGAGGCTGAGGTTGAGCACTTCGGCGGGGGTTTCGTTCATCGGCACCCCGGGGACTTCGCCGCCGGAAGCCCAGATGATCGCGTCGGCGATGTCGGAGGTCAGGCCGCCGCAATGTCCGAGCACGCGCACCGGCTGTACCTTGGCCTGGTAGGCGACACCGGCGATGCCGCTGGCATTGTTGCCGACCGCCGCAACGGTGCCAGCGACGTGTGTGCCGTGCCAGGAACTGTTGCTGATGCGGCCGCACCACGACGACATGCTGGTATCGGTCCAGTCGCCCGGATCGTGCGCGTCGGCGTCGCGGCCGTCGCCGTCGCCTGCCACGTCCGGATACAGGCCTTCCTCGGTGGTCTGGCCGTAGTAGCTGATGAAGTCGTAGCCGGGCACGATGTTGCCGTCGAGGTCGGGATGGTCGACGTGGCCGGTGTCGAGCACGGCGACGACCACGCCCTCGCCCTTGGAGGTATCCCATGCGGTGGTCGCGTTGATGCCACCGGTCGGGTCGGTGTAGTCCCACTGCAGCTGGCCGAAGTAGGTGTCGTCCGGGATCGTCTCCAGGCGCTGCTTCATGAAATCCGGCTGCGCGTACAGCACGGACGGATCGCTGCGCAGCTGCTTGAGGAAGGCGGCCGATTCGGTGGCGTTGAGTCGGCGCGAGGCGCGCACGAGGTCGGCACCGACGGCAGTCTTGCGTACGTGCTTCATCGACAGCGTGGCGCGCGCGCCGTTGGCCGAGGTCATCGCGCCCGGAACGCGGGCGCTGCGCAGCGCGGCGTTGGCGAGGTCAGTCACCGCGGTCGTGCTGCGGCGCGCAGTACTGCCATCGCGATACTTGACGATGAAGCGGTCGAAGCCGGTCGGCGCCTGCGTGCGCGCCAACGGCACGATGTTGCGGCTT
>NZ_VLKN01000015.1 GCF_007830035.1 Luteimonas cucumeris | reverse complement strand
TTGGCCAGTCGACGCCCTAGGCGTCGGCGCCCGCAGATCGTCGTCCCGGCGCAAGTCGGGACCCAGTACCGCCAGCCATGATCTGCCCAGCGGTTCGAGGCGGAAAATGCAGGGAAACAGGCAGGGCGGCGCGAGCCGCCATTGCCTTTTTCGGAAAGCCGCAAAAAAACGATACGCCAGTAGCTCAATTGGCAGAGCAGCGGTCTCCAAAACCGCAGGTTGGGGGTTCGAGTCCCTCCTGGCGTGCCACCTGGACGCGACGCGAGAGCGGCGCCTAACAAAGAAACGGATGAACAGCAGGATCGATCAATCCAAAGCCGCCGCTTCCTCGGGCGACATCGTGAAGTACGCGTTGGCGTTGCTGCTGGTGGCCGGTGGCGTGTTCGCCTTCTACTGGTTCGGCCAGTGGCCGACCGCATTGCGCATCCTGGCGGTGACCGGCGGGTTGGTGCTGGGCACGGTGGTGTTCCTGACCACGCGCAAGGGCGCGCTGACGCTGGAGTTCCTGTCCGAGTCGCGTTTCGAGCTGCGCAAGGTGGTCTGGCCGACGCGCCAGGAGGCCATGCGCACGACCTGGGTCGTGATCATCGTGGTGATCCTCGTCAGCCTGCTGCTGGCCGGCTTCGATGTGGTCATCCAGTTCGCGGTCAAGTGGCTGCTGGGTCGTTGATGGAGATGGAAATGCAGTCCGCTGAAGAAAACAACAATCGTCGCTGGTACGTGGTCCACGCCTATTCCGGTTTCGAGAAGTCGGTGGCGCAGGCGCTGCGCGACCGCATCGTGCGTACCGGCATGGAAGACAAGTTCGGCGAAGTGCTGGTGCCGACCGAGGAAGTGATCGAGATGCGCTCCGGCCAGAAACGCCGTTCCGAGCGCAAGTTCTTCCCCGGTTACGTGCTGGTGCAGATCGCGACCCACGAGGAAGCGGGCATTCCGCGCATCGACAGCGAAAGCTGGCACCTGATCAAGGAAACGCCGAAGGTGATGGGCTTCATCGGCGGTACCGCCGATCGTCCGTTGCCGATCCGCGACGACGAGGCCGATGCGATCCTGCAGCGTGTGCAGGAAGGCGTCGAGAAGCCGCGTCCGAAGATCCTGTTCGAGCCGGGCCAGATGGTGCGCGTCACCGACGGCCCGTTCAACGACTTCAACGGCGTGGTCGAGGAAGTCAATTACGAGAAGAGCCGCGTGCGTGTGGCGGTGCTGATTTTCGGGCGTTCGACGCCGGTCGAGCTGGAGTTCGGCCAGGTGGAGAAGGCCTAAGGCCGTGATTCGCGATTGGTGATCCGTGATTCGAAAAGGCTCTTGCTCTTGCGAATCACCAATCACGAATCGCCAATCACGAATTCAACGAAGGAGGAGTCCCGCAGTTCGCGAGAACGTGCAGACGCTTGAACTCCAGGAGTAGACAACAATGGCAAAGAAAGTAGTCGGTTACATCAAGCTGCAGGTCAAGGCCGGACAGGCGAACCCGTCTCCGCCGGTCGGTCCTGCGCTGGGCCAGCGCGGCCTGAACATCATGGAATTCTGCAAGGCGTTCAACGCCGCCACGCAGAAGCTGGAGCCGGGCCTGCCGACGCCGGTCATCATCACGGCCTATTCCGACCGTACCTTCACCTTCATCACCAAGAGCACCCCGGCCACCGTGCTGCTCAAGAAGGCCGCCGGCATCACTTCCGGCTCCAAGCGCCCGAACACCGAGAAGGTGGGCAAGGTCACCCGCAAGCAGCTCGAGGACATCGCCAAGGCGAAGGAAGCCGACCTGACTGCGGCCGACCTGGATGCAGCGGTGAAGACGATTGCGGGCTCGGCCCGTTCCATGGGTCTGGTGGTGGAGGGCTAAGACATGACGACCAAGCGAATCAAGGCGCAGAGCGCCATCGAACCGGGCAAGGCCTACGCGATCGACGAAGCGATCAAGATCGTCCGCGACAACAGCAAGGTGAAGTTCGTCGAATCCGTCGACGTCGCCGTGCGCCTGGGCGTGGATGCCAAGAAGTCCGACCAGCAGGTGCGCGGTTCGACCGTGCTGCCCGCCGGCACCGGCAAGACCGTGCGCGTGGCGGTGTTCGCCCCGGCTGGTGCCAAGGCCGATGAAGCCCTGGCGGCCGGCGCCGAAGCCGTCGGCATGGACGACCTGGCCGAGAAGATGCAGGCCGGTGATCTGAATTACGACGTGGTCATCGCCACGCCGGATGCGATGCGCGTGGTCGGCAAGCTCGGCCAGGTGCTCGGTCCGCGGGGCCTGATGCCGAACCCGAAGGTGGGCACCGTGTCGCCGAATCCGGCCGAAGCGGTGAAGAACGCCAAGGGCGGCCAGGTGCGCTACCGCACCGACAAGGCCGGCATCATCCACTGCACGATCGGCAAGGCCGATTTCGACGCAGACAAGCTGAAGCTGAACCTGCAGGCGCTGCTGATGGACCTGATCAAGGCCAAGCCGTCCAGTGCCAAGGGCCAGTACCTGCAGAAGGTCTCGCTGAGCTCGACCATGGGCCCGGGCGTGATCGTCGACCAGTCCTCGCTCGCGTTGAAGTGACGTTCTGACCCGCGCACCGCGCGTGGCCTTGTCAGAACGTCATCCTGAGCGTAGCGAAGGATCTGTTTTTGTTTTTCGTCAATTCCAGGCAAAGCAAAACAGCTTCCACGCTTCGCTCGGAATGACAGTTTTGGAAGTGGCGGTCCGTTGACCGCCATGTTTGAAATTTGAGGGCATCGCCCGGGGTTTGAAGCCCGAAGCGAAGCTGTCAAAGACCGCAGGCGCGGTCAGCGCATATCGGCGACGGGCATGGAAGCTCGCACTGGCAGGGAAACGCCGCCGATGGAAGCGGGATCGCTTAATCCGTCCCAGCAGTGGGACCAGCCGGCGTAGATGGTGCCGCCTTCTGTGAGTTTTCTGGTTCCGACCTTCTGGTCACCAGTCAGAACGGCCACCACCGGGGTGTCAACCCCCGGTGCCCAGGACGGGCACCGCCCAGGACCGCAAGCGGCAGGAGCCGTGCGCGGAGTTCAATTGGAGGAGTGTAATGGCTCTCAATCTGTCCCAGAAGCAAGAAGTAGTCGCCGAACTGGCAGACGTCGCCGCGAAGGCGCACTCCCTGATCGCCGTCGAATACGCAGGCACCACGGTCTCCCAGATGACCGCGATGCGCAAGAAGGCGCGTGAGACCGGCGTGTACTTGAAGGTAGTCAAGAACACGCTGGCCGCCCGTGCCGTGGAAGGTACCGAATACGAGTGCACGAAAGACGCACTGGTCGGTCCTCTGCTGTATGCGTTCTCGACCGAGGAGCCCGGCGCTGCCGGTCGCCTGATCAAGGAATTCGCCAAGGGCAACGACAAGCTGCAGGCCAAGGTCGTTTCGGTGGGTGGCCAGCTGTATCCGGCAACCCATGTCGACGTACTGGCCTCGCTGCCGACTCGCGACCAGGCGCTGGCCATGCTGGCCCGCGTGCTCGCCGAGCCGGCCAGCATGTTCGCCCGCGCGGTCAAGGCCGTGGCCGACAAGCAGGGGGGTGGCGAAGAAGCCGTCGCCGAAGCTGCTGTCGAAACCGCCTGATTCCGTCCTGACGGTTCAACGAAACCCAATCCAGAATATTTTCAGAGGTAAATAAAATGTCCCTTTCCAACGAACAGATCGTCGACGCAATCGCCGAAAAGACCCTGATGGAAGTGATGGAGCTGGTCAAGGCCATCGAAGAGAAGTTCGGCGTCTCCGCCGCCGCCCCGGTTGCCGCGGCTGGTCCGGCCGTCGCTGCCGCCCCGGTCGAAGAGCAGACCGAGTTCACCGTCGTGCTGAAGGCCGCCGGCGAGAAGAAGGTAGAGGTCATCAAGGCTGTCCGCGCCATCACCGGCCTGGGCCTGAAGGAAGCGAAGGACCTCGTCGAAGGTGCTCCGCAGACCGTGAAGGAAGCCGTCTCGAAGGAAGACTCCGAGAAGATGAAGAAGGACCTCGAAGCCGCTGGTGCGTCTGTCGAAGTGAAGTAAGCGATATCCGTCGCCGGCTGACATTGGCGACACACTGAGGCCGGGGGCGAAAGCCCCTGGCCTTCGGTCGTTGTTTCAACGGCCGGGATCCGGAACAAGATTCCCGATCACGGCCTTCAATCGAGTTGGTAGTTGGAAGTAGCAGCAGAAGGCGTGCGGGTGCCGGCAATACCCGCGACTTCCAACTGACAGTTCCCTTTCCATCAGGGACTCGTGATTCGCGACAGGGATTGGCGATGCATGGTTTACCGCATTGCGAATCCGATCCAGAACCACGAACCCCGGCTCCAAGGTGCCCCCATGACGACTTATTCATTCACCGAAAAGAAGCGCATCCGCAAGGATTTCGGCAAGCGCGGCTCGATCCTCGAAGTGCCGTTCCTGCTGGCCATCCAGGTCGATTCCTATCGTGAATTCCTGCAGGAAAACGTCGATCCCGCCAAGCGCGAGGACCGCGGCCTGCACGCCGCGCTGAAATCGGTGTTCCCGATCACCAGCTACAACGGCTACGCATCGCTCGAATACGTCGGCTACAAGCTCGGCGAGCCGGCGTTCGACGAGCGTGAGTGCCGCAACCGTGGCCTCAGCTACGGCGCGCCGCTGCGCGTCACCGTGCGCCTGGTGATCTACGACCGCGAGTCGTCGAGCAAGGCGATCAAGTACGTCAAGGAGCAGGAAGTCTACATGGGCGAAATTCCGCTCATGACCGACAACGGCACCTTCATCGTCAACGGCACCGAGCGCGTCATCGTCTCGCAGCTGCACCGTTCGCCGGGCGTGTTCTTCGACCACGACCGTGGCAAGACGCACAGTTCGGGCAAGCTGCTGTACAGCGCCCGCATCATCCCTTACCGCGGCTCCTGGCTGGACTTCGAGTTCGACCCGAAGGACGCGCTGTTCACCCGTATCGACCGCCGCCGCAAGCTGCCGGTCAGCGTGCTGCTGCGCGGCCTGGGCTACTCCAACGAGGAGATGCTCAACGAGTTCTTCGAGATCAACACCTTCCATATCCTGCCCGAGGGCGTGGAACTGGAACTGGTCGCCGAGCGCCTGCGCGGCGAGACGCTGGAGTTCGACCTGGCCGACGGCGACAAGGTCATCGTCGAAGCCGGCAAGCGCATCACCGCGCGCCACGTGAAGCAGCTCGAGCAGTCGGGCATCGCCGCGCTGGCCGTGCCTGACGCTTACCTCGTTGGCCGCATCCTGTCACACGACGTCGTCGACGCGTCGACCGGCGAACTGCTGGCCACGGCCAACGACGAGATCACCGAAGAGCAGCTGGCCAAGTTCCGCAAGGCCGAAGTCGCGGCCGTCGGCACCATCTGGGTCAACGACCTGGACCGCGGCGCCTACCTGTCCAACACGCTGCGCATCGACGGCACCAAGACCCAGCTCGAAGCGCTGGTCGAGATCTACCGCATGATGCGTCCGGGCGAGCCGCCCACCAAGGACGCCGCGCAGAACCTGTTCCACAACCTGTTCTTCACTTTCGAGCGCTACGACCTCTCGGCCGTGGGCCGGATGAAGTTCAACCGCCGCATCGGCCGCAAGGAAGTCACCGGCGCCTCGGTGCTGTACGACCGCAAGTACTTCGGCGAGCGTAACGACGACGAGAGCAAGCGCCTGGTCGGCGAGTACGGCGACACGTCCGACATCCTCGACGTGATCAAGGTGCTGACCGAAATCCGCAACGGTCGCGGCACCGTCGACGACATCGACCACCTCGGCAACCGCCGCGTGCGTTCGGTCGGCGAAATGGCCGAGAACGTGTTCCGCGTCGGCCTGGTCCGCGTCGAGCGCGCCGTCAAGGAACGCCTGACGATGGCCGAGGCCGATGGCCTGACCCCGCAGGACTTGATCAACGCCAAGCCCGTGGCTGCCGCGATCAAGGAGTTCTTCGGCTCCTCGCAGCTGTCGCAGTTCATGGACCAGAACAACCCGCTGTCGGAAGTCACCCACAAGCGCCGCGTCTCGGCGCTGGGCCCGGGCGGCCTGACCCGCGAGCGCGCCGGCTTCGAAGTGCGCGACGTGCATCCGACCCATTACGGCCGCGTCTGCACCATCGAGACGCCGGAAGGCCCGAACATCGGCCTGATCAACTCGCTGGCCGTGTTCGCGCGCACCAACGGCTACGGCTTCCTGGAAACGCCGTACCGTAAGGTGGTCAACAGCCGCGTCACCGACGACATCGAATACCTGTCGGCGATCGAGGAGAACGAATACGTCATCGCACAGGCCAACGCCGCGCAGGACGACAAGGGCAACCTGACCGCGCAGTTCGTCGATTGCCGCTACCAGGGCGAGTCGCTGCTCAAGCCGCCGGCCGAGATCCACTTCATGGACGTGTCGCCGATGCAGACCGTGTCGGTCGCGGCGGCACTGGTGCCGTTCCTGGAGCACGACGACGCGAACCGCGCGCTGATGGGCGCCAACATGCAGCGTCAGGCCGTGCCGACGCTGAAGTCGCAGAAGCCGCTGGTCGGCACCGGCATCGAGCGCGCGGTGGCGCGCGACTCGGGCGTGACGGTGAATGCGCGTCGTGGCGGCGTGATCGAGCAGATCGACGCCGGCCGCATCGTGGTCAAGGTCAACGAGGACGAGATCTCCGGTGATACCGATGCCGGCGTCGACATCTACACGCTGATCAAGTACACGCGTTCCAACCAGAACACCTGCATCAACCAGACCCCACTGGTGAACGTGGGCGACGTGGTCGCGCGCGGCGACGTGCTGGCCGACGGTCCGTCCACCGACATCGGTGAGCTGGCGTTGGGCCAGAACATGCTGGTCGCGTTCATGCCGTGGAACGGCTACAACTTCGAGGACTCGATCCTGCTCTCCGAGCGCGTGGTCGAGGAGGACCGTTACACCACGATCCACATCGAGGAGCTGACCTGCGTCGCGCGCGACACCAAGCTGGGGCCGGAGGAAATCTCCGCCGATATCCCGAACGTCTCCGAGCAGGCGCTGAACCGCCTCGACGAGTCCGGCGTGGTGTACATCGGTGCGGAAGTGCGCGCCGGCGACATCATGGTCGGCAAGGTGACGCCGAAGGGCGAGAGCCAGCTGACCCCGGAAGAAAAGCTGCTGCGTGCGATCTTCGGCGAGAAGGCGTCCGACGTTAAGGACAGCTCGCTGCGCGTGCCGCCGGGCATGGACGGCACCGTCATCGACGTGCAGGTCTTCACCCGCGACGGCATCGAGAAGGACAAGCGCGCCCGCCAGATCGAGGAAAACGAGGTCAAGCGCGTCAAGAAGGACTTCGACGACCAGTTCCGCATCCTCGAGAGCGCGATCTATGCGCGTCTGCGCAGCCAGATCCTCGGCAAGATCGCCAACGGCGGCCCGGGCCTGAAGAAGGGCGACACGGTCAGCAGCCTGGTGCTGGATGGACTGAAGAAGTCCGACTGGTTCCAGATCCGCATGAAGGACGACGACGCGATCGATGCCATCGAACGTGCGCAGAAGCAGATCGACGCGCACCAGAAGGAGTTCGAGAAGCGGTTCCAGGACAAGCGCGGCAAGATCACCCAGGGCGACGACCTCGCTCCGGGCGTGCTGAAGATGGTCAAGGTGTTCCTGGCGGTGAAGCGTCGCATCCAGCCGGGCGACAAGATGGCAGGCCGTCACGGCAACAAGGGTGTGGTGTCGACGATCGTTCCGGTCGAGGACATGCCGTACATGGCCGATGGCCAGACCGTCGACATCGTGCTGAACCCGCTGGGCGTGCCGAGCCGAATGAACATCGGCCAGATCCTGGAGACGCATCTGGGCTGGGCCGCCAAGGGCCTGGGCCAGAAGATCCAGCGGATGATGGAAGCGCAGGCCAAGGTCAACGATCTGCGCGCCTTCCTCGACCAGATCTACAACCACGACGAGAAGCTGCACGGTCAGCGCGTCGACCTCGCCAAGTTCAGCGACCAGGAACTGATGGCGCTGGCCGGCAACCTGCGCGACGGCGTGCCGATGGCGACGCCGGTGTTCGACGGTGCCAACGAAGCCGAGATCAAGGCGATGCTGACACTCGCCGACCTGCCGACCAGTGGCCAGACCGTGCTGCACGACGGCCGCACCGGCGAGGCGTTCGAGCGTCCGGTTACCGTCGGCTACATGCACATGCTGAAGCTGAACCACCTGGTCGACGACAAGATGCACGCGCGTTCGACCGGTCCGTACTCGCTCGTCACCCAGCAGCCGCTGGGCGGCAAGGCGCAGTTCGGCGGCCAGCGTTTCGGCGAAATGGAAGTCTGGGCGCTGGAAGCCTACGGCGCGGCCTACACCCTGCAGGAAATGCTGACGGTGAAGTCCGACGACGTGCAGGGCCGCAACCAGATGTACAAGAACATCGTCGACGGCGAGTACGAGATGGTGGCCGGCATGCCGGAGTCCTTCAACGTGCTGGTGAAGGAAATCCGTTCGCTCGGCATCAACATGGAGCTGGAAGAGCATTGAGGGCCGTGATTGGGGATTCGTGATTCGTGATTCGCAAAGGCCAAGGCCGCGAACCACGACCACGAATTCGCTTTGACTAATCACCAATCACCAATCGCGAATCACGCTCCAACGGAGACAAACAAATGAAAGACCTACTGAACCTCTTCAACCAGCAGCGCCAGGCTCCGGACTTCGACGCGATCAAGATCGCGCTCGCTTCGCCGGACCTGATTCGTTCCTGGTCCTACGGCGAAGTGAAGAAGCCGGAAACGATCAACTACCGTACCTTCAAGCCCGAGCGCGACGGCCTGTTCTGCGCCGCGATCTTCGGTCCGATCAAGGACTACGAGTGCCTGTGCGGCAAGTACAAGCGCATGAAGCACCGTGGCGTGGTCTGCGAGAAGTGCGGCACGGAAGTGACGCTGGCCAAGGTGCGCCGCGAGCGCATGGGCCACATCGACCTGGCCTCGCCGGTCGCGCACATCTGGTTCCTCAAGTCGCTGCCGTCGCGCATCGGCCTGATGCTGGACATGACCCTGCGCGACATCGAGCGGATCCTGTACTTCGAAGCTTACGTCGTGACCGAGCCGGGCCTGACCCCGCTCGAACAGGGCCAGCTGCTGAACGAAGAACAGTTCATGCAGGCGCGCCAGGAGCATGGCGACGACTTCGAAGCGGCGATGGGTGCCGAAGCGGTGTTCGAGCTGCTGCGCACGATCGACCTGCAGGCGGAGATGGTCAACCTGCGCGAGGAGATCGCCTCGACCAACAGCGAGACCAAGCTCAAGCGTCTCACCAAGCGCATCAAGCTGGTCGAAGCCTTCCTCGAGTCGGGCAACCGCCCGGAGTGGATGGTCATGACCGTGCTGCCGGTGCTGCCGCCGGACCTGCGTCCGCTGGTGCCGCTGGATGGCGGCCGCTTCGCGACCTCCGACCTCAACGACCTGTACCGCCGCGTCATCAACCGCAACAACCGCCTGCGTCGCCTGCTCGAACTCAATGCGCCCGACATCATCGTGCGCAACGAGAAGCGCATGCTGCAGGAATCGGTTGATGCGCTGATGGACAACGGCCGTCGCGGCCGCGCCATCACCGGCACCAACAAGCGCCCGCTGAAGTCGCTCGCCGACATGATCAAGGGCAAGCAGGGCCGCTTCCGCCAGAACCTGCTCGGCAAGCGCGTGGACTACTCGGGCCGTTCGGTCATCGTGGTCGGTCCGACCCTGCGCCTGCACGAGTGCGGCCTGCCGAAGAAGATGGCGCTGGAGCTGTTCAAGCCTTTCATCTTCGCCAAGCTGCAGCGTCGTGGCCTGGCCACGACGATCAAGGCCGCCAAGAAGCTGGTCGAACGTGAAGAGGCCGAGGTGTGGGACATCCTCGAAGAGGTGATCCGCGAGCATCCGGTGCTGTTGAACCGTGCGCCGACGCTGCATCGCCTCGGCATCCAGGCGTTCGAACCGGTGCTGATCGAGGGCAAGGCGATCCAGCTGCATCCGCTGGTCTGCACCGCGTTCAACGCCGACTTCGACGGCGACCAGATGGCCGTGCACGTGCCGCTGTCGCTTGAAGCGCAGCTGGAAGCGCGCGCGCTGATGATGTCGTCCAACAACATCCTGTCGCCGGCCAACGGCGAGCCGATCATCGTGCCGTCGCAGGACGTCGTGATGGGCTTGTACTACATGACCCGCGCGCTGGAGAACAAGGCGGGCGAGGGCATGGCGTTCGCCAACATCGCCGAGGTCAAGCGTGCCTACGACCACCGCGCCGTGCAGCTGCACGCAAAGGTCAAGGTACGCATCGGCGAGACCGTGATCGACGAGGACGGACAGCGCAGCCATCGTGTCTCGGTCGTCGACACCACCGTCGGCCGTGCCCTGCTGGCCGAGATCCTGCCGGAAGGCCTGCCGTTCGCGCTGGTCAACACCGAGCTCAACAAGAAGGCGATCAGCCGCCTGATCAACACCAGCTACCGCATGCTGGGCCTGAAGCAGACGGTCGTGTTCGCCGACCAGCTGATGTACACCGGCTTCGCCTACGCGACCCGCGCCGGCGTGTCGATCGGCATCGACGACATGATCATCCCGGGCGAGAAGAAGGGCATCCTCGACGAGGCCGAGGCCGAGGTGCTGGAAATCCAGCAGCAGTACCAGTCGGGCCTGGTCACCGCCGGTGAGCGCTACAACAAGGTCGTCGACATCTGGTCGCGCACCAACGAGCGCGTGGCCAAGGCGATGATGGACGCGATCGGCACCGAGAAGGTGCAGAACGCCAAGGGCGAGACCATCGACCAGAAGTCGATGAACTCGGTCTACATCATGGCCGACTCCGGCGCGCGTGGTTCGCAGGCGCAGATCCGCCAGCTCGCCGGTATGCGTGGCCTGATGGCCAAGCCGGACGGCTCGATCATCGAGACGCCGATCACCGCGAATTTCCGCGAAGGCCTGAACGTCCTGCAGTACTTCATCTCGACCCACGGTGCCCGTAAGGGTCTCGCGGATACCGCGCTGAAGACCGCGAACTCCGGCTACCTGACCCGTCGCCTGGTCGACGTGGCGCAGGACGTGGTGATCACCGAGGTCGACTGCGGCACCAGCGAAGGCCTGACCATGGCCCCGATCGTGGAAGGCGGCGACGTGGTCGAACCGCTGCGCGACCGCGTGCTCGGCCGCATCGTGGCCGAAGACGTGTACCTGCCCGGCAACGACGCCGATCCGATCGTCACCCGCAACGAACTGCTCGACGAAGTCTGGGTGCAGAAGCTCGAAGACGCTGGCGTGCAGTCGATCAAGGTGCGCTCCACCATCACCTGCGCGTCCGCGTTCGGCGTCTGCTCGCTGTGCTACGGCCGCGACCTGGCGCGTGGACACACGGTCAACATCGGTGAATCGGTCGGCGTGATCGCGGCGCAGTCGATCGGCGAGCCCGGCACGCAGCTGACGATGCGTACCTTCCACATCGGCGGCGCGGCTTCGCGTGCAGCTGCGGTGGACAACGTCACGGTCAAGACCACCGGCTCGATCAAGTTCAACAACCTCAAGACCGTCGCGCACGCCAGCGGCAACCTGGTCGCGGTTTCGCGTTCGGGTGAACTGTCCGTGCTCGACGGTCACGGCCGCGAGCGCGAGCGCTACAAGCTGCCGTACGGCGCCACCATCACCGCCAAGGACGGAGCCGAAATCAAGGCCGGCCAGCAGGTCGCGAACTGGGATCCGCACAACCATCCGATCGTGTCGGAAGTGGCGGGCTTCATGCGCTTCTACGACTTCATCGATGGCGTTACCGTCATCGAGAAGACCGACGAACTGACCGGCCTGGCTTCGCGCGAGATCACCGATCCCAAGCGCCGCGGCTCGCAGGGCAAGGACCTGCGCCCGATCGTGCGCATCGTCGACAAGAACGGCAAGGACCTGAACATCCCGGGTACCGACCTGCCGGCGCAGTACCTGCTGCCGCCGCGCTCGATCGTCAACCTGCAGGATGGCGCGCCGGTCGGCGTCGGCGACGTGGTTGCCAAGATCCCGCAGGAAGCGTCCAAGACCCGCGACATCACCGGCGGTCTGCCGCGCGTGGCCGACCTGTTCGAGGCGCGCAAGCCGAAGGACCCGGCGATCCTCGCCGAGATCTCCGGCATCGTCTCGTTCGGCAAGGACACCAAGGGCAAGCAGCGCCTGATCATCAAGGACCCGGACGGCAACGATCACGAAGAGCTGATTCCCAAGTACCGCCAGATCATCGTGTTCGAAGGCGAGCACGTGGAGAAGGGCGAGACCGTGGTGGACGGCGAGCCGAGCCCGCAGGACATCCTGCGCCTGCTCGGCGTGGAGCCGCTGGCCGTGTACCTGACCAAGGAAATCCAGGACGTGTACCGCCTGCAGGGCGTGAAGATCAACGACAAGCACATCGAGGTGATCGTTCGCCAGATGCTGCGCAAGGTCGAGATCACCGACCAGGGCGACACCAAGTTCCTGCATGGCGAGCAGGCCGAGCGCCTGCGCGTGCTGGAGGAGAACGTCAAGGCCGACGCCCGCAACGAGCTTCCCGCCAAGTACGACCCGGTGCTGCTGGGCATCACCAAGGCCTCGCTGGCGACCGAGTCGTTCATCTCGGCGGCCTCGTTCCAGGAGACCACCCGCGTGCTGACCGAAGCGGCCGTGCGCGGCACCCGCGACGGCCTGCGCGGCCTCAAGGAAAACGTGATCGTCGGCCGCCTGATCCCGGCCGGTACCGGCCTGGCGTACCACACCCTGCGCCGCAAGAACGCTTCGGGCCTGACCGCGGCCGAGATGGACGCGCTGGCCGGCGATACCCCGGCCGTGGCCGAGGTGGCCACCGAGGCGGCCGAAGGTGGCGAGGAGTCCAGCGCCAGCTGAAGCAACACCCAGTGACGGCCTGCGGGCCGTCCCAGACCCCGAAATGAGGCGCAGGGAGCGCCTCGTGTTCGGCCCAGGAAGGGCGGGAAAAACTCCATGAGATCCGGCGCCCGTGTGCAGGGCGCCTGGAAATCGGGACTTGGCTTGCGTTGACGGCGACGTTTAACGCCAGCTATACTTTTTGGTCTTGGCAGGCCCGCGCAAGCGGCCCTGCCTTACTGTTTGAACCTTGCGTTCCAACCAAGCCCGGCCACCAGGCCTCGGCCCAACCGACAGAATCCATATACCGATGGCAACGATCAACCAGCTGGTGCGGAAGCCGCGCAGCCCCGAAACCTACAAGAGCACCTCGCCTGCGCTGGCTAACTGCCCGCAGCGCCGCGGCGTCTGCACGCGCGTCTACACCACGACCCCGAAGAAGCCGAACTCGGCGCTGCGCAAGGTCGCCAAGGTGCGCCTGACCAACGGCTACGAGGTCATTTCGTACATCGGCGGCGAAGGCCACAACCTGCAGGAGCACAGCGTGGTGCTGATCCGCGGCGGCCGCGTCAAGGACCTGCCGGGCGTGCGCTACCACACCGTGCGCGGTTCGCTGGACGCCGCCGGCGTCGCCAAACGTCGCCAGGCCCGTTCCAAGTACGGCGCCAAGCGTCCGAAGAGTTGAGTATTCCGGGCATTTGCCCGGGAAAAGCTAGCGCGGCCATTCCTGGCCGCACTTCCAACCAGCAGCATCGAGATAGGCAGATACATCCATGTCACGTAAAGGTTCCGCCCCCCAACGCACCGTCCTGCCCGACCCGAAGCACGGGAGCGAGACGATCGCCCGCTTCATCAACATGGTCATGCAGAGCGGCAAGAAGTCGGTCGCCGAGAAGATCGTGTACGGCGCCATGGACGTGATCGGCGAGAAGAACGCCAATGCGCTCGAGCTGGTCGAAAAGGCGCTGGGCAACATCTCGCCTTCCGTCGAGGTCAAGTCGCGTCGCGTCGGCGGCGCCACCTACCAGGTGCCGGTCGAAGTGCGCCAGTCGCGCCGCATGGCGCTGGCCATGCGCTGGCTGATCGAATCCGCCCGCAAGCGCGGCGAGAACACCATGCCGCGCAAGCTGGCTGCCGAACTGATCGACGCTTCGGAAAACCGCGGCGGCGCGATCAAGAAGCGCGAAGAAACCCACCGCATGGCGGAAGCGAACAAGGCGTTCGCCCACTACCGCTGGTGAGATAGCTGAAAAGCGGCGCACGAACGTGTGCCGCCAGGCGCCGGAGACGGCGACCGCGTGGCGCCCCGCAGCGTTTGCAGCAGGCGCCGCCCGCGACGAAACAGAACGTTCGTCGCAATGACGAATCCGGAAGCCGCCGCGAGGCGGCATCCGGCCATATCAGGCCCAGGTTCGCATCGGGCACAACACACGAGAGACAGCCGTGGCTCGCACCACTCCCATCGAGCGTTACCGCAACTTCGGCATCATGGCCCACATCGATGCCGGCAAGACCACCACGTCCGAGCGCATCCTGTTCTACACGGGTGTCAGCCACAAGATCGGCGAAGTCCATGACGGCGCCGCGACGATGGACTGGATGGAGCAGGAGCAGGAGCGCGGCATCACCATCACCTCCGCCGCGACCACCGCGTTCTGGAGCGGCATGGACAAGTCGCTGCCGCAGCATCGCTTCAACATCATCGACACCCCCGGGCACGTCGACTTCACCATCGAAGTCGAGCGTTCGCTGCGCGTTCTCGATGGCGCGGTGTTCGTGCTGTGCGCGGTCGGCGGCGTGCAGCCGCAGTCCGAAACCGTGTGGCGTCAGGCCAATAAGTACCAGGTGCCGCGCCTTGCGTTCGTCAACAAGATGGACCGCACCGGCGCCAACTTCGACAAGGTCGTCGAGCAGCTGAAGAGCCGCCTCGGCGCCTATGCCGTGCCGATGCAGGTGCCGATCGGCGCCGAAGACGGCTTCGAGGGCGTGATCGACCTGGTCAAGATGAAGGCGATCCACTGGGATACCGCGTCGCAGGGCACCGTGTTCGAGTACCGCGACGTTCCGGCCAACCTTCTCGACAAGGCGACCGAAGCACGCAGCTTCATGATCGAAGCGGCTGCCGAGGCCAACGAAGCGCTGATGGACAAGTACCTCAACGAGGGCGAACTGTCCGAGGCCGAGATCCTGGGTGGACTGCGCGAGCGCACGCTGAAGGTGGAGATCGTTCCGGTCTTCTGCGGCACCGCGTTCAAGAACAAGGGCGTGCAGGCCATGCTCGACGGCGTGATCAACCTGCTGCCGTCGCCTTCCGATCGTCCGCCGGTGCAGGGCATCGACGACCACGAGAAGGAAGACAGCCGCAAGGCGCTGGATTCCGAGCCGTTCTCGGCGCTGGCGTTCAAGATCATGACCGACCCGTTCGTCGGTTCGCTGACCTTCTTCCGCGTCTACTCGGGCGTGCTCAATTCCGGCGACCAGGTCTACAACCCGGTGAAGTCGAAGAAGGAGCGCGTGGGCCGCATCCTGCAGATGCACTCCAACCAGCGCGACGAGATCAAGGAAGTGCGCGCGGGCGACATCGCCGCGGCCGTGGGCCTGAAGGACGTGACCACCGGCGATACGCTGTGCGCGCAGGACCACATCATCACCCTGGAAAGGATGACCTTCCCGGAGCCCGTCATCTCGATGGCGGTCGAGCCGAAGACCAAGTCCGACCAGGAAAAGATGGGCATGGCGCTGGGCCGCCTGGCGCAGGAAGATCCGTCGTTCCGCGTGCGTACCGACGAGGAATCCGGCCAGACCATCATCGCCGGCATGGGCGAGCTGCACCTGGACATCATCGTCGACCGCATGAAGCGCGAGTTCAACGTCGAGGCCAATGTCGGCAAGCCGCAGGTCGCGTACCGCGAGACCATCCGCAAGTCGGTCAAGGTCGAAGGCAAGTACGCGCGCCAGACCGGCGGCAAGGGCCAGTTCGGCCACGTCTGGATCGAGCTGTCGCCGAACGAGCAGGGCAAGGGCTACGAGTTCGAGAACGCGATCGTCGGCGGCGTGATTCCGAAGGAATACATTCCGGCCGTCGACAAGGGCATCCGTGAGGCGGTCAACAACGGCGTGCTCGCCGGCTATCCGGTCGTCGACGTCAAGATCAAGCTGATCGACGGTTCGTACCATGAAGTCGACTCGTCGGAAATGGCGTTCAAGATCGCCGGTTCGATGGCCTTCAAGGAAGGCTTCAACAAGGCCAGCCCGGCCCTGCTCGAACCGATGATGAAGGTCGAGATCGTCAGTCCCGAGGATTACCTCGGCGACGTGATGGGCGACGTCAGCCGTCGTCGCGGCATCCTGCAGGGTCAGGACGATAGTCCGTCGGGCAAGATCATCAACGCGATGATCCCGCTGGGTGAGATGTTCGGCTACGCGACCACGCTGCGTTCGATGTCGCAGGGGCGCGCGACCTTCACGATGGAGTTCGACCACTACGCGGAAGCGCCGACCAACATCGCCGAAGCGGTCATCAAGAAGAACTAAGAGCAGCGATTGGAGATCCGGGATTCCCGCTTTCCCAATCCCCCAATCCCTAATCACCAATCTCGGAGTCAGGAAAATGGCAAAAGGTAAATTCGAGCGCACCAAGCCCCACGTGAACGTGGGTACGATCGGACACGTGGATCACGGCAAGACGACGCTGACGGCGGCGCTGACGAAGGT
>NZ_VLKN01000014.1 GCF_007830035.1 Luteimonas cucumeris | reverse complement strand
CGAGTACCGTGGAAAAATCACCCACGGCCCCCGTGTTGTTTCCTATGGACACGGCCGAATTACCCGAATCGGTGCCCGACACCGTCGTCGCCCCCCTGCCCACGGCCACCGCGTTCTGGGCGGCTTGCGCCTCCCGCCCCAGTGCCGTGCCGCTGACTGCGGCATTGGCTGCGGAGCCAATCGCCGTACCGTGGCCGGCCACCGCTGTCGTCGCATTCGCGCCCACCGCCACCGACTCGGACCCCGGGGCCGAAGCGAAGCTGCCCGCGGCGACCGTATTGACGCCGCTGGCGACGGCGTCATCGCCCGTGGCACCGCTGCCGTTGGCCTGGAAGTAGCGGATGCCCTCGGCCACCGTCGCGTCGAGTTGGGCCAGGTTGACCGCATCGGTGTCCGCCGTGCCGGCGGCGACATTGACAATCCTGCGCTCGCCGCCGACGTTTCCCACCGACACCGTGCCGGCCTGGTCGGCCACCGCGTTCGCGCCCAGCGCGACGGCATTGGCCGCAGTCACGCTCGCGCCGAAACCCAGCGCCGTACCTGTGGCGGCACTGACGTTCGTCGCCGCGCCGAAAGCCGTGGCCTGCATCGCGCCGGTCGCGATCGTGCTGCCGGTACCCACCGCCGTGCCCTGGTCGGCCAGCACCTGCGTGCCGCTGCCAATGGCGATGTCGCCTGGACCAGCCGCGGTGGAGCCGGTGCCTACGGCCAGGCTGTCGGTGCCCGCGGCGTTGCTGCCCTGGCCCACCGCGGTGGCATTGGCGCCACCGGCCACGCTCAACTGGCCCAAGGCCGTGGCGTTCAGCGCCGTCGCCCCGGCGGCAACGCCAAAAGCGGACGTGCCCAAGGCCGTCGTCCGCGTGACTTCATTGGCATCGACCAGGCCGTTGGCGTTGATGTCGATCCAGCCGCCAACGGCCGTCGTTTCGTCTGCGGTCGCCTGTGAGAAAGCGCCTACCACGGTGCTGCGGGCACCCGAGGCCAGCGTATTCCGGCCCACCGCCACCGCATTTCTTCCAGTGGCCGTGCTGTCGTATCCCAAGGCAGCCGCCCCAAAACCGGCTTCGCTGCTTTGCCCCACTGCCGTGGCGGCGTCACCCGATGCCAGGGCCGCCTGTCCCACCGCAACCGCATTCACCCCCGCCTGCGCCAGTTGCCCCACTGCGGTTGATGCCGCGCCACCGGCGGTGGAGGCCTGACCCAGGGCTGTCGCCTGGGCGCTACTGGCGGCGCTGTCCTGGCCGAAAGCGGATGAACCCGCGCCAGTCGCTTCGGCCGCTTGACCCACCGCTGTCGCATTGCCGCTGCTGGCCAGCGAGGCGCTGCCCGCGGCCACCGAGTTGGTGCCGCTGGCCACCGCATCGTCCGTGCCGTTGTCCAAGCCATCGGCCTGGAAGTAGCGGATGCCAACGGCGATCGTGGCGTTGAGCTGGGCCAGATTGACCGCATCGGTGGCGGCCAGGCCGGTCGCCACGTTGCTGACCCGGGTGCCGCCGGTGCCTCCGAAGGTGACGGCACCGCGCCCGGTGTCCGTATAGGTCACAGCCGGGTTGGTGACCAGGCCAGTCGTGGCACTGGTCGTGAAGCCGGCGGACTGCAGCTGCGCCACATTGGCCGCATCGGTAGTGGCGGTGCCGGCACCGACGTTGATGATCTGGCGCGTGGCAACTGTTCCGCCCCCCACGGATACCACGTTGGTGCGGGCACCGGTGGTCGCTCCCGAACCCAGTGCCACGCTGTCGGCCGAAATCGCCTGCGCGTTGAGTCCGATCGCGGTGGCGCCGGCGGCTGTGGCATCGGCGCTCTGGCCGAGCGCGGCAGCGCCCGCAGTGGTCGCAGTGCTGCCTTGGCCGACTGCGATGCTGTTTAAGCCCGTCGCCAGCGCCAATTGCCCCACCGCGGTTGCGCTCCCGGCCGCGCGCGACTGATTCCCGAATGCGGAGCCCGCGATCGCACTGACCTGGGCGTTGTTGCCGATCGCGGTGGCGTTGGTGAAGCTGGCCGTGGTCAATTCGTTGGCATCGGTAACATCGTCGTTGTCGAGATCGACGAAGCCACCGAACGCTGCCGCACCCACTGCGTTCGCCCGCGACTGCGCGCCTACCGCGGTGGCGCCTTCCCCGTTCGCCTGGGATTGGGTGCCGATGGCTGATGCCTGCAGGCCGTTGGTGTTGGCGCCAGCACCCAGCGCGGTCGCCCCTACATTGGTGGCAGAGGACTGGTTGCCGAAGGCCGTCGCATTGGCGCCACTGGCGGTGGCGTTGCTGCCGCAGACGAATGCCCCGATGCCGGACACAGTCTGTCCGCCTCCGCTCTGCGTGCAGGAGGCTTGTGCCCGTGCAAGACCCGGCATCAGCGACAGCGCGCCGCCCAGCATCAGCAACATGGAGCCCGAAGCGATGGCCTGTTGGCACACCGGGCGTGCACTGGATTTCGCGGAAGCCGCGCGGTTGACGGGATCGCTCTTCCGGCCTGTACGGTGGATCGTCTTCATGGCTTCTGCCTCGTCTGCTGTATGGAATGCCGGTTGCAAAGGGGGTGGTTTGGTTTCGCCTGGTGCCCAGGGCGACACCGTCATGGCGATGCTTCACAGGCCGCCATGGATGGCGGTGCGCCGTTTGAAACAAACAGGAAAGAGGGACCCGCCCCGCTGCTGCGCGATATCTGTAGTGGCGTCACGCGAACGGACAGGACGATTCCATCAGCGTGGGCCAGTACCGAATGAGAGTGGCTGCACATCAGGACTCCTGCACGCGTCGCAAGACCGCGTCCCCACAGAATCGTCCCAAGCCCGGAATCATCTCCAGCGCGCCCGCGCTCAGGAATCCGGATCGCAGACTTACCGAATGCGACACCCGGACGAACCCGTGCAGGTTGGTCCGAGCGAACGTGCAGATACCGTGAAAATCACATGTAACTGTGCGTGTCGATGAATCGATTCCAGACCGTGCTGACGTCCGGATGCCGGTCCATTCGTGCATTCCCGGCAACCGGTGCGGATTACGAACTGGTGAGCCCGCGCTTTCCTGAATCGGACAACTTCAGCAGCCAGGTGGCGCCAGACCGCGGCACGCACGTTGGCGATTCCGATCAGGAGGTGAAGGCCGTATTCCGGCATCGCTGAAAAACGAATACGGACTCGCGGCCCGGATCAACGGCAGCTCAAGCGGAACCGGTGGCGGATTGCCCTTGCCTGGCATGGCGATAGACATACACCGTCGCCGGCGGCACGTTGCGCAGCACGAAGGCGCCCCGGCTGACTTCGAGCCCGAGTTCACGCGCCACTTCATCGGCCAGCGGCGGCTGCGGGCCATAGGTGAACTGGATCAGGCAGCCGCCCGGACGCAGGCAGTCGAACGCAGCAGCGTATATGTCGCGTTGCAGGTCACGCCGCATCGACAGCACGCCGAGCCCTGAAATGATCGCGTCGGCAGCGTCGTCGCCGGTGAAGCCCTGCGCGACGGAAATGCCGCGGAGCTGCCGTGCATCGCCGTGCGCGATACGTACCTGCGGGAAACGCCGCTGCAGGCGCGCGTGCATAGCGTCATTCAACTCGACCACCAGCAGGTCCTGCGCGGCGATGCCGTGCGCAAGCAGCGCCTTGGTCAATGCGCCGGTGCCGCCACCGAGTTCGATCACGCGACGCGTGCCGGCCGGCAACTCCGCGATCATCGCGATGGCCAGGTCCGGACCCGAGGGCATGATCGCCGCGGTACGGCGCGGATGCTTCAGCCATTGCCGCAGCATCAGCATCCAGTGCGGCAGGGTGTCGCGAGACAGTGTGCTCATGACCCATCATGCCGCCCTGGATATTCCGTACCTGTTAAGCGCGTCGGGCGGATCGTTATCGAGTTGACCGAAGTGGTGACCCGTCATGAAAACGCCCCTGACCGCCTCGCTTGCCACTGCTCTGGCGCTGGCCGCTGGCCTGACCAGCGCGGCCGGACCGACGCCACGCACTCCGATCCGCCCGATCGGCGAATGCCTCGTAGCCCGTCAGGTACTCGACTGGGGCGTGGTCGATGACCGCCGGCTGGTGGTCAAGAGCCTCGGCAGCCGCTACTACGACATCCAGTTGAGCCACAGTTGCCGTGACCTGAACCGTCGTCCCTACCTGACCTTCCGCGATGGCCTGCGTCCGACGCCGCTGGGCTCGGCACGCGGTTTCCGGCCCGGCACCGGCAGTGACCCGGTAACCTCCGATGGCCGTATCTGCGGCGACCTCGGCGATGCGGTGATCCCGGTCAGCGGGGTGCGCAACGGAACGGAATTGCCATGCCGCATCGGCAACATCCGCCGCATCGACCGGGCCACGTTCGAAGGCGTGTTCGGGCGGGACTCGGATTCGGCCAATGCGATGCTGGATTCGGCGCCGACGCTGCAACCGGTTGCGCGTTCGCGCTGAGCAGCCTGATTTGCAGCGCGGAGCTTGCTCCGCTGCTTGCCTGATCACTCTTCGCCTGCGTAGCGTGCGCTGCGCGCACGAACGTTCTAGCGGAATCGGCGTTACAGTTTGGAATTCGTTCGTGCGCAGCGCACGCTACGAGATCAGCGCCAGACTCCGCTCGCACGACCAGATCAGATCAGCGCGCCGTCAGGCGCCAGGCCTGGTGGATGCGCGGATTGCGGGCGTAGTCCGGCGGAATGGTCTGTGCGGTGATGTCCTCGCAATGCGCGAATTCGGCAACGGCGGCACTGTCCAGCCGGAAGCGGCGGAAGTTGTTGGAGAAATACAGCACGCCACCGGGCGCCAGCCGCGCGACGGCGGCACGCAGCAGGCGAACGTGCTCGCGTTGCAGGTCGAAGTCGTCGGCACGCGCCGAATTGGAGAACGTCGGCGGATCGCAGAAGATCAGGTCGTACTGGCCCCGGTCCGCCCCCAGCCAGGTCAGCACGTCGGCCTGCACCAGCTGGTGGCGAGCGCCGCCGATGGCGTTCTCGCGCAGGTTGTCCGAACACCACTGCAGATACGTGGCGGACAGGTCGACCGTGGTCGTCTGCCTCGCGCGTCCCACCGCGGCGTGCACGCTCGCTGCACCGGTGTAGCCGAACAGGTTGAGGAAACGTGTGTCCTCGGCTTCCTCGGCGATGCGCAGTCGCAGCGGCCGGTGATCGAGGAACAGGCCGGTATCGAGGTAATCGAACAGATTCACGCGCAGGCGCACGTCGCCTTCGCGCACGACCATCCATTGTCCGCGCTGGTCGAGGCGGCCGTACTTGCTGCCACCCTTGCCGCGTTCGCGCGTCTTGGTCGCGATGCGTTCGTGTGGCAGGGCGAAGGCATCCTGCGCCGCCGACAGCAGTTCGCGCAGGCGACGGCGCACGTCGGCCTCCGGTATTTCGGCGGGCGCCGCGTATTCCTGCACGTGCAGCCAGCGCTGGCCAGGATCGTCGGCTTCGGTATAGACATCGATGGCCGCCGAATATTCCGGCAGGTCGGCATCGTAGACGCGGTAACAGCCGACATCCTCGCGCTCACGCCAGGACTTGAGCTTCTTCAGGTTCTTGCGCAGGCGATTGGCGACCATCTGCGCGCCTTCGGACAGCACCGCCGGCGCGGCCAATTCGCGCCACGGCGTCGCGATCGGATCGCAGACGATCAGCGCGCACTCCAGAGCACCGTTGAACAATTGGTATTTCTTCTGCGCGCGCAGGCCGGTGGCGTGAGCCAGTTCAGCGTCGCCGCAGAGCAGGCTGGCGCGCCAGGTCGGCACCGCACGCTTCAAGGCGTCACCGAGCGTGCGGTAGAGCGCGGCGTCGGCTGCAAGCCGCGCATCGTAGGGCGGATTGCAGACCACGAGTCCCTGGCTCGCATCGACTTTGGTCATCGGCTGCAGTTCTTCCACCGACGCCACCTGCCAGCGGATGGCTCCGGCAACACCCGCGGCTTCCGCATTCTGCTGAGCCGCACGGATCGCGTGCGGATCCGAATCGCTGCCGAAGAACACCGGCCGCAACGCCGACCGCCCGCTGGCTTCGCGCTGCCGTGCCTCATCCAGCAACTGCTGCCATGCAGCGCTATCGAAACCCAGCCAGCGACTGGGCAGGCGATCGCCATGGCGCAGCAATCCCGGCGCGACGTCAGCCGCGATCATCGCGCCTTCGATCAGCAGCGTGCCGCTGCCGCACATCGGATCGAGCAGGGCGCCACCTTCGGCATGCAGGCGCGGCCAGCTGCCTCGCATCAATACCGCGGCGGCCAGGGTTTCCTTCAACGGCGCCTCGCCCTGCGCCTGGCGCCAGCCACGCCGATGCAGCGGACCGCCGCCCAGGTCGACCGACAGGATCGCCCTGCCCTTGCGCACCACCAGGCTCAGGCGCAGGTCCGGCGATTCCACATCCACCGATGGCCGCGCACCACTGGCAGTACGCAGCGTGTCGACCACCGCATCCTTGGTGCGTTGCGCGGCATAACGCGCATGCGTGATCGCCGTGCCGGAGACATGCGCGTCGACCGCAAGTGTCATGTCGGCCGACAGGTGACGCGGCCAGTCCACTGCCGCAGCGCCGGCATACAAGGCGTGCTCGTCGGGGCATTCGAACTCGGCCAGCGGCCACAGCACGCGACTCGCCAGTCGCGACCAAAGCACTGCACGCTGCGCATCGGCCAGTCCGCCTTCGACATTGACGCCGGCCACCGCGGCGGTGGCGCGCGCGCAGCCCAGCGCGACCAGTTCGTCGGCGAGCAGGTATTCCAGGCCTTTGGCACAACTGGCGAAAAAGCGCGTCACAGACATCAGGATTCCATTGTTTTGCGGGAGCCGCCGGGCGATGCGCCCGGGCGCCCGCTAAAGCGATTGCAACAATTCGGAAAAGGCGGTGGCGCCGGCTGCGACATGCGCCGACAGGCGGTGGCCGTCGTCGACCATCAGCAGTCGCGCGCGGCGTGCACATGCCCAGTCGACGACCTGCTGCGCGGGAATCAGTTCATCGTCCCAGCCATGCACGATGCTGGTCGGCACCGGCGCGGCCACAAGCGGATACGCCTCGTCCATGCGGATCGGCGGCGCCAGCAGGAACAGGGCGACGACCGGAACCTGCAACGACACCCGCCCGGAAATGTAGGCGCCAAGACTGGAGCCGGCCAGCACCACCGGCCCGCGCTGCGCGGCGGCCTGCGTCAACGCCAGTAGGCGCTGCAGGCGCGCGGGCACATCGCCCAGGTCGCTGACCTCACGCCGGGCGTCCAGGTCGGTGTAGTCCGGGCGCTCGTGGGTCCAGCCGAGGTGCTCGGCGATTTCGGCAAGCGCGGTGACCTTGGTCGCGTCCGGACCGCTCTCGAAACCGTGGGAAAGAATGCAATGTCCAGGCATGGTCAATATTCGGTAGCGTGCGCTGCGCGCACGATCAGGGGTTGCGGGTCATGTGCATGTCGCGAGTCATGCAGTCGTGCGCACAGCGCACGCTACGGCATCGCCGTGACTTCATCGCCAATGCGCAGCGTGCCGCCTTCGAGGATGCGCGCGCACAGGCCGCCATGGCCACGCATCGCGTTGTAGCCGCCCACGCCGAGCGCGGCTTCCATGCGCGAGCACGGATCGCATTCGTCGGTGCCTTCCAGCAACACCTCACCGATCCGGAAGCGCCGGCCCTTGAACGCGACCAGCGGCACGCCGGCGACCACCAGATTGCGACGCAACAGCGCCGGCGGCACGTCATCGCGGCCACTGAGCACGGCGATCGCCGGCAGGTGCTCGGCCTGGATCAGGGTGACGCCGCGCTTGCCACTGCTGTCCTTGAGCATGTAGCGATCGCCGTCCAGGCCCTTGCCAGCCACTGCCGCGACTGCGTCGACCGGCACCATGTCGACTTCGCGCGCCGGGCGCAGGCCGATCCACTGCACCCGCCCGCTGCGCGGGAACTGCGACATCAGCCGGTACAGCTCGGAATCGGGGGAAAGCGTCGCCATGCGCGAATGCTAGCATCGCCGCTGCCTTCCGGCCCCGGAATCCGCCGTGCTGATCGATCCGCTGCCCTACGAATCCCGCCTGCAGGCGCGTCCGCTGTCGCAGGTCGACCTGGTGGTGATCCACTGCACCGAACTGCCGGATCTGGCGATGGCGCGCGAGTATGGAGAACGCGTGCTGTATCCAGAACCCGATGCGCCGGAGGGCACCGGCAACAGCGGGCATTACTACATCGACCGCGACGGCGCGGCGCATCGCTGGGTCGCACCGGAACGTATCGCCCACCACACCCGCGGCTACAACCCGCGTTCGATCGGCATCGAACTGGTCAACACCGGGCGTTACCCGCATTGGCTGGATTCGCGCCATCAGGCAATGGATGAGGTTTATGCGCCGGTGCAGGTCGCTGCACTGATCGACCTGCTGGTGTCGTTGCGCAATGCGATTCCGACACTGCACCTGGTCGCCGGGCACGAGGATCTGGATGTTGCCTTGGTCGCGGCCAGCGACGACGCCACGCGCCAGGTGCGCCGCAAGCGTGATCCCGGGCCGCTGTTTCCGTGGACACGCGTGCTCGAAGCGGTGCCGCTGCAAAGGCTGGCCGGCTGAGCCGGTGGTCGGCCTGCTGCATCGGCCGCTGCTCATTCATTTGTCCGGTACGCATCGGATTCAGCGCCGACCCGCGCACGCACGCGCCGGCTGCCGTTGGCGTGCCCCGTATAATCGCGACATCCCCTTTATCCCATCCCACATGACCGCCCCCGAACCCGTCGTCCACGAACTCGTCGAACTGCTGTCGCTGGAACGGCTGGAGGACAACCTGTTCCGTGGCCAGAGCCGCGACATCGGCACCAAGTACGTGTTCGGCGGGCAGGTGCTGGGCCAGGCGCTGTCGGCGGCGCAGGCGACGATGGCGCAGCCGCGCGACGCGCATTCGCTGCACGCTTATTTCCTGCGCGCTGGCGATGTCGAGCATCCGATCGTCTACCACGTCGACCGCACCCGCGATGGCGGCAGCTTTTCCGTGCGCCGGGTCACCGCGATCCAGCACGGCCAGGTGATCTTCTTCTGCGCCGCGTCGTTCCAGGCCGGCGAACCCGGCGGGGAGCACCAGCTGTCGATGCCGGAAGTGCCCAAGCCGCACGATATCGAGCGCGCGCCGGCGGTGCCGCCGGACGTGCTGGCCAAGCTGCCGACCAAGGTGCAGCGCTGGCTGAGCCGGATGGGGCCGTTCGAGTTCCGCCACGTATATCCGCGCGATGAGCTCAATCCGCCGAAGCGGCCGCCGTTCCAGCAGGTCTGGTTCCGGCTCGCGGAAAAAGTCGGCGACGCGCCGGAGCTGCATCGCGCGCTGCTGGCCTACGCTTCGGATTTCCATCTGCTTGGCACGGCCACGTTCCCGCACGGCATCAGCTATTACCAGCCCAACGTGCAGATGGCCTCGCTCGACCACGCGCTGTGGTTCCATCGTCCGTTCCGCGCCGACGAATGGCTGCTGTATTCGATCGACAGCCCAAGCGCGCAGGATTCGCGCGGCCTGGCACGCGGCTCGATCTACGACCTGCAGGGCCGGCTGGTCGCCAGCACCGCGCAGGAAGGCCTGATCCGCGTTGTCCAGGACGCTGCGGCGGCCGCTCACGTGCCCTCGAAGGAATGACGCGATGAGGCAGGTTTTCACCAGCGCGCGACTGGAGAACGTGGAAGCGGTCGCCAAGATGCTCGAGGACGACGGCATCGAGGTGCGCATCACCAACGGCCGCTCCTACAAGGGCGCCGTGCGCCGCAATTTCAGCTATCGCGAAGGCGGCAACGAAGGACCGCAGCCGGCGGTGTGGATCGTCAAGTCGGAAGACCAGCCGCGCGCGCGCGCGATACTGCGCGAGCATGGCCTGATCGGCAGCACCCGCGCGCCCGGCGACAGCTACCTGGCGCCGACCTTCATCGACGTGCAGCCGGCGAAGCCGATCCGCGCCCCGCAGAGCCGCGCATTCAAGCTGAAGGTCGGAATGCTGCTGGTGATCGCCGCGATCATCGCCCTGATCATGTTCCAGACGCTGCAGCAGAAGGACGCGCAGCCGTCCGCCACCGCCCAGCCCGGACTGGCGCCGGTACCCGAGTCGCTGGCGCGCGCCATTTTCGTCAACCAGATCGCCGCCACCGACGCCCAGGTCGCGTGCCTGACCATCGACGGCAAGGACGCGTCGCCCGCGCTGATCGAAACCCTGGCCCGCCCCAACCTTGACGTAGTGCCCGGTTCGCACTGCGTCCGCGTCGCCACCGAGGGCAGCGGCAGCTACGCGCGCGCCTCGCACAGCCCCGCATTGCTGGTCGAGATCAATGGTTTCCGTCGCGGCACCGGGGATTCGGGTCAGATCCAGTTCAGCGCCTACCGTCACCGCATGCGCGCCACGTACAAGACGCTCGAAGTGCAGCAAACAGATGGGCAATGGCGGATCGTGCGCGTGCTGAAGCACGTATCGGCTTGATTTCCGACATTACCTGCAGTTGATCCCTCAACAGCGTTCGGATGCCGGGCAAGCTGGCGTAGCGTGCGCTATGCGCACGAACACCGTACGCAAGAACGATCACTCCAGGCAATCCGGCGCCACTGGCTTCGTGCCATGCCCGACGCAGAACCGGAAGCCTTGCGGCAGGCCTGCGACCTGCTTCGACTGGCCGGCCGCCAAGGCGAACTCTTCGACCGGTTTGGCCGCGCAAGCGGCATCCAGCGCGCCGGGTTTCGATCCGGCCGTCGGGCACACGAACAGCAAATAGTGGCAATCGCCGCCTGCACTCTTGCGGCACTGGAACTCCGCCAGGCCGTCCACGATGGTCGCGCGGGTGTCGTTGACGCGGGTACCGTCGATCGAAGTCTCCATCGCCACCACGGTCCGTGACTGCTCGTTGCAGCCAAGCAGGGTCAAGGCGGCCGAAAGCAGCGCGATCGCGATACGAATCAGTCTTTCACCGGTCGGTGCGTACATGGGTCGACCTCACATGTTGCGGAACAGGGCCATGAACGGCTGGCTCACGGTCAGCGTTTCCGGCCGTTGCTTCAGCCTGACGATGCCCTTGCCGGTGTCGTCGCGGGTGATCGACGCGATCGCCTTCAGGTTGACGATGGTGGCGCGATGGATCTGCTTGAACGTGGTCGGATCCAGGACCGCCAGCAGCTCGCGGATCGGCTTGCGCAACAGCGATTCGCCTTCCGCCGTCATCACCACCGTGTACTTGTGATCGGCGTGGAAATAGGCGACGTCGTCGACCATGATCAGCCGCGTGTCCTTGCCGGAACTGGCGGTGATCCATACCAGCGGTTCGTTGGCGGGGCGCGCCTGGATGCCGAGTTGCTGGATCAGCGCCGCCAGCACGCCTGCATCCGGCCCGGCGGCGGCGCGCGCCTGCACGCGTTGCACAGTGGCGACGAGGCGCTCGCGCGCGATGGGCTTGAGCAGGTAATCGACCGCGCCGGCTTCGAACGCATCGATCGCGTACTGGTCGTAGGCAGTGACGAACACCACCTGCGTCCGCGGGCTGGCCTCGCCCATCGCGGCGGCCACTTCCAGGCCGGTCAGACCCGGCATGCGGATGTCGAGGAAGGCGACATCCGGCTGGTGCTCCGCGATCGCTTCCAGCGCTGCGCCACCGTCCTCGCATTCGGCGACGATCTCCAGTTGCGGCCACACCTCGCGCAGCAAGGCGACCAGCGCCGCGCGCAGCAGGGCTTCGTCTTCGGCGATCACGCACCTAGGCATGGTCGGCGCCTCCATCGATGGCACCGGGCACGGTGATCGTCGCCGCGACGCCGCTCGGGAAATTGGCCACGATCGCAAAGCCGGCGGCAGCGCCGTAGACCAGGCGCAGGCGTTCGCGCACGTTCTTCAGGCCGATGCCGGTGCCGCTGCTTTCCGCGTTGAAGCCCTGGCCGTCATCGGCAACGGTCACCGCGACGCCCTGCTCCTGGCTGCGCGCCAGAATCCAGATGGTGCCGCCGCCGGGCTTGGGTTCCAGGCCGTGCTTGATCGCGTTCTCGACCAGGGTCTGCAGCATCATCGCCGGGAACGGCACCGCCTGCAGCGGCGCGGGCACGTCGATCTGCAGATTGAGGCGCGCGCCCATCCGGATCTGCAGAATCTCGAGGTAGGCACGCGCGCGCTCAAGTTCCTCGCCCAGCGTCGACAGCGAATCCTCGGTGCGCGGCAGCGAATGACGCAGATAGGAAATGAGGTTGCCAAGCATCTCGTCGGCGCGTTGCGGATCGCTGCGGGTCAGGTATTGCGCGCTGGCGAGCGTGTTGTAGAGGAAGTGCGGCTCCACCTGCGCGTGCAGCAGGTTGAGCTTGGCCACCGTCAGTTCCTTCTCGGTGACGGTCTGGCGGACACTGGCCTGTTCGCTGCGGCGACGCTCGGCGACGCGGCGGGTGATGGCGCGCGTGATCGCTTCGGCATTCTCCAGGTTGGTGCCGTCGTCGACCTTGAACCAGTCGCTCCATGCCGGGCTTTCGGGTTCGCAGATGAGCAGCAGGCTGCCGGCGCCCTCGCCGGGCGTCACCGTGGCGAGGATCTGGTTGCGCTTGTTGCCCAGCCACGCCAGCGGATTGAAGCGGCTCGGCGACTTGTTGCTGTAGGGATCGATGCGCTGCACCTTGGCACGCACCTGCAGGCTGTCGCGCGCGCTTTCGATCTCCTCGGTACGCGGCAGTTCGCGAATGGCCGCATCGACCAGGTCGAAGGCTTCGCCGGCCTCGAATGGAATCTCGACCTGTCGCCGCTGCCGGTTGGCCAGCGTGCCCGCGTCCACCTTGCCGGCGATCAGCCGCACCCGCCGCACATGCGAGAACGCGCCGGTCAATACCAGCGCCATGGTCACCAGGAACACCAGCACCGCCGGCCATGGCGGGCCGTCCTGCATGCCGCCGAACAGGCCGCTCCACAGCATCGCCGCCAGCATGAACAGCAGGAACCACGCGGTGACGATGCGGGTGATGAAGAAGAGGCTTGCGATCACGGCGGCAACCAAGGTCCTGGGATTGCCGCGGAGCATAGCCGCGGGCCGGCGCGGCGTCCCGACCGTTGCGACGGAACCGGGGAATCGGCGATGGAACCTGCCGGAAGCACCGTCAAGCCTCGTGCTTGTGCAGCGCGTCCAAAAAAAAGCCCGGCCATCCTGGCCGGGCAGTCCCAATCATTCGTGCATGTCGATCAGTGGCGCGTCTGCGGTGCGGCATCCAGTTCGTCGCGGCTGATGCTGCCGTCGTGGTTGCTGTCCAGCCGCTGGAAACGTTCGGCGCTGCGCGCCTGCCATTTGCGCTGCTGCTCGGCGCGACGCTTCTCGGCGGAAGCCTCCATCTCGGCCTTGCTCAGCTTGCCGTCCTTGTTGGCGTCGGCGCCGGCAAACCAGGCCTGCCGGTGTTCGCGGCGGCGCAGTTCGCGATCGCCACGGTCGAGATAACCATCCTTGTTCGCATCCATTTCGGCGAAACGCGCCGCGAACTTCGGATCGGTCGCGGCTTCGGCCTTGCTGATCCGGCCATCCTTGTCCTTGTCGGCCTGCATCATCCTGTCGCCGCGATGATCGCCATGGCCGCGCCGGTGCGGACGCTCGTCAGCGCTCAGCTTTCCGTCCTTGTTGCGATCCAACTGGTCGAAGCGGGCCGCGAACCTCTCGGACCGGGCCGCTTCGCTGCGGTCGATGGCGCCGTCGTTGTTGGTGTCCAGCTTCGCGTGCCGCGCCGGCTGCGTGCCGGTTGCCGGTGCGGTGGTCGACTGCTGCGCGGCGGCGGTGCCGATCGCAGCCAATGTCAGGGCAACGGCGACATACAGGGTCTTGCGGTTCATCGGTGTCTCCGGTTCAGGCAGCGACGATGCTGCCGCTTGCCTCGGTCAACGCCCCGGTGGCGATACGGATGACATCGCCGTGACCGCGTTCAGCACGCGGACAGTCGCAGCGACTGCGATGCGGGGCGGTATCCTTGGCGCCATGCCCAACGCCCTCGCCCGCACGCTGTCGATCCTGGGCCACCCGCTGCTGGTGTTGCCGACGGCGGTGTTGCTGCTGGCCGCCAACGAAGGCGCCGACACCCGGCGCCTGTCCGGGCTGGGCCTCGCACTGGGCGCGCTGGCTGCGCTGGTGCTGGCGTATTCGTGGTGGCAGGTGCGGCGCAAGCGCTGGACGCATGTCGATGCCAGCACCGGCAGCGAACGCCATGCATTGAACCGCTTCCTGCTGGTCGCATTCGCGATCTCGGCCGCTGTCGCGTGGGCGCTGTTCTCGCAGCGCGAATTCGCGCTGGGGCTGGCGTTGTCGGCGGCATTGATCGCCGCGGCGATGCTGTCGGCGCGCTGGTGGAAGCTGTCGCTGCACGTCGCCTTTGCGGTGTTCGCGGCGCTGCTGCTGGCGCGGGTGTCGTGGCTGGCGTGCGCGGTCGGACTGCTGTTCGCGATCGCCGTCGCATGGTCGCGGCTGGCGTTGTCCCGCCATGCGCCACGCGACCTGGCCGCAGGCGCGGGCGCCGGTGCGCTGGCCGGACTGCTGTTTTGGCGCGTCCTTCCTGGCGTGGCGGCATAGCACATGGGCACCGATCCCAAGCACGACACCGAAGGCCTGCGCCTGTTCGATACCGGCGCGCATTCGTGCGGCTACTGGCCCGAGCGCACCGCACGCGACCTGGTGCTGGACCCGCACGACCCGCGCCTGCCGCAGCTGTACCCGCTGGCGTTGAGCTGGGGCTTCCGCCGCTCCGGCGACATCGTCTATCGACCGCATTGCGGCAGCTGCCACGCCTGCGTCGCAGTGCGCGTGCCGGTCGCCGATTTCGTGCCCGATCGCAGCCAGCGACGTTGCCTGCGTCGCAATGCCGACGTCGAGATGCGCGTCGTCCCCGCGCAACGCACCGACGAGCAGCTGGCCCTTTATCAGCGTTACCTCGCCGCGCGCCATCGCGGCGGCGGCATGGACGATCATGGTGCGGCGGAGTTCGAACAGTTCCTGGTCGGCGCCTGGGCCAATGGACGCTTCCTCGAATTCCGTGCGCACGGCCAGCTGCTGGCGGTGGCGGTTACCGATCGCGCCGACGACGCGTTGTCGGCGGTCTACACCTTCTACGATCCCGACCACGCCAGGCGCGGGCTCGGCACGCTCGCGGTGCTGCAACAGATCGCCTGGGCACGGCGCGAGCAGCTCGCCCACCTGTACCTGGGTTACTGGATCGATGGCCATCGCAAAATGGACTACAAACGCCGTTTCCAGCCGCTGGAAGCATTCACCGGTCGCGAGTGGCGGCGCATGGAGCCTGGAGACGATGCATGAAGCTGCGCGCAGTCCTTTTGCTGGCCGCGGTCCTGGCCGTTGCCGGCTGCGTCCGGGTCAACGTCCACGGCGATCCGTCAGCAATGAACGATGATGCGCCGTTGCGTGTCGCCACCTACAACACCTCGCTGTACAGCGACCATGCCGGCGGCCTTATCGAACGGCTGCAGGCCGACGATGCGCGGGCGCGCAAGATCGCAGCCGTACTGCAACGCGTGCGCCCGGACCTGGTGCTGCTCAACGAGTTCGATTACGACGCCGACGGCCGCGCCGCTGACCTGTTCCAGCAGCGTTATCTGCAGGTTCCCCAGGTCGGCGGCGGCGATGCCTTGCACTATCCCTACCGGTATTTCGCGCCGGTCAACACCGGCATACCCAGCGGGCTCGACCTGGACGGCAACGGCAAGGTCGGCGGCGACGGGCGCGATCGCGGCAACGACGCCTGGGGCTACGGCCTGCATCCCGGGCAATACGGCATGCTGGTGCTGTCGCGGCATCCAATCGACCACGCCGCGGTGCGCACCTTCCAGCAGCTGAAGTGGAGCGCGATGCCCGATGCCTCGCGCCCGGTCGACCCGGCGTCGCGCGCGCCGCATTATTCCGACGCGATCTGGAAGCAGCTGCGGCTGTCCTCCAAGTCGCACTGGGACGTGCCCGTGCGCACCCCGCAAGGGACCCTGCACTTCCTGGTCTCGCATCCGACCCCGCCTGTTTTCGACGGCCCCGAAGATCGCAACGGCGCGCGCAATGCCGACGAGATCCGCCTGTGGCGCGAATACATCTCTGCCGGCCAGCCTTCAGCCAACGCGCTGGCGTGGCTGTGCGACGACCAGGGCCGCTGCGGCGGACTGGCCGCGGATGCGCGTTTCGTGATCGCCGGCGACCTCAACAACGATCCGACCGACGGCGACGGCAGGCACGAGGCCATCGTCGAACTGCTCGAGCACCCACGCGTACTGCGTCATGCCACGCCGCGCGGCGCCGGCGGCGTCGAAGTCGCCGCGGACCATGCGCAGGCCGGCATCGTGCACCATGGCTCGCCGGCGCACGCCACCGGCGATTTCGGCGGCAAGGTCGGTACGCTGCGGCTGGATTACGTGCTGCCCTCGACCGGCCAGCGCGTGGTCGGCAGCGGCGTGTTCTGGCCGGCTCGCGGCGATGCCGACTCGGCCATCGCCGATGGCAGCGACCATCACCTGGTGTGGGTCGACCTGGTGCGCTGACGCTACGGGCGTTCGCGGTGCGAACGCCGACATGGAGGCCGCATCAGGCCTTGGGCTTGCCGGCTGCTTCCGTTGCCGGCGCTGCCGGTATCGCCGATGCGGCCGGCGCGACTTTCGTGAACCTGTGCGGGCTGAAGCCGAAGACCTCGTCGCTGCGCGCCGAGACGATCATCCTCACCATGCTGTTGGGCACCATCAGTTCGATCTCCACCGGCGCACCTTCCGCATTGTGTCCCTGCAGCGTCATCTCGAGCAGCGCGCCGGCCGTGTCGATCTGGTGGCACAACACCCACGGTTCCGCCTTGTCCGCCTGCATCAGATAGGGCTTGATCGCCTCGCCCAGCGCCTCCAGCGCCTGCGGAAAGAAGAAGACGGCATAACCTTCCGTACCATTCATGCATCGGTTCCCGTAAACGTTGATCGGATGTGCTTGGGGCGCATCAGGCGTCGTGCAGTTCAATTGCGATCGCCGCCGCCGAATCGCGCGCGATCGCGCGTGCCTGCTCGACATTCTCGCCGCGCGCCAGGGTGACGCCGACACGGCGCTGGCCTTCGACCCGCGGCTTGCCGAACAGGCGCAGCGCGGTATCGGGCACGTGCAAGGCTTCCTCCAGCCCGCTGAATACCGGCACGCCGTGGCCCTGCGCCAGCAGCGCGCACGACGCCGATGCGCCGAGCTGGCGGATGACCGGGATCGGCAACCCGAGGATCGCGCGCGCATGCAGCGCGAATTCGCTCAGGTCCTGCGAGACGAGCGTGACCAGGCCGGTGTCGTGTGGCCGCGGCGAGACCTCGCTGAACCAGACCTCGTCGCCCTTGATGAAGAACTCCATGCCGAACACACCCCAGCCGCCCAGGTCATCGCTCAGTTGCCGGGCGATGCCCTGCGCCAGCGCCAGCGCGCGGGTCGACATCGGCTGCGGCTGCCAGCTCTCGCGATAGTCGCCGTCGCGTTGCAGGTGGCCGATCGGATCGCAGAAGGCGACGCCATCGCGATGGCGCACAGTCAGCAGCGTGATCTCGTAATCGAAATCGATGAAGCCTTCGACGATGGCGCGGCCGGCGCCGGCGCGTCCACCGCTTTGCGCGTAGTCCCAGGCCGTGTCGATTTCGTCGGGCGTACGCACCAGGCTCTGACCCTTGCCCGACGAGGACATCACCGGTTTCACCACGCACGGCAGGCCGAGTGCGGCGACGGCAGCGTGGTATTCCTCGCGGGTATCGACGAAACGATACGGCGAGGTCGGCAGTTGCAGGGTTTCCGCGGCGAGCCTGCGAATGCCTTCGCGGTCCATGGTCAGCCGCGCCGCGCGCGCGGTCGGGATCACTCGTGTACCGCTACCCTGTGTCGCGAATTCCTGTTCCAGCTGCAGCAGCGTCTCGGTGTGGATCGCCTCGATTTCCGGCACGATCAGATGCGGCTTTTCCTCCTCGACCAGCGCGCGGATCGCGGCGCCGTCGAGCATGTCGATCACGTGGCTTCGATGCGCCACCTGCATGGCTGGCGCGTCGGCATAGCGATCGGCGGCGATCACTTCGACGCCGAAGCGCTGCAGTTCGATCGCCACTTCCTTGCCCAGTTCGCCGGAACCGAGCAGCAGCACGCGGGTGGCTTGCGGGGACAACGGCGTACCGAGTGAAAGCATGTGCGGCGATTCCGGAGGGGCGAAAGCGCAAGTCTAGCGTCCACGTGGTGGCGTAAGCTCGTGAATCGCTGACTGGACTGTCGCGATACGGCGACGCATGTCATCCTGACGGCTTGAAGCGACGCCTGTGCCCCCCGCTGACCGCCGCCGCCCTGCTGGCTGGCCTGATCGCCACGGCGCTGCTCGCGCTGGGCGCCTGCGCGCGTTCACAGCCGCCGTTCGCGCAATTGGCCGGCCTGCTGCTGGATTCGCAACTCGACGAGATCAGCGGCCTGGCGGCGTCGCATCGTCACGACGAGGTGCTGTGGCTGCTGGACGACGGCGGCAATCCGGCGCGCCTGTTCGCGATCAGTCCGCGCGGGCGCAAGCTCGCCACGCTCAAGGTCGAAGGCGTGCTCAAGACTGATTGGGAGGACCTGGCCGCGTTCGATCTCGATGGCCGCCACTACCTGCTGATCGCCGATACCGGCGACAACGGCGGCCTGCGCAAGACCTTGCAGTTGCACGTGGTAGAAGAACCCGATCGCATCAAGGATGGCGCGTTGCAGCCGGCCTGGTCGATCGCGTTCCGCTGGCCGGACGGCCCGCGCGACGTCGAAGCGGTGGCGGTCGATCCGGTCCGCGGCGAGATCCTGCTGGTCAGCAAGAAACGGCAGCCGCCCGAATTGTTCATGCTGCCGCTGCGCCCGGGCAACGACAAGCTGCAGACCGCTCGGCGGATCGGGCAACTGGCCGGCGTGCCGCAACCCAGCGCCGCCGACAAGCGCGAGAATGCGGCGCTCGCCCGACGCCGCAGCCAGGTCACGTCCGCCGCGCTGTCGCCGGACCGGCGCACGCTGGCGGTGATGACCTATCGCGACCTGCTGCTCTATCCGCGTCGCGGCGACGAGGACTGGGGCCAAGCCGTCGCCCGCAAACCGCAGCGCCACGAGCTGCCGTGGCTGCCGCAACCCGAGGCGCTCGACTGGGCTCGCCACGGCCGCGGCCTGTACGCCACCGGCGAATTCGCACCGGCGCCGCTGCTGTATCTGCAGCCGTAGCTGAGGGGGCTGGGGGCTGGGGCTGCAATGCTGCCCATCTTTATGGATCGAGCACCAGCGGGTCAGACCTGGGCCTTGTCTTAGTCCTTAGGTTCTATCCTCCTTCGCTCTCTCCTGGCCCCTAGTCCCTAGTCCCGGCCCCGGCCCTTGCAAAATAGATATCACTTTGATATCAATATCGCACGGCCATCCGGCCGCATCCGCCGAGACCGCGTCATGAAAGAGAACCCGATCCGATCCGCCGCCGGCATACCCGCGCTGCTTGTCCTGCTCGCCGCACTGGCCCTCGGCGGCTGGATGATCGTCCGCGGCGTCACTACCGCTTCCCCGCCGTGGGTCGTCGCCGGCATTGCCGTGTGCGTGCTCGCTGCGTTCTTCCTGCTCGGCCTGTACATGGTCGAACCCAACCAGGCGGCGGTGCTGAGCCTGTTCGGCAAATACGTCGGCACCGACAAGGAAAACGGCCTGCGCTGGAACAACCCCTTCTACAGCAAGCGCAAGATCAGCCAGCGCGTGCGCAACTTCGAAAGCGGACGGCTCAAGGTCAACGAACTCGAGGGCAGTCCGATCGAGATCGCCGCCGTCATCGTCTGGCAGGTGGTGGATTCGGCCGAGGCCGTCTACAACGTCGACGACTACGAAAGCTTCGTGCACATCCAATCAGAGTCGGCCCTGCGCGCGATGGCCACCAGCTATCCCTACGACCAGCACGAGGACGGCCAGCTGGCCTTGCGCAGCCACGCCGCGGAGATCTCGCAGCACCTCAAGGACGAACTGGCCGAGCGCCTGGCCGATGCCGGCGTGCAGGTGATCGACGCGCGCATCAGCCACCTCGCCTACGCGCCGGAAATCGCCCAGGCGATGCTGCAGCGGCAGCAGGCCAACGCGATCATCGCCGCACGCACGCGCATCGTCGCCGGCGCGGTCGGCATGGTCGAGATGGCGCTGGCGGAACTGGAGAAGAACGGCGTCATCCATCTCGACGAGGAACGCAAGGCCAACATGGTCAGCAACCTGCTGGTGGTGCTGTGCGGCGAGCGCAGCCCGCAGCCGATCGTCAATACCGGCTCGTTGTACTGAGTCCGACGTGGCTGAGAAAAAGGCCTACCCGCTGCGCATCAACGCCGACGTCCTGGCCGCGGCGCAGCGCTGGGCGGACGACGAGCTGCGCAGCCTCAACGCGCAGATCGAGTACGTGCTGCGCGACGCACTGCGCAAGTCCGGACGGCTCGCCGCCGCCGGCAAGGAAGGCAAGGGCAAACCGGAGCAGAACGAATGAACCAGCGCTGGAACTACCAGGTCATCGAGATATCGATGCAGATGTTCGGCAAGTCGATGACCGAACGCGCCCAGGAAGAATTGAACCGGCAGGGTCAGCTCGGCTGGGAGCTGGTGTCGTCGGTGCAATCCAGCGCCGCCGATTGCATCCGCCTGTTCCTCAAGAAGCCGGCCTGACGCAGCGGAAGTGACGTCGATGGCTCGGGAGATCACGACAAACGCCCGCAACACGCCTGCTGCTTTCCGCCAGGACCTGACGCTGGTGCTGCTGCAAGGCCTGCCGTCGTTCCTGCTGACCGGCACGATGGCGTTGCTCGGCCGCGGTGTCGCGCCATGAGCCGGGAATTCAGCGTGCGCGCCCCCGGCCCACGTGCCTGGCTGCTGCCGGGCATTGCGCTCGGTGCTGCCGCTGCCGGCATCCTCATCGCGTTGCTGCATGGCGACCACCAGGCCGCATGGGCCGTCCCGGTCCTGCTGCTGTGCGTCGGCCTGATCGCGTTCACGCTGCGTCGGCGACGCATATCACTGGAAAATGGCGTGTTGACCATCGCCGCAGGCGTCCACACCCACCGCGTGGCCGTGCTCGAGATCGACGCCAATCGCTCCCGCATCATCGACCTGCGCGAGCAGACGCAGTACAAACCGATGTTGAAGACCTTTGGTTCCGGCATGGCCGGCTACCAGTCCGGTCATTTCCGCCTGCGTAACCGCGACAAGGCCTTCACCCTGCTCACCGATCGCACACGCGTGCTGATGTTGCAGGAGAAGTCCGGCCGAAAGCTGCTGCTCAGCCTGGAACAACCGCAGGCCTTGCTGGATGAACTGCGCCGCGTGGCGCCACGCCGCTCCTCCCGCTAATCTGCTGCCATGCGTGCCGCCCGCCCCCTGCTGGTCAACACCGACGAGATCGAGATCTGGCCCGGCGGACTGCTGCGCGCACGCGCCAACCACGACGCGCGCGCCCTCTCCCGCGCACGTCACGTGCTGCGATGCAAGCGCGACGGCCGCTACCTTGCCGCCGACCTGCCCGAAGGCCTGCTACCGCTGGTGCAGCGCCTGATGCGCGAACCCGGCATGGACCAGGCATTGGATGCGCTCGGCGCGATTCCCGATCATCGCCGCAGCGGCGTGGATGTGGTCGGCACGCTGCCACTGACGCGATTGCGCGACCGGCTCGAAGCGCTGGGCCTGGACGACAGTTACGGCGAGCGTACTGGCCTGCCGCTCGTCGCCGAGCCGGCGGTGCTGCAACTGGCGGGGTTCGATCGCTATCGCCGCCCCTTGTGGCTGCACCCACTCGCCGCACGCGCATGGCAGGCGATGTACCACGCCGCGAATCGTGACGACATTGTGCTGGAAGCAATCTCCGGCTATCGCAGTCACGACTACCAGCTTGGCATCTTCGGGCGCAAGCTCGCACGCGGCCAGGACGTCGACGAAATACTGACCGTGAACGCCGCGCCGGGCTATTCCGAACACCACTCAGGACGCGCCCTGGACATCAGCGCGCCCGAAGAACCGCCGGCCGAGGAATCATTCGAACACAGCGATGCATTCCGCTGGCTCGCCGCACATGCCGGCGAATACGGTTTCGTGATGAGTTATCCGCGCGACAACCCGCACGGCATCGTCTATGAGCCGTGGCACTGGTGCCTTACCGGCTAGATCCCGTGCAAGAACGGCCGGCACGGACGGACGAACTGGGCGCATGCCCTAACGATCCAAAGGACTGAGTACACCTCCGGCACCCCGGTTCAGCACATGCGTGTAGATCTGCGTCGTTGCCACATCCTTGTGCCCAAGCAGTTCCTGCACGGTGCGGATGTCGTGTCCCGCTTCGAGCAGATGGGTCGCAAACGAATGCCGCAGGGTGTGGCAAGTCGCCGGCTTCTCGATGCGCGCCAAGATCCGCGCCGACTTCACAGCACGCTGCAGCACGCTGTCGTCCACGTGGTGCCGACGGACTTGCCCCGTACGCGGATCCTTCGAACGCTGCGGCGAGGGAAAAAGGTATTGCCAACCCGGCTCGCGTGCCGCATTCGGATACTTTCGTGCCAGCGCATACGGCAGCCACACCTCACCGTAACCGGCGACCAGGTCGGCCTCGTGCAGCAGGCGTACGCGAACGGTCGCTGCCTGTAACGGCTCGCGCAGCCGCAATGGCAGCGGCACGCGCCGATCCTTGCCGCCCTTCCCGTTCCTGACCATGATCTCGCCGCGACCGAAATCCACATCCTTGATGCGCAGCCGCAGACACTCCATCAACCGCATCCCGGTGCCATACAAGAGCGCAGCCATCAGCCACGCCTGCCCATCCATCGACGCCAGCAGCCGCGCCACCTCGTCACGCGACAGCACGACGGGAATCCGGCTCGGACGCTTTGCGCGTACGATCGACTCCATCCAGGGCAGTTCCACCTTCAGCACCTCACGATACAGAAACAGCAGCGCCGCCAGTGCCTGGTTCTGCGTGCCAGCCGCCACTTGCCCCTGCGTGGCCAGGCGTGTCAGGAAGCCCTCCACCTCGCGCTCACCCATATCGCGCGGATGGCGCTTGCCGTTGGCCAGGATGAAACGACGGATCCACGCCACGTACGCCTGCTCCGTGCGCAGGCTGTAATGCTTCACCCGCAACCGCTGTCGCACCCGATCCAGCAACCGCGGCGAGCCCCCACCCGTTCCTGTTACGCCCCCTGAGCTACCGGTGTAACTCATACGCCCTCTCCATGGACTGATATCAAGGCAAGGCTGCCCTCCTAACGACTCCCCTGCTATCCGCCAACCAGTTGATTTGGTGTAAGAATCCTCTGATTGGCAAGCCACGAGCCCACGGGCATACTCCGCGCAACGCCTCCGATCGGAGGGCGAATAAGCGTTAGATGGCATGGGAGGCATCATGGGAACTGAGGATCAAGAGAGTTTTGTCAGGTGGCAAGGCGTCACCCGGGACTATTTTTCGTCTGTTTCTAATCTCATTCTTGGTCTTTCCACTGGCCTGCTGGCCTTTCTCGTTTCTGGCCTCGCATCCCAGCAAGCCACTACAACGTGCTTACTCATTCTTGGCACCATTTCATTGGTTCTTCTTGCGGCCTCCGTGGTGCTGGCGGTGTGGTGCGCTATTAACCGGCTTCGGGACTTCCGCTCGACTGCCCGGATAGCGCGCTTGCGTTCCAAGAATGAGCATGTGCCTCCGGGGGATCGCCTAGAGACCAAGATCTTGGGCCAACTGTCTTGGCGTCTCTTTTGGTGGCAGCTTGTTCTTTTTGGTTTCGGTGCCGGCGGCGTTGCTATTACCGTCATTACGCGGCTGTGGGCCCAACAGCATGCCCTCTAACAATTCATTCAAGCCGAAGCCGCTTCGCGGCTCGGCTTAATTCAGGCGTTAG
>NZ_VLKN01000013.1 GCF_007830035.1 Luteimonas cucumeris | reverse complement strand
CACCGGCTTGCGCAAGGCCGAACGCCGCGTGCGAAGCACGAGGCCGGCAATCCCGACCAGAAGACCCACTGAAAGGGATTGGCGCGCCTGGAGGGATTCGAACCCCCGACCAATGGCTTCGGAAGCCACTACTCTATCCGGCTGAGCTACAGGCGCCGAGCCGCATATTGTCCATGATCGCGCCCGACGGCGCGAGTCGTTAGGCTGTCGCCCGCATGAGCTACGAACGCTATCACCCGCCCGCACCGCTCCCCGTTCCCCGCTGGCGCGAACGCCTGGACCAGTACTGGAAACTGGTGCGCGGCGACCGGCCGATCGGCTGGCTGCTGTTGTTGTGGCCGACCTGGTGGGGCCTGTGGCTGGCGGCCGAAGGCGTGCCGCCGCTATGGACGCTGTTCGTGTTCTCGGCCGGCGTCTGGCTGACCCGCTCGGCCGGCTGCGTGATCAACGATTACGCCGACCGCTGGCTGGATCCGCTGGTCGAGCGCACCCGCGGCCGGCCGCTGGCGACCGGCGTGGTATCCGGGCGCGAGGCGTTGCTGCTGTTCGCGGTGTTGATGCTGGTGGCATTCGGGCTGGTGCTCACGCTCGACCGGCTGACCATCCAGCTGAGCTTCGTCGGCGTGGTGCTGGCTGCCAGCTATCCCTACCTGAAACGCTATACCTACCTGCCGCAGGTCTACCTGGGCCTGGCGTTCGGCTGGGGCATCCCGATGGCGTTCGCGGCGGTGCGCGGCGAGCTGCCGGCACTGGCCTGGCTGCTTTACGTGGCCAACATCCTGTGGTCGACGGCGTACGACACCTGGTACGCGATGGTCGATCGCGACGACGACATCCGCGCCGGCGCCAAGTCGACGGCGATCCTGTTCGGCGACCTGGACCTGGTCGCGCAGGGCGTGCTGTACGCGTCGTTCTTCGCGGCACTGGCCCTGTGCGGGCGACAGGCGCAACTGGGCCTGTATTTCTGGTCGGCACTGGGCGTGGCGGCGCTGCTGGTGGCCTACGAATTCATGATCGCGCGGCATCGGGATCGCGACGCCTGCTTCCGCGCGTTCCTGCACAACCATTGGGTGGGAATGGCGGTGTTTGCCGGCATCGCGCTGGACTACGCGCTGCGCTGAGTGTCGTCGTTCCTTGGCATCCGGTACCGCTGTCCTGCCTCGCCGGCGGCGGATTGGTGCTTGCGTCCGGCGGCGGCGCGCGCTGCAATCGAAGCTCCTGTCGCCGGAGCACCACGATGCGCATTCGCCTGTTGATGCTGGGATTGCTCGGTACCTGCTGCGTCGCTGCCGTGCAGGCGCAGGATCCGGCCGCCGCGCCGACGCGCGAGCATCTCGCGCCGGAGGGCTGGGAGGACTCGTATCACAGCCTGCACTACACGCCGGTGGTGAAGATCGGCGAGCGGGTGATCGTGTCGGGCATTCCCGCCGGCGGGCCGGGCAAGGCCGACGAGGAAAAGATCCGCTGGATGTTCGAACAGCTCGAGGCGCACCTGGAAAAGGCCGGCGCCACGCTGGAGGACGTGGTCGAGCTGACCAGCTTCCACGTCGCCACCGACAACGCCGATTTCCGCCGTCGGATCGAACCGATGCTCAAGGTGCATCGCGAGGTGTTCCGCGACCACTACCCGGCATGGACCGCGGTCGGCACCACCGCGCTGTATTCGGCCGGTGCGCCGGTGGAACTGCGGGCGGAGGCGATCATCGGCTCCGGACGCGCGGCCAAGGCCGCGATTCCGTTGCCGAAGCCGCCGTCGCCCGACAAGTAAGGGCGACGGCGGGCGATCAGATCAGCTGCGTCTGCACCCTGCGCAGGCGGAAACCGGCGACGATCTGCACCAGGCCGTAGGCGATCGCGCCGATCGCGGCCCACAACGCGATCGTCACCAGGCCGACGCCAGGACGGGCGAAGAACAGCACGCCGAGCGCGATCGCCAGCAAACCGCTGAGCGCGAGCAACCATTCGCCCTGGACGATCTTGCGCACCTGGATCGCGAAGACGATGCGCGCCAGGCCGGCGATCACCAGCCACAACGCCAGCACCCACAACAGCGCCGAAGCCATCGCCTGCGGCTGCATGATCGCCAGCACGCCGAACGCGATCGAGATCAGGCCGTACAGCACCAGCAGCCAGCCGGGCAGCGCCACGGATCTGCGCATCGCACTGACCAGGCTGACGACGCCATCGGCCAGCGACAGCACGCCGAAAGTCCACACCAGCGCCAGTACCGTCTTGCCGGGCCACAAGAACATGACGATGCCGCACAACACCGCGACGATTCCATACACCAGGAACACCCACCAGCTGCGCGATACACCGGTCATCATGACGTCCTCTCGGCAGGGCGCGGAATGCGCCATGGCGCGTTGTTACGCCCGCGCCATGGGCAAGTCAAGCCGATGCGCGAGCACGCTGCCGGCATGCGGGGGCCAACGTAGCCGGCGATGGCCACCGGCAACGCGCCTGCACGCGGCACCTAGTGCGACTGAGGTTTCAGTGGCGTTACCTGTGACGTCTGCAGCAGCCAGCGGCCGTCGATCCTGCGGAAATGGAACAGGGTGCGCAGCGAGCGTTGCTGGGTGACATCGTTGACCTCCAGTGTCGCCGTATCGAGCGCGATGACGATGGCGTGGTCGTCGAACACGCGTACGCGAGCATCGTCGACCTTCGCCGACAGCGGTCGCATGCCGCCGGCCAGCATCTTCGCCTTCGCCTCAGGCGCATAGAAGCCGATCACTTCGACGCGGTCGTCGAGATCGCCCAGCGGCGATATCTCGAGGTAGCCAGGCGCAAGCAGCGCCTCGAGCGCCTTCTGGTCGAACTGGACCTGGGCGTCGAGTACGGCCTGGGTTGCGGCCAGCAACTGCGTTTCGGTCGCGGCCCGGTCATCGGTGGCGCGCAATGGCGCCGAGCCGCAGGCGAGCAGGCAGACGGACAGCAGGATCGGCATGGGCTTCATCGGATGCCCTTTGCAGGAACGAGGTAACCGCAGCATGCATCGCGATCCAGGCGCAGGCATCTGCCGGAAGTCGTGCGCGCGGTTCAAGGCACGCGCGCACAGACCCAGGCGTCGACGCGCGCCACGCCTGCGCGATGCAGCGCGTTGGCGGCAGCGTGCAGCGTGGCACCGGTGGTCATCACGTCGTCGACCAGGGTGACGTGATCGGGCAATGCGATGGCGGCGTCCACCGCGAAGGCGCTGCGCAGGTTGCGCCGGCGTGCGGCGGCATCGAGCCGTGATTGCGGCACGGTGTCGCGTCGCCGCCGCAGGACGCGATCGGACAGCGGGATGGCGAGTGCGCGCGCCAACGGTCGCGCCAGTTCAAGCGCCTGGTCGTAACCGCGACTGCGCAGGCGGGCGCGGTGCAGCGGCAACGGAACCAGGACCTGCGGGCGCGGCAGGTCGACGCAGGCATCGATCATCAACTGCGACAGCAGGCGGCCGCAGGCAAGGTCGCCGTGGAATTTCAGTCGAGGCAGCAGCCGGTCCGCCGGGAAGTCGTAGATCAGGGCGGCATGGATTTCCTGCAGTGGCGGCGGATGTCGCAGGCACTGACCGCAGGCGTCGGCGGCGAGCGGCAAGGGCAGCGCGCAATGCCGGCAGGCGCTGCGGTTCCAGGGCAGTGCGGCGGCGCAGGCCGGACACAGATCGCGGCCTGAGGCCCCGGCTTCGCCGCACAGCAGGCAGCGTGGCGGCCACAGCAGCGCACCGACGCGGGCACGCAGGCCGTCGACTATCCGGAGCCTGGTTTGGTTGACAGGAGCGGGCATGGTTTCCAGACTGCCGGCTTCGCAATGCGCCGTCTGTCGGAAAACCCCCATGCCTGCTGTCAGCGAACACCGCGCCCCACCGCCCGTCACGCGCCACGACTGGTCCCGCCCCGAGATCGAGGCCCTGTTCGCGCTGCCGTTCACCGAGCTGCTGCACCGCGCCGGCAGCGTCCATCGCAATCATTTCGATCCGGCCGAGGTCCAGGTCAGCACGCTGCTGTCGGTGAAGACCGGCGGCTGCCCGGAGGATTGTGCCTACTGCCCGCAGGCGCAGCGCTACCACACCGGAGTCGAGGCGCAGAAGCTGATGAGCACCGGGGCGGTGCTGGAGAAAGCGAAGCAGGCCAAGGCCGCTGGCGCTTCGCGCTTCTGCATGGGCGCGGCCTGGCGCTCGCCGAAGGATCGCGACATCCCCAAGGTCGCGGCGATGATCCGCGAGGTGAAGGCCTTGGGGCTGGAAACCTGCGCCACGCTCGGCATGCTCAGCGACAGCCAGGCGCAGGCGCTGAAATCGGCCGGGCTGGACTACTACAACCACAACCTCGATACCGCGCCGGATTTCTACGGCGAGATCATCCACACCCGCGAATTCCAGGATCGCCTCGACACGCTGGCGCACGTGCGCGACGCCGGCATGAAAACCTGCTGCGGCGGCATCGTCGGTATGGGCGAATCACGCGCGCAACGCGCCGGCCTGCTGCAGACCCTGGCCAACCTGCCGGCGCATCCGGACTCGGTGCCGATCAACCGTCTGGTGCAGGTCGAAGGCACGCCGCTGGCCGGCACCGCCGAGCTGGACCCGTTCGAATTCGTGCGCACGATCGCGGTCGCGCGCATCGTCATGCCCAGATCGATGGTGCGGCTGTCGGCCGGCCGCGAATCGATGAGCGACGAACTGCAGGCGCTGTGCTTCGCCGCCGGCGCCAACTCGATCTTCTACGGCGAGAAGCTGCTGACCACCGGCAACCCCGACACCGAACGCGACCTGGCCCTGTTCGCGCGGCTCGGGCTGCGGCCGATGGCGGTGGTCGAGGAGGCAAGCACGGTGCATGCCGACATCGTCGCCCCGGCGCAGTCCTGCGCGGCCTGATCGACAGCGCCCGAAGCCGCTATCCTGAGGCTGCCATGACGCCGCGCCCCGACCTGCACGACCGCCTGCGCGAAGCGCGTGCGCAACGCGAGGCACTGCAGCGCACGCGCGTGCGCCGCAACGTCAGTCGTCGCGATGGTGCCCGCCTGGAAGTCGATGGCCGCTGGCTGGTCGGCTTCTGCGGCAACGACTACCTGGGCCTGTCGCAGCAGTTCGGGGTGGTCGCCGCGTTGCAGGATGCGGCCTCGCGCGACGGCATCGGCAGCACCGCCTCGCACCTGGTCTGCGGCCATCACGCCGCGCACGACGCGCTCGAGCGTGAAGTCGCCGACTGGCTCGAATATCCGCGCGCGCTGCTGCTCGGCAGCGGCTTCCTCGCCAACCTCGCGGTGGTGCAGGCGCTGCTCGGCAGCGACGACGTCTGCGTGCAGGATCGGCTCAACCACGCCAGCCTGATCGATGCCGCGCGACTGGCCGATTGCCGCCTGCGCCGCTATCCGCACGCCGATGCCGAAGGCGCGCTGCGGCAGCTGCGCAGCGTGCCCGACGGCGCGGCGATGCTGGCCACCGACGGTGTGTTCAGCATGGATGGCGACATCGCGCCGCTGCGCGCGCTGATGCTGGCCGCGCGCATGCAGCAGGCGCTGGTGTACGTCGACGATGCGCACGGCGTCGGCGTGCTCGGCGCCAACGGCCGCGGCAGCGTCGCGCTCTCGGGCCTGGGTGCGGCCGACGTGCCGCTGCAGCTGGTGACGCTGGGCAAGGCGCTGGGCGGTTACGGTGCGGTGCTGGTCGGTGACGACACATTGATCCAGCATCTGTCGGAAACCGCGCGCCCGTACATCTACAGCACCGCGATCCCGCCGGCGCAGGCCGCCGCTTCGCTGGCAGCGGTGAAGATCGCGCGACGCGAGGAATGGCGTCGGGTGAAGCTGCGCGAATCGATCGTGCGCCTGCGTACTTCCGCCGCCGCGCACGGCCTGGAACTGCTGCCGTCGGACACACCGATCCAGCCCTTCATTTGCGGCAGCGAGGCGCGCGCGCTGGCCTTTGCGACCGCGCTGGAGGATGCCGGCTACTGGGTCGCGGCGATCCGCCCGCCGACCGTGCCGGAAGGCGGCGCGCGCCTGCGCATCACGCTGTCGGCGCTGCATGGCGCCGCCGAGATCGACGGCCTGATCGATACCTTGTCGCGGGTACGCGACCGTTTCCGCGACACGCCCGCGCCCGCGCCGGTCACGGTGTGAATCGATTGGTATGAACGAAGGTCTGCACATCGAAGTCGTCGGCAGCGGTCCGGCGCTGGTACTGCTTCACGGCTGGGCGATGCACGGCGGCGTGTTCGCGCCACTGGTCGCGCGATTGCGCGATCGCTACACGCTGCACCTGATCGACCTGCCCGGACACGGCCACAGCCGCGATGACGACACGCCGCTGGCGCTGGAGGCCTGCGTCGACGCCATCCTCGCGCGCACGCCGCCGGCGCTGTGGATCGGCTGGTCGCTGGGCGGCCTGTTCGCGCTGCACGCCGCGGCCATGTCGTCGCAGGTGCGCGGCCTGGCGATGATCTGCGCGACGCCGCGTTTCGTCATCGACGACGGCGTCGCCGGGCGGCCGTGGCCGCATGCGGTCGCACCGCAGGTGTTCACTCAGTTCGCCGCTGATCTTGAGGACGATTACCGCAGCACGCTGGACCGTTTCCTCGTGCTGGACACGATCGGTGCCGAACACGGCCGCGAGGAGTTGCGCACGCTGCGCCAGCAATTGTTCGCGCGTGGCGAGCCGGCGCCGCGCGTGCTGCAGCAGGGCCTGTCGTTGCTGGAGGAAACCGATCTGCGCGACGCGTTGCCCGGCCTGCGCGTGCCGAGCCTGTGGATCGCCGGGCGCCGCGACCGGCTGGTGCCGCCGGCCGGCATGCGCGCTGCGGCGGCGCTGGCGCCGGGCGGCGAGTATATGGAGATTGCCGGTGGTGGGCATGCGCCGTTTTTGGGGCATGCGGATGAAGTCGCTGCGGCGATCGACGAATTCGCTTCTGCTTCAAGCCGTCATCCCCGCGAAGGCGGGGGCGAAGCGCCGTGATTGCGAGCCACTGGCTCGCGCGGCGCAGAGCGCCATCGCGCCATGCGCGATGGCCGGGGGTCGCAAGACCCAGCGACTTTGGCCGTTGCGTGCGCGTGGACCGTGCAAGACCGCACGCTGATGGCTTCATAGCGTAACGGTGAATAGAGGCATAACAAAAGCTTCAAATCAAAAAAGCAGTGCTTCCGCCCGCTGCGCGCGCGGGTCACTTTCTTTTGCTGACCCAAAAGAAAGTAACCAAAGAAAAGGGTCTTCCCCGATCAGAGCTAACGTTGCGGTGGATAGTCCTCGGAGATTTTCCGACTCGCCCTCCTGGCTCGGTCGGAAAACGGCGGCCATCCATGGCCGCCGCCCTCCGGGTCTACGAACTGAGTCAGCGATTGCCACTTGGCGCCAAGATCAAAAAACTGAAATCCAGCCCCAGCCCCAGCCCCAGCCCCAGCCCCAGCCCCAGCCCCGACCTACCCCGCATGCCCGCCACTCCCCCCGATCTGTTCGATACCCGCCAGGTGCGCCGCGCGTTTTCGCGGTCGGCCGGTCATTACGAATCCGCGGCGGCACTGCAGCGCGAGGTCGAGTCGCGATTGCTCGAGTCGCTCGATTATCTCGACGAGAGGCAGCCGCAGGTCGTGGTCGATCTTGGCTGCGGTCCCGGCCATGCCGCGGCGGCGATGCGCAAGCGCTGGCCGCGGGCACGCATCGTCGCGCTCGACCTGGCCCTGCCGATGCTGCAGCAGGCGCGCAGGCAGAGCAGCTGGTGGCGACCCTTCGACCGTGTCTGCGCCGACGCGCGCGCGTTGCCATTGGCCGACGGCAGCGTCGACGTGCTGTTCTCCAATCTGTGCGTGCAATGGGTCGACGATCTGCCGGCGTTGTTCGCCGAGTTCCGCCGCGTGCTCAAGCCCGGCGCGCGCCTGCTGGTCTCGAGTTTCGGGCCGGAAACGCTGATCGAGCTGCGTGACGCTTTCGCCCATGCCGACGCGGTACCGCACGTGAGCCCGTTTGCGGCGATCGGCCAATTCGGCGATGCGATGGTGCAGGCCGGCTTCCGCGATCCGGTGCTGGATCGCGACGTGTTCGTGCCCGGTTATCCGGACCTGGCCGCGCTGATGCGCGAACTGCGCACCCTCGGCGCGACCAATGCGCTGCGCACGCGCCGGCATACGTTGACCGGGCGCGCACGCTTCGCCGCCGCTGCGGCCGCGTACGAGGCAGAACGTCGCGGTGATGGTTTGCTGCCGGCGACCTGGGAAGTGATCTATGCGCAGGCCTGGGCGCCGCCGCCGGGCGCACCGATCCGCGTCGAAGGTTACGAAGTGACCGCGGTGCCGGTCGCGCAGATTCCGATCCGGCGGCGATGAGCCTGCGTCGACGCGCGCTGTGGGCGGTGGTGATCGCGCTGGCTTCGGCGCTGTTCTTCACCGTGACCTATGTGTTCAACCGCGCCGCCGCGGTCGAGGGCGGGCACTGGGCGTGGACGGCTTCGCTGCGTTACCTGTTCACCCTGCCGATGCTGTTGCTGGTAGTGCCGTGGCAGGGCGGCGCCGGGCCGGTGCTGCGCGCGATGCGCGCGCGACCGTGGCCGTGGCTGCTGTGGAGCGGGATCGGTTTCGTGCTGTTCTACGTCTGCCTGACCTATGCCGCGGCGAGTGGGCCGTCGTGGCTGGTGGCCGGCACGTTCCAGCTCACGGTGATCGCCGGCATGCTGTGCGCGCCGCTGTTGTACAACGACCATCGCGCGCGCATTCCGCGCGCCGCGCTCGGCGTCGGCCTGCTGGTGCTGGCCGGCGTACTGTTGATGCAGTTCGGCCATTTCGAGGCGGGCATGGATCGCCAGGCGTGGATCGCATTGGCCTGCGTGGCGGTGTCCGCGTTCGCGTATCCGCTCGGCAACCGCGGCCTGCTGCTGCAGCTGGAACGCGATCGCGTCGAACTCAATGCCACCCAGCGCGTGTTCGGCATGACCCTGGCCAGTCAGCCGTGCTGGATCGCGCTGGCGGCGTTCGCCTGGTGGCACGCCGGTGCGCCATCGACCGGACAGCTGTGGCTGGCGGCGGGCGTGGCGCTGAGCGCGGGCGTGATCGCCACCGTGCTGTTTTTCCAGGCCACCGGCATGGTCCGCGACAATCCGACCGCGCTTGGCGCGGTCGAAGCGATGCAGGCGGCCGAGATCCTGTTCTCGACCATGCTCGGCGTGGCCTGGCTGGGAGAGGCCTGGCCGCAGCAGCAGGCGTTGCTGGGCGCATTGCTGGTGATGGTCGGCATCGTCGCGTTCGCCTGGGTGGTGTCGCGCGATGCGGCGGGCGACCCACGCGCGATGCAGGACCTGCGCAGCGACCGCGGGGCGTGAGCCGCGACGCGTCTGCGCTGCGATGATTCAGCCGACGCGTTCTAGACTCGCCGCGTTTCCGCAATGCCTGGAGGGCGCATGAGGCCGAGACATCGCCGGGCGATCGCGTTGCTGTCCGTGTGCCTGACGGCTGCACCTGCGATCGCGCAGCAGCGCATCCACATCGACGGTAGCGGCGACCTGCAGCAGGCCCTGGCCGGCATCGACCTCGATGCGCTGGTCGCCGAAGCCGGCGGCGTGCTGATGCGCGCACCCGACAGCGCCATCGACGGCCTGTTCCAGGCCGTGCACGCCTCGGCGCAGGTGCCGCAGGAGGCCGAGACGATGTGCAGCCTGCTGGAACCGGACGCCGACCGCAGTCTGTCGGCCATCGGCCAGGCCGCGAACCGGCTCGGCGCCGGCAGCCGCGAACGCTTCACGGTGGCGATCGCCGAGATCGCCACCACTGGCCTGCAGAATCCGCCGCAGGCCTTCGATCCGGTCGCCGCGCGCCAGGTGCTGAAGTCCGCCGGCGTCACCGCCACGCTGTTGCACGACGGCTTCCTGCTCGGGCTCAACAGCACCGGCAGAGATCGCGCCAGCCGCGACGCGCGCTGCCGTTCGATGCGCTGGATGCTGGATGCGCTAAAGGACGTGCCGCTGGCGCAGCGCGCCTCGGCCACGCGTCTGCTGCTCAACGAAGGACTGACGCTGCTGGCGCAGTCGCGATGATCGGCAAGATGCGGAACCGAGCATAGCGACCGGAGGACTTGTGCGTAGCGTGCGCTGCGTTCACGAAATGCGATCAAAAAGCGTGGATGCGATGCTTGCCTGGCGATGTTTCCATCGTGCGCGCAGCGCATGCTACGGCGTCGAACCGCCATCGACCTGCGCCAGCCATTCCTGCAGGTTGTAGTAATTGCTGACGCGCGCGATGCGGCCGTTGCGGATCTCGAAGAACGCGCCGCCGGGCAGCTGGTATTTCTGGCCGCGGGCCTTCGGCAGGCCGCTGTCGTCGGCGAGGTATTCCCCGTGCACGACGTATTCGGCGGCGGCGCGTTGGCCGTCGGGCGAGCTCATCACCACGATGTCGGTGAGCTTCTCGCGATAGCAGGTCGCCATGCGCTGCAGGAAAGCCTCGAACTGGGTGCGGCCGGTCTCGCGCGGTCCCTGGTTGAGGTCGTGCACCACCTGTTCGTCGAGGCAGGCGAGCATCGCGCTCCAGTCGCTACGATTGAAGGCCGAGTAGTAGGCCAGCACCAGTTCGGTTGCGCGGTCGTTGCGACGCGTGCCGTCGATCTTCATGGCTTCTGCTCCCAGGTGGACAGGCGCTGGTCGGCGAACAGCGGCAGCGCGTCGAGATCGACGTTGCCGCCGGACAGGATGATACCGACCCTGCGCCCGGCGAAGACGTCGCGATGCGCCAGCACCGCGGCCAGCGCGATCGCCGAGGACGGTTCGACCAGCTGCTTGGTGCGCTGCCAGATCAGGCGCATGGCGGTGCGCGTATCGCGGTCGTCGACGGTCAGCACCTGCACGGCGAGCGCGCGCAGCAGCTGGAAGTTCGGCTCGCCGAGCGTGCCGCGCAGGCCATCGCAGATCGTGTCCGGTGTGAACTCGGTGACGCGCACGCCGCGTTGCAGCGAGTCACGGGTCTCGGCCGCGCCGCTGGGTTCGGCGCCGATCACCCGGCATTGCGGTGCCCGCGTCGCCGCCGCCAGCGCGGTGCCCGAGGACAGGCCGCCACCACCGACCGGCGCCACCAGCAGGTCGAGGCCGGGGACGGCATTGAGCAGCTCCAGCGCGGCGGTGCCCTGGCCTGCGATCACGCGTGGATCGGTATAGGGATGCACCAGCGTCGCGCCGGTGTCGCGCTGCATTTCCGCGCAGCGCGCTTCGCGTGCGGCGATGGTGGGCGCGCAGTGGTGCAGGGTCGCGCCGTAGGCCTCGATCGCCGCCAGCTTGGAGCGCAGCGCGCCTTCCGGCACCACCACGTGGCAGGCGATGCCACGCAGCTGCGCCGCCAGCGCCAATGCCGCGCCATGGTTGCCGGACGAGTGCGTCACCACGCCGGCGCTGGCCTGGGCATCATCGAGTGCGAACACCGCATTGCAGGCGCCGCGGAACTTGAAGGCGCCGGCACGCTGCAGGTGTTCGGCCTTGAAATGCAGTTCGCAGCCGGCGAGGGCATCGAGCCCGCGCGAACGCAGCACCGGCGTCGCATGTGCATGCGGCGCGATGCGGGCGGCGGCGGCGAGGATGTCGGGAAAGCCGGGCAGGGAAGGATCGGACAATGAGGTCATCGGTTCAGCGTAGCGGATGCGTTGCCGGGCTGCTGCCTCCGGCTGGCACTCGCGGGGCGGCCGGCCTCATGTTCGACATGCGGCTTGCGACGCTGAATCGTTCACGGGCCGGCTTAAGCGGCGATTCAACGCCGGCGGCCGATGCTGCGGGGAATCCCGGGGGATCCATCATGAACATCCGTGTCCTGCTTCTTGCCCTGGCCAGTGCGCTGCTGCTGGCAGGCTGCGTCACCAGTGCCGGCTACGGTTATGGCAGTGGCTATCACCGTGCTCCGGGTACCGTCCAATACCGCAGCAACCGCGGCTATCCCTACGGCTACTACGGGGACTACTACCGCTACGGTTCCCCGTATGGCTATGGCCCGGGTTACGGTGGCTATTACCGTTACGACCGCTATTACGGCGTACCCGGTTACTACTACCCGCGTTACAACCGGTACCCGCATCACGGCCGGCCGGGCTATCCGCACCATGGCCGTCCTGATCATTCGCAGCGTCCGCCCGGCAACCGGCCGCCGAGCGGCAAGCCGCCGTGGCGCGAACTGGACAAGCTCGGCCCGCCGACCCAGGGCCGGCAGATCGCACCGCCCAGCCAGTCGATGCCGCGTCCGGCGCCGGCCGTGCGGCCTTCGGCCCCGGTGAGCCGTCCTGCCATCCGCTCGGGCGAAGACGGCCCGCGCCGGGGACGCGATTACTACAAGCGCGGCGGGGTCGAACTGCCGCCGCGTGATTAGGGAGTTGACGAAGCTGAAGCGAGAACCGGCAATTCGCCGGAACGCGACCGCCGTCGCGAACTGGAACTTGCAAACTGCTTGCACTGACCGCAAGGCAGTCGCACTCTAGCCACTAATGACCGAACACGTCGGTTTGCGACGTTGAGTTGTTGAGGTCGCCCTCTGTCGACGCCCGGTGGGGAATCACGGATCCCCCCTGTTCCGCCTCCGCCGGGCGTCGGCGCCAAAAAAACGGGGCCGGATGTCCCCCGACATCCGGCCCCTCGCTACCCCGGCGTGCGCATGGCCGTCCCTGTTCCAACCCGGCCAACGCCCCCGCGTCTTGCCACGCTGGGTGCAAGCAGGGAGGAAGCAGAAAGCATGCCAACCTCCCGGGCGCCGGTCGGCGATAATGCCGGCCTTCCGCGGCCCCGACCCCGCGGCGACGTGAGCTGACCGTCGCACGCAGTCCGGCCGCCGACCGCCACCAGACCTTCGCCATGACCGTTTCCTTCCATCGCTACGACGTGATCGTGATCGGCGGCGGCCACGCCGGCACCGAGGCCGCGCTGGCGTCGGCGCGCGCCGGTGCGCGCACGCTGCTGCTTACCCACAACATCGAAACCGTCGGTGCGATGAGCTGCAATCCGGCCATCGGCGGCATCGGCAAGGGCCATCTGGTCAAGGAGATCGATGCGCTCGGCGGCGCGATGGCGCACGCCGCCGATCGCGCCGGCATCCAGTGGCGCACCTTGAACGCATCGAAAGGCCCTGCGGTGCGCGCGACGCGTTGCCAGGCCGACCGCGCGCTGTATCGCAGCGCGATTCGTTGCATCGTCGAGGCGCAAGCGAACCTGACGATCTTCCAGGCAGCGGTCGACGACCTGGTCATCGAAAACGAAAAGGTGCGTGGCGCGATTACCCAGACCGGCCTGCGTTTCGACGCGCCGGCGGTGGTGCTGACCGCCGGCACCTTCCTCGCCGGCAAGATCCATGTCGGCCAGACCCAATACGCCGCCGGCCGCGCCGGCGATCCGCCGGCGACCACGCTCGCACGGAAACTGCGCGAAGGCCCGTTCGTGGTCGACCGCCTCAAGACCGGCACGCCGCCGCGCATCGACGGTCGCACGCTCGATTATTCGGTGATGGAGGAACAGCCCGGCGACACGCCGCTGCCGGTGTTTTCCTATGTCGGCGACGCGGCCGAACATCCGCGCCAGGTGTCGTGCTGGATCACGCATACGTCCGAGCGCACCCACGAGATCATCCGCGGCGCGCTGGACCGTTCGCCGTTGTTCACCGGCGCGATCGAAGGCATCGGCCCGCGCTACTGTCCGTCGATCGAGGACAAGGTGGTGCGCTTCGCCGACAAGGCCTCGCACCAGATCTTCGTCGAACCGGAAGGCCTCGAGGTCGCCGAGATCTATCCCAACGGCATCTCCACCTCGCTGCCGTTCGACGTGCAGCTGGCGCTGGTGCGCAGCATCCGCGGCTTCGAGAACGCGCACATCACGCGTCCCGGCTACGCGATCGAATACGACTTCTTCGATCCGCGCGGGCTGAAGGCTTCGCTGGAGACCAAGGCGGTCGCCGGCCTGTTCTTCGCCGGCCAGATCAACGGCACCACCGGTTACGAAGAGGCCGCCGCGCAGGGCCTGGTCGCCGGCCTCAACGCCGCGCGTTTCGTACAGCAGCGCGAAGCCTGGTCGCCGCGTCGCGACCAGGCCTACATCGGCGTGCTGATCGACGACCTGATCACGCATGGCACGCTCGAGCCCTACCGCATGTTCACCTCGCGCGCCGAATACCGGCTGCAGCTGCGCGAGGACAATGCCGACCTGCGTCTCACCGAAACCGGTCGTGATCTCGGCCTGGTCGACGATGCGCGCTGGCTGGCTTTCACTAGCAAGCGCGATGCGATCGCGCGCGAAACGCTGCGCCTCGGCGCACTGTGGGCGACGCCAGGCAATGCGCTTGGCCGCGAGCTGGCGCAGGTCACCGGCATCGCCGTTACCCGCGAGAGCACCGCGCTGGACCTGCTGAAGCGTCCGGAACTGGATTACGCGAAGTTGCTGGCGGTGCCGTCGCTCGGCCCCGCGGTAGCCGACGCCAAGGTCGCCGAGCAGGTCGAGATCGGCGTCAAGTACGCCGGTTATCTCGACCGCCAGCGCGATGAGATCGATCGCCAGCAACGCCATGAGGGCACCGCGATCCCGGACGGCTTCGATTACGCCGCGGTGCGTGGCCTGTCCAGCGAAGTGCAGCAGAAGCTCGAACGCGTGCGGCCGGAAACGGTGGGGCAAGCACAGCGCATTCCGGGCATGACGCCGGCCGCGATCTCGCTGTTGCTGGTGCACCTGACCCGGCAACGGCGCAGCCAGGTCGCCTAGAGCCCGCGCTCTGCAGCGCGACATCGTGCACCCAACTGCATCAGCGCGATACGCACATGGCTGGAGTACGCTGCGCGGATGAAAACCATCCTGATCCTTCCACTGGCGCTGGTCGTGCTGCTGGGCGCGTGCCGGCAGGCGCCGCAATCTCCACAGACCGATGCACCGGCCGGAGAACCGGGAGAAGTGCGCGTCTGGCCGCTGCTGTCGGAGCACGGTGCGGCGCAGCCCGATCTCGCGGTCGCGCCCGACGACCGCCTGCTGCTGAGCTGGATCAGCGTGCGGCCCGGTCGCGACAACGCGCTGCAGTTCGCCGCCTACGGCAATGATGGCCGCTGGCAGAGTTCGCCCAGGACGATCGCCGTCGGCGAGGCGCTGCTGTCGAACTGGGCCGACACGCCGCACATCGCCGCGACGGCGGACGGCGCCTTGTGGGTGCACTGGCTGCAGAAGACCAGCACGGCCGCCGGCCAGTACGACCTGGTGCTGAGTCGCTCCGCCAATCGCGGCTTCAACTGGAGTGCGCCGGTCACGGTCAACAGCGACTCCGGCGGCGAGCACGGTTTCGCTTCGCTATGGCCGGCGTCACCATCGGCGCTGGGCGTGGCCTGGTTGAATCCCGTCGCCGCCGCGGACGGCGCGCACGCCGCGCATTCGGCCGGCATGGGATTGCGCACGGCCAGCTTCGATGCGTCATTGCAGCGCAGCGACGATCGCGTGCTCGACGAGATGACCTGCGAGTGCTGCCAGACCGATGCCGCGCTGACCACGCGCGGCGTGGTGCTGGTGTACCGCGATCGCGATGCGGACCAGGTGCGCGACATCGCCGCGCTGCGTTTCGACGGCCAGGACTGGAGCACGCCTGCGAAAGTGCACGCCGACGGCTGGAAGATGCCGGCCTGCCCGGTGAATGGTCCGGCCGTGGCGGCGCACGGCGACGACGTGGTGGTGGCCTGGTATACGGCCGCTGGCGACAAGCCCGCGATGAAACTTGCGCGCAGTCGCGATGCCGGCGCCAGCTTCGCGGCACCGGTGCAGGTCGATCACGGCACGGCCGTGCTGGGTCGCGTCGATGTCGCCCATGACGCCGACGGCGCCTGGGTGCTGTGGCTGCGCGAGGAAGCCGGTGCGCAGTCGTTGTGGCTGGCGCGTTATTCCACCGACCTGGCCCGCGAGGTGTTCCGGAAGCAGATCGCCACGTTGCAAGGCCGCGGCGCGGCGATCGGCTTCCCCAAGCTGGCGCTGCGCGCGGATGGCGCGTATGCGGTGTGGACCGATGTCGTGGATGGACAGCCCAAGCTGAGGGGTGTGCAGGTTCTGCGGTAACCACCGGGTATATGCTCGCTTGGACGAGCTGCCGGCTTTCTGTCTGGAAAAATCCGGCCGTCCGAGGTTGGATCACGGATCACACAAGGAGTGACACATGCCGAACATGACTTTGCTGACCGCCGCAGTCGTTCTCGTCCTGGCCTTGGGCGCATGCGCGTCGACACCTGCAGATAGTCCCCAGATGACCAGGGAAGAACGGGCAGACAAGCATCAGCGCCTGCTCGCCGAAAACGAATATGCACGGCAGGAGAGGTTGCGTGACATCAACCGGCAGCAGGATCGGGAGCGTGAACAGGAGCGTCGCCAGATGAGGACGTGCACAGTCGACAGTTCCGGCAAGCAGGTGTGCAACTGATCGGATTGGATGCGCGGGTCATCTATGAGCATGCGATGTCTGCACGGCATGTATCTGATACAGCAAGCATCCAGCTGTCATCCCGAACGTTGGTGAGTGATCCTCTTTTCTGGCCTGCGCGATAACGGGACGAACAACAGATCCCTTACTGCGTTCGGGATGACGGCTTTGTCTGGATCCGAATCTGCACCGTAACGTCAGATGCACGAGCGCTTGTCACCCCAATGATGCGTCCACGCCCAGGAACGCGCCGTATCGTCGCACCGCCGTCGCCGAGGCTTTCATTTCGCTGCTGCGCAGCGGCTGCAATGGCGTCAGGCTCACGTTCGCCGCATCCTTCTTCAACAGCCGCTTCCAGGTGGCGACGACGCGACCATCGCTGACCAGGCTTGCATTGAACAGGCCGTTGACACCGATCACCTGGCGGCCGAAGGCGGGGTCGAAGGCGAAGCTGCGGTCCTTGTAGGCGACCAGGTATTCGTCGAACGGCGGCAGTAGATGCACGCCCTTGCCTGCCGACCGATGTGGCGTTTCCGCATCGGCGGTTGACCAGTACAACGTGCCGTCGACCGTTTCGCTTGCGAGCTGCGGTTTCGCCCCCGAGATCGCGACCTGCACGTCCTTGAGCGTGAGTCCCGACCACCATGCCAGGTCCTGCGCGGTGGCCGGCCCGCGACTGGCGAAGTAGCGTGTCGCCAATGCGGCCAGCGCTTCCTCGCGCGGCAGCGGTTTCGATGCCGGCACCCACGCGTCCAGCCATGCGTAGGTGGCCTGCTTGCCGTCGCGCGGGCCGCCGCAGATCAGCGCTTCCTGCGCGAGCTGGCCGAGCAGGTTGAGGCCGCGCGATTGCGCGGTCGCATGGCCGGCCTTTTCCAGCACTTCGTACAGGCGGATACGCGTCACCGGGCCATCGCGCAGGGTTTTTTCCAGCAGCTTGCGGCAGCGTTGCAAAGTCGCCGCGTCGAGTCCGCACTGGCGTTCGATGCGGCCGCGGCTGGCTTGCGCGGCGCGAGCACCGGTCAGTGCCAGCATCCAGCGCACGTCGGCCGCCGCCAGCAGGTGCAAGGTGCCGCGCATCGGCCAGGTGCGCACCAGCCGGCCGTCGTCGATGGCGTGCGCGACCGTCGCTTCCGTGGCATCGCGCATGCGCAGGCCGACCGCCCACAACGCGCCGTAATGATCCTGCGCCTGCACTGCCAGCAGCCGCGAAACGACGTCGGATGGCGTATCGGAAGTGGGATCGGCGATCCCTTGGCGCTGCAGGCGCGCGGCGGCGAGCCGCGTCGCGACATCCTGCGCGCGCCGCGTCGTTGCCGGGCTCATTTTTCGCGGCGCCAGTTGATCGAGGCGCGGTTCTCCACCGTGCTCGATTCGATCTGGATGTCGAAGCCCAGCCGCAGCAGGTATTTCAGCGTGAACACCTGGCCGGCGCCGACCAGCGACACGCCGTAGCCCACCCACAGCTTCGGCGTCAGGTGCTTGCCGAAGCCGACCACCGAGCCGCCGAGCGCGCGCGACTCGGTCACGCCGGCCTCGTCGAGGCCGAGCCGACGGCCGAGCTGCGAGGCAATCACGCCGCTGCCGGCGGCCAGCGCGGCAGAGGCGGCGTCCACGCGCAGCGCGTCGGCGCTGTTGGCACCGGCCAGGTTGCGGCCGAGCATGAGGTACGAGATCGCCTGGGATTGCTGCATCACCGGATCCGACCAGACCAGCGCGCGCGGCGCCTGCGCGCGACCGGTGACGTCGATGCCGGCGGTGACTTCGCCGACACGGCGTTCGGCGCGGATGTTGATGCGCGGGTCGGAGATGATGTGGTTGCTCCAGCTCAGCTGGCCGCGGGTGATGTCCAGTTGCTGGCCGTAGGCCTTGTACTTGCCGCTGACATCCAGCCCGCCGGTGGCGGTCATCTCGCGGCCCGGGCGCGCGCGCACCTGGATGCGGCCGGTGATCCGCCCGCTCAGGCCGAAACCTTCGAGCCGCACGTCGTCGCCGAGGGTGACGGCCAGCTCGGTATCCAGCGCCGAGCTCGGCGCCTGCTCCGGATCGATGGGATCCAGCACCACCACGTCCGGCGACGTCGCCACGCCGCGGTCGAGCCGCTCCAGGTCGATGTTGGCCGACGGCACCGTCACTTCGCCGCGCAGCTGCATGGTGCGATCGACGATGCCGAACTGCAGGTCCGGATTGGCCACCGCCATCAGCGACGGCGTATCGGAGACCAGCACGTTCTCGCCGCGGATGTTCAGCTGCAACGGCGTGGCCTGGCCGAACCACGACAGGCCGCCGTCGACGGTCAGCGCGCCCTTGCCGGAACTCACCGAGCCGGAGATGCGCGCCGAACCATCCGGCAGCGCCCGCAGCTGCGCCTGGCCGTTGCTCAGCGTCAGGCCCAGCGCCGGCAGTTCGCCGGTGAAGTTGCTCAGCGTCGCCTCGCCGCCGATCAGCGGACGCGCGCGCGTACCGGCCAGACTGACGTGGCCTTCGACCAGGCCCTGCGGGCGCACCAGGTCCGGCGAGAACAGTTCCAGCCAGAACAGTCGCGACATGTTGAGGTAGATGTCGCCGTTCAACGGCGCGAAACCGTCCCAGCCGGTGGTGACGCGCGCATCGACGAAGCCATGGCCCTTGAAGCCGACGCCGAGCCGGGCCTGGATGCGCAACGGATCGAAATCGGCGTCGAAGGTGAAGTTGTCGTAACGGATCAGTTCGCCGCGCGCGTTGTTGCCCAGCTTGAGCCCGCCGTCGAGCGAGGCGACATGCAGCCGGCCTTCCCAGGCATTGCCGCGCGGGCGGATCGTGCCGTCGAGCGTGACCTCGCCGCGCAGCAGCAGCGGCCGGCCTTCGTTGGGCGGCAGCCACGGCTGCAGCAGGGCCAGCGACAGCGCGTCGCCGCGCACGGTCAGGCCCTGTTGCGGCCACGCCGCCTGCGCGCACAGCCGGCCGCCGCCGCTGGCGCCGAGGCAGGCTTCGCTCAACGTCCAGGCCGGACCGTTGACGGTGAATTGCGCCGGTTGCTGCAGGTTCCACGGCGCGCCCTTGGCGGTGGTCAGCCGCAGCGTCTGCACGGCGCCCTGCCAGCGCGCGCCGCTGCGGCGGACATTGCCCGACAGTGCCAGCGAACCCATCGCGTTGCCGGCGTCGCCGTTGAAGCGCAGGTCCTCGACCGCGCCGTCAAGCTGCAGCCGCAACGTATCGAGCAGCAACCCGGCCTGCACGGCGCTGCCCTGTACGGCCAGCGAACCGCCGCCACCGCGCCACGGCAGCTGGCCTTTCGCGCTCAGGGTTTCGGCCTGCCAGTCGTTCCATTTCAGGCCGCTGCCGGCCAGGTCGATGGTGATGCCCGGCGTCGCGCGCGGGCCGCGCAGGCGCACGTTGCCGCGCAGCGTGCCGGCCGTGTCCGGCAGCAGATCGTCCAGCTGCAGCGGCTGCAGGTTGGCGTCGATGTCGATGCGGTCGCCGACGCTGCCGCGCGCATCGATGCGGCTGTTGCCGATGGTCAGCGCGACATTGCCTTCGCCCTGTTCGCCGCGCAGTGCGAAACGGCCACGGCCGGACAGCGCGCGTCCGCGCAGACGGCCGCGCAGGTCGGTGACATCGGCGGTGGCATCGAAGCGGCGCGGCTGGCCGACGCCGGTGACGCGTTGCCGGCCCTGGGTGACGACGCGGCCGGAGACGCTGCCGTCCCAGCCGCTTGCGACCAGTCCGGGATCGAAATTGGCGAAAGTGGCGCGCAGGTTCCAGTCCAGCACCGGCGACCAGCCGAAACCACCGCGCGCCTCGACGCGGCCGTTGCCCAGCGCCAGCGTCACGTCGCCCTCGCCGCGCTGGCCGGCGAGCGTGATCTTGCCGCGGCCGGACAACGCGCGCTCGCGCAGGCGGCCGCCCAGGTCGGCGACATCGATCGTGGCATCGAAACCGCCCGTCGTGCCGTCGGCCGCAGCCGGTCGCTGCCGACCTTGCGTCTGCAGCTTGCCGTTGACGCTGCCCTCCCAGCCCGGCGCGAAATAGCCTGGATCGAAGCCGGCCAGCGTCGCCTGCAGATCCCAGTCCAGCAATGGCGCCCAGGCGACCTTGCCGCTGGCGTCGAGCGTGCCGGTCGGCATCGTCGCCTGCAGTTTCTTCAACTGCGCGCGTTCGCGGCCGCCGCTGGCGTCCAGCACCAGCTTGGCCTGCTCGTCGCCGCGACGCAGGGTGGCGTTGCCGTTCGCGGTCCACGCCGTGAGCCGGCCGCCGACGTCGAAGTCGGCATCCACCTCGACCGGCTGCGGCGGGGTCGCGTCATCGGTCTGTGCCGGATCGGCCGCCGGCTCGAAGCGCAGGCCGCGCGCTTCCAGCGTGAACTTCAGCGGCGCGTCCTCCGGCTTGCGCAGGTCGGCGGTGCCGCGCAGCACGATGCGTCCGTCGAACGCACGCAGCGCCAGCGGCGCGAAGCCCAGCACCTGGTTCTCGAGCCGCACGTTCGATGGCTCGATCGCGAACGTGCGCCCGCCCTGCACCACGCTGCCCTGCAGCCGCGCGTTGCCGCCCTGGCCGCTGGCACGCAGGTCCAAGGCCAGGGGCGACGGTTCGACGGTCAGCGCGGCATCGACCGGTGGCATCAGCAGCGCCAGGTCCAGCGCCTCGCTTTTCGCGGTGAACGACCAGGTCGGCGCGTCCTTGCCGGCCAGGGTCAGGCTGGCGCGCAGCGGCGCCGGCGCATTGCCCGTCACGGTGACCGCCATCTTCGACAGGTCGCCGCTGGCGTGCAGCGCCAGCCGTGCCGGCGTGCGGCCGGGATGTTGCGGGAAGGTCGCATCGATCTTCAGGTCGGTGCGGTATTCCTCGCGCGGAATGTAATGGCCGTGGATGGTGAAGCGGCCGCGGTCGCTGTCGACCACCAGCTGCCGCGCGTGCAGTTCGCGGGTGGCGATGTCGATGCCGCCGCGCAGGCTGCTGATGCCGATCACCGGCTCGCCGGCCTGGCTGACGCGCAGGCCGTCGATGACGATGGTGTCGGCCTGGATCGCCAGCGGCATCTCGATCTGCGGCAGCGACTGCGGCCAGCGCGGCAGTTCGAACGGGTCGTCGCTTTTCGGCATCTCCAGCGTGGCGTTGGTGATCTGCAGCGCATCCAGCCGCAGCCGGCGGCCGAGCAGCGGACGGATGTCCGGATCCAGGTAGGCTCGCTCGGCGGTGAAGTGCAGCTTGCCGTGGCGGAAGTCCAGGCCGTGCAGGGTCAGCGGCCCGGCCAGCGGCCCTTCTGCCTTGTCCCAGGTCAGCGACGAGCCGGCCGGCAGGCGCGCGATGATCTGCGCCAGCAGCACGTCGCGTCCGGCCACGGTCTGCAGCAGCCAGTACAGCAGCAGCGCCAGGCCGACCGCGCCGAGCGCGATCAGCGCGCCGGACCACGCCCAGAACCGGCGCCGCCGGTAGAAGCGTCGGCGCGGCACCGATGCCGGCGCGGCCTCGTTCACAGGTCCGCTCCGATGTTGAGGTAAATCTCGAACGCCGAGTCCGGATCGTTGAGGCCGCGGGCGATGTCGATCCGCACCGGTCCGACCGGCGAGCGCCAGCGCAGGCCGATGCCGATGCCGGTGTGCAGGTCCATGCGGTCGTCGAACGCGCTGCCGGTATCGACGAACACCGCGCCGCCCCACGGGCTGCCGTCGAGATAGCGTTCGTACTCCACGGTCGCGGTGGCCACGTGCTTGGCGCCGAGCGCGTAGTTGTCCGGCGGCGGCGTGCGCGGCCCGACTTCGCGGAACGCGTAGCCGCGGATGCTGCGGTCGCCGCCGGCGAAAAAGCGCAGGCTCGGCGGCATGCTGACCAGGTCGCTGGTGTAGGTGGTGCCGGCCTCGCCGCGCAGCAGCAGGCGGCTGTTCGGATCCAGTCCCACGAACCAGCGCAGCGTGCCGTGCAGCTGCGCGAAGTTGGTGTCCGAGCCGGCGCCTTCCAGGCCGCCGCGCAGCGTCAGGTTGGCGCTGATGCCCTTGCGCGGGAACATGCGGTCGTCGACATCGACGTAGTCGGCACGCAGTTCCGGATAGAACAGGGTCGAGTACTGGTAGATGCGCTGGCCGTTCTCGTCCGTCTCGCCGTAGTTCCAGCGCTCGCGCAGCAGGTTGACCGAGGCGATGGCGGTGAGGTGTTCGTTGATCTCGCCACTGCGGCTGGCGAAGGTGCGGACGTTGCGCATGTCGATGTAATCGGTCTGCTCGTCGTAGGCGGTGAAAGCCACGGCGTACCAGCCGTCGAGCCAGCGGAACGCGGGAATCCGGTATTGGGTGATGAAGCTCTTGCGGTTCTGCGCGAAGTCCAGCTGGCTGTTGAACTTGTGGCCGCGGCGGTTGACGTAGCGCCGCTCCAGCCCGAGCCGCACACCGGCGCCGCTCTCGCTGCCGTAGCTCAGGCCGACGGTGTAGATGCTGCGCTTGGCGCGCACCAGGTTGACGTCGATCGGCACCAGCCCGTCGACGGCCTGTTCCGGGTGGGTCTGGATGTCGATGCTGGAAAAATAGTCCAGCTTGACCAGCGATTCGCGCAGCCGGTCGAGCTTGCCCTGGTGGAAATAGCTGCCTTCCTCCCAGTACACCAGCGGATCGAACAGGCCGGGCCGGAAGTAGTCGTCATGGAAGGTGATCGGGCCCATGTCGTAGCGGCGGCCGCTGTCCCAGGCCAGGTCGATGTCGGCGGCGTATTCGGCGCGCGTTACCGACACCTGGCGCCGGGTCAGGTCGGCATCGAAATAACCGCGGTCGGACAGGCGCCGGCTGATCTGGTTGCGGCTGGTTTCATAGACCGCATGATCGAGGATCTCCTGCGGCGCCGGCCGGAAATCGGCCAGGTCCTCGCGCAGGTAGCGATCGTGTTCGCCCTCGCCGGTGATGGTGATGTCCGAGCGACGGATGCGTACCGGCTGGCCCTTGTCGACGTTGATGTTGACGGTGACGTTATCGCCGTTGCGCGGCGCATCGACGGTGATGGTCGGCGAATAGAAGCCGAACGGCTCCAGCGCCTGCCGCGTCTGCCGCTGCGCCTGGTTGATCAGGTACTCCAGCCGCGCCTCGCCCTGCGGCTTGCCGATCGTGTCGTAAAGCGACAGCGAGGACTCGATGTTCTCGATCATCGCTGCGTCGTCTTCACGGTCCAGGCCGTGGATGTTGACCTTCTCGATCGTGCCGCGCGCCAGCACCGGCGCGGTGGCGAACAGCAACAGCGCGGCGAGGACGAGAGCGGGGGATCTCATGCAGGCAGGATACCGATATCGGGTCGCAGTGCGTAGCGTGCGCTGCGTGCACGTATCGGGCGACGGAATGCGGGGTATGGCGGCGTGACAACGCGCGTCCCGTGCCGGCGTCGGTCGTGCGCGCAGCGCACGCTACGGTCCTGTCAGGTCAGCTCGATAGATGCTCGATCGCCGCGACGTTGCCGAGACGGTCGGACAGTCGCCTGAGCAGGGCCAGACGGTTGCCGCGCACGGCGGCATCGTCGACGTTGACCATCACCCCATCGAAGAAGGCATCGACCTGCGGGCGCAGTCGCGCGAGGCGGCCCAGCACGGCGACATAGTCGCGCTTGGCCAACGCATCGTCGCTGTCGGCGATGGCCTGCTCGACGGCGGCATGCAGGTTGCGTTCGGCGGCCTCGGCGAACAGCGCGGGATCGACCGTCGCGGGGATGTTGCCTTCGACCTTGCGCAGGATATTGCGGATGCGCTTGTTGGCGGCGGCGATGGCTTCGGCTTCGGGGAGTTTGGCGAACTCGCCGATGGCTTTGAGGCGGCGGTCGAAGTCCAATAGTGAAGCAGGAGACAATGGTGCGACTGCTTCAAATTGTTGCGAAGGAGTTGATTGATCCGTGTAGTAACCGCGAAGACGATCAACCACGAAGGGATAAACTTCTTCAAACTTGGTTTCGCTGATTGATCTTAAATCGCCGTGCATCGTTGGCGTATGAACTCCCTTTGCGCGTGCGCTATCGGCGATAGAGGCCTTCTCGCGCAGCACGACCTGAGATACGGAGCCAAGCACTCCCTCACTTGCTTTGAAAATAAGATTCGGAAGATTGAGCTCAAGTTCGCTTTCGATAATGGTGCGTGCCAACCCCAGCGCATTGCGCCGCAACGCAAACGGATCCTTGTTCCCGGTCGGCTTCAGGCCCGCGGCGAATCCGCCGGCCAGCGTATCCAGCCGCTCGGCGATCGCCAGCACCTGCCCCAACTTGCTCGGCGCGATCGCATCGCCGGCAAAGCGCGGCATGTAGGCCTCGTCGATCGCGTGGGCGACGTCCAGCGGCTCGTTCTCGACCGCGGCGTAATAGCGTCCGGCGACGCCCTGCAGTTCCGGGAACTCGTTGACCAGGCGCGACTGCAGATCCGCTTTCGACAGCTCGGCCGCGCGCCGCGCGAGTTGCGGATCGACACCGACTTCGCCGGCGATCGTTTCCGCCAGTGCCGCCACGCGCGCCACCTTGTCGGCGACAGTGCCGAGCTTGGCCTGATAGGTGACCGTCTTCAGGCCTTCGTTCATCGACGCCAGGCCCTGCTTCATGTCCTCGACGAAGAAGAACTTGGCGTCGGCGAAGCGCGGACGGATCACCCGCTCGTAGCCCTTGCGGATCTCGCTTTCGTCCTTCGACTCGACGTTGGCGATGCCGATGAAGTGCTCGTTGAGCCGGCCTTCGCCGTCCAGCACCGGGAAGAACTTCTGGTTCGCCTCCATCGTCGCGATCAGCGCTTCCTGCGGCACCGCCAGGAATGCGTGCTCGAACGAGCAGGCGATCGCCTTCGGCCATTCGACCAGGCAGTTGACCTGCTGCAGATTGTCGTCGTCGATGCGGGCGACGCCACCGGCGCGCGTCGCGGCCTGTTCGACCTCGCGCACGATGCGCTCGCGGCGCTCGTCCGGATCGACCAGCACCTTGGCGCCGCGCAGGGCGTCGAGATATTCGTCCGGATTGTTGATCCATACCGGCTTGTCGTGCAGGAAGCGGTGGCCGCGGCTCATGCGGTCGGTGCGCACGCCGAGCGCTTCGCCCTCGACCACGTCCTTGCCCAGCAGCATCACCAGCCAGTGCACCGGCCGCGCGAACGCGTAGTCGTGGCCGCCCCAGCGCATCGGCTTGGGGATCGGCATCGCCGCGATCGCCTCGCGCAGGATTTCCGGCAGCAGTTCGCGGGTGCGCGCGCCGGGCGTGACCGCGCGATGCACGAAACGCTCGCCCTTGTTGTCGCTGGTCCTGTCCAGCTGCGTCCAGTCGACGCCGGCCTTCTGCGCGAAGCCCTGCAGGGCCCGGGTCGGCTCGCCGTTCGCGTCCAGCGCGATGTTGAGGTAGGGGCCGAGCACTTCCGACGCCTGCTCGGGTTGTTCGATGGCCACGCCGGGCAAGCGCACCGCCAGCCGGCGTGGCGTGTACAAGGGCTTTGCCTCGCCGCGATCGAAGGCGATGCCGCGCCGGTCCAGGCCATCGATGACGCCATCGAACAAGGCCTGCGCCAGTCCGGGCAGCGCCTTGACCGGCAGTTCCTCGGTGCCCAGTTCGATCAGCAGTGGCTGCATCGTGGAACGCGCGTCGACCATCATGCCGCCACCTGCTTCGCGCCGGCGGATTTCAGCGCCGGGAAGCCGAGCTTCTCGCGCTGCGCGTAATACGCTTCCGCGACCGCCTGCGACAGCTTGCGTACGCGCAGGATGTAGCGCTGGCGTTCGGTGACGCTGATCGCGCGGCGCGCGTCGAGCAGGTTGAAGCTGTGCGAGGCCTTGCAGACCTGATCGTAGGCCGGCAGCGGCAGGCCGAGTTCGACCAGTTTCAATGCCTCTTTCTCGCAGGCATCGAAACGATGGAACAGTTCGGCGACATCGGCATGCTCGAAGTTGTATGCCGACTGCTCGACCTCGTTCTGGTGGTAGACGTCGCGGTAAGTCACCGTGCCCTGCGGCCCCTGCGTCCACACGATGTCGAACACGTTGTCGACGTTCTGCAGGTACATGCACAGGCGCTCGAGGCCGTAGGTGATCTCGCCCAGCACCGGTCGGCATTCCAGGCCGCCGGCCTGCTGGAAATAGGTGAACTGGGTGACTTCCATGCCGTTCAACCACACTTCCCAGCCCAGTCCCCAGGCACCGAGCGTCGGCGATTCCCAGTTGTCCTCGACGAAGCGCAGGTCGTGCACCAGCGGATCGATGCCCAGCGCGATCAGCGAACCCAGGTACAGCTCCTGGATGTTGTCGGGGTTGGGTTTCATCGCCACTTGATACTGGTAGTAGCGTTGCAGCCGGTTCGGGTTCTCGCCGTAACGGCCGTCGGTGGGGCGGCGGCAGGGCTGCACGTAGGCGGCATTCCACGGCTCGGGACCGAGCGCGCGCAGGAACGTGGCCGGATGGAAGGTGCCCGCGCCTACCTCCAGGTCCAGCGGCTGGATCAGCACGCAGCCCTGTTCCGCCCAGTAGGTGTTGAGGCGCTGGATCATCTGCTGGAAGGTCGGGCCTTGCATCGGAATCCTTGTCTTGAAACGGATCGTGACCGCCGGCAGCGAGCCGTTCGGAAAGCGCCGGTTAGTATACGGGGAGGCCCGCTGCGGGCCGCCTTCCGACGGGGTTTCCGGCTCGTGCGCGACGCCTTCTCACCACCGTTGTTGATCGTCGAAACCGGGCAGCCGGTGGCGACGATGCGTCGCCACGGCAATTTCCCGCACTGGATCCGCGTCGCTGCCGGACTGCGCGCCGACGAGGCGGTGGTGGCGCGGGTCGAGAGCGGCGACGCACTGCCGCGGCACGACGGTTTCGCCGGCGTCATCGTCACCGGTTCCGGGGCGATGGTCACCGAGCGTCGCGACTGGAGCGAGCGCAGCGCGGAGTGGCTGCGCGAGGCGGTGCACGAAGGCGTGCCGGTGTTCGGCATCTGCTACGGCCACCAGCTGCTGGCGCATGCGCTCGGCGGCGAGGTCGGCGACCATCCCGACGGGCGCGAGATGGGCACGGTCGGACTCGAGCTGCATCCGCAGGCCAGCGACGACCCCCTGTTCGCCGGCCTGCCGCCGCGGTTCCCGGCACAGGCCACGCACCTGCAGACGGTGCTGCGCGCACCTGAGGGCGCGACCGTGCTGGCGAAATCGGTGCACGACGCCTGCCACGCGTTCCGTTGGGGCGATCGCGCCTGGGGTGTGCAGTTCCATCCCGAATTCAGCGCCGCCCACATGCGCGGCTATGTGCACGCGCGTCGCGACGCGCTGGCCGGCGAGGGTCGCGACTGGCGCGCGGTCGCCGCCACCGTCACCGCGACGCCGCAATCGCGACGCGTGCTGCGGCGCTTCGTCAGGCATGCGCGTGGCGCCCGCGGGCGCTGAGGCAATCAGTTAGGATGCCGGCAGTGGCGGGGGCGCCACACACGGACATCGAAAAGGGGACGACATGCAGATGCGCGCGATGGGACCGGGAGCCGGCTGGCGCTGGCTGATGCAGGGCGTCAACCTGGGTCGCAACAATCCAAAGGCGATCTTCGGCGGAGTCGCGCTGCTGGCACTGGTCGCGCTGGTTCCGAGCGTGATCCAGGTGATCGCGCAGTACGGACTCAAGCTGGAGTCGCAGAGCCTGCTGATGGTGATCGGGTTCACCACGCTGCTGTCGATCATCGTGTTCCCGCTGCTGATCGGCGGCATGCTGCGCGTGATCGACGCCGGCGAGCACGGCCGTCCCACGCACGCCACCGCGATCTTCGACGCCTTCCGCGGCGGACACGGCGCGGGCAGGCTGATCGGTTTCGGCGTGTTGATGAGCGTCATCTACATCGGCGTCTTCCTCGCCCTGGTCTCGCTGCTCGGCGAGGGCATGCTGGACTGGTACCTGCAGGTGATCACCGCGTCGCAGGCGCAGCAGGCCGGCACGCCTCCGGCGGTGCCGCCGATCCCTAAAGGCTTCGGCCGGGTGATGGCGCTGGGTTCGCTGTTCGGCCTGTTCTTCGGCGGCGTCTACGCGATCGGTTTCGGCCAGATCGCGCTGACCGACCGTAGCGTCGGCGGCGCGCTCGCCGACGGTTTCACCGGCGCGCTCAAGAACCTGCTGCCGATCCTGGTGCTGGCGATCATCGCCTTCGTGGCTTTGATCCTGCTGATCATCGCCTTCATGCTGGTGGCGCTGCTGCTTGGCGCGATCGGCAAACTGGTGCATGAGGCGCTGGCGCTGGTACTGCTGGTACCGCTGTACATCGGCCTGCTGCTGGCGATCTATGCGGTCATGTTCGGCGTGATGTACCACCTGTGGCGCGACGTGGCCGGCGGCGATGCGGCGGCCGGCGGCGACAGCAACGGCGTGGTCGCGGCCTGATCGCGCGCCGCAGTCAATACGGGGCGCTGTCGATCGCCGATCGCAGCGCGCCCAGCAGCGACAGGTAGAACCAGGCGCCGAGCGCCAGCGCCGCCATCGCCTGCAGCAGCAGCCAGGCTTTCGCCCACAGCGGCAACACGGCGCCGCGGTCGGCGGCGACGCGCGTACTGGCGATATAGTCGTGCAGCGCGCGCTTCTGCGGCGTCCACGCCGCCAGCGCATGCCCGAGGTTCAGCAGCAGCCACGACGGCGCAGCGGCGAAATGCCGCGCCGTCGCACGCCGCCAGTCCAGCGCTTCGCCATCGATATCGGTCACGCGCAGCCCGAGCGCGCGCTTGCCCGGCGTCGCCTGCCAGGGCGAGCGCTCGAATCCGATCCAGTAACACGCCGCGAACAGCGCGAACCAGGCGACCGGAGGCAGCAGCAGCACGCGCAGGTCGTCGAGGATGGTCGCCATTGCCGCCTGCAGCGCCGGCTCGTGTGCCAGCGAGGAGGCCAGCTGCATCACCTGCGTGCCCTGCATCAGCCCGTCGACCAGGCGCTGCGCCAGCATCATCGTCAACGACACGAAATCGCCGACCAGCGCCTGCAGGTGCATGCGCAGGCCGGCCATGCTGAACAGCAGCGTGGGCACGGCGACGATCGCCGCATCCAGCGACCACGCCACGTACCGTTGCCAGAAACCTGCCGGGCGCGTGCTGCCCTCAGCCATGATCCGCGTCGACGGAGTCGGCCGGCTCGCGTGGCGCGATCATCCGCGCGGCGAGGATGCCGGCCTCGTACAGCAGCATCATCGGGATCGCCAGCAGCAGCTGCGAGACCACGTCCGGCGGGGTGATGATCGCGGCGATCACGAAGATGCCCACGATCGCATAGCCGCGCCACTCGCGCAGCTGCGCCGGCGTCACCCAGCCCAGCAGCACCAGGATCACCAGCGCCACCGGCAGTTCGAAGCTCGCGCCGAACGCCAGGAAGATCACCAGCACGAAGTCCAGGTAGGCGTTGATGTCGGTCATCATCGCCACGCCGCTGGGCGTGACCTGGGCCAGGAATGCGAACACCGACGGCAGCACGATGAAAAACGCGAACGCGCAGCCGACATAGAACAGCAGCAGCGCCGAGGCCAGCAGCGGCAGCGCCAGCTTCTTTTCGCGCCGGTACAGGCCAGGTGCGACAAACGCCCACACCTGGTACAGCAGCCACGGCATCGCCGCGACCAGCGCCACGAAGAACGCCAGCTTGATCGGCGCGAAGAACGGCGAGGCGACCTCGATCGCGATCAACTGCCCGCCCTTGGGAAGCTTTTCCAGCAGCGGCTGCGCCAACCAGCCATACAGGCGGTTGGCGAACGGCAGCAGGGCCACGAATGCGATCAGCAGCCCGATCACCGCGCGCAGCAGGCGCGAACGCAACTCGACCAGGTGGTCGAGCAGCCGGCCCTGCGCGCCGTCGCCGTCGTCAGCGGACAGCATCGTCGTCACGCGTGGCGGGTGGTTGGTCGGTGGATGCCGGAGGCGCTGGTTCCGCGTCCGGCCTGGCGTCGTCGGCCATGCGCTCGAAGTCGCGACGCAACTGCTCGCCGCTGGCGCGCAGATCCTGGTCGGCCTGGCGCATCAGTGCCTGCGTATCGTGCAGGTTGCGCTTGATCTCCTCGGTGGCCAGGTCGCGTTCCAGCTCGTCCTTGACCGAATGCCATTGCGCGCGCGCGCGCCGCACCCACAGGCCGGCGAAGCGCGCCGCCTTGGGCAGGCGCTCGGGGCCGAGCACGATCAGCGCGACCACGGCGATGATCAGCAGCTCGCTGAAACCGATATCGAACATGATCCGGGACTGCGAAGATCAGCGCCGCGGCTCAGCGCGGCGTGTCGTCGTCATTGCGCGTTTCGGACTTCTGTTCGTTGCGCGTCTGCTCGCTGCGCCGGGACTCGTCGCCGAGCTGGCCGGGCGGCTGCTTGTCGTCGTCGCCCATGCCCTGCTTGAAGCCCTTGACGGCTTCGCCCACGTCCTTGCCGACGTTCTTCAGGCGCTTGGTGCCGAACACCAGCACCACGATCACGAGCACGATCAGCCAGTGCCAGAGACTTAGACCACCCATCGGGTTTCGCCAATCAGTTATGGGCGATCAGGATAACGCAGGTCGTGTTACGGCTGTTGCAGGTGCCTGTTCACGCAAGCGCGTCCGCAGCCTGTCACGGCTGCGTCGGCGGCGGCGACTCCGGCAGCGCTTCGGTGCGCACTTCGCCAGCCTCGACCGGCTCGAACGGCGTCGGTTGCGGCGCTCCAGTTGCCGGCGCCGTGGCCGATGCGCTGGTGCTGGCGGTGGCGGCCGGGGTGGCGGTCACCGGGGCCGCGGCGGTGCGCTGACCCTGCGTGCCACGACGCGCCCGCGCGGTGGCGGTGGCTTCTTCCAGGCCGTCGCGGAAATCCACGATGGTGTTGGCCGCGGCCGGGTTGGCGCGGTCTTCGAAGATCATCCGCGGCGTGGTGCCCTTGCCGTACACGGCTTCGTTGGCGTCGTCGTCGATCGACAGCACCGCGCCGTCCAGCGCGACGCCGGCGAACAGGCCGCGCGCGCGCGACCACGACCAGATTTCCGCCTTCAGCTGGCCGTCGGTGGCGGTGGACGCATTGCGGCCGAGCGGACCGGCAGCGACGCCGGCATCGGCGCCGAGGGTGAACTTGCCGTTGACGATCGAGTCCAGGCCGCGATCGCTGCGGAATACCAGCACGATGTCGGCCGCCTGCACGCCAGCCTGGAAACCGATGCTGCCGCCGGTGAGGGTGATGAAGCTGGGATTGGACCAGGTGCCGTCGGGATTTTTCACCGCCAGCACGCCGTGGCCGCGACGTCCGCCGATCACCAGCCCGGCCTTGATCGAATCCGGAATCACCGCGATCGCGCGCGCCTCGTCGAGCAGCTTGTCGGGGATGGCCGATTCCGGAATCGCCTGGATCTCGGTGAGCACGCGCAGCGCATTGCGCGCGCGTTCCTCTTCGTTGCTGCCGGCGAAGGCCAGCGTGGGCAGCAGGCAGGCGAGCATCGTCAGGAGCAGGCGGGACGAACGGATCATGGGGCGGACTCCGGCAAGCGGGGTGCTGTGGAAGACAGCAAAATACAGGCGAAGTTCAGCCTAGTCACATGGGCATGAATCGCATCTGAGCCTGCGGGTCGCTTTGCCACATGGAACTGAGGGCAGAGCAAGAGCAGCGGACATGTACGTGATTTTGCCGGTGTTGTGGCAGCTGCCGTTGCTACAAGCCGTCATCCCCGCGAAGGCGGGGGCGAAGCGCCGCGTTTGCGAGCCATGGCTCGCGCGGCACTGAGCGCCATCGCGCCATGCGCGATGACAGGGGGTCGTAGACCCAGTGACTTTGCTTGGTTTAAAGAGCTGGGTTCGCTCCACCGCTCTTTGCTGCAACCACAAGAGCTTCCGCCCGCTGCGCGTGCGGGTCACTTTCTTTTGCTGACCCAAAAGAAAGTAACCACTGCGCCGCAGGCGCGAACGGCGTAGCCGGCCCGAAGGGCGAAGGGCGCAGCCCTGAGTAAAGAAAAG
>NZ_VLKN01000012.1 GCF_007830035.1 Luteimonas cucumeris | reverse complement strand
AGCGAGCGCGCTGTCGCCCTTAGGCGGTCATCCCCGCGAAGGCGGGGGTCCAGTGACTTAGCTCTTGCTGTTGTATGGCGGAGCATGTTTCGCAGCGCTTGCTGCCAAACCCGGAGCTTCCGCCCGCTGCGCGTGCGGGTCACTTTCTTTTGCTGACCCAAAAGAAAGTAACCAAAGAAAAGGGTCTTCCCCGATCAAGGCTCACGTAGCGGCTTGGAGCCCTCGTAGATTTTCCGACTCGCCCTCCTGGCTCGGTCGGAAAACGGCGGCCATCCATGGCCGCCGCCCTCCGGGTCTATGGAGTGGCTCGGGTCGCTGGTGGTTCGTGCCAACAGCCAATAGCCGCTGCTAAAGTCAAAGAAATTGCAGACCGCGAAAGACACACAAACGCGGCGATCTGATTTCAAGCGAAAACAAGAAGCTCGCTAGCAACGAAAGCAGATCCGAACCAGCACTCATCGAGTACAACGTCTGCCAAGCCGGCTTCGGGCCCTTTCTTTGGTTACTTTCTTTGGGCCAGCAAAGAAAGTGACCCGCACGCGGTAGCGGGCGGAAAAGCCGACCCGCAGGGTCGGGGATTTGCGTCGTTGCCGCCAATCGCTTCTCCGCTCTTGCCGCAAACTGCAGAGCTTCCGCCCGCTGCGCGTGCCAAAGAGAGGCCCTTCCCGACAGAGCTTCCGCTGCGCCTTGTAGTCCTCGCAGGTTTTCCGACTCGCCCTCCTGGCTCGGTCGGAAAACGGCGCACATCCATGTGCGCCGCCCTTCGGGTCTAGGAAGTTGCGCGGCAGGTGTGGTGTCGAACCGGGCAACAGCTCGAAAGCCTGCTAGGCAATTCTTCAGCACGCACACTACATGCGAACATAAGCCCATGTCCGGATCGACCGACACCATCGTCGCGATCGCCACTGCGGCCGGTGCCGGCGGCGTCGGTATCGTGCGTCTGTCCGGACCGCAATCGCGCACGATCGCCGAAGCCGTTGTCGGCCAGCGGCTGCCGCCGCGGCGCGCGCGATACGCGCAGTTCCACGACGAACATGGCGACACACTCGACGATGGCATCGCGCTGTACTTCGCCGCGCCGGCCAGTTACACCGGCGAAGATGTAGTCGAGCTGCAGGCGCACGGCAGTCCGGTGGTGTTGCAGCAGCTGGTGGCGCGCTGCTGCGGTCTCGGCGCGCGCCATGCACGGCCCGGCGAGTTCAGCGAGCGCGCCTTTCTCAACGGCAAGCTCGACCTGGCCCAGGCCGAAGCGGTCGCCGACCTGATCGCCGCCAGCGACATCCACGCCGCCCGCGCTGCGCGCCGCGCGCTGGACGGCGTGTTCTCGCAACGCGTCGATGCCATCGCCGACGAACTGCTGGCGTTGCGCGTGCATATCGAGGCGGCGATCGATTTCGCCGACGAACCGCTCGACACGCTCGGCGGTGCCGCGTTGCGCGCGCGCCTGGCCGACGCCGTGCAGGCGATGGACCGGCTCGCGTCAGAGGCCGAGCGCGGGCAGAAACTGCGCGACGGCCTGCACGCGGTGATCGTCGGTCCACCCAATGCCGGCAAGAGTTCGCTACTCAACGCGCTTGCCGGCAGCGACCGCGCCATCGTCACGCCCATCGCCGGCACCACGCGCGATTTGCTGCGCGAAGCGGTGCGCATCGACGGCGTCGAACTGCTGCTGGTCGATACCGCCGGCCTGCACGAGGGCGGCGACGCGATCGAACGTGAAGGCATGCGTCGCGCGCACGACGAAATGCAGCGCGCCGACCTGGCGATCGTGGTGCTGGACGCGCGCGATCCCGAGTCCGGCCGCCGCGCCGTGGCCGAAGCCATCGCCGGCGTGCCGCGGCAGTTGTGGCTGCACAACAAGGCCGACCTGCTCGAGCCAGGCGTTGCGCCGGTCGAGGGCGACGACGTCCTGCGGGTCTCGGCGCGCACCGGCGAAGGCCTGCAGCGACTGCATGCCGCGCTGCGGGCGCAGGCGACCGGCGGCCAGACCAATCTGGCTGGCGCCTTCACCGCGCGTGCGCGCCATGTCGAGGCCCTGCGCCGCGCGCGCCTGGCGGCCGGCCTGGCGCAGCAGGAACTGGCCGCCGAGACCCTGGACCTGGCCGCCGAGCAGCTGCGCCGCGCCCACGAGGCGCTGGGCGAAATCACCGGCCGCATCACCCCGGATGAACTACTCGGTCACATTTTTTCGAGTTTTTGCATCGGAAAATAGCCGGAAAGCGGACCTGTCCGGCAATTCATGGTTGACAAACGTCCCCGCCTGTCGCGTCCTACGCATACGTGCGCGCACCGCACTACAGGGGAGATTCGTCACATGTTCGTCGTAAAGCCATTCAAGCGGCTGGCGCCAACGCGCCAGTCAGGCCTGCACCTGGCCCTCGGGCTGGTGCTCATCGGCACGATAGCCGGCTGCAGCAAGGAAGAACCGGCGGCCCCGGGGGCGGCCACGCCGGCGACAGCCACTGCGCCTGCCGCACCACCCAAACCCGCCGTTTCCGCACAGGTCGCGGCGATGGGCGCCGACCAGCTGCGCGAGCTGGCCGGCACCGCGCTGCGCGAGCAGCGCCTGTACGCGCCGGCCGGCAGCAACGCCATGGAGTACTACCTGGCGCTGCGCGACAAGCAGCCGAACGATCCGGCCGTGGCCAGCGCGCTGACCGACCTGCAGCCATACGCGTTGATCGCGACCGAGCAGAGCATCGTTCGCGAGGACTTCGTCGAGGCGCAGCGCCTGTACGCCTTGATGGAGAAGACCGATCCGCAGGCGCCGGCACTGCCGCGGCTGAAATCGACCATCGCCACCGCGCAACAGGCCGTCGCGCAACGCGCGCTCGCCGAGCAGACGCGCACCGAAGAAGCCGCCAAACGCCAGGTCGAGCTGGAGAAGGAACGCGCCAAGCAGCAGCAACTGGCGCAACAGCAGGCCGCGCAGGAATTGGAGAAGCCCAAGCCCGCGCAACCGAGCGCCGCCGACGTCGCCGCCCAGCGCGAGGCCGAACGCGTCGCCGCCGAGCAGCGCGCCGCGCAACAGCGGGAACAGGAAGCCGCGGCGAAGGCCGCTGCCGCGCCGCCACCGGCCGCGCGCGCATCCAGCGAACTGCGCGCGATCAGCATGCCCTCGCCGCGCTATCCGTCGGCGGCGCAGCGTGCCCGGCAGAGCGGACAGGTGCAGGTCGAATTCACCGTCGCACCCGACGGCTCGGTCAGCGCCGCGCGCGTGGTCAGCGCCGAACCCGAACGCGTCTTCGACCGCGAAGCGCTCGCGGCAGTCAAACGCTGGCGCTTCCAGCCTGTCGATTCGCCGGTCACCACGCGCCGCACCATCGCGTTCAATCCTGGTAACTGAGCTGGATGAGCTATAAAAAAGCCCGGCCTTGCGCCGGGCTTTTTGGTGATACGTGAACGGACTGTGTGTGCATATGGCTGAAATTGAGATCTAAACGTAGTTAGGCCCCATATGATGCGATCAATAATTCTGGCAGCTTTTCTACTCGTATCCTCCGGCCTTGCACAAGCAAAGCCGAAGATCGGATTACTTGAGGCAGTTCAGATTGCCAAGCAGCACATTGCCCAAGAGCATCTGTCTACTTCTGATCGCTACTTGGATAGCGTTCAGTGGCATGAAAATTTCACCAGTCCTGAAAAGAGCAACTGGTCAGTTGTGTGGATGACTGATAATCCAACAACGCTTGACGGTCAGCTTGTAATTTGGGTTTGGACCGATGGTCGGGTTACGCATCAAGACGGTCTTGGTTAAGAGCATGGCTATTGCAAGCTCACCCGCCTGGGGCCTAACAATTCGTTCAAGCCGAACTTGTTTCGTTACGGCTTTGGTGTGGCAGGTAAAGCTTGCCACACCAAAGCCTTCACTACACAAGTCGGCTTAACTCAGGCGTTAGGCCCCACACAGAGATTTCGATGTGCCTATATGAAATCAATTGGGGCTCTGTCGCGGATTGGGTATCCGGCATAGGCGCACTGACGGCCGCTATCGTTGCGTTGTATCTTGCCCGGCGATCTGAGCGCATCCGACTCAAAGGCCACTGCGGAATTATGGTGCTCTTTTTCCCAGGCGGCCCCAAACAGGATGTGTTTGTTGTTTCAGCGACCAACGTCGGAACACGTAGCACGATCGTTAACAACATCGGAATGCGCGTGGGCCGCTTTAAGAACAAGCGACAGGCTGTCATTGGCATCAACGCAACCCTGTACTCTGCCGGAGTTCCACATGCGCTTGCGGACGGCCAAACTGCAAATTGGCATATCCCACTTGATGCAGAGAAGAGCTGGGTTAAGGATTTGTGCGGAACTATCGTTAAAACAAAAGATGACGTACGCACGCTTCGATTCGTCGTGCACACCACGCACGGAGAAGACCTCATTCTTAAGCCTGCCGAGTCTGTCCGAGAGGTTCTTCTCTCAACCCTCAAAGGTGGGGCTAACAATTCATTCAAGCCGAAGCCGCTTCGCGGCTCGGCTTAATTCAGGCGTTAGGCGTCATTGATAGACCATCGCATACCAATGAAGCAATCCGAGATTGACAAGCAATTGAGAGGGATCGCCAAAGGCGAAGCAAAGGCGCGTGGCTGGAAATCTGTAGGCGGGATGCATTACTGGACAATCGGCTCACTCTTCTTTGTTCTCGTCCTATCAGCAGGCGCAAAAGAAGGCTCGTTCTTCGCTTCCCTTCGGTTCAAATGGCTTGAGCTAGACAGAGCCCTTTGGAGGGTTCTTGGCTGTCGAGCAACGAAGAAGAACCGTTTAGCCTGCATGCAAACGGAGCTTTCGTGCTCATGGGCCAAGAAGTTCTCTCTGTATCGGAACGCCCGATTGATTGGGCTTCTGGCGCGCTGGAGGGTCGCATTAATGACATCATGCAACGCTCTCACGAGCGCTCAGCCGATATCGCCTCTCAGATCAACTCAATTGATTCCTATCTGAGCTTCGTCCAGCGCGAGCATACTGCGTCTATGGAGCGCCATTCTCGCGCTGTTGTGAACCTATGGAAGGAAAGAATCGCTACTCGTCGCGCTATTGAATGGCAATACCGCGGAGGTTGCACAAATTGCACGGTCGCGGATCAGCGCCGATGATTTTGGCGGCTATTCTTCAAGCGGAAAGACCTTTTATGAGCATGCGTTGACGCTCTGCGAGATGACGCCTAATAATTCATCTAAGTCGACGCCGCTTCGTGGCGCGGCTTAATTCAGGCGTTAGACGCGGACATAAATCTATGCGATTGACTCAGAGCAAAGTGCTTGGCGGCCTCGTGTTTGCACACGCCGTTCTAGGTTTTGCATGGCAGCTTTGGATCTCCAGGGGAGATCACGGCGTTTCCATTCCTGTCACCCTTGTTGCGCTTGCGGTTTTAGGAATCACGGGAGCCGTTGGTGTACTCCAACATCGCCGCTTTGGCCTTTATCTAGTTCCCCTGTTCTATCTGGCCCAAGTTGCGCAAGTTGTAGCGCCAGGCTTCGTGCTTTCCCTCTATCTGCTGTACAAAGTTGATTTCACCATCGGCTTTGAGTTCGGCACGCTGGGGGTGAACTTGCTTGCCGCCGCAATGTTTCTTTGGAGCAGTCTCTACGCTGCCGGGGTGCTGGACTCAGCAGACGCCTTGCAGGCTGACAGCCGCGCCTAACAATTCAAGCCGAGCCCGCTTCGCGGCCCGGCTTCTCTATCGCGCAGGTCATTGCCACCAGCCTCCCGATGCCATGATTATCGCTGAAACAACTCCAACGTCGTTGAGCGGATCGCCGGCATTCTTCCCGGTGTCGATAACCAAGCTTGTGGCAATGTCGGTATGCACGTTCGGGTTGTACCAGGTCTATTGGTTCTATCGGAACTGGCACTACGTGAAACATCGCGAACACTCGCGCATTTCGCCGCCTTGGCGTTCAGTGCTTGGCGTGTTTTTCTGTTATCCGCTATTGCATAGGATCGCAGCGACTGCGAGAGAGAACGGAGTCGCCGCACCGCCGGCCATCATTGCCGTCGCGTGGATCGTGACCGGTTTGATGAGCTACCTGCCCGAGCCCTACCTGCTGCTGTCATTCGGCGCGGTGGTGTTCCTGGTGCCTGTCCAAAGGGCGGCCAATGCGATCAATGCAGGTTTGGCGCCCGCGCACGATCGAAATGTCGGCTTCAGCGGCTGGAACATCGCGGCGCTGGTCTTCGGCGGTTCGTTGTTCGCTCTGAGTGCGATCGGCGTATTGATCGGATCGCAGCAGCGCTGAAGTTTGATCCTGCAGAAAACTTTCCCGGGCGCAGCCGAAGCTACGCCCGGGAAATACGTCATGACTCATGCCGAAATCGCCAGCTTCTCCTGGTGGTAACGACGCGTCGCCGCGAACCACAGCACGGCGGCCAGGCCGAAGCCGGCGAGGAAGTAGACGAACCATTCCAGCGGCGAGACCGATTCGCTGCGCACGACTTTCAGCAGCATCTGGTTCTGCGCGAGGAACGGCACCGCGAACATCCATAGCTGGTTCTTGACCGGGCTGACCATCAGCACGATGGTCGGGATCATCGGCATCAGCATCAGGAAGGTCATGTAGCTCTGCGCTTCCTTCACCGATTTCGCGCCGGCGGCGATGAAGGTCAGCAGTGCGGTGCCGATGAACAGCATCGGCATCAGGATCAGCAGCATCTTGCCGATCGCACCGATGCCCATGTCCAGTTGCCTGGCGATGCCCGGCGCGAGCAGTGCGCCGAGCTTGAACGCCAGCAGCGTCAACAGCAGGCTGAGGAAGCCGACGCTGCAGGCGGCAGCGATCTTGCCGCTGACGATCGCGCCGCGCGCTGCCGGCGTTGCCAGCAAGGGTTCCAGCGATTGCCGTTCGCGCTCGCCGGCGGTGGCGTCGATGATCAGGTAGGCGCCGCCGAGGAAGGCGCTGAGGATCAGCAGGTAAGGCAGCATCGCCATCGCGATGCCCTTGCGCGATTCCGGCGTCGACAGGTCCTTGTGCGAGACCGCCAGCGGCGCGCCGACGCCGGGATCGATGCCGCGCGACAGCAATCGCAATGCACCGACCTGCTGACCGTAGCGCGCCAATGCCGCTTCCAGGCGTCGCACCGGCACTTCCGCGTCCTGGCGCGTGCTGTCGTGCACGATCTCGACCAGCGCCGGCGTGCCTTCGCGCCAATGCCTGGCGTAGTCGCCGCCGATCTTGAGGTAGACGTCCTCGTCCTGGTTGCGGATCGCGGCATCCGGATCGCTTTTCAACATTTTGCGTTCAATCCCCTGTCCGGCCAGCCATGCGACCAGGTTCGGCGCCTGCTCGGCGCCGACCATCACGATCGACATCGGCTTTTCGTACTGGCCCTTGGCGCGGCTCTCGGCCATGGTCAGCAGACCGACGAACAGCGCCGGCGCCAGCAATGGCCCCATCACCAGCGCCAGCACCAGCGTGCGGCGGTCGCGCGACAGCTCCAGCAGTTCCTTCCACCACACGGTCCATAGCGACTTCATGCGTGCAGTCCTTCTTCCGATCCGATCAGTTTGACGAAGGCCTCTTCGAGATTGTCCTCGCCGGTCTGCGCGCGCAGCTCGTCGGACGTTCCCTGCGCGACCACCTTGCCGTGCGCGATCACCACGATGCGATCGCACAGTGCGGCGACCTCCTGCATGATGTGGCTGGAGAAGATCACGCAGCGGCCCTCGTCGCGCAGCTGCTTGAGGAAGCCGCGCAGGCCGCGCGTGGTCATCACGTCGAGGCCGTTGGTCGGTTCGTCGAGGATCACGTTGCGCGGATCGTGCACGAGTGCGCGCGCGATCGCGGTCTTGGTGCGCTGGCCCTGCGAGAAGCCTTCGGTCTGCCGGTCGAGAAAGTCGTCCATCTGCAAGGCCTGCGACAAGGCCTGCGTGCGCTGCTCGATGTCGGCGCGCGACAGGCCGTGCAGTTCGCCGAAGTAGCGGATGTTCTCGCGCGCGGTCAGGCGCTTGTAGACGCCGCGCGCGTCCGGCAGCACGCCGAGCGCGCGCCGCGCGGCGGCCGGATCGGCGGCGACGTCGCGGCCGTCGATCAGCACGCGGCCCTGCTCCGGCGCCATCAGCGTGTACAGCATGCGCAGCGTGGTGGTCTTGCCGGCGCCGTTGGGCCCGAGCAGGCCGGTGATCTGGCCGTCATGGGCGGTGAAGCCGACATCGTCGACGGCGACGACGCGCGTGCTGTCCTTGCCCTTGCCGGGGAAGGTCTTGCGCAGGTGTTCTGCAGTGATCATGGCGTTGTGTCCGTGATTCGTGATTCGTTATTGGTGATTAGCAAAGGCGATCGGGAACCGCGGGCGAAGGGAGTGAGGAGTCGAGGACGGCGTGTCTCGAATCACTAATCACCACTCACCAATAACGGCTCTCAAGGCTCCCAACCGCTGAAGCTGGTGAACGGCGGCGTGTAGGCGAGCTTGTCCAGGCAGCTGGCGTCCAGCGCCTTGGCGTCGGCGCCGTCGACGAACTGCGCGAACAGCTTCGGCATGCAGCCGGCGCCGATGACGTTGTGGCCTTGCCCGCGCAGCACCAGCGAGCGGCCTTTAGGCAGCGTCTGCAGTACCTGTTCGGCATAACTGGGCGGCGTGACCGGATCCAGTTCGCCTGAGATCAGCAATGCCGGCACCGATGTTTTCAGAGGTTGGTGGAAATCGGCCGGACGCTCGCCCTTGGGCCACACCGCGCATTGCGCCAGCAGCGTATCGACCAGAACGTTGCCGAGCAGCGAGGACGCCATCGACGGATCGCCGCGGATACCGTCGGCATCCTCGCTGCAGATCACCGACAGCTGCATGCCATGGGCCATCTGGTCCGCCAGTCCGCTGCTGAGCAGATTGGACAGCGCCATCAGGCCTTCATAACGACCCTGGCTGGCTTCGTTGATCAGCAGCGGCAGCAGCGATGCGGCGATCGGTGCATAGGCGTACATGCGCGCCAGTCCGGCCACGTGTCCGGGTTGCAGGGTTTCCTGGCGCTGTTCGTGGGTGCGCGCGTCGCGATACGTCACCTGCGGCGGATCGGCTTTCAGCCGCGTCATCAGCGCGTTCAGTTGCTGGCGCGGATCGCCGAGCGCGTTGGCGCAGTTCGGGATCTGCGCGCAACGCTTGAACTGCAGGTCCAGCGCGGTTTCCAGGTTGCGGGCGAAATCGTTGCCGAGGTAGATCGTGTTCGGCGCCACCGAATCCAGGGTGATGGTGCGGGTCTGCGCAGGATGGCGACGCGCATATTGCTGTGCGACGCGGGTGCCGTAGGAGATGCCGATCAGGTTGATCTGTTCGGCGCCGATCGCCTGCCGCACCGCTTCCAGGTCGCGTACGGCATCGGTGGTGGTGAAGAAACGCAGGTCCGCGTCCTTGGCCAGCGCATCGCGGCAGCGTTCCGCGGCGATGCGCGCGGCCTGCGGCGAATCGTCGATCACGTCGTCGCCTTCGTCATCGCTCTTGCACAGCAGCGGATGCGAGCCGCCGGTGCCGCGCTGGTCGACCAGGATCACGTCGCGACGCTTGCGCACCTCGGCGAACGCGGGCGCGACACTGGGGAAGGTCTCGGTCGCAGCCTGGCCGGGACCGCCGGCCAGCATGAACACCGGATCGGGCGCATGTTCGCCGCCGTCCTTGGCCGGTACCCAGGCGATGTTGAGTGCGATCTTGCGGCCCTCGGGCAGGGCCGGGTTTTCCGGGACCGGCAGCGAGCCGCATTGCGCCTCGACACTGGCCGCGCCCAGCTGCGGCGCCAGCGTGCAGGGCTTGAAGGCGATCTTGCCGAGCATGCGCGGTGGCGCCGGCGTGGCCTTGCCGGCAACGGTCGCGGTGGCGCCTGCTTCCGGTGGACGGGCGTCACGCCAGTATCGATAGCCGATGAAGCCGACCGCCAGCAGCAGTACGAGTGCGATTCGGAGCTTGCGGGACATCGATGCGGTTCCTCTCGAATTGGAAAACGGTGAATGCACGGGATGGCAATGCGGCGACGCGCCGGTTCAATCCGGGCCGGGCAGGAAGATCGCCTCGATCGGTTCGCCGAACAGGCGCGCGATACGGAACGCCAGTGGCAGGCTGGGATCGTACTTGCCGGTTTCCAGCGCATTGACGGTCTGGCGCGACACATCCAGGTGCTCGGCCAGTTCGCCCTGCGACCAGCCGACGCGTTCCCGGAGCTCGCGGATGCGGCTGTCCATGCCGACTACTGGAACCTGCGTGCGACGACGATCTTGACCAATCCGTAGATCATGCATACCAGCGGGAACATCCAGATCATCGCCACGCCGGCGGGAACGCCGATCACCCCGGCCAGCTGCAGGAAGCCGCCGGCCATGTACAGCAGCGACACCAGCGCGGTGGCGATGCTGACCGCTTCCAGTTCGATCTGGCGCTGCAGTTCGTCGGCATCGCGGATGTAACGAATGATGGCGCGCAACACCATCGCGATCGGTGCGACCGGAAGCAGCGCCACGAGGGCTCGCATCGCCGGCTCCTCGATCCGCTTGAGCAGCACCAGCGAGATCGACAGCAGCATCACGTAGGCGATCATCGCCGGCACGAACTCGCGCAGGTAGCGACGGCGCAGACCCAGCGTGGAGGCGTCGCAGCCGTCCGGCTGGAGCCAGAGCACGAAGGCGCCCAGGTACAGGGCGCCGCCGAAGCCGAGCAACACGCCACGAACCCATCCCGCGACTGGCAGCGCATGCGGCAGCACGACCCCCAGCAGAAGCAGGGCGGTACCGAAGCCAAGCAGGGCGTTGGGTTTGTGAAACAAGGCGGTGGCCTGTCAAGTGACCTTGACAGGAGTCTGGCGACAGGATGGCGGGTTGTCAAGCTTGCTTGACAGGCGGATCCCGCGGTTCCTATTTGCTGCTGACGTACTTCTCGCGACGTATCTGCGGCACCGGCAGGCCATGGCCCTTCAAGGCCTCGAAACAGGCATCGACCATGTTCGGGTTGCCGCACAGATAGGCGATGTCACGGTCCGCGGCGGGCGCGAACTCGTCGAGGAACTGCTGCACATAGCCGTGGCGCACATCAGCATGCGGATGCTCCGGCAACTCGCGCGAGAAGCACGGCACGAAGCGGAAACCCGGATGCGCGTCGGCGAAGGCGCGGAACTCGTCGCCGTACAGCAGTTCCTGCGGCGTACGCGCGCCGAACAGCAGCACCACTTCGATGCCGCGTTCGCGGATCAGCGTCTCGAGTTGCGGCAACATCGCGCGGTACGGAGTGACGCCGGTGCCGGTGCCGATCAGCAGATAACGCCGGTTGCTGTCGGCAGGCATCAGGCAGAAGCGGCCGAACGGGCCGCTGGCATCGATCCGTCCGCCGACATCGAGGCCTTCGAACAATGCGGTTGCCGCACCGCCGGGTACGTAGCTGACCGCGATCTCGACCGCTTCGCCGGGACCGAGCGCATGGTCGTGGATCGTCGCCAGCGAATAGCTGCGCTTGGTCGCGGTGCCGTCGGCGTAGTGGAAATGCACCTGGATGAACTGGCCCGGGATGTAGTCCAGTGGCTGGCCGTCGTCGCGGACGAACACGTAATGGCCGACACTCGGCGCCAGCATGCGTCGCGATACGAGTTTCAGCGGGAAATGCTGGATGGCCAAGGAAACACCGGCGGTGGTTGCAACAGACTGTGGCCGGAATGCCGCCACGGGGCCGCCTATACTAACGGCTATCGCCGCGCGGCTCGCGGTGCAGGCCTTGGAAATGACCCAGAACCAGGCGGTTTCCGCCATCGCGCCGGCGTTGTCGGTGCGCGAACTGCGCAAGACCTACGACACCCGCGTCGAGGCGCTGAAGGGCGTGTCGCTGGACGTGGCACCCGGCGATTTCTTCGCCCTGCTCGGTCCCAACGGCGCCGGCAAATCCACCCTGATCGGCATCGTCAGCTCGCTGGTCAACAAGAGCGCCGGCCAGGTCGAAGTGTTCGGCGTGGACCTCAGCCGGGATCGCGACGCGGCGATGCGCCTGATCGGGCTGGTGCCGCAGGAACTGAACTTCAACATGTTCGAGAAGCCGCTCGACATCCTGGTCAATTACGCGGGTTTCTATGGCGTGCCGCGTGCCGAGGCGTTGCTGCGCGCGGAAGAGGAACTCAAGCGCGCGCAGCTGTGGGACAAGGCGACGATGATGAGCCGCACGCTGTCCGGCGGCATGAAGCGGCGACTGATGATCGCGCGCGCGATGATGACGCGGCCGCGGCTGCTGATCCTCGACGAGCCCACCGCCGGCGTCGACATCGAGATCCGCCGCGGCATGTGGAAGACGCTCAAGGACATCAACGCCGCCGGCACCACGATCATCCTCACCACGCATTACCTGGAGGAAGCGGAAAGCCTGTGCCGCAACCTGGCGATCATCGACAAGGGCCGCATCGTCGAGCAGGGGCCGATGAAGGCGCTGCTGGCCAAGCTCGACGTCGAGGGTTTCCTGCTCGACATCGAGGGACAGCTGCCGGCGTCGTTGCCGCTGATCGAGGGCGCCACGCTGCTGGCGCTGGACGACCATACGCTGGACATCGAGATGCCACGGGCGATGGATCTCAACCGCGTGTTCGCCGCGCTCGGCGAGGCCGGGATCCGCGTGCGTTCGATGCGCACCAAATCCAATCGCCTCGAGGAACTGTTCGTGCGCCTGACCGGCGAGAACGCGGTCGACAGCACCGCGCAGCTGCCGCCGGAGCAGGTGGCGTGATGCTTTCGGCACGGTTCAACAACACACCGCACGACAGCCGCATTGAAGTAAACGGAACACCATGAATCAGATCATGATCCCCGAACCTACCGTCATGCGGCGCAATCTCATCGCGCTGGGCACTGTCGTGCGCCGCGAGGTCAGCCGCATCCTGCGCATCTGGGGCCAGACGCTGGTGCCGCCGGCAATCACCATGAGCCTGTATTTCCTGATCTTCGGCGGCCTGATCGGTTCGCGGGTCGGGCAGATGGACGGCATCGCCTACATGGATTTCATCGTGCCGGGGCTGGTGATGATGGCGGTGATCCAGAACAGCTACGGCAACATCTCCTCCAGCTTCTTCGGCGCCAAGTTCGGCCGCCATATCGAGGAACTGCTGGTCAGCCCGATGCCGAACTGGGTGATCCTCGGCGGCTACGTCGCCGGTGCGGTGCTGCGCGGCTTGATGGTGGGGGTGATCGTGCTGGTCATTGCGATGTTCTTCACCCAGGTGCGCGTGCCGCATCCGCTGGTGACGCTGAGCACGGTGCTGCTCGGTGCGACCATCTTCTCGCTGGCCGGCTTCGTCAACGCGGTCTACGCCAAGAAGTTCGACGACGTGGCGATCGTGCCGATCTTCATCCTGACCCCGCTCACCTACCTGGGCGGCGTGTTCTATTCGGTCAAGCTGCTGCCGCCGTGGGCCGAAGCCGCCACGCACCTCAACCCGATCTTCTACATGGTCAATGCGTTCCGCTACGGCCTGCTCGGCGTCAGCGACGTGCCGCTGTGGATCGCGTACGTGCTGATGCTGGGTTTCGTGCTGGCGCTCGGCGCGCTGGCGCTGTGGTTGCTCAAGCGCGGTGTCGGGCTGCGCAGCTAGCGGCCTCCATCACGATGGTGCGCAAAGGGCCGTTGCGGACGGCCGCATTCGTCCCATCGAACGCCAAGCTGCTGTCGGCGCTATGCTTGCGGCCCAGGGGTGGGTGGACGCGATCGCCATGGGGAAGGAAATCACCGAGCTGCTGGTACAGGCGCGGACGGGACAACCGGAGCAGTTGTCGGCGGTGTTCGAATCGCTGTATCCGGAACTGCGCCGGCTGGCCGCGTCGCGGCTGGGCGGCGGCGAGCTGACCATCACCCCGACGGTGCTGGTGCACGAATTGTTCCTGCGCGCCACCACCGGCGATCCGTTGTCCGTCACCGACCGCAAGCATTTCTTCGTCGCCGCGGCGCAGGCGATGCGCTGGATCGTGGTCGACCACGCGCGCCGGCGCGGCGCCGACAAGCGCGGCGGTGGGATGATCGCGATCACGCTCGATGAATCGCTCGCCGGCGGCGACGCCGCCGACACCACCGTGCTGGCGCTGCACGAAGGCCTGGAAACGCTGGCACAGATCAATCCGCAGCAGCGCCAGGTGGTGGAACTGCATTACTTCGCCGGTTTGAAGTTCGCCGAGATCGCCGAACTGCTGGAATGTTCCGAGCGCACCGTGCATCGCGAATGGGAGCGCGCGCGCGCTTTCCTGCATGCGCTGTTGAGCGACGCCTGAGCATGGACGCCGGCGAGCGCGAAGTCTGGCGCCAGGCCGATCGCGCACTCGACCGGCTGCTTGACCTGCCGCCGCCGGAACGCGCCGCGCAACTGCAGGCGATGGCGCTTGCGCCGGCGGTGCTGGCGCGCGTGCAGCGCCTGCTGGCGGCGCATGAGCAAGCCGCAGGCCCGCTGGATCAGCAGTTGCCCTCGGCCTTGGCCGCCGCCGCGCACGAGCCGCAGGCATTGAGCGGTCGCCGTCTCGGTCGCTGGCAGCTGCAGCAGGAGCTCGGCCGCGGCGGCATGGCCGTGGTCTACCGCGCACAGGCGCTGGAAGGCGCCACCGGCCAGGTCGCGGCGGTCAAGGTGCTGACGCTCGGCGCCTTGGCCAGCGTCGGCCGCGAACGTTTCCTGCGCGAGCAGCAGGCCTTGTTGCGGCTGCGCCATCCCTACATCGTGCCGTTGTACGACGCCGGCATCGCCGAGGACGGCACGCCGTGGCTGGCGATGGCGCTGGTCGACGGCGAACGCATCGACCAGTGGTGCATGCAGCGTGCGTCCGATATCGAGGCGCGCGTGCAGTTGGTGCTGCAGGTCGGCGAGGCGCTGAGCTACGCGCACCGCAACCTGGTGATCCATCGCGACATCAAGCCGTCGAACGTGCTGGTCGACGACGACGGCCACGTGCGCCTGCTCGATTTCGGCATCGCCCGGCTCAGCGACGAAGTCGCGGCGGAAGCCACCGCCACCCATCTGCGCGCATTGACGCCGGAGTACGCCGCACCGGAACAGTTCGCCGGTGCGCCGCCGAGCACGGCGATGGATGTCTACGGCCTGGGCGCGTTGCTGTACCGGCTGCTGGCCGGACGCGCGCCGCGCGCGCACGGTCGGCAGGATGCGCACACGCAGACCCAGGCGCCGTCGCGCGCGGTGCGGCAGGATACGGCGCGGACGCAGGGCGAACGCCGCCAGTTCGCCAGCGCGTTGCGCGGCGACCTGGATGCCATCGCGCTCAAGGCGCTGGCGGACGAACCGGAACGCCGTTACGCCAGCGTCGAGGCGCTGTGCGACGACCTGCGTCGCTGGCAGTCGCGTCGGCCGATTCGCGCACGCCCACCGAGCACCGGATATCGCCTGCGCAAGTTCGTCGCGCGCAATCGCCTCGCCGTGGCGGCCGGCGTCGTCGTGACCGCATTGCTGATGGCTGGCACGGCGGGCGTGTGGTGGCAGGCCGGCCGCGCCCGTGCCGCCGCCGAAGAATCGCAGGCGCAGCTCGACTACCTGGGCAGCGTGCTCGATGTGCTGGCGCCGGGCACCGAGCAGATGAAACAGCCGGACAAGCGCCAGCTGGTCGCCGAGGTCGCGCGTCGCGCGCGCAGCGAACTGGCATCGCGGCCGCCATTGCTGGCAACGGTGGAGATCAGCCTGGGCGGCGTGGCCGAGCGCATCGGCGACTACGAACAGGCGGCGGATCTGTATGCCGCCGCGCTGCAGCGTCGTCGCGACCTGTTCGACGCGCGCAGCGCACAGGTCGCGGAAGCGCGGATGCGCTGGGGCAAGATGCTGGACCTGCGCGATCCGCCGGATATTGCCGCGGCCGAGCGCGAACTGCGCCATGCGGTCGATGCGATGCGCGACGCGGCGCCGGCCTCGCCGCTGCTGGTCGAGGCGTTGACCGGCTGGGCCAACAAACTCGGTGACGACGATCGTTACCAGGAAGCCAACACCGCGGTCGCCGAAGCCGTCGCGCTGTGCACCGGCACGCTGCGCGACGCGCCCAGCTGTGACCAGGCCTGGCTGATGCAGAGCACGCTGGCCAGCCGCGCCGGTCGCGATGGCGACGCGATCGCGCCACTGCGGCGATTGCTGGCGCTGCGCGAGCGGCGTCATGGCGCGGACCACGCCGAGACCCTGCACATCGCCGGCGAACTCGGCAAGACGCTCGCGCGCAGCGGTCAGCGCGAACAGGGGCTGGCCATGCTGGAACGCGTCTACGCGCAGCAACAGCGCATCTACAACCGACCCACGCAGGAGAGTCTGCGCACGCTGCAGTCGCTGGCGGAGGTGCTCGCCGATCTGAGCCGCTTCGATCGTGCGCTGCTGCTGCGGCAACGCTACCTGGCGCAGGCGCGCGCGCTGTATGGCGAGCGCAACGGCGACGTCGCTGTCGGCTACGCCAACCTCGGCAGCCTGTATTTCGCCGAAGGCCGTTATGCCGACGCGGCGCAGGCCTACCGGCGCGCACAGACCCTGTACGGCGAGATCTACGGCGCACAGCATGCCGGCGCGATGATCAGTCAGGGCAATTACGCCGACGCACTGCGCGAACAGGGCCGCGTGCGCGAATCGCTGCCCCTGCAGCGCGAGGCCGCGGCCGGATTGCGTGCGCTGTTCGGCGAGAATTCGACGCGTTACGCGGCGCGGCTGAGCAACCTGGCGCGAACACAGCTGTTGCTGGGCGATGGCGCGGCCGCCTTGCGCGAATACGATCGCGCGCTGGCCATCTATCGTCGCCAGCAGGAATCCGGTGCGCATTCCGCCGCGGTGGTACGTGCCTATCGCAGCCAGGCCTTGCTGGCGACTGGACGCATCGGCGAAGCCAAGGCCGAGGCCGACGCCGCCCTGCAGGAAATCGAGGCGCTGCTCGGCCGCGAGCATCGCTATTTCTGGGAAGGACTGGCGTTCGCGACCACCGCGACCTGCGCGGCCGCGGGCGCCGATTGCGCGACCCTGCAACGCGCCGTGGCCGAACAGCTCAAGCGCCAGGATGTGCCCGGCGGGGCGCGTATCAAGCTGCAGAAAGTGGCTACGACGGCAACTGCCGCCGGATTGCCGACGGTGCCGTGATCGACAGGGCGGTCATTACCCGCGTCCGCAGGGGGCCGGCGGTTACCGGCTCTCATCCCGAACGCAGTGAACTGCTTTGCGTGGCGCACGGACAATAAGCAGGCCCCTCACTGCGTTCGGGATGACGGCACGAGGTGGCTTCGCACCGGGCGAAATCGCGCCTTCTGAGCAATAACAAGCCCACGTCATCCGCATCACCTGTCTCCCTTCCCGATCTGTACCCCTGTCAGTTTTTCCCCCACTCCTGCGGATGTATGCGCCAGGGGACCCGCGGCCGTGCCGCGTGCGACCCGCGGCACCGGGTCGGCCGTCGTACGGCTCCGTCTATTCGGGTGGGTACAAGACATGAAAGCGTTGCAAGCAAACAAGCGTCTGCTGTCGTGGGCGATCGTGCTGGGTCTGTCGAGCGGCAGCGCGTGGGCCGGCCAGACCTGCGAAATCAATGACGGCGATCCGACCACGCACGAGGTGAGCATGTTCGCCACGGCGGCGGGGATCCAGGCACAGGCCTGTGGCGACAACAGCGATGCATCCGGCGGACTGTCCAGTGCCTATGGGGCTCGCAGCACTGCGCTCGGCTCGCAAAGCACGGCCATCGGCTACCAGAGTCAGGCGGCGGGCAACTTCAGTACGGCCATTGGCTCGCAAAGCGGGGCTGTCGGCCCTTCAAGCACCGCGATCGGCAGCTTCTTCGATGTCAACGGCAACGGCAGCATCGATGGCGACGAGTTCGCCCGTGCCACCGGCATGGCAAGCACCGCGACCGGCGCCGGCGCGCACGCGGCGGGCGATCACAGCAGCGCACTGGGCACGGCGGCGCAGGCCACCGCGCAGGGCACCACCGCCGTGGGCTTCGGCAGTGAGGCCTCGGCGACCTGGGGCAGCGCTTTCGGCATCGGCGCGGAGGTCTCGGCCGAAAACGGCACCGCGCTCGGCGCCGCGAGCTCGGCCGAGAACATCTCCGCCACCGCCGTGGGTGCCATCGCGCATGCGACCGGCCTGGGTAGTTCCGCATTCGGTGTGGGCAGCACGGCCACCAACACCAGCACCACCGCAGTGGGCGCCCAATCGTTGGCCGCCGGCGAAGGCGCCAGTGCGTTCGGCGTGGCGTCGACGGCCAGCGGGCGTTTCGGCACCGCGGCGGGCACCGGCAGCCAGGCCAATGCGGAGATGGCAGCGGCGTTCGGCCATTCGGCCAGGGCGCAGGGACAGCAGAGCACGGCCGCGGGCTACGCCGCGAACGCCGCGGGCGAGCTGTCGACGTCGGTCGGCGCCAATTCGCTGGCCAGCGGCGCTGGCGCGCTGGCGCTGGGGCATTCCGGCACCGCCAACGGTGCCAATGCCACGGCGCTGGGCTACTTCAGCACTGCCGTCAATAGCCAGGCCACCGCGGTGGGCGCGATCAGCAACGCTGCCGGCAACCAGAGCACCGCCATCGGCGGCAACAGCCTCGCCGGTGCCGATGCCGGTACCGCCCTGGGCCATACCAGCCAGGCTACCGGTTTCGGCAGCACCGCGTTGGGCAACAGTACCCAGGCCACGGCGGTTGGCAGCACCGCATTGGGCTACGGTGCGGTCGCCGATCGCGATGCCACGGTCTCGGTCGGTACCAGCGTCAGCCAGCGCCAGATCGTCAACGTCGCCGCCGGCACGCAGGCCAACGACGCGGTGAATCTGTCGCAGTTGCAGTCCACTCTGGCGACTGCCAACGCCTACACCGACACCGCGGTCGCCACCGGTGGCACCGCCACCAACGCCTATACCGACAACCGCGAAGCGGCGATCCGCGATGACATGACGACCGGCGATGCGGCGACCTTGTCTTCGGCCAACGCCTATACCGACAGCCGCGTCGAGGCCATCGCCGGCTTCGACCCGGCCGTGCTCGACGACCGCTTCGATGCGATCGACCAGCGCCTGCGCAGCCAGGACGACCGACTGGATCGCGTCGGCGCACTCGGTGCGGCGATGGTCGGCATGGCGGCGAGTGCGGCGGCGGTGGAAGGCGGCAATACCCGCATCGGCATTGCCGCCGGCAGCTACGGCGGCAAGCAGGCGCTGTCGCTCGGCGTGCAGCAGCGTTTCGGTGCGCGCACCGCGATGACCCTGGGCGGCGCGTTCAGCGGCTCGGAGCGTTCGGCCACGGTCGGTGTCGGCATCGGCTTCTGAGCCGGAACCGCGCATCAAAAAACAGCGGGAGCCTGCGTTCGCCGGATGCAGTCGTACTGGCGATGACGACACATGTCAGTCGACGGCTCCGAAGTGCGGACGTATTCCAGAAAGCGGATTCGGCACGCGCCGCGTCCCACGGGTTCAGCCGGCCCTGCCGGCTGCAAAGACAATCATTGGGGAAGAAAGCATGGAAATCCTGGGAAGCCGCCATCGCCTGGCAGCGGCATTGCTGCTGGCGCTGGGAATGTTTGCCGGCAGCGCGAGCGCAGATGAAACCTGTGAGCTCAACGACGGCGATCCGGCCACGCATGAATATGCCGGTGGCGCCACGGCGACCGGCGTGGGCGCCACGGCCTGTGGCCCGATCGCCACGGCCAGCGGCGACAGCAGCAGTGCGTTCGGTGTGGGCAGCGAAAGCCTGGGCTTCGGCAGCACCGCGATCGGCAGTTCAAGCCGCAGCTACGGCGAATTCAGCACTTCGATCGGCGGCGCCAGCCGCGCCGAGAATGGCGCGACCGCGCTGGGCTTTTCCAGCCTGGCCAGCGGCGACAACAGCACCGCGGTGGGTGGCTGGTTCGACCTCGACAGCGATGGCCTGTTCACGCTCGATGAGGTGACCAATGCCGCTGGCGGTCGCTCCATTGCGCTTGGCCCGGCCGCGCATGCCACTGGCATCGGCAGCGCTGCGCTCGGCTTCCACAGCAATGCCAGCGCCACGCTCAGCACCGCCGTCGGCTATTGGAGCCAGGCCAGCGGTTTCACCAGCATTGCCGCCGGCACCAACAGCGTGGCCAGCGTCGACTACAGCACGGCGATCGGTGGACGCAGCGAGGCCACGGCGATCGGCAGCACCGCGCTGGGCAACAGCAGCGAGGCGACGGCGGCGGGCAGCGTTGCGCTGGGCTACCTCTCGCTTGCCGACCGCAGCAACACGGTGTCGGTGGGCGCGGCAGGCAGCGAACGCCAGATCGTCAATGTCGCCGCCGGCACCCAGGCCAACGACGCGGTCAACCTGTCGCAGCTGCAGTCCACGCTGGCCACGGCCAACGCCTACACCGACACCGCCGTCGCGACCGGCGGTACCGCCACCAATGCCTATACCGACAACCGCGAAGCGGCGATACGTGGTGACATGGACGCCGGCGATACCGCCACGCTGACCGCCGCCAACACCTATACCGACCGCCGCATCGGCGAGTTGGCCGGTTTCGATCCGGCGGCGATCAACAGCCGCCTCGACAGCGTCGACCAGCAGCTGAACACCCACGACCGCCGCATCAACACCGTCGGTGCGCTGGGTGCGGCGCTGAGTCTGGCTGCGCCCGATGCGCGCGTGCAGGGCGCCAACCAGTTCAGCCTGGGCGTCGGCCATTTCCGCGACCGGCAGGCGCTCGGTGTCGGCTACAGCCGGTTGGTGTCGCCGCGTGCTGCGGTACGGATCAGCGCGGCCTTCGCCGATGGCGAGAACGCGGCCGGCGTCGGCCTCAACGTCGGCTGGTAACGCAACACCTTCAAGCGTTGCGACGATCCTCCACCCCGGGTCGTCTCTTCACGCCGTACGTTCGCGAGGACGTGCGGCGTTTCCTTGTCTGGTCTTCGCAGAGCGGAGCGTGCTACGCGCTACAACGCCGGGGCAGGCAGGCGGAAGAACGCCCGCGCCGTCGCGGTGGTCGCAGCGGCGGTGACCGCCACGTCCTCGCCGCGATCGCGCGCCAGTTCCTCGACGATGTGCGCCAGGTACATCGGTTCGTTGCGGCGGTGCGAGGGTTGCGGCCTGGCCGTGCGCGGCAGCAGATAGGGCGCGTCGGTCTCGATCATCAGCCGCTGCGCCGGAACGTGCTTCACCAGTTCGCGCAGATGCTGGCCGCGGCGCTCGTCGCACAGCCAGCCGGTGATGCCGATGTGCCAGTCCTGGTCGAGGTAGTCGAACAGTTCCACGCGCGTGCCGGTGAAGCAGTGCACCACCGCCGGGCCAAGCTTGCCGTCGAAGTTCCTCATCATCGCCATGAAGTCCGCGTGCGCGTCGCGCTGGTGCAGGAACAGCGGCTTGCCCACGCCTTCGACGGCAAGGTCGACACAGATCTGCAGCTGGCGCTCGAACGCCCGGCGCTGCGACGGCCGCGGCGAGAAATCGCGGTAGTAATCGAGCCCGCATTCGCCGACCGCGACCACTTCGGCATGTGCGTGCAGCGCGCGCATCTCCGCATCGCATTCGTCGGTGTACTCGACCGCATGGTGCGGATGCACGCCGGCGGTGGCGTACAGCAAACCCGGATGCGCCTGTGCCAGTGCCAGCGCCTTGGGCGAATGCTCGCGGCTGGCGCCGGTGACCACCAGCTGCGCGATGCCGGCGTCGCGCGCGCGCTGCAGCACCGCGTCGCGATCATGGTCGAAGCTGTCGTGGCTGAGGTTGGCGCCGATGTCGATCAGTTGCATGAGGGCGGGGAATCGGGATTCGGGAATGGGGAATCGTCAAAGCATAAAGGGCGTTTGCCCTGGCATTGCATTTCCGTCATCCCGAGCGCAGCGAGGGACCTGCTTTCGCTTTGCGCCGGCACGCCAGTCAGGACGCTGCCCGTATCCTATCGGCGTGAACCGACCCGCCGCCGAACGTTTCCCGATCACCGGACTGCTGCCGCAGATCCGCGACTCGCTGGCCACGCATCCGCGCCTGGTGCTGGAAGCGCCGCCGGGTGCGGGCAAGACCACGCAGGTACCGCTGGCGCTGCTCGATGCCGACTGGCTGGGCGGCCGCAGGATCGTGATGCTGGAACCGCGCCGCGTCGCCGCACGCGCCGCGGCCGGCTTCATGGCCCTGCAGCTCGGCGAAGCCGTCGGCGACACGGTCGGCTACCGCATCCGTTTCGACAACCAGGTGTCGGCGCACACCCGCATCGAGGTGGTCACCGAAGGCATCCTGACGCGGATGCTGCAGGACGATCCCACCCTGGAAAATGTCGGCGCATTGCTGTTCGACGAATTCCACGAGCGCCATCTGGCCGGCGATCTCGGCTTGGCGCTGGCGCTGGACGTGCAGGCTTCGCTGCGCGAGGACCTGCGCATCGTGGTGATGTCGGCGACGCTGGATGGCGAACGCCTCGCACGGTTCCTCGATGCGCCGCGCCTGTCCAGCGCCGGCCGCAGCCATCCGGTCGATATCGCGCATTTCCCGGCGCGACGCGTCCTTCGGCAAGCTCAGGATGGTCGGGAGGAGGCGCTGGAATCGCAGGCGCGCCGCGCGATCGAGCACGCGCTGGCGCAGCACCCCGGCGACGTGCTGGTGTTCCTGCCGGGCCAGCGTGAGATCGCGCGACTGGAGTCGGCACTGGCTCATCACTTCCGCGAAACCGGCCGCGACGGCGTGCAGGTGTTGCCGCTGCACGGCGAGTTGCCGGTCGAGCGCCAGTCCGAAGTGCTGCAGCCGGACCCGCATGGCCGTCGTCGCGTGGTGCTGGCCACCAATGTCGCCGAATCCAGCGTGACCCTGCCCGGCGTGCGCGTGGTGATCGACAGCGGCCTGGCGCGCGAACCGCGTTACGACCCGAATTCGGGTTTCTCGCGGCTGGACGTGGTCGCCATCGCACAGGCGTCGGCCGACCAGCGCGCCGGCCGTGCCGGCCGCGTCGCCGACGGCTGGGCGTATCGCCTGTGGCCGCAATCGCAGCGTCTGGAACCGCAGCGCCGGCCGGAGATCGCGCAGGTCGAACTCACCGCGCTGGCGCTGGAACTGGCGGCATGGGGCAGCGACGATCTGCGCTTCGTCGACACGCCACCGCCCGGCGCGATGGCCGCCGCGCGCGACCTGCTGCAGCGACTCGGTGCGCTCCTTCGACAGACTCACGGTGAGCGCGAAACGTTTGCGATCACGCCGCTGGGCAAACGCATGCTGGCGCTGGGCACGCATCCGCGCCTGGCCGCGATGCTGCTGTCGTCGCGTGACGCTGAGGAATGCGCCCTGGCCTGCGACCTGGCCGCGCTGATCGAAGCGCGCGATCCGTTGCGCACCCGCTCGGATGCGCTGGCCGAGCGCTGGCGTGCGTTGGCCGCATGGCGCGGCGGCCATGTCGCCGGCGATGCCAGCCGCGCCATGCTGACGGCGATCGATGCCGCGGCCAGGCAATGGCGGCGTCGCCTGCGCATCGATGCGCGACCGCCCGCAGAGGTGCCCGCGCATCGGCTGGGCGACCTGCTGCTGCATGCCTTTCCCGATCGCATCGCGCGCCAGCATGCCGGCGATCCGCGTCGCTACCAGCTGGCCAACGGCCGCATGGCGCGACTTTTCGATGACAGCGCGCTGTACGGCGAACCGTGGCTGGTCGCCAGCGAACTGCGCTTCGAGGCCAAGGACGCATTGATCCTGCGCGGCGCACCGCTGGACGAAGCGCGCCTGCGACGTGACTTTCCGGCGCGTTTCGTCGACAGCGACACGGTGCGCTGGGACGGCGAACGGCGCGCGCTGGTGATGCTGCGCGAGAGTCGTTACGACGCGATCGTGCTGTCGTCGCGTTCAGCCGGCCGACCCGATCCGGCGCAGGCTGCGCAGGCGCTGACCGATGCGGTGCGCGAACTCGGACTGCAGGTGCTGCCGTGGTCGGAGGCGCTGTCGCAATGGCGCGAGCGCGCGCTGGCGCTACGCGCATGGTTGCCGGAACTGGGCCTGCCCGACCTGTCCAGTGCGGCGTTGATGGATACGCTGGACGAATGGCTGCGTCCCGCCTTCGCCGGCAAGACGCGGCTGGATGCGCTGGGCAGCGAGGAATTCTCGTCGGCTCTGAAATCGCGCTGCGACTGGAATGCGCGGCAACAGATCGACCGGCTCGCGCCGACGCGGATCCTGGTGCCGTCGGGCATGGAGCGCGGCATCGAATACCGTCACGGCGAAGCGCCGGTGCTGGCGGTGAAGCTGCAGGAACTGTTCGGCCTGTCTGACACGCCGCGCATCGCCGACGGACGCGTGCCCTTGACCTTGCACCTGCTGTCGCCGGCCGGGCGTCCGCTGCAGGTCACGCAGGACCTGAAAGGTTTCTGGGAGCGGACCTACCCGGAAGTGAAAAAGGAAATGAAGGGGCGTTATCCGAAACATCCGTGGCCTGACGATCCGTGGTCGGCGCAGGCGACGCATCGCGCCAAGCGCAAGGGTTCCTGACGGCACGTGGCGTTTTTTCCGTAGGGCGGAAATTTTCCGCTGCTTCCGAACATCGGCCGCGCGAGCAGGTTCCGCCCATGCGGCAGCAATCCCTTTCGTCGCGTTCAGCGCACAGCCGAACTCGCGCGACCTTTCTCACGCGGCCTGAACGCCGCCGCGCCGACACTGCCCGCCTGCTGCGCAATCGGGAAACGACATCATGAGCAAGCTCGAATCGCTATCCGGACGGGCAATGGACCTGGTCGAAACGGTCGGTGACGGCATCCGCCACGCGGTGCCCAATCACGCGATGAAGTGGGTGGAAACCGGCGCCGCGCTGGCGGTGCTCAAGGCCGGCAGTCGCGCCACGACCTCGTTCGTCAAGCGCAACCCGGCGTTGACGGCGGCGGCGGTGGCCGGCGCGGGATTGCTGTGGTACGTCGCGCGCCGCAAGGCCCGGCAGGCGCAACGCAACGGCGCCACGATCGAGGGCACGTCGCGGCGTGTCGAAGCCAAGCGCGCGTCGCGTCCGGCGCCGGCACGCAAGCGCACTACGCGCAGCCGCGCGAAGGTGTCCGAATGATGGCGGGCTGACGCTTCGCTGATCGCGAACAGTCAAGTTCACGCGGAACGAGCCGGCACTCTTCCCTGTCATTCCGAACAGTGAGGGATCTGTTTTTGCCGTGTCATCGCACCAGCAAAAAAGCAGATCCCTCACTACGCTTCGGGATGACGGGCAGAACTACGCTACCGCACGCGCTTCCGGCAGTTCGATGATGAAGCGTGCGCCGCCGCCCTCGCGGTCCTCGTACCAGAGATGGCCACCGACGTCGGCGATGATCTGCCGTGCCAGTGACAGGCCCAGGCCGCTGGACATCGGATCGGCGGCGCTGTTGCCGCCCAGGCGCACGAAGGGCTTGAACAGGTCGCGTTGCCGGTGTTCGGAAATGCCGGGCCCGCGATCCTGCGCGACCAGTTGCCAGTAACCCTGCGCACCGTGGCGCACCGAAAGTTCCAGTTCGTGACCGTCCTGGGCGTACTTGATCGCGTTGCTCACCAGGTTCTCGGCGACCTGGCGCAATACCAGCCCGTCGATCGCCACTCGCACCTCGTCGTTGGGCATGCGCACCAGCAGGCGCATCTCACGCGCTTCCAGCTGCATGCCGTAACGCCGCTCCAGCCATTGCAGCGTCTCGCGCAGGCCGCACAGCGGCATGTCCGTGTCCGATTGCCGGGCCTGGTGCGCCGCCGACTGCATCTCGAGGTAGCGATGGATGTAGCCGAGTGCATCGTCGGCGCTTTCGCGGATCATCTGCAGGTAGTGCGTCACGCGTTCGGGCTTGCAGCCGCGGCTGAGCAGCAGGTCGCTGGCGAACAGCACGCTGCTCAGCGGGTTCTTCAGGTCGTGCGCGACCAGGTTGACCAGTTCCTGGCGTTCCTGCGCAACGCGCTCGAGACGGTCGCGGGTCAGTTTCAGGCCGATGTGGGCGCTGACCCGGGCCAGCAGTTCCTCGGGCGTGAACGGTTTGGTGACGTAGTCGACCGCGCCGGCATCGAACGCGCGCAGCAGCAGGTCGCGATCGTGGGCGGCGGTCAGGAACACCACCGGGATGCGCAGCAGCTGTTCGCGCTGCTTCAGTTCGCCGATCAGGCCAAAGCCGTCCATGCCCGGCATCATCATGTCCAGCAGCACCAGGTCCGGTGCGCGCTGTTCGCACAGCGCCAGTGCGGTCGGGCCGTCGGCGGCGTTGTCCACTTCGTAGCCATGGCGCAGCAGCAGCGCGCTGACCACGCGCAGGTTGGCGGGCTGGTCGTCGACGACGAGGATGCGCCCCGCATTATTGGCCGTCACGATCATCCAGCCCCCGAGCCCCACATCGCATCGACGCGATGGAGCCGTGACGGTAGCAGTTCCGTTGCCGGAACGACACTGCGGCAACGGCCGGGCGTCGGAGCTGAATCCTTCAGCGCGGATCGAGCACGCGCCACTCGCCGGGCGCGAGGTCGTCGAGCGCGTAGCTGGCGATGGCCACGCGCACCAGTCGCAAGGTCGGCAGGCCAACCGCCGCCGTCATGCGCCGCACCTGGCGGTTGCGGCCTTCGCTGATGCCCAGTTCCAGCCAGGCATCCGGCACGGTCTTGCGGAAGCGCACGGGCGGATCGCGCGCCCACAGCGTCGGCGCCGGATCGAGCCGGCGCACCTGCGCCGGCCGGGTCGGGCCGTCATTGAGGACCACGCCGTCGCGCAAGGCCTGCAGCTGGTCCGCGCGCGGCTCGCCTTCGACCTGCACCCAGTAGGTCTTGCGCTGCTTGTGGCGCGGGTCGGTCAGCCGATGCGCGAGCGTGCCGTCATCGGTGAGCAGCAACAGGCCTTCGCTGTCGTGGTCGAGCCGGCCGGCCGGATAGATGTCCGCCGGCAAGCCGAACTGCGCCAGCGTCCGCCGCGGCGGCGTACTGCGGTCAGTGAACTGGCACAGAACGCCGTAGGGCTTGTTGAAGGCGATCAGCATTGAGGGCCGGGATTGGTGATTCGTTATTCGTGATTCGAATAAAGGCGCAGCTACTTGCGCGCCCGAATCGTGGCGTGACCGGTGATTAGAAAATAGCGAAGCGTCGCGCTTCGCTTTTACGAATCACCAATCACGAATCCCGAATCACGGCTTCACAAAGCGCAACGTCATCCGGTCGCTCTCGCCGATGGCCTTGTACTTGGCGTCATCGGCCGCGTCGTGGTCATTGCTCGGCGGCAGGGTCCACACGCCGTTCGGATGGTCGGCGGTGTCCTTGGGATTGGCGTTGACCTCGCTCTTGGCGTCGAGCCTGAAGCCGGCATCGGTGGCCAGCTTGATGACCAGCTCCTCGGTGAGGTAGCCGGATTTCTTCATCGTCTCCAGGTCGGTGCCGGGCTTGGCGCGGTGGTCGGCCACGCCGAGCACGCCGCCCGGCTTGAGCACGTCGAAGAGGCCCTTGAAATAGGCCTCGGCGGTGCCGGCGTCGACCCAGTTGTGCACGTTGCGGAAGGTCAGCACGGCGTCGGCGCTGCCCGGTGCGCCGAATACCGGCGCCTTCGGGTCGAACTCCACGGTCGTGGCGCGGCCGTAGACATTGCCTGGTTCGCCGCCGAGCTTGGCGCGGATGCGATCGCGCGCCTTGGTCTGGTATTCGACGCCGTCCGGCCCGACCTTGCCGGGATCGACGATCGCGGCGACGTAGGTGCCATGCTCGTACAGGTAGGGCGCGAGGATTTCCGTGTACCAGCCGCCGCCGGGCGTGATCTCGATGACCGTCTGGTTGGGTGCGATGCCGAAGAAGGACAGCGTCTCGCGCGGATGGCGGTAGGTATCGCGGGCGACGAAGTCGGGCGTGCGCCAGTCGCCAGCGATCGCCGCCTCAAGGGCGCGTGCGTTGTCATCCGGTGTCGCCGCGCTGTCGGTCGCGGCCGCAGTCGTGGCGGGAGCGTCGGTGGGCGCCGCGTCGGCGTCGTCGTTGGCCGCAGGCGGCTTCGCGCAGGCACCCAGGGCGATGGCGAGGGAGAGCGCGGGAACCAGCAGGAGTCGTGACATCGCCTTGCTCCGGAACATGGGGAAGTGGCAAGCCTAGCGGCGTTTGCCTGCGCCGTCAGCCCCGGCCGACGTTGTCTGCTCCATATGCCGCGCATGTTCCCGCGCCTTGCCATGCAGCCATTCGCGGAACGCGAGCAGGCCGCGGTGCGATGCCGAACGCGGCGGGTAGACCAGCCAATGCGCGTAGTCGGTCTTCAGGCGTTCGTCGCTCAGCGTGACCAGCTGTCCGGAATCCAGCAGCAGCCGCGCGCGGGTCAGCCGTCCCAGCGCGACGCCGACGCCGTCGAGCGCGGCGCGGTGGTGCGCTTCGGAATCGTCGAAGTAGGCGATGTAGCGCGTCGGCGGTTCCAGGCCACGATGCGCGAACCAGCGGTTCCACTGGCCGTCGGGATCGCCGAGCAGCGGCCAGTCGCGCAGTGGCGTATCGCCCATGCGCGCTACCAGCGCCGGGCTGGCCATCGGCACCAGCCACTCGTCGAACAGGTGCTCGGCGGTGACGCCGGGCCAATGGCCGAAGCCGATCCGCAGCGCGGCATCGACGCCGCCGTCGCGCGCGAAGTCGACCACCGCAGCGCTGGATTGCAGGTTGATCTCGATCTGCGGATGCGTTGCCAGGAAATCGCCGAGTCGCGGCACCAGCCAGGCCGAGGTCATCGAGGCGGTCGCGCTGACGGTGAGCACGTTGTCGTGGCGCGCCGCGTACGGCTGCAGCGCCTGTGCGATCGCATCCAGGTGCGGGGCGATGCGCTCCAGCAGGCGCTCGCCGTCCGCCGTCAGGCCGATGCCGCGCGAGTTGCGCACCAGCAGCTGCTGGCCGAGCCGCGTTTCCAGGCCGCGCATCTGGTGACTGAGCGCGCTGACGGTGAGGTTCAACGACTCGGCCGCGCGCGACAGGTTGCCCAGGCGTGCGGCGGCGACGAAGCCCTGCAGGGCGTGCAGCGGGGGGCGGCTCATGAGCGATCGTCTTGAATGAAATTCAACACAGGTTTGCGAAATGGTCGCTTTTCAGCGATCCAGCATGCGCCTACCTTTGATTTCACTCAAGTGGAAGTCGGAGCAGGCGATGAACATCTATACCGGACTACTGTTCCAGCAGGGCCATATCCAGAACCCGGCACTGGCCCTGTCGCTGGCGGGCGTGACCGAGCCGGGCACGACGGACAGTGCCGAGGCCTCGCAGGTCGAGGCGCAACGCAAGCGGCAGGAGCCGTGCAAGCCATTCCACCGCGGCGCGATCCACGCGGTGTGCTCGACGGCGCTGTCGCCGTTTCGTTGATCGCACAGTGCGCACGCACTGTGCATCCGCGAGACCGCCCATGAACAGGATCGCCCTGACATCGATCGCGCCGCAGATCTACCGCAAGCGGCTGCTGGTCGAAGGTTACTATCGCAGCGCGCTCGACCACGACGTGCTGCTGGCCTGGTTCGCCGACATCACCGGCGCGCTGGGATTGCGTACTTATGGCGCGCCGATCATCCATCGCACCAGTGGCGAGGGCAAGGCCGCCAACGAAGGCTACGACGGCTTCGTGTCGCTGATCGATTCGGGCATCTACATCGCCGCCTGGGTGCAGCCGCGCTTCCTGTCGACGGTGCTGTACACCTGCGCCGATTTCGACGAGGACCGCGCGGTCGAGGAGGTGCGTAAGTTCTTTGACCTTGCCGAGCATGAGGCGGCGATCTTCTGATCGCTCGCCTGGGGGAGAACACGTTGGTTGCACGACTCTGGCACGGCGTCACTTTGACCGCGGTAGCCGATGCCTACCTGGCCTTCCTGCGCGAACGCGCAGTCGCCGATTACCGTGCCACGCCCGGCAATCTGGCGGTACACATCCTGCGTCGCGACGAAGGCCGGTTATCGCACTTCATCACGCTGACGCATTGGCAATCGCGACAGGCGATCGAGGCCTTTGCCGGCGCCGACATCACGCGGGCGAAGTACTACCCGGAAGACGCGGGCTTTCTGCTCGAATACGAACCGACCGTGCAGCACTATGAAATCGAGGCGTATCCCATCGCGGATCCGTAGGGCGGAGTCTGCTCCGCTCTACGAAACAAGGCATCGCGCAGGTTTGTGGCTTGAGTGCCCGGCGCATCGCGCGCCGGGCGAATCGATCAGCCCGCCACCAGCGCCGCCAGCGCGGCATTGAAGGTGGCGCTGGGGCGCATCGCCGGGCCGAGCAGCGCCAGGTCCGGCTGGTAGTAACCGCCGATCTGCACCGGCTTGCCCTGCACCGCGACCAGTTCCGCGACGATCTTCGCCTCGTTCGCGGCCAGCGTGTCGGCCAGCCTGGAGAAAGCCGCCTTCAGCGCCGCATCGTCGTTCTGCGCGGCCAGCGCCTGAGCCCAGTACAACGCCAGGTAGAAGTGGCTGCCGCGGTTGTCGATGCCACCGACCTTGCGCGACGGCGACTTGTCGTTGTCCAGGAACTTGCCGTTGGCCGCATCCAGCGCATCGGCCAGCACGCGGGCGCGGGCGTGGTCGTAGCGGTTGGCGAGGTGCTCGAGCGAGGCGGCCAGCGCCAGGAATTCGCCCAGGGAGTCCCAGCGCAGGTAATCCTCTTCGATGAACTGCTGCACGTGCTTGGGCGCCGAGCCGCCGGCGCCGGTCTCGAACAGGCCGCCGCCGGCCATCAGCGGCACGATCGACAGCATCTTGGCGCTGGTGCCCAGTTCCATGATCGGGAACAGGTCGGTCAGGTAATCGCGCAGCACGTTGCCGGTGACCGAGATCGTGTCCTGACCCTGGCGGATGCGCTGCAGCGACAGCTTCATCGCCTCGACCGGCGCCAGGATCCGGATGTCGAGGCCGGCAGTGTCGTGGTCCTTCAGGTAACGCTCGACCTTGGCGATCACGTTGGCGTCGTGCGCGCGCTGCGCATCTAGCCAGAACACCGCCGGGGTGCTGCTCAGTCGTGCGCGGTTGACCGCCAGCTTGACCCAGTCCTGGATCGGCGCGTCCCTGGTCTGGCACATGCGCCAGATGTCGCCGGCGGCGACCACGTGCTCCATCAGCACGTTGCCGGCGTCGTCGAGCACGCGCACGGTCCCGTCGGCGGGAATGCGGAAGGTCTTGTCGTGCGAGCCGTATTCCTCGGCCTTCTGCGCCATCAGGCCGACGTTGGGCACGCTGCCCATGGTGGCAGGATCGAACGCGCCGTGCGCCCTGCAGTCGTCGATCACCGCCTGGTAGATGCCGGCGTAGCAGCGGTCCGGAATCACCGCCTTGGTGTCCTGTAGCTGGCCGTCGGCGTTCCACATGCGGCCGCTGTCGCGGATCATCGCCGGCATCGAGGCGTCGACGATGACGTCGCTGGGCACGTGCAGGTTGGTGATGCCCTTGTCGGAATTGACCATCGCCAGGCCGGGACGCTGCGTGTATTCGGCGACGATGTCCGCCTCGATCTGCGCGGCGAGATCGGCCGGCAGCGACGGCAGCCGCGCGTACAGGTCGCCGATGCCGTTGTTGGCATCGAAGCCGGCCTGCGCCAGCGCGTCGGCGTGCTTGACCAGCACGTCGCGGAAGTAACGCTGCACGACGATGCCGAACATGACCGGGTCGGAGACCTTCATCATCGTCGCCTTCAGGTGCAGCGAGAACAGCACGCCCTGCGCGCGTGCATCGTCGATCTGCGCATCGACGAAGGCCGACAGCGCATGCGCACTCATCACCGCGGCGTCGATCAGCTCGCCGGCCTGCACCTTGATGCCGGTTTTGAGCATGTTGCGACGGCCGTCGGTGCCGGTCAGCTCGATGCCGACGGTACCGGCCTGCGCGATCTGCACCGACTGCTCGCTGCCGTAGAAATCGCCGTCGTCCATGTGCGCGACGTGCGACTTCGAATCCGCCGACCACGCGCCCATCCGGTGCGGGTGCTTGCGCGCATAGTTCTTGACCGACAGCGGCGCGCGCCGATCGGAATTGCCTTCACGCAGCACCGGGTTGACCGCGCTGCCCTTGGTGCGGTCATAGCGTTGCTTGATGTCGTTCTCGCGCTCGTCCTGCGGCTCTTCCGGATAGTCCGGCAGCGCGTAGCCATGCTGCTGCAATTCGATGATGGCGGCCTTGAGCTGCGGCACCGAGGCGCTGATGTTGGGCAGCTTGATGATGTTGGCGTCGGGCGTGGTGGCCAGCTGGCCGAGCTCGGCGAGATGGTCGCCGACCTTCTGCGCGTCGCTCAGGTAATCGGGGAACTGCGCCAGGATGCGTGCCGCCAGCGAGATGTCCCGCGACTCCACCTCGATGCCGGCGGTGGCGGTGTAGGCCTCGACGATCGGCAGCAGCGACTGCGTGGCCAGGAACGGCGCTTCGTCCGTCAGCGTGTAGATGATCTTGGGGGTGTTGGGCATGTCGGCGTGGACTCGCTTGCGAAGACGGGAAGGAATGGGGGCTGGGCGGCCGGGCATCGCCGCATCGCGATGAGTGCCGCCATCGACGCGCGCACGGTCGTGCGCAACCCGGGCATTGTCGCGGTTCGCGCCGATCCGGGCAAAGCGCGTGGTGCGGACGCCCCGACAGGGCGTGCGCGTATCCAGCTCAGCGCGGACGCGCTAGGCGCCGCAGCACTTCTTGAACTTGCGGCCGCTGCCGCACGGGCAGGCTGCGTTGCGGTCCGGCGTGGCCTCGCGCCGGATCGGCTCGCGCGGCGTCAGCGCCTCGATGCGATGGTGGTGCAGGTCGGCAAGCATGCCGGGCAGCCCGCCGATGATTTCCAGCCGCTCGCGGTAGCTGATCGGCGTGGCCGCGGCAGTCGGGTCCTCGGCCAGCACCTCGCCGCTGGCGAGGCGGTCGAGCAGGGAAAAGATCTCGTCGATCCAGCCATGCTCGTCGAGGCGTTGGTCCCAGGCGATCTCGTTGAGCTCGACCCCGCGGAAGAAACCGAATGCCCAGTCGCGGCCGACGTCCAGCTCGTCTTCCTGTTCCTGTTCCGGATCCTCGGGCAGCCACAGCAGCGGCGCCAGATGATCGGGCAGGTCGTCGTCGCCGAAACGCACGCGCTGGCTGACCATGTTCCAGTGGCCCTGCAGCAGTGCCTCGACCTGCGCGCGCTCGTCCTCGTCGGCCCAGCGCGGCGGCGTGCCCCAGATCGGCAGCTGCCACTGCTCGAACGGCACCGTTTCCGGCGACACCACCAGCGCCGACAGATAGCCGTCCAGTGCTTCCAGGTTGAAGCCCTTGAACGGCACCGCGCGCTGCTCAAGCAGTTCGGCGAGGCGTTCGACCTGGTCGTCGTCGAGCGTGGCGGGAGCTTTCATGGGACGGGGCCGGCAGCGGGGCGGACACGCATGGTAGTCGTCCGCGCGTGGACTGACCGAGAATGGACGTCATCTCCGTGGCTCGACCGCGATCCGGATCCGCATGCCTGCCTGTCCCTGCCACCCTGCCCGATCCTATGCCGACTGCTGCGACCCGTTGCACGCCGGCGCGATTGCTGCCACCGCCGAGGCGCTGATGCGCTCGCGCTACAGCGCGTACGCGCTGGGCCACCGCGGTTATCTGCTGGCGACCTGGCATCCGCGTACGCGACCGGCGGAACTGGAGCTCGATGCCGGCACCCGCTGGCTGGGACTGGAAGTGAAACGGCACGCGGCGGATGGCAACGACAGCGCCAGCGTCGAATTCGTCGCGCGTTACCGCATCGGCGGCGCGCCGGTAGTGCGCCTGCACGAGATCAGCCGCTTCCTGCGCGAGGACGGCCGCTGGTACTACCTCGACGGCACGTTTCCGGCGCGTTGAATCGAACGGGCGATGACATCGCCGACAAAAAAGGGCGCGACCTGCGTCGCGCCCTTTTCGAACTTCGCGAACGAAGCGCGAGGCGTCTACTTCACCTCGATCGACTGCGGGGCGCCCGCCGGCGTGCCGTTGACGGTGACGTCGACCGTGTACTTGCCGGCCGGCCACGGCGACGGATTGCTGAACTCAATGTTGGTGATGCCGTCGCCGGTGGTGTTGAGCGTCTGCTTCTGCTCGCCGGCCACCTGGCCGTCCTGATAAGTCAGCTTGGCGCCGACTTCCTGGTTGCTGGCGGTGCCGGTGGTCCTGATCGAGACGATGATCCGGTCGGTCGGCTTGAACGTGGACACCGCGGCGACCGATTTGTCGGCGGCGGCGGTGGTGCCGACGGTAACCGCACTGACCGTGGCGGCGGCCGGCGCCTCGGGCATCGGTGCCGGTTCCATCGGTGCCGGTTCGGTGGCCGCAGGCGGCGCGGTCACGGCCGCGGCGTCATCCTTCTTCTTGCAGCCGACCAGCGCCACTGAGCCGGCCAGGGCCACGATCAATGCATAGGAAAGCGTGTTGTTGTTCATGGGGAGGTTCCTTGCAGACGAATGAGGGATAAAGCGGCGTCGCGCTCAGGCGTTGTCGAGCGGAATCTTCAGGACCTGTCCGGGCTGGATCCGGTCCGGGTCGTCGAGCTGGTCGCGGTTGGCCTCGAAGATCGCGTTCCAGCCGCTGGCCTTGCCGTAGAACTGCTTGGAGATGGCCGACAGCGTGTCGCCCTTCTGCACGGTGTAGGTCTGCTCGACGTCACCGACCTTTTCCTCGGTGCTGTCGACACGCGCGGTCACGCCTGAAAAATCGGCCTTTTCCACTTTCTGTTCGGTGGTGTCGACCTTGGAGGTCACGCCCGAGAAGTCGGCTTTCTTTTCGTTGGTCATTGGGAGCTCCTTACCCGGACCGGGTCTGGGTGGAGGCCACGTTTGCACGGCTTGCGTTAAGAATTCATTGCAACGCCGTGAACCGGAAGCACACGTTTTTTACCGGCGCGCTGTTACTGGCGCGCGTCGCGTGCAGGCAGCGGCGGCGCGTGGCCGGGAGTCGCGCGCCAGGGATTGATGTCCAGTCCACCACGACGCGTGTAACGCGCCTCGACCGACAGCGCCTGCGGCCGGCAGCGCGCCACCAGGTCGACGAAGATGCGTTCGACGCATTGCTCGTGGAACTCGGCATGGTCGCGGAACGACACCAGGTACCGCAGCAGGCCGGCACGATCCAGCCGCGGGCCGCGATACGCGATCCGCAAGCTGGCCCAGTCCGGCTGGCCGGTGACCGGGCAGTTCGACTTCAGCAGCGCCGAGCCAAGGGTTTCCTCGACGATCGACTGCGCATCGGCCTGCAGCCAGTGCGGGTCGGGCGGGCCGTAACGGTCGATGGCGATGTCGAGATCGTCGATCGATTGCGCGGCATCATCCTCGACGATCGCCGGCAGGCCGAACGCGACCGTGACCTGGGCGCCGGCCGCACGCGAAAGATCGGCGGCGATGGTGGCCAGCACGGCCGCATCGCCATCGCAACGGTGTGCGTTGAATGAATTGAGATACAGCTTGAGCGATTTGGATTCGATCAGGTTCGGCGACTCGCACGGCACCTGGATCGTGGCGGTGCCCACGCGCGGCTTGCCGCGCGCATCCAGCCAGCTGAGTTCGTACGCCTGCCAGCGATCGTGACCGATGAAAGGCAAGGCCGCGCCATGCATGTCGAGCGCGGTGCGACCCAGCGCGCGGGCGATCGGGAACAGCAGCGAGGGATCGTAGTGCGCCGGATAGGCGACGTCGCGGCCGAGGGGAATGGCGGAAGTCATCAACCCATTCTACGCGCGTGCCTGAATTCACTTCTGAAACCGGGACAGTGCGATGCACCCCCTGCACTCGCCTCCGCCCCCGTCGCCATGCGAGGCTGCGCCGGACCACGACGGGGAACCCCATGAGCGGACCGGATCGATCCACCCACAACAGCGCACTGCAAGGCGATGCCGCACTGGTGCGTGCGGTCGGATCGTTCGCGCTGACCGCGGCGGTGATCAACATCATCGTCGGCGCGGGCATCTTCAAGATGCCGGCCACGCTGTCGGCGCAGATGGGCGCGGCCGCGCCGCTGGCGCTGATCGCCGGCGCGCTGGCGATCATTCCGATCGCATTGTGCTTCGCCGCGGTCGGCAGTCGCGCCGCCGCAACAGGCAGTCCCTACACCTATGCCGGCGCCGTGTTCGGGCCGTTCGCCGGATTCGTCGCCGGCGCGCTGATGTGGATCAGCAACGTCGCGTCCAGCGCCGGTGTCGCCGCCGCGCTGTCGGTGCAGGTAGCAGGCCTGCTGCCGCTGTTCGCCGAACCGGCTGCGCGCGCGATGCTGCTGATCGGCGTTTACCTGGTCGTGTTCGCGTTCAACGCGTTCGGCGTCAAGCTCGGTGCGCGCGCGATCGCGGTACTGGCGACCCTGAAGCTGACGCCGTTGTTCCTGCTCGCCGGCGTCGGCCTGTTCTTCGTCGACTGGCATCAGGTCAGCTGGACCGACGTGCCGTCGTGGAGCGCGATGGGTACCTCGATGGTGCTGGTGATGTTCGCCTATTCGGGCATGGAAACGGCGCTGATTCCGTCGGGCGAAGTGCGCGACGTGTCGAAAAGCGTGCCGCGCGCGACGATGGCCGCGATCCTGCTGGTGGTGCTGCTGTACCTGGGCCTGCAGGTCGTCACCCAGGGCGTGCTCGGCGCCGGACTGGGGCAAAGCGGCGTGCCGCTGGCCGACACGGCCGGCGCGTTGTGGTCGCCCGGTCGCGTGCTGCTGCTGCTGACCGCGTGCGTGTCGATGTTCGGCTTCCTGATGGGCAACCTGCTGGGATCGTCGCGACTGTTGTTCGCGCTCGGGCGCGACGGCTACCTGCCCGGCGCGTTCGGCGCGGTCAGCGCCGCGCATCGCGTGCCGCTGCTGGCAATCGCGACGCACGCCGGCCTCGGCTGCGTGCTGGCGCTGGGCGGCAGCTTTGATGCGCTGGCGCTGATTTCCGGCGGCGGCAACTGCCTGGTCTACATCGTGGTGTGCGCCGCAGCGTGGCGCGCGCAGCGGGTCGACCTGCGCGAACGCGGCGAGCCGTTCGTGCTGCCCGGTGGTGCGGCGATACCGCTGCTGTCGGTGTTGGCGATGACGGCCATCGTCGCCACGCTGACCGCGAAGGAATGGTTGGCCCTGGGTGGCGCTTTGCTGCTGCTGATCGCCGTGTACGGCGCGTTGCGCATGACCCGGCCACGCCAGCTTCCGTGAGCCGGATTACCTTTCGTGCAAGGCATGGATACCCATTGTTTGACGCGGTTTTAACGCACCGATCGCGCGCAACGCAGCATCCTGACAGCGTGTTCATCGGAGGGACTTATCATGGCCAGGCCAGGCGCATCCGTGCGACGCGCCATCCCACACGATGGAGCAGAACCATGCCTTACACGCTTCCGAAACTGCCTTACGCCTACGACGCGCTCGAGCCGCATGTCGACGCGAAGACGATGGAGATCCATCACACCAAGCATCACCAGACCTACGTCGACAAGCTCAACGAAGCGGTCGATGGCACGGCGCTCGCCGACAAGCCGGTGGAATCACTCATTCGAGATCTTGACGCGGTACCCGAAGCCAAGCGCGGCGCGGTGCGCAACCACGGCGGCGGCCACGCCAACCACAGTCTGTTCTGGACGGTGATGAGTCCCGATGGCGGTGGTGAACCCGACGGCGATCTTGCAAAAGCGATCGACAGCGACCTGGGCGGTTTCGACAGGTTCAAGGAAGCCTTCACCAAGGCCGCAGTCGGACGTTTTGGCAGCGGCTGGGCCTGGCTGGTCGTCGACGGCAAAGGCAAGCTGGCGGTTGAAGACAGCGGCAACCAGGACAACCCGCTGATGAAAGGCATCGGTTCCGGCAACACGCCGATCCTGGGCCTGGACGTGTGGGAACACGCCTACTACCTGAAGTACCAGAATCGCCGCCCGGAATACATCGCTGCGTTCTACAACGTGATCAACTGGAAGGAAGTGGCGCGCCGTTACGCCGAAGCCAAGGGCGGCTGACTCGTTTACAGCTACTGGCGATGTTCGAGGGTGAGATAGGCAGTCGACTGCATCTCGAACAGGCGTGAGGTCGTGCGCTCGAAGGCGCCGCGCAGGCGCTCGCCGCCGTACAGCATCGGCGGCGATGCGTCGGCCGTGCAGACCAGGTTGACGTGGCGGTCGTACAGCTCGTCGATCAGGGTGATGAAACGCCGCGCCGCGTCGTCGCGTTGCGCATCCATTACCGGAATGCCACCGAGCAGCACGGTGTGGAATTCGCGCGCTATCTCGATATAGTCCGAGGCCGCGCGCGGACCTTCGCATAGCGCGCTGAAATCAAACCAGGCCATGCCTTTGCAGCGTGCGCGCACCGGCAGCTTACGGCCGTCCAGTTCGATGCTGCCATTGCGGTGGGCGTCGTCGCCGCCGAGCGCATGCCAGCGCGCTTCCAGCCAGGCATCGGAGCCGTCGTCCAGCGGCGCGCGGTACACCGGCGAGCGGGTCAGTTCGCGCAGCCGGTAGTCGGTGTCGCTGTCGAGATGCACGACGCGGCAGTGTTGCTTGATCAGCGCGATCGCCGGCAAGAATCGCGCGCGCTGCAGACCGTCCTTGTACAGCGTGTCCGGGGTGCTGTTGGAAGTGGTCACCAGCAGCACGCCTTCGGTGAACAGGCGCTCGAGCAGGCGCCCGAGCAGCATCGCATCGCCGATGTCGCTGACGAAGAATTCGTCCAGCACCAGCACCCGCAGCGATGCGCGCCATTCGCGCGCGATGATCGCCAGGGGATCGCGCTCGCCTGTGTGCGCGCGCAGGCGTTCGTGCACGTCGCGCATGAAACGATGGAAATGGGTGCGGCGTTTTTCCCTGATGGGAAGGCCATCGAAGAACAGATCGATCAGGAAGGTCTTGCCACGACCGACGCCGCCCCACAGGTACAGGCCCGGTTCCGGCGGTGGCGGACCGTCGCCGAAAAGGCGTTGCAGCAGGCCGGGACGTTGCCTCGGTTGTGTCAGTGCGACATGCAGGCGGTCGAGTTCGCGCAGGGCTTCGTGCTGCGCCGGATCGTCCTGCCAGTCGCCGCGCGCCACGCCGGCGCGGTAGTTGTCCGACGGCGTCGCCGCCGCGCCTGCGTCATTCATCCGCGGTGGGCAGGTAGGGCTTCACGCCATTCTTGATCGCGCCGCGCAGGTCGATCAGCTTGCGATGGAAGAAGTGCCCGGTGTCGGGCATGCGCACCAGTTCGGCCTGCGCCTTGGACTTCTCCAGCCAACCGTAGACCGCCTGCGGATCGACCACTTCGTCGTTGTCGCCCTGCACCACCAGCCAGGGCATGGTCGGCAGTGCGATCGAGGCGAAATCCCAGCGCCCGGCCGGCGGCGCGATCGAGATCAGCAATGCAGGCTTGAGCTCCTCGGCCACCCGCAACGAGACATAGGCGCCGAAACTGAAGCCGGCCAGCCACAGCTGCTGACGCGGTCGCTGCGCGCGCACCCAGGCGACCACCGCGCGCAGGTCGTCGGCCTCGCCGCGGCCCTCGTCGAACTGGCCCTCGGAATGGCCGGTGCCGCGGAAGTTGAAGCGCACCGTGGTGGCGCCGAGTTCGCGCAACGCGCGCGCAACCATCGTCACCACCTTGTTGTGCATGCTGCCGCCCTCGGTGGGCAGCGGGTGGCAGACCACGGCGACGACCGGCAGCGTAGGCACGTCGGCCTCGGGCAGTTCGACCGCGAGTTCCAGTGCGCCGGCAGGACCGGCGAGCTGCACGGGACCGGATCGATCGGGGAAGGCGGGCTGGGTCATGGCGCGATGATACTAGCGGCGCAGTTGCAGGCCGATGAGCAGCGGATCGTGATCCGAACTGCGCCACGGGGTACCGTCGACTTGGCCGGAGATGCCGTCGTGATCGCCGCCGTTGTCGGCTTCATCGGCGTTGGCGTGCCACTCCACGGCGCCGCGCAGACGCCCGGCCAGTGCCGGGCTGAGCAGCGCGTGGTCGAGGCGCCCGGCCTGTCCGTCGTAGATGAAGCTGTAAGGGTTTTCGGTGCCTTGCAAGGCGTCGCGCCAGCCGGCATCGAGGAAGACCCGCACCGGATCTTCCTGCGCGTAGGCATTGAAATCGCCGAGGATCACGGACAGATCGCTGCCGATTCCAGTGGGATCGCGTTGCAGCCACTGTGCCAGCCGGCGCGCCGAGTCGACTCGCACGGCATTCCAGCAGGCCTGGCCGTCGTGCTGGTCGCGGTCCGGGCCTTCGGCGCCGCTGCAGCCTTTGGACTTGAGGTGGTTGGCCACGACCACGAACGCCGGGCCCTGGCCGGCACGGAAACCCTGCGCCAAGGGCGCCCGGCTGCGCTCGTCGAACGGCCCTCCGGTCAAGGTTGCCGGCTTGCCGACAGTCTCGACGCGCGACGCACGGTAGATCAGTCCGACCCGGATCGGGTTGTCGCCGGGGCCGCTGCCGGGATCCACGAAGCGCCAGTCGCCGCCGTCGGCGTTGAGTGCCGCGACCAGCGCGGCGATGCTCGACGCCGGGTCATAGCCGTCGTTCTCCAGTTCCATCAACGCGGCGATGTCCGGATCCAGCGCACGGATGGTGGCGACCAGCTTGTCCTGCTGGCGGGCATAGGCCTGCGCGGTGCGCGCGCCACGCGCGGTCGGGAAGCCGCCGCCGCGGCCGTCGCCATTGAACAGGTTGTGCAGGTTGAAGCTGGCGATGCGCACGTCGCCGGCCACCTGCGGGGCGGCCGGGCGGGGACTGGCGCGGACGTGCAGGGGTGCGTCGGCCTGCAGCACGAAGCCGTCGTCGCGCGCGACGATCCTGCCTTCGACGCCTTCGAGGAGGCTGCCGCTGCGCCAGGGCTGCGCCGCGGCCGCGACGTCCGGCGCCAGTTCGATCGTCAGCTGGCGACGGGCATTGTCGGCGGCCACATCGGCAGCAGCGGCGCCGGGGCGGGCGATCTCGGTCGGCGCGAACAGGCGGCCGTCGAAGCTGGCCAGCAGCCGGCCGCGGTCCAGATCGCGGTTGCCGGTGATCGTCAGCGGCGCCTCGATGCGCACGCGGCGGCCGTCGTAGGCCTGCCAGTCCGGCGGAGGCGCGGACACGATGACCGCGTCGACGTCGGCCAGATGGGCGTGATCGGCCGATGGCGCCGACCGGCAGCCGCCGAGCAGGACGAGCAGCAGGCACAGGACGTGGGAGGAGCGGATCACGGCAGTTCTCCTGCAATTCCGGCTGCGCCGCAAACGACGACGCCGCCAGAAGGCGGCGTCGCGGAGTGTGCCAGAGCGGCGTTTACTTCAGGTTGTCGAGCATCCAGTCGACCGTCGCCCGGACCTGCTCGTCGGTCAGCGCCGGGTTGCCGCCGCGCGGCGGCATCACGCCACCATCCGGGCCGGTGAAGCCTTCGATGGCGTGCTTGTACAGGGTGTCCTTGCCCTGCGCGATGCGCGGACCCCAGTGGCCCTGGTCCATCGTCGGCGCATTGCCGGCGCCGGAGACGTGGCAACCGGCGCACAGGTTGTTGAAGATCACCGAGCCGTCGGTGGTGCCGCCATAAGCCACCTGCGAAGCGGCCTTGGCCGCGGCCGCGGCCACTGCGGCGGCCTGTTCGGCGGCGCCGGTCGCGCCCGCGTAGACCGAGCCCACCGGCGCGATCCGCATGTGGGTGCGCTGGGCCGCCTGCGGCGACACTTCCGGCGGCAGGGTGCCGTGCAGGTGCAGGGCCAGCAGGATCAGGCCGAGCGTGACCAGCGACAGGAAGCCGATCACCAGCGAGAATTTCTTCAGAAAATCGAGGTCGTAATTGCGCACGTTCCACCTTTGCGGCCGCTGATCGAGGCCGTGCATTCGTATCAGTATAAAGCGCGGGGCGCGGCCGGCGAAGCCTTGCATGGGCAGGCGAGGTCATGCAGGGACGAGAGTGCGCCGGCAAAAGGATGCGCTTGCCGAGCCCAGGCGCCGGACTTCGTGAAAGAAATATTGTGCTCCGAGTGAGGCCTTGCGTCTGCAGCCACCGGCTTGCGCAAGGCCGAACGCCGCGTGCGAAGCACGAGGCCGGCAATCCCGGCCAGAAGACCCACTGAAAGGGATTGGCGCGCCTGGA
>NZ_VLKN01000011.1 GCF_007830035.1 Luteimonas cucumeris | reverse complement strand
GGGCCAAGAGAAAGTAACCAAAGAGAAGGCCCTTCCCCGACAAATCAATCCGGCCAGTGGGATAGTGGCTCGCGATTTTCCGAGTCGGCATCCTGCCTCCATCGGAAAACGGCGGCCATCCATGGCCGCCGCCCTACGGGTCTAGGTAGCTACGCAGCTGAAAAGCAAAAGCAACAAATCTCGAAGCACATTTTCTCCGCCCTTTGCTTTTCAAAGAGACGAGTGAAACGCAAACCACAGGACGCATGCGTTCATTCGTCCCACAGCGATTGCAGCTGACCCATGGACCTCGAACGCTGGCAACGCCTGTCGCCGCTGCTCGACGCCCTGTTCGAGCTGGAGCCAGCCGAGCGCGAGCGGCACCTGGCCGAACTGCGCCAGACGCAGCCGGATCTTGCCGCCGAACTCGAGGAACTGATCGCGCTGGAACACGGCAGCGAGGACTTCCTGTCCGAGCCGGTCGTGTCGCTGGCGCCGAGCGCGCGCACCGGTGCGATGGTCGGGCCGTATCGGCTCGAACTGCTGCTCGGCGAAGGCGGCATGGGCCAGGTCTGGCAGGCCGCGCGCGCCGACGGTCTGTACCAGCGCCGCGTCGCACTGAAGCTGCTGCGCCCCGGCCTGGCCGATCCCAACCTGCGCCTGCGCTTCACTCGTGAACGCCAGATCCTGGCGCGGCTGGAGCATCCGCATATTGCGCGCCTGCTCGATGCCGGCATCAGCAACGATAGCCAGCCGTACCTGGCGCTGGAATACGTCGAAGGACAACCGATCACCGACTACTGTCGCAGCCGCGCGGTGCCGCTGGAAACACGGCTGGCGTTGTTCCAGCAGATCTGCGAGGCGGTCAGCCATGCACATGCCAACCTGATCGTGCATCGCGACCTGAAGCCGTCCAACATCATGGTGACGCCGGGCGGCGAGGTGCGCCTGCTCGATTTCGGCATTGCCAAGCTGCTCGACACCGGCAACAAGACCGTCGAGCGCACCCGCACCGGCGTGCGCGCGTTCACCCTGCACTACGCGGCGCCGGAACAGGTGCGCGGCGAACCGGTCACCACCATGACCGACGTGTATTCGCTCGGCGTGGTGCTGTACGAACTGCTCACCGACGCCAAGCCCTATCGGCTCAAGCGCCAGACCGATGCCGAGTGGGAAGAAGCGATCGTCGCGCGCGATCCGCAGCGTCCGTCGCAGGCATTGCTGCGCAACACCGACACCTCGACGCTGCACGATGCGGCCGGCCTGCGCCGGCGCGCGCGAGCGCTGGCCGGCGACCTCGACAACATCACGCTGAAGGCGCTGGCCAAGCGGCCCGAGCAGCGTTATCCGTCGGTGGAAGCGCTGGCACTGGACCTGCAGCGCTACCAGACCGGCCGTCCGGTGCAGGCGCGCCCGCAAAGCGTGAGCTACCGCGTGCGCAAATACGTGCAGCGCCATCGCTGGGCGCTGGCCACGGCGTTGGTCGTGGCGACGGTACTGCTTGGCGCGCTGGGCATTGTCGCCTGGCAGGCGCGCGAAGCCGTGCGCGAGGCGGCGCGCGCGCAGGCGATGCAGGATTTCGTGATCGGCCTGATCGAAAGCGCCGGCGTCGCCGCCGATGGCAAGCCTCTCGACGTGATGGCCTTGCTGAAGGCGGCCGAAGAGCGCGGCGAGCGCGGCCTGTCGCGCGAACCGCATGCGCGTGCCGAAGTGCTGGGCGTGATCGCGCGCATCCACATCGGACTGGGCAACTATCGCCCGGCGTTGTCGGTGCTGCAGCGGCAGACCGCGATGATCGCGTCGATGCCCGATCCGCCTTCCTCGCTGCGGCTGCAGGCCGCCGCGCAGACCGGGCGCGCGCAGCGCCTGCTCGGCGAAGCGCGCAACTGCATCGCCACCATGCAACCGCTGCTGGAAGTGGCGCGGCGCGAACAGGTGCAGCTGGCCTCGCAGGCGGCGGACTTCTACTCGCAGCTGGGCCGCTGCCGGCGCGATATCGGAGAACTGCGCAGCGCACGCGTGCTCTACGAACGTTCGCTGGCGTTGCGCCGCGATCCGCTCGGCGACCAGGTCGGCGTGGTCGACAACCTGGTCGACCTGGCGGCATTACATTCCGACGCCGGCCAGCCGGAGCCGGCGCTGCAGGGCTTTCGCGATGCCTTGACGCAACTGCGCGCCATCGATGGCGCCAAGGATCCGCTGGCGATCGACATCCTGCACAACATCGGCGTGGTGCAGCGCGAGCTGGGCGATGCCGATGCCGCGGGCCAGACCCTGGCCGAGGCACTGGCGCTGGCGACGCGGCAGCTGGGCGCGCAGCATCCATCCACGCTGCTGGTGCGCCGGCAGCTGGCCGGCGTGCATCTCGACCAGGGCCGCCTGCGCGAAGCGGCGCGCGAGTTGCGCGACGTGCAACAGCTGCTGATCGCGCGTCTCGGCCCCGACCACAGCGACATCGGCGCGCTGTGGAACGCGCGCGGCATCGTCGCCTGGGAACGCGGCGACGCGGCAGCGGCGTTGACGGCGCTGCGCCAGGCGACCCGGGTCTGGCGCCTGCCCGGCGGCGAGGAGCTGCTGCCGGAAGGACTGTCCCACTATGCGATGGTGCTGCACGGCGCCGGACGCGACAACGACGCACTGCGCGCGCTCGATGAAGCGCGCCGCCTGCGCGTGGCGCGGTCCGGCACGCTGCATCCGCAGGTCGGCGACATCGATCGCCAGGTCGGCGAATCGCTGGCGGCGCTCGGTCGCGACGTGGAGGCGCGGTTGCGCCTGAACCAGGCCGTCAACCTGCTGCGCGATGCCGATGCGACCCTTTTGGCACGCGCGCAACTGGCACTGGGCCGACTGCAGGCGCGCGGCGACGAATTCGCGTCGGCGATGCAACGGTTCGAGACGATCAGCCAGCTCGACGGCACCGGCGCAGAACAGCGTGCCTTGCGCTGGCGCGCGCGCGCCTATGCGGCCGAGGCACTGTGCCGTCGCGACGAAGTCGCGCTGGGCCGCGGCGAACTGGACACGCTGGCAGGCGAACTGACGGCCGCCTTGCCCGAAGGCGGCGCGCTGCCGCGCGAAGTCGGCCGGATCCGCAGCGCCTGTCGCTGAAGCCCGGAGGATTACAACGGCAGTGGCGGCTGCAGCGGCAGCGGACTACCTTCGACCGTGCTTTCGCCGCGCATGACCTTCTTGTACTCGGCGCGCGATACTGACAGGTAACGCTCGTTGCCGCCGATCTGCACCTGCGGCCCGGCCTGCACGGCGCGCCCCTGCTCGTCGACGCGCACCGTCATCGTCGCCTTCTTGCCGCTGTGGCAGATGGTCTTGATCTCGGTCAGTTCATCGGCCCAGGCCAGCAGGTACTGGCTGCCCTCGAACAGTTCACCGCGGAAATCGGTGCGCAAGCCATAGCACAGCACCGGGATCCGCAGCGCATCGACCACTTCGCTGAGCTGCCAGACCTGCGCCCTGCTGAGGAACTGCGCCTCGTCGACCAGCACGCAGTCGAGCTTGCCGTGCGTGGCGATGTCGTCGCGCACGCGTCGCTCCAGATCATCCTCGCGACCAAAGGCGACGCCCTGCGCCTGCAAGCCGATGCGCGAAGCGACCGTGCCGCTGCCGGCGCGATCGTCCAGCGCCGGCGTCAGGATCAGCACGCGCATGCCGCGCTCGCGGTAGTTGTGCGCGCTCTGCAGCAGGGTAGTGGTCTTGCCGGCATTCATTGCCGAGTAATAGAAATAGAGTTTGGCCATTGGGGAGCCGTGATGGGTGATTCGTGATTGGCAGGCGCGACAGCGGATCGCCGGCAACGATTGTATGATCCTTACAGCCGCCGGCACCTGCCGGCGGCTTTTTTCGAACCACGAAATCACCAATCACGGCTTTCCGGATGCACGGCCTCAACCCCCAACAGAACGCCGCAGTCGCGCATTGCGACGGCCCAATGCTGGTGCTGGCCGGCGCCGGCAGCGGCAAGACGCGCGTGATCGTGGAGAAGATCGCCTACCTGATCTCTTCGGGCCGCTATCCGGCCAAGCGCATCGCCGCGATCACCTTCACCAACAAGTCGGCCAAGGAAATGCGCGAGCGCGTGGTTCGACGGGCTCACCATGAGCGGGGGCGACGGGCCGAAGGCGAACAAGATTTTGAGGGTCTGACCATCTGCACCTTCCACGCGCTGGGACTGAAGCTGCTGCAGATCGAGCATGCGAAGGTGGGCCTGAAGCGTGGCTTCTCGATCTTCGATGCCGACGACACCGCCGCGCAGTTGAAGGACCTGCTGCCCGGCGCCAAGCCCGATGCGGTGCAGGCCGCGCAGCAGCTGATCTCGCGCGCCAAGAACGGCGGGCTGTCGCCGCAGCAGGCGCTGGAAGCGGCGCAGTCCACGCGCGAGCGCGAGGCCGCGGTGCTGTACGGCAAGTACCAGGCGCGGCTGTCGGCCTTCAATGCGGTCGATTTCGACGACTTGATCCGGTTGCCGGTGGAACTGCTGGAAAACGACGAGGAAGCCGCGCTGGCCTGGCGCGAACGCATCGGCTACCTGCTGGTCGACGAATGCCAGGACACCAACGACGCGCAGTACCGCCTGCTGAAGGCGCTGGCCGGGCCGAAAGGCAACTTCACCTGCGTCGGCGACGACGACCAGAGCATCTACGCCTGGCGCGGCGCCAACCCGGAGAACCTGTCGCAGCTGGCGCAGGACTATCCGGCGCTGAAGATCGTGAAACTCGAGCAGAATTACCGCTGCAGCAACCGCGTGCTACGCGCGGCCAATGCGCTGATCGCCAACAATCCGCACGAACATCCCAAGACGCTGTGGAGCGCGCAGGCCGATGGCGAGCGTATCCGCGTCTGGGAATGCCGCGACAGCGCGCACGAAGCCGAACGCGTCGCCGCGGAGATCCATTTCCTTGGCACCGCGCGCAAGGTGGAATGGAGCGAGTTCTGCATCCTGTTCCGCGGCAACTTCCAGTCGCGCGTACTGGAAAAAGCGCTGCAGCTGCTGCGCGTGCCCTATCACCTGTCTGGTGGCACCGCCTTCCTCGATCGCGGCGAAGTGAAGGATGCGCTGTCGTGGCTGCGCCTGATCGCCAATCCCGAGGACGACTCCGCGTTCCTGCGTGCGGTGCAGTCGCCCAAGCGCGAAGTCGGCGCGACCACGCTGGCCAAGCTGGCCGAACTGGCGCAGCACGCGCACCTGCCGCTGTCGCGTGCCGCCGAATCGATCGGCCTGCTCAAGCAGCTGCCGGCGCGTTCGGCCAATGCGCTGAGTGGCTTCACCGACATCGTCCGCCATCTGCGCGGCGAAGCCACGCGGCTGCCGCCGGCCGAGCTGGTGCGCCAGCTCAACGAACGCTCCGGACTGCTCGCCGCGCTGCGCGCGCAGTGCAAGAACGAACAGATGTTCGTGATTCGCCGTGGCAATCTCGACGAGCTCGCGGAATGGTTCGAAGGCGGCCCGTCTGGGCGCAGCCGCGGCAGTGGTGCCGCGGAACTCGCCGCGCAGCTCGCCCTGCTCACCCATGCCGACAAGAACGACGCCGGCAACCAGGTACGGCTGATGAGCATGCACGCGGCGAAGGGGTTGGAATTCCGCTACGTGTTCATCGTCGGCGTCGAGGACGGCACCCTGCCGCACGAGGCCAGCATCGACGAAGGCCGCCTCGACGAGGAGCGCCGGCTGCTCTACGTCGGCATCACCCGCGCCAAGGAACAGCTGTGGCTGTCGCATTCGCGCGAAGCGCAGAAATGGGGCAGCAAGCTGCGGCTGCAGCCGAGCCGCTTCCTCGACGAACTGCCGGCGGCGGAACTGCAACGCGACGGCGCCGACCCGGTCGCCGACGCCGCGCGCAAGCAAGAGCGCGCGAGCGCGGGCTTCGCCGCGATCAAGGCCTTGCTGGAGACTTGAGCGCGACGCTGTGCTTGTGAAGGCCTCCCGCCTTGGACCGTTGACCCCCGTTGAAATCCCGCGACCGCAATCGCCCACGACCGCGATGACCGGGAGGCCCGATCGGTACGACACGATCCGGCATTGCGCTTCGCTACACTCGCGCCTTCCAGACCCATGGAGCGCACGATGCGTTCGTTGCTGACCCTGTCGCTGCTCGCGCTTGCGCTCGCTGCCTGCAAACCGACTTCATTCACCGCACCCGACGCGGCGATGCCTGCCGGCAAGCCCGCCGCTGCAACCGTCGAAAAGGATGCGGCGGGCACACCGCCCGCCGATGACAACCTCAACGCCGTGCTGTGGGTGCAGGCCTCGGCCGAATACCGGGCCGCCAGCGAAACCGTATACCGCGCCGCCGCCGACAAGCTCGACATCGCGCTGCGCGAGAAGCACTGGGACGCGCTGGTGCCGGGCGAACGCGACAATGCCGGCCAGACCGCCGGGCTCAAGCCGGCGGTGGTCATGGATGTCGACGAGACCGTACTCGACAACTCGCCCTACCAGGCGCGGCTGGTCCGTGACGGCAAGGAGTTCGACGAGGTCAGCTGGGATCAGTGGGTCGCCGAGAAACGCGCCAGGGCCGTGCCGGGCGTGGTCGACTTCGCCCGCGCCGCGAGCGCGAAAGGCATCACCATCCTGTACCTGTCCAACCGCGCCGTGCACCTGAAGGACGCGACCATCGCCAACCTCGAGGCCGTCGGCATGCCGGTCGCCAACGACGACGTGTTCCTGGGGTTGGGTACCGTGGTCGAGGGCTGCGAACAGCACGGCAGCGAGAAGAACTGCCGGCGCCGGCTGGCCGGACAGCAGTACCGGGTGCTGATGCAGTTCGGCGACCAGCTCGGCGATTTCGTGCAGATCGTCGCCAATACCCCGGCCGATCGCGCCGCGCTGGTCGACGAATACGGCGACTGGTTCGGCGAACGCTGGTGGATGCTGCCCAACCCCACCTACGGCAGCTGGGAGCCGGCCCTGTTCAACAATGCCTGGGACCAGCCGCGCGAAGCCCGGCGCCGCAGCAAGCACGCCGCCCTGGAATTGGCCCGGTAGGCACAGACCGGCCCCACGGACCGAGTTCGAGCCCCCCGCCTCTCCTTGGCGCCACGGCTTCGAACCTAGGGTCAGGACTAGGGTGACGCCCGCGCGCCAGGCGACTAGCCTGCCGGTAGCGTGTGCGCATTGCGCCTGCGCGACAGGGGCCTGCCTACGTCATTGAAGGATGAGTGCCATGTCCACGCCGCTTTCCCACCTCAGCCAGCTGCTCGGGGGCCTGCACAATCGCCACGAGCAGTTCGTGCGCCAGGACCCGCTGATGGACCAGCTGCTGGACGGTCCGGACGACAGCGAAACCGCCAACGATCCGCACCAGGCACGACTGGCGGCGGAACGTCGCGCCAGCGAAGGCCAAGGCGACGGCAACCCACTGCGCCACGACGGCGACGGCACGCGGGGCGAAGGGCCGCGCGGCGACGGCGCGCGTAACGACGGCGCCCGCGGCGATCACGGTCGCGGCGATGGCGTACGCGGAGACGGCAGCCGCAATGACGGCGCGCGCGGCGACATCGCCCGCGGCGAGCATCACCCGCGCGGTGACGGCCCACGCGGCGAAGGACCGCGTGGCGAGGGACCGCCGCGCTGGGGCCACGTCGACGGACACGGCCAACACTCGCGGCCCGGCCAGGCGAACAATGCCCCATCGCCGACGAACACCTCCTCCACCGGCGCGCCGACCTATCAGGGACCAGGCAATTCGCTGCTGGGATCGGCCACGTCGGTGGCCTCGCAGCTGGTCGCCAACACCCTGGGCGCCGGCGCCGCGAACGTCGCCCAGCAACTGGCCAATACCCTGGGCGCACCATTGGGCACGGCCGCGGCCAGCGCCGCCAATCTCGCCGATCGTGCCGCGATGATGGCGCAGAACGCGCTCCACAATGCCGCGAGTGCGCCGAGCAGCCTCGCCGCCACCAACACGCTGCCGGCCGCGACGACGGCACCGCTGCCGGCGGCCGCGACTTCGCCCCTCAACCCGCAAGCCGCCTTGCCCGCTGCCGCACGGGCGGACGCGATGCCTGCCCCGCAGCGCGCCGACCAGTCCGCCACGATCCAGCGCAACGCGTCGATGCCGGCCAGTTCGCCGCCACCGGCAGCACCCGCCGCGGCCGCCGTCGCCACCCAGGCCACGATCAGCGCGGTACCGCTGGCCGCGGTACCGCTGGCCGTACCACCCTCGCAATCCCCGCCAGTCGATGGTCGTCCTTCGTTGACGGCCGCCGGCGACCGCGGCCCGGGCCAGGCGCGCGCGGACCTGCCGACGTTGCCGCCGGGTCATACCGCCGAGGGCACGTCGCCACGACGCGCGGTCCGCGACCGCGACGGGCTGCTGCCGATCAAGCTGTCGCAATGGCTGGCCGCACTGGGCCTGGGCCTCGACCCGAAAGCCGGGCGACCACAGGACGCGGACGCCGAGGGGCAGGGCCTTGAGGGCAGCGTCGCGCTGCAGTGGCTGTTCTGGGCCTTGGCCATCGTCGGCTACGGCTGCCTGGCGGTGGCGCTGGTGGTGCTGCTGCCAGGCGGCGAGGGCTTCCTCGACGAGACCCGCAACCCGGCCGGCACCTACGCGCTGATCGTCGGCCTGCCGACCTCGCTCGGGGCTTGGTGGCTGGCGCGCAGGATGGCGCGTACGCAGGCTGGCTGACGGCCCGCAGGACAGCACCGCGGCGGCGTCACTGGCTCGGAGCGCATTCGCTGGCAGAGTGTGCAGCGATCGACTTTGACGCTCAATGCTGTCGCCGCCACGCGAGCATCGGTTGCAACGGCAGTTGTCATTTTTTGAAGCAGCCGACGGCCGGCTCATACGGCTAAGCGCGCTCGGATTTTCAGGCGCCGAATCCATTTCTTCGGCTTCTTCTGCGTCATCTCCCACGTACGGTCATCCCAAGCGAAGCGAGGGATCTGCTTCTTGCGGCCACATCGTTCAAACAGCTCCCTCGCTTCGCTCGGGATGGCGGTAAAAAGGCCGACTTGCCGCAGCGCGCTCCAAGCCATTGAACATCGCGATGATTCTGGTTGGCGCAAAAAAGAAACGGCCCCGAAAGGGGCCGTTTCCGTATCGCAGGTGACCTGGGCTCAGGTCTTGCGCGCCAGCGTGGTGCTGGCCTCGCCCAGCGCCTTGATGGCGGTGGCGAAGGCGTTGGAGCTCATGCTGAGTTCCTGGCTGGCCGCCTGGAACTGCGCGTTCAGCGCCTGGCCTACCGCGGCCAGCTTGGCGTCCTTGGCCTTGTCGGAATCGCTGGTGCCGCCGGTCATGTCGCTGGCGTTCTTGGCGATCGCGTCGCTCAGCGCGACCACGCGAGCGGCCTGCAGGCCCATCGCCTTGCCCATCGCCTTGGCGATGGCGGACATCCAGCCGCCGCCGACGCTGGCCTTGTCGGCGATGTCGTCGATCACCGCTTCGGTGGATTTGACGATGTTCTTTACATCGAGAAGGACTGAGTCGTATGCCATTTCCAATCTCCTGAAAAATTCCCTGGGGGTTCGCAATCCGGACTACAACCGTTCACCGCTGACGCATGTACCGATGAATCTTGCTGGATTCGATCTTGTGCCCACACCGCGGCCATGACCATTAGGGCCTACCCTAAGCACCGCAACTCTTAACCACCCCCGGTTGCACCTGCGGCCGGCGCAGGCCGCTGCAGCACGTCGACGGGGCTTAGGCCCTGATTCGGATAACCTTGGTGGCAGCGGCCGTCCGCGTTGTAGCGGCGCAACCAGTCACCGAACTTCGCCTGCACGTCCGCCATCGACTGGTCCCGGTCGCGGAACGCCTCGCGGGCGAAGCCGGCCTTCACCGCTTCGTGGAAACGTTGCGTGTGGCCGTTGATGGCCGCGGGCCGCTCGTGGACGATGCCGTTGAGCATCAGGAACAACTCGTAGGGGTGCGAAGGCCCGCCGCAGAATTCGCGGCCGCCGCTGGTCTGGAGGACGCGCGGCGTCAGCCCGCGACCTTCGAAGAACGGCAACGCCTGCCCGAACAGCACCGTAATCGCCGCTTCAGCGCGCTTGGAGTTGTGCAGCAGGGCGAACGCGTACTGGCTGAAGGTGTCCACCACGCCATGCAGGTAGAGCCTGCCGACACCACGCAGCTGGCCGACCAGCATCGTGTCCTGGCTCAACGACTCCCCCGGCCGCGACGGCGCGTTGCCGCGCTCGCGGAACGCGGGGTTGCAGCGCTCGACGAAGGCCATCTGCTCGGCGCTGGGCGCCAGGCCTTCGGCAATGCGCTGCTGCAGGGCCAGGCAACGCTCGGCGCGGCTGCCCAAGCCGAGTTTCCCGAGGTGCTTCTGGATCGTCACCCCGGACACGAGCAGGCCTTCGTCGCGCAACAACTGCTCCAGGCGGTTGCAGCCAGCGCCCGGATGGGCCAGCGCCAACGCTGCGGTGCGCTCGATGACCTGCGCGGGGGTCATGCCCGGATGCGTGCGCGCGATCGGCGGCAGGTTGCGGAGCCCGTCCGGGCCATGGCGATCGTGGCGGCGCCGGTACTGGTAGTACTGCGTGCGCGTCACGCCGCTGCGGCGACACGCCTCGGCGACGTTGCCCAGCGACTGCGCCAATTCAAGCAGCGCCAGGCGCTGCCGGACCTCGAGGTGCTCGTCGTTCATTGGCCGATGCGGAACGCGATGGACGGACGATCCGCAGCCGCTAGCGCCGCCGTCTGCGCGCTGCCGCGCCGAGGCCCAATGGCGCGGCCGGCAACGATGACGATGGCGTCGGTGACGCCGCCGGTGCCTGCTGCGCGGCCAGCCATTCCGCCGCTTTCTCGGGCCCGTCCTGCGCCACGCGCCGGGCGTGTTCGGTGGCCCGACGCACCGCGTCGCCCTCCAGCACGCCGACCGTCTCCTGCAGCTGCCGCAGCAGCGTGTCCTGTTCGGCCGGATCGATCATCTGCTCTTCGGCCATGGTGCGCACGGCCTGCGCAAAACTGCGCTGCAGCTCCTCGACGTCCGGCGGCCCCAGCTGTGTCGGCGCATTGTCCAGAGCATCCCTGAACTGGCGGATGATGCTGTCGCGGTCCTCGGCGTTCAGCGCCGATTCCTCGCGCAACGCGGATTCGAAGTCGTCGATCAACTGCTGGCGGTCGTGGCTGCCGCTGGCGGCTGGCCGTGGCGCGTCGGCCAGCATCGTCGCACCAGGCAACGGCTTGGGCTGGAACGTGGCGGCGGATCGTGGCTGGCGCCTGGGAGGACGTTGCATCGTGGACACTCTCCGGGTGTGGAAGGGATTCGTGTTGCGGCGGGTGATCCGTCGAGCCGTTGCGCGACCGGTCAACCCTGGTAATGCGGATCGATGGTCAGTTCGCCGAGATTGCTGGCGGCGAAACGCCGGGTCAGCTCCGGTGCGGCCTGGCGGATCGCGTCGTAGCTGTCGCGCGAACGCACGTCGGCGCGCAGCAGCCAGCCGTTGCTGGTGCGGGTGAGCAGCAGGTCGGTGCCGGGCAGGGTTGCATCGGCCATGCGCAGCAGCACCTGGCCGTCGCTGTCCTTCAGTGCGCCGTCGCTGGCGGCCAGTTGCTGCACGTGGCGCTGGATCAGTTCGGCGAAGGCCTGCGGATTGACCGGCGGCGGTGGCGCCGCCGGCGCGGGCGTGCCGTCGCGCAGCGCCATCTGCGCCTGCCACATCGCCGAGGCGTCCGCCGGCGTCTGCGAGTTCGCCGACAGGCCGAAGTCATCGCTGCGGCGCAAAGCGCGTTCGTCGACACCGTTCGACAGCGCCTGCCGCGATGCGGCCAGCGCGTCGTCGGCCGATTGCGCGGCCAGCTGGGCATCGACCGCCTGCCCGGCATGGCGCGCATCGGCCAGCTGCTCCTGCATCGGCGGCGGCGTGCCGCCTTCGCGCTGCTGCATCAGCGTGCGGAACTTGTCCACCTGCTCCGGTGGCGGCGGCTCGCGCAAGCGATCCGCGCGCAGGCGCGCGTCGATCTCGCGTTGCTGCGTCGATTGCGTTTCGTGTGCCGATCGGCTCCGGTCCACGCTCATGGTCCACCTCCATTATCGCCCGCCGTCAGCGGGCGCACCGTCAACAGGTCCGCATTCGCGGCTTCTTCAAGGCGCAGTTCCTGCGCCAGCATTTCGCTGCGCCAGACCGCCTTGCGTTTCTCCAGCGCGTCCTGCCGGGCCTTGGCGCGGAAGAAAGCCTCGCGCGCCTCGCGCAGCGCGTTGTCCGCTTCGCGCAGTTTTTCCTGTGCCTGCTTCAGCCGTTCACGCGCTGCCACGGCCTGCAGCCCGAGCAGCTCGATATGCGCCTCGCGCTGGGCCAGCACCGACGACCAGTCGACGCCCGGCGGCGGCGGATCGAGCAGACGCTGCCGCTGTTCGCCTTTCTCGGCGTCCAGCATGGCGATCTCTTCTTCGATCCGGGTGCAGGCCAGCTCGCACTGCTGCCGCTCGCGCTGTCGCTGCAGCACCAGCTGCCGCGCCTTTTCCAAGCGGTGTTCGCGCAGCTGGATCAGCTGCTGCAGCGGGAAGCGTTTCATGAGAGCCGGGAAGCGGGAATCGGGAATCGGGAATCGAAAAAGCGGGAAGCGGAATCACGACGTCGCTGCGGCTTTGCCGATTCCCGATTCCCGATTCCCGACTCCCGGCTGTTCATGCGAACAACCTCCGCAGCCCCTCGGAAGACTGTGCGAAGCCGACCAGCTCGGTAGCCGGCTGGCGCAACAGGTTGCGGATCGGTTCGATCTTCTCGATGGCGATGTCGGCTTCGCGGTCGCTGCCGCGCTTGTATTCGCCCAGTTGCAGCAGCAGTTCGATGTCCTGGTACTTGGCCAGGTACTTGCGCAGCTGGCCGGCGGCGCGCAGGTGCGCCTCGTCGACCACGCGCGGCATGGTGCGGCTGAGGCTGGTCAGCACGTCGATCGCCGGATAGTGATAGGCCGCCGCGAGCCGCCGCGACAGCACGATGTGGCCGTCCAGGATCGAACGTACTTCCTCGACGATCGGATCGCCGCCGTCTTCGTCCTCGGCCAGCACGGTGTAGAACGCGGTGATCGAGCCATGCGCGTTGTTGCCGGCGCGCTCGAACAGTCGCGGCAGGGCGCTGAACACCGATGGCGGATAGCCGCGCCGTGCCGGTGGCTCGCCGACCGCCAGGCCGACGTCGCGCAGCGCGCGCGCGAAGCGCGTCACCGAATCCAGCAGCAGCAGCACGCGCTTGCCGCGGTCGCGGAAGTGCTCGGCGATCGCGGTCGCCACCCAGGCGGCGCGGCTGCGTTCCAGCGCGGGACGGTCGGACGTGGCCACCACGATCACCGACTTCGCCAGACCTTCGGCGCCGAGGTTGTCGTGGATGAATTCGTTGACCTCGCGGCCGCGTTCGCCGACCAGCGCGATTACGTTGACGTCGGATTCACCGCCGCGCGCCAGCATGCCCAGCAGCGTGCTCTTGCCGCCGCCGGCGACGGCGAAGATGCCGATGCGCTGGCCGACGCCGGCGGTCATGGTCGCGTCGATCGCACGCACGCCGGTCGAGAACGGACGCTCGATCAGCTTGCGCGACAGCGGATTGGGCGAAGCGGCGTAGATCGGCGCGTCGACCGTCACGCCGAGCGGGCCCTTGCCGTCGATCGGTTCGCCGTGCGCGTCGAGGATGCGGCCGAGCAGGCCATCGCCGGCGCGCACCGCGGCCTGCTTGCCAGTGCCGATCACTTCAGTGGTGTGGGAGATGCCGTCGAGCGCGCCCAGCGGCGTCAGCAGCGTGTGCTGGCGCGATACGCCGACCACTTCCGCGGCCAGCCTGAAATCCGGATCGCCGACGCCGCGCGGATTGCGCAGTTCGCACAGCTCGCCGATGGTGGCCTTGAGGCCGGTGGCGCGGATCAGCGTGCCGTAGGCCTCGGCAACGCGGCCGACGCGTTCGATGCCATGGATCGCGCCGAGCGCGCCCAGCAGGGGATCGTCCGGCGCGGCCTTGGCGGCGTCCAGGTCGAGACCGAACGTCTGCGACATGCTCATGTCGCCTCCGGCACCTTGAGGTCGACGCCGGCCAGCGCCGCGCGGATCGCCTCGATCTGCTGCGCGATGCCGGCGCGCACTTCGCCGGCTTCCGACACCACCACGCAGCTCAGCGCGTCGAGGCTTTCGTCATCGACCAGTTCGATCACCCCGACCGCCGGATGCGCCTGGCGCACCGCGCCCAGGCCGGCTTTGACTTTTTCGCGCACCGACGGGTGCACACGGATCAGCAGGAACTGCTCGGCCTGCGCGGCTTCGACCGCGCGCATCACCAGCGGCGGCATCACTTCGCCCGGATCGAAACCCGGCGCGATCCGCGCGACGATCGCGCAGGCCAGTTCGGCGACGCGGCTGCCGGCTTCGCCGAGCACGCGCGCGCGGCGCTCGTTGAGCGCGGCCAACTGCACGGCCATCTGCTGTTGCGCTTTTGCGAACCCTTCGGCGAAGCCGGCGACGTGACCCTGCTCACGTGCCTGCGCGATTTCGGTGCCGGCCTGTTCGTACAGCGCGTTGACGCGCGCCAGCAGCGCATCGAGTTCTTCCAGCCGGCGCCAGTCCTGCGCCGATACCACCGTGGCGGCCAGCGCGCGCTCGAACTGGCGGCGCTCGAACACCGCGACCGCGCCGCTGCCGGCGGCGGGCGTGGCAGCGGGTCGGGACTTCAGGGTGGATTCGGCGGGCATATGGCTTCCGGACGACGATCCGCGCTCAATGCGCGGCGCGGCGCGACTGGTGGTGGGTGTAGACGCGCAGCAGCGGTTTTTCCGGCAGGTGCGCCGGATCGGACACGGCGTCGCCGGGCTGCAACAGCCGTGCCCATTCGCCGAGGGCGGGGTCGTGGCTGCGCGCCCATTCGTCGAGTTCGGCGCGCCCCTGGCGATCGAGCAGCGCGTACAGCGCGGTGTTGTCGTCGCCGCTGGCGTCGCTGGTCAGGGCCTGCGCAAGTCCGGTCGCCAGCCGCTGGCTTGTGGCCGGATCGACGCGCCCGTTCCATACCGTGTTGTCCAGCGCCAGCAGATAGCTGTTGCCCAATGCCTGCTTGAGCCGGCGCACCGGCTCGCGCCGCACTTCGGCGCGGATCGCTGGCGCGAACGCCAGCGCGCCGAGGTCACGGGTCAACGCCGCCACGCCAGCGCGCGGCCAGCGCAGGACCACGCCGATCGGACCGTCGCCGGGCGCCGGCGCCAGCAACGTGGCCGCGGCTGCTTTGGCGAGCCAGCGCGCCAGCAGCCGGCGTCCAAGGCGGCTACCGTTGGCGCGCGACAGCAGCTCCGGTTCGAGTCCGCCGTGCCAGCCCGGATCGATCTCGGCCAGCAGCACCTGAAGGGCCATTCCCCGTTCCGCCACGGCGCGCTGCGTCATGCCGGCCTCAGCCGTTCCAGACGCCGCGCTGCGGTTGTGCGGTCGCTGCCGCATCGCGGTTGCGCAGGCGGCCCAGCAACGCGACCAGCAATGCGATCAGCAAAGCCGCACCGACGGCGATGCCGATCGCCAGCGGGCTCATCGACGACAACGCCGGGGTGATGCCGGTCGAACGCGGCTTCACGTCGACCCCGGCCGGCGGCGACATGGAGATGAACTTCACCGTCACCTTGTTGACGTCGTCCAGTCCCTGCACGCCATCCTTCACGGTGACCTTGATCGCCGTCTCGGTATCGCGCAGGTCGGCGCCGGGACGCTCGAAGATCATCACCGACGCCGAGGACACCTTCTCGGTGCCGCCGAGCGGATCGCGCTCGGGCAGCGCGATATGCACGCGCGCATCGACCACGCCGGGGATCTGCGACAGCGTGCGCGCGATCTCCTGCTCGAGGCTGCACTGGTAGCGCGCGCGCTCCTCGATCGCCGAGGAGGCGAAGCCTTCCTTCTTGAACACCTCGCACATCGACGCGTAACGCGCGCGCGGCAGGCCGCGATCGTGCAGCACCTGCATGGCCTGCGGGAACTCGTTGCGGCCGACCCGTACTTCCCAGCCTTTCTTGTTGGGCGACGGCGCCTTCTCGGCGCCGATGCCGGCGCCCTGCAACGCCGCCGTCACTTCGTTGGCCTGCTGCTCGTCCAGATCGCTGTACAACGCGGAACCGTTGCAGCCGGCCAGCAACAAGCCGGCGATGGCCGCCAGTGCGGCCAGGCGCAGCGATTTGAAGCCTGTCGGCCTGTTCATGCCTGTCTCCCGGTTACGACTGCTGACGGAACAGTTGCGTGATGCCGTCGGACGTGCGGTTGGCCACGTTCGAGGTCAGCTCGGCCTGGAACAGGAACTGATGGCAGCGCATGGTCATCTGCATCATCTCGCCCGGGGTCAGGTCGGCCGCATTGGCGGTCATGGTCTGCGACATCGCGTTGATGTTGTCGGCGCCACCGTTGAGGTGCTCAAGCGCGGCGAGCACCGCGCGCGTGCCTTCCGACGGCTGCGTCGCCACGCTGGCGACGACCTGCTGCGGGCCGGCGGCCTGCGACGCACCGCCGGTGCGTTCGAGCGCGGCGGCGAACTCGCGCACGTCGTAGGCGGATGCCTGCGGCGACTGCACCGGACTGGCGGCGGACGCGGCCTGACTGGCGTCCATGGCGGCGACTTGTATGGCTTCGATCATGTCGATCTCCTGTTACGCAAATGACGGGTTGCGCATTTCGCAGCCGCGATGGCTCTCGCGGCGCACGAATCGCGAACGGCGTTACTGGCGCTTGCCCAGCGTTTCCAGTGCCTGGCCGACCGCGTTCTGCGAGGTCGCGGCGTTGTTGGACATGAATTGCATGCGCAGGCTTTCGGCGGTCAGCTGGATCATCACCGAGGGCTGGTCCTGGCCGGCACCGACCATGTCCGACAGCTGGGTGATGCGGGCAGCCTGCGAATCCAGCGTCTGGCCCCAGGCGCGCGACATCGCTTCGTACCAGCTGTTGGCGCTGCTGCCGGACACGCTGCCGCGACTGGTACCGCTGCTCACGCCCAGCGCATTGGCGCCGGTGATGTAGGTGTTCAACAGATGGCCGCTGACGTTGGCGTTGCTCATGGTGTTTCTCCTTCTGTAAGTGGGCCTGCAGTAAGTGAACGTGCTGTAAGTGAGCGTGTTGCAAATGAACGTGTTGAAGTGAGCGCGGCGATCGCCGCCAGAACTACCGATGAAGCCGTGGAACCCGACTGCGTGTCGCGGATGCGTGCTGCGTCTGTCATGCCGGTCACATCCGCTGCGCCGGCTTGGCGGTGGAAGGCTTGGCCTTGGCGACCTGCGGTGCCGGCGCGGCGGTCGCGGGCGCAGCCGGTGCGGCGCTGACGTTGCCGGTCGCAGTGGGTTTCGCGGCGACCGTCGTGGCCGCTGCGTCGGCGGGTGCCGGCGGCGTCTCCGCGGCCGGCGGCGGCGCCAGCTGCACGCGCTGCAGCTGGCCGGCGCTGTCCAGCGCCGAGGCGTATTCGCTGCCGATGCCGATCAGGGTCGAGCCGTCGGGCAGTTTCTCGCCGATGCCGAACTTGCTGCCGTCGGAACCGAGCACGTGCGGCTCCTTGCCGCGCACCACCGACACCAGGCTCACCGCCGGTTTCGCCGCTTCCTTCTTCGCGCTGGGCGCGGCGACGGTCTGGAACGGATCGATAGGCTCGTAGTTGCGCGGCACGATCCGCCGGACGCCGTCGACCTCGACCATGGCGCGCGACTTGACCGCCTTCTCCAGCGCGCCACCGTCCTCGAAATTGCCGCTGACCTCGACATCGCCGTTGCCCAGATAGCGGGTGCGCGTGGCGAAGCCCTGCGTGCGCAGGATGTCCTGCACGTCGTTGGCGATGTCCTCGCCGGTGCGCAGGTCGAGGCTGGCGCTGATGCCGTCCTTCTGCAGGCGCACGCGGATGCGGTCGCGGGTGGCGGCGTCCTTGACCGTGCCCGACAGCACCTGGATGCCGTTGGCGTCGACCGAGGCGCGGCCGTCGGCGATGCCGAATTCGGGAATCAGCCGCGCCAGCGAATCGCTCGGCTGCGGCGCGGGATCGTGGCGCGGCATGACCGCGGCCAGGATCGCCACCGACATCAGCGACAGCACCGCGAACGCGGCGACTGCCGGCAGGCGTTTCATGTACGGCGCTGGCGCCGGTGCCGCGCGGCGGCCATCGTGCATGGGCAGCAACGAGGCCCAGCCGGGATCGTCGGAAGCGCCGATCGCGAACGCGGCCTGGCCCAGTTCGATGCGCTGCAGCGTGGCCAGTTCGACCGGGTCGCCGGGATGCAGCGGCTGGCCACCGATGCGCAGCGGCGCGTCCAGCGCGCGTACCGAGCAGCTGCCGCCGTGCAGGCCGATCAGCGCGTGGTGCGGCGCCACGCCCGGGTCGGACAACACGATGTCGCAGTCGTCGCCGCTGCCGACCAGGATCATCTCCTTTTCCGCCAGGTCGCGACTGGCGCCGACATGCAGGCCGGACAGGATGCGCAACGCGTGCGTGCCGGCGTTGGCGGCCGGCGTCGGCTGGGGAGCTTGCGGGGGCGGGCTCTGGGTCATGGGGGTTGCCTCAGGCATTGATCTGGCCGGCCTGCATGATCCGCAGATCGGGGGCGAGCTCCTGGTAGGAGAGCACCGGCAGATCGAAGAAATCTATTTCCATCAGCTTGCGCAGGTGCCTGCGCACGTCGAGTGAACACAGCAGCACCGGGCGCACGGCCTCGGCCTGGCGCGCAAGATGCGTACGCACTTCGCCGCCGAGCCGCGCCGCCAGTTCCGGCGAGATCGCCAGCTGACTGGCGCCGCCGGCCACGCGCACCGACTGGCGCAGCCGGTCCTCGAGCTCCGGATGGATCATCAGCACGTGCAGGGTGCGTTCCGGATCCGCGTAACGGTCGGCGATCTCGCGCTTCAGGGCGACGCGCACGTATTCGGTCAGCAGCACCACGTCCTTCTCGCGACCGCCGACATCGGTGATCGCCTCGAACGCATCGCGCAGGTTGCGCACCGGCACGCCTTCCTCGGCCAGCCGCCGCAGCACGTCGGCGACGCGCTGCGGCGCGACCACGCGCAGCATTTCCTTGACCAGGTCCGGATAGTCGCGCTGCATGCGGGTGAACAGGTGCGAGGTTTCCTGGATGCCGATGAAGCTGCCAAGGCGGCGCTGCAGCGCACTGCTGCAATGCGTCGACACGGTTTCCAGCGCATCGCGGGTGTCGGCCGCCGGCTCCCGGACCCATTCGCCGGCCAGCGGCGGAAAGAAGCCGGCCAGCTTCGGCGCACTGCTGTCGGCGGTCCGGGCCGGGCGGAAATGCGCGTCATCGCGCACGCGCCCGAACGCGATCCGCGCGCCGAACGCGCTGAGCCGGTATTCGCCCGGCTCGCGCAGGCCCGGATCGACGTGCAGCGTCGGCAGCGGCACCGGCACGCCGTATTCCTCGCGCAGGCGCTGCACGACTTCGGTGATGCGCGCACGCAGCGCCGCATCGCCGACCTGCAGCGCCAGCGACGGCGACACATCCAGCTGCAACGGCGCCGGCGGCGCCAGGTCGTCGACCTCGACCGCCTTCTGGCCGGTCGGCAGTTCGCCTTCCGGCACGCGGAATGCGCGGCGCAGCAGCACCGAGCCATGCCGGTAGCGCCACGCGGCGATCGTCAACAGCGCTATGCCGAGTAGGCCGAACACCACCTTCGGGAATCCCGGCACGAACACCATCGCCAGCGCCACGCAGCCGGTGATCAGCAGCACCCGCGGCTCGCCGGAAATCTGCCGCGAGATCGCCTCGCCCAGGTGCCGGTCGTCCTCTTCGCCCGCGGTGCGGGTCACCACCAGGCCGGCCGAGATCGCCGCCAGGATCGCCGGGATCTGCGAGACCAGGCCGTCGCCGATGGTCAGGATGCTGTAGGTATGCGTGGCGTCGGCCAGCGACATGTCGCGCTGCAGGACGCCGATCGCCAGGCCGCCGAGCAGGTTGATGATGATGATGACGATGCCGGCGATGGCGTCGCCCTTGACGAACTTCATCGCACCGTCGAGCGAACCGTGCAGCTGGCTTTCCACTTCCAGCAGGCGGCGCTTGCGACGCGCCTCGTCCTTGTCGATCAGGCCCGAGCGCAGGTCCGAGTCGATCGACAGCTGCTTGCCGGGCATCGCGTCCAGGGTGAAGCGCGCGGCGACTTCGGCGACGCGCTCGGCGCCCTTGGCCACGACGATGAACTGCACCACGGTGATGATCAGGAACACCACCAGACCGACCACCAGGTTGCCACCGGCCACGAGGTTGCCGAAGGTGTCGATGATGTGCCCGGCCTCGGCCTCGAGCAGGATCGAACGCGTGATCGCGATCGACAGCGACAGCCGGAACAGCGTAGTCAGCAGCAGCACGCTGGGGAAACTCGAGAACGCCACCGGCGTCGGGATGTAGATCGCCAACAGCAGCAGGCCGAAGCCGATCGCGATGTTGAACGCCACCAGCGTGTCGATGATCGCCATCGGCAGCGGCAGGATCATCAGCGTGATGATGGTGACCGCCGCGAACGCCAGCACCACGTCGCTGTAACCGCCACGCCTGCGCACGGCGCCGGCCGGCGCTGCGGTGAGCGCGCCGAACAGATCTCGGAAAGGCTTGAGCCTTGCTTCCATGTGCAACTATCCGCCGGGGGACGGGCGCTGGAGTATGCCTTGCGTACGACAGAACGCAAATACGCGGCGTGCAGTGCGCGGGTGCCTGCACGTCACGGTGATGGAGTTGGCGCGGTCCCCGGATGCGCTGTCGCGCACCGATTCGGAGAACTGTCGCATGGCGCTGACCTCATCCGTTTCGAGAGGCACCATAGCACGTGGTTTGCGCGGTTTTTCAAGCGCCGCATCGGCCGACAGATGAATGGGCCCGGGCGCATTCATCGCTGTTTTTGTTTCAAATGAAAGTTTCAATCAGCCGGCGCCATTGCGTGGCCGCATCGCATGTAAATGTTTTGTGATATTGCGACGACGCGCAATGTTTCAGCACTGTCGCCCAGTTGTCACATGACCAACGTGCGCTTGAAGCGATCAGCTCTTCACATTTTCCGCAGGCGGTGCGATATCGTCAGGCTGCAACTGCGTGATCAGGCTCAAGGATTGCGCGCCGACGCCCACCGCGAACACGCGGCCGGCACGGGTACGCACCAGCACGATGCGTTCGCGCGGACCGACCGGCAGCACCTGCACGATCGACAGTGATGCGTCGCGGCCGGTGATCCCGTAACGTCGCCGGGCGAAATGCAGCACCACGAACAGGCCGACGACGACCGCGGCCAGCGGCAGCACGATCGCCAGCAGTTCGCCAGCGAAGGAAGGTTTCGTCGCGGTCGCGGCCGGTGCCGTCGCCCAGGCGAGACCGGTCCAGGCAAGACAGGCAATGCCCGGGAGTACTCTGCGGAAGATGAAGGAAGAGGTCATGGCGGACGGCGGCGGCGGAAGAGGGGCGTGTCACGGCGCTGACGCCGTGCTCGACTACCGTAGCAGGGCGCCGACAAAGGGCAAGCGCTGCCCGCGCACGCGCGCGACGACGGCGTCGACCACGGGAGTGTGCGATGCGTGAGGCGCAATCCTCGGGCGATGTGGCCACGCGCGCGTCGCGCGGCGTGGCCGGCAGGAGCCGGTCATCCCGGGCCACGGCGGACAGCGCCGCGTTGAGTGCCGTGCTGGAGGCGGTGCCTTTCGCCTGCGCCGCGTATGCGCGCGACGACGGCAGCCTGGTGGTGGCCAACCGCCGCTTCCACGACGAGTTCGGCGCGCTGCCGGAGCACGCGCAACGCGCGCGGCTGCTGCAGAGCCTGCATGGCGGCGACGTTGCCGACGCCGAACCGGCCGAAGTGCATGCGCCGCACAGCGCACGCTGGTACGCGCTGCACTGGCGCGACACCGCGCATGCCGGCCGCGAACTGGCGCTGCTGACCGCGGTCGACATCAGCGAGCGCATCGAGACCCTGGACACGCACAAGACCCAGCAGGAAAAACTGCTGTTCACCTCGCGCCTGATGTCGGTCGGCGAGATGGCGGCGACGCTCGCGCACGAGTTGAACCAGCCGCTGGCGGCGATCGTGAACTACCTCAACGGCAGCCTGCGCCTGGTCGACCAGGCCGGCGGGCCGGTGCAGGTCGAACGCGCGTTGCGCGCCGCGCGCGCGCAGGCCGAACACGCCAGCGCGGTGATCGCGCGCGTGCGCGAGTTCGTGCGCGCCCGCGAACCGCGGCGCGATGCGCATGAACTGCCGGCGCTGGCCGCCACCGTGCTGGAACTGCTGCGGCTGGAAGCCGAGCGCCTGCAGCTGCGCATCGACCTGGCGCTGGCGCCGGCGCTGCCGGCGGTATACGCCGACCGGGTGATGGTCGAGCAGGTGCTGCTGAACCTGGTCAAGAACGCGATCGAGGCGATGCGCGAGGTGCCGGCGAAGCGGCGCGAACTGCGCATCGAAGGCCGCGTCAATCTCGACGGCGAAATCGAAGTGCGCGTCTGCGACCGCGGTCACGGTCTCAGCGCCGCCGATCAGGATCAACTGTTCTCGCCGTTCTTCACCACCAAGACCGATGGCCTCGGCATCGGCCTGGCGATCTGCCGCTCGATCATCGAATACCACGAAGGCCGCCTGTTCTTCGAACCGCGCGACGGCGGCGGCAGCGTATTCGGCTTCACCCTGCCGAGGGCCGAGGGAAGGGCCTAGCGCCCGACTCCGCCCGACTTCCGAAGGACATAACCGATGCCCGACCCCCGCGTGTATCTGGTCGACGACAACGATGGCTTCCGCGACTCCACCGCCTGGCTGCTGCAGACGGCCGGCTTCGAGACGCAGGCCTTCGCTTCCGGCGCCGAATTCATCGCCGCCTACAACGGCGATCGCCATGGCGACGTCGCCGAATGCCTGGTCTCGGATATCCGCATGCCGCAGATGAGCGGCCTGCAACTGCAGGACGAACTGCAGCGCCGCGGCTGCGCGCTGCCGCTGGTGTTCGTGACCGCGCACGGCGACGTGCCGCTGGCGGTGGAAGCGATGCGCAAGGGCGCGTCCAACTTCCTCGAAAAACCGTTCAGCGACGACGCGTTGATCGATGCGATCCGCACCGCCATCGCCAGCGCGCGCAACGGCGCCGGCAACGGTGCGCAGGGCGGACGCCTGGCGTCGTTGAGCCCGCGCGAACGCCAGGTGCTGGACCTGGTGGTGGCGAGCAAGCCGAACAAGATCATCGCCGACATCCTCGGCATCAGCATCAAGACGGTGGAGCTGCATCGCTCGAACATGATGAACAAACTCGGTGTACGCTCGCTGCCCGAACTGATGAAGGTGGCATTGGGCCATGGCTGAAACCGCCAGCAGGAAAGCCGGCGCCGCGAAGGCCACGCGCTCGCGCAACGAGCACGCCGTGACTGGGCTGCGCGGACGCATTCCCTCGCTGCTGCCGCTGCAGGCCGAGACGCTGCGTTATTTCTTCGCAGCGCCGGAACGCTGGCCGTTGCGCGACGGCGGCGTGCTGCGCTTCGCCGCCGGCAAGACCGAAGTGGCCGGCGAGTGGTTCGAGCTGGAAGCCGACGGCACGCGTCTGGGCCTGCACCTGCAATCACCCGAAGCGCCGCACGCCGACGACGTGCTGCATTGGAACGACTACAGCGGCCGTTCGCGCCTGCTGGCCTGGGCGCTGGCGCACGAACCGCAGCTGATCCGCCTCAGCGACGCGCTCGGCGTGTCGTTGCTGCCGGTGGAAGCCGGCGCGCGCGATGCCGAGACGCTGCTGCGCGATCCGGATATCTGGCTGGCGTTCTCGATCGAGGACGCCGGCGGCGCGATGACGCGCGGCACCTTGCGGCTGCCGGCATCGTGGATCGACCGCCTGCTCGATCGCGCCGAACAGGTCTACGACGACGACCCGCTGCCCGAACTGGGCCGCTGGCAACAGTTGCCGACGACGGTGGCGATCCGCATGCCCGGCCCGCCGCTGCGCGGCAGCGACTGGCGCGCGTTGCGCGCCGGCGACGTGATCGTGGTCGGCAACCGCAGCCGCATCCCGCGGCCGCAGGCCTGCGCTTCCGATCGACGCTGGCCGCTGGGCGGCAGTGCCGAGGGCTGGCGCATCGAAGGTCCATCCCAATTCGTTTCAGTGCTGCAGGAGAGTTCCGCGATGAACGACAACGAGGTCAACGCCGATACGGCAGAAGCCGGCAACGATGCCGGCGCGCAGCATCCCGCGCACAACCTGCCGGTGAACCTGGAATTCGAACTGGGCCAGGTGCAGATGAGCCTCGGCGAACTGGCCAACCTGCAGCCGGGCTACGTGTTCGCGTTGCCGGCGCAGCTGGAAGGCGCCAACGTCACCATCCGCGCCAACGGCCGCGTCACCGGACGCGGCGAGATGGTCGCGGTCGGCGACACCCTGGGCGTGCGCCTGCTGTCCTGGAGCTGAGGCATGGATTTCAGCACCTTCTCCCCGGCGCTGGTCCTCGTCACCGTCGTCAGCCTGGCGCTGGCGCCGTTCGTGGCGGTGATGGTGACTTCGTTCACCAAGATCGTGGTGGTGCTGAGCCTGCTGCGCAATGCGCTGGGACTACAGCAGGTGCCGCCGAACGTGGTGATCAATGGCCTTGCGATCGTGCTGTCGATCTACGTGATGTATCCGGTGCTGCTGGACACGCACGCCGCGGTCAATGCACGCATGGAAGGCAAGCCGATGCCGGCCTCGATCCAGGCCGACATCGACGCGCGTGCGCAGGCACGCGCCAAGGCTGCCGCCGCGGCCACGCCGTCATCGCCGGCCAAGCCGGCGACAACGCAGACCGCGATCGGCACCGCACCGGTGACGGCACCGGCCAGTCCGGCCGCGGCAGACGCGCTGCAGGCCGAAGCCGAGGCGCGCGGGCAGCAACCGGCCGCACCGCGCGATCCGTCATCGGCCGAAGACGCGGCGGCACCTGCGCCGGCCGAGGCGCCGCCACGCGAGACCACGGCCTCGGCGCCACCGCCTTTGCCCAAGGGCGGACGCATGGACACCGAACGCCTGCTGGCGCTGGTCGAGGCCGGCAAGGAACCGCTGCGCACGTTCCTGATCAATCATTCCAACGACGCCGAACGCGCGTTCTTCCTGAAGAGCGCGCAGCGGCTGCTGCCACCGGCACGCCGCGGGGAACTGAGCGTCGACGACTTCATCGTGGTGGTGCCGGCGTTCACCGTCAGCGAGCTGACCGCGGCGTTCCAGATCGGCTTCCTGATCTTCCTGCCGTTCCTGATCATCGACCTGGTGGTGGCCAACATCCTGCTGGCGCTGGGCATGATGATGATGTCGCCGACCACGGTGTCGCTACCGTTCAAGCTGCTGCTGTTCGTGCTGATCGACGGCTGGGCCAAGCTGGTGCACGGCCTGGTGCTGACGTATGGATGAGGGCCGGGAATCGGGAATGGGGAATAGGCAATCGTTCAAAGCGAAGGCCCCTTCCGTGTTGGCTCTTCCGATTCTCGATTCTCGATTCCCGATTCCCGGATTCACCCCATGAACGAAGTCCTAGAGCTCACCAAACAGGCGCTGTGGCTGGTGCTGATCCTGTCCGGTCCGCCGATCGCCGCGGCCTCGGTCGTCGGCCTGGTGGTGGCGTTCCTGCAGGCGGCCACGCAGCTGCAGGAGCAGACCTTCGCCTACACGGTCAAGTTCGTGGTGATCGTGATCACGCTGTTCGTCACCGCCGCACTGATCGGCGGCACGCTGTACACCTATGCCGACCGCATCTTCCTCGACTTCCCGGGCCTGGTCCGGCATTGATGAACGCGTTCGATCCGGTCGGCAATGCAATGCTGGCGCTGGGGCTGACCCTGCCGCGGATCATCGGCGCGTTCGTGATGCTGCCGCTGCTGACTTCGGAAAACATGCCGGCGATGGTGCGCAACAGCTTCCTGGTCAGCATCGCGATCGTGGCACTGCCGGTGGCGATGGCCGGCGCGCCGATCGAGATGATGGGCACGTTCCGCTGGGGCCCGATCGTGCTCAAGGAGCTGTTCCTCGGCATCTCGATCGGCCTGTGCTTCGGCATCATCTTCTGGGCGTTGGGCGCGGCCGGAAGCGTGATCGACACGCAGGTCGGACTGGGCATGGCGCAGGTGTTCGATCCGGTGCAGGGCCACCAGACATCGCTTCACGGGCAGTTCCTGTCGCAGCTGGCGGCGTGGCTGTTCATGGCCAGCGGCGCCTTCCTGGTGTTCCTGGACCTGCTGCTGTCCAGCTACGTGCTGTGGCCGGTGACCTCGTTCTTCCCCGACATCCGCGTCAGCGGCCTGCACCTGTTCGTCGGCCAGTTCAGTTTCCTGATGACCGCGCTGCTGGTGCTGGCGGCGCCGGTGATGGTGGTGCTGCTGCTGATCGACCTGTCGTTCGGCCTGGTCAACCGCTTCGCGCCACAACTCAACGTGTTCGCGCTGACGCTGCCGATCAAGGCCTGGCTGGCCACCGGCATGCTGCTGCTGATGCTCGGCGTGTATGTGGAGATCGTGCTGAAGCGATTGGCCGACAACAGCGGTTTGCTGGGGGCGTTGCAGAAGGTGTTTGGGGGCTGAGGTGCATCGGCTTGCTATCCGTGACTATTGGCCGGCATAGGTCGGTTCACGCTAATGCAAGATCAATAGCTTCCGTGCGCTGAAGCACACGGGTCACCCTTCGGCAGGCTCAGGGCAGGCTTTTCTTTGCTGGCCCAAGGAAAGTAACCACTGCGCCGCAGGCGCGAACGGCGCAGTCAGCCCGAAGGGCGAAGGGCGAAGCCCTGAGTAAAGAAAGGGCCCGAAGCCGGCGTTGGATTTGTCGCAATTGCAGCATGAGGTGCTAGCCGCTTGCGCCGCTGCTGACTTTCTTTTTCGTCGCTTCGAAGTCTGGCCTTTCGCGAGTTGGTGTCGTGCAGGCATGGAGTGACGTGATTCCGGCGTGTGCAGGACCAAGCGTTGCGGATTTTTTGACAGGAAAGAAAAAACAGGTCTAGGCAGCCTGCAGCCACAGCGCATTTTTTGCGCCGATTTATTTCAGGCAGATCAGCGCAATCCCCTCACGAAACAAACTTCGAAGCGTCGGAAAGAAAGTCAGCAACGACGCAAGCGGCATTGAGCCTTGTGCCTTGGGCTCGACACATGCAAATGGGCTTTTGAGGCCCTTTCTTTGGTTACTTTCTTTGGGCCAGCAAAGAAAGTAACCCGCCGCAGGCGGAAGCCTTTGCTCTCAAAGCACCCAAGTCGCGAAGCAACTTGCCATGGGATGCCAGAAACCCTGGATCCCGGCATTCGCCGGGATGACGATGACGAGAATTGATCGTCCTCAACCTCAACCGGCGTGGATCACCCCTCGCCGCGATCGCGGCGCACACCCTCCGCCCAGTGCAGCACCTGCGCCACCGCTTCGAAGAACTCGTTGTGGATGTAATCATCCAGCTCGACCTTCTCGTTGAGCCCGCGCGCCAGCTCGATGTTCTGCAGGATCGGCACGCCCGATTCCTCGGCGGTCTTCTTGATCAGTTCGGCCAGGTGCTCCTCGCCCTTGGCGACCACCACCGGCAGGTCGGTGACGCCGTGCTCGTACTGCAGCGCGATCGCGATGTGGGTGGGATTGGTCACGACGACATTCGATCCGCGCACCGCGTTGAGCATGTTCTGCTGCGACCATTCCTGGTGCAGCTGGCGGCGCCGCGACTTGATGTAGGGATCACCTTCGTTCTCCTTCACTTCCTGGCGGATGTCGCGCCGGCTCATGCGCAGCTGCTTGAGGTACGAGAACTTCTGGTACGACGCGTCCAGCACCGAGACGAAGAAAAACACGAAGATCGTCCACACCGCAATCTGCATCAGCCCCTGCCAGATCGCGGTGCCCATCGCCGCCGGCGGCGCGAATGGCAGCTGCATCAGTTCCGGCAGCAGGCTGCGCAGCACCAGGTAACCGATGAAGATCAGCGCGGCGCTCTTGGCGACCGACTTCACCAGTTCGACCAGGTTGTCCATCGAGAACATCTTCTTGATGCCCTCGGCCGGATTGAGCTTGGACAGGTCCGGCTTGATCTTGGCCAGCGTCAGCACCGGCCCGACCTGCAGGAATTCGACGATCAGCCCCAGCAGCACCGCCAGCACCAGCAACGGCAGCGACAGCCACAGCAGGGCGTCGAACGCGGACAGCGCCAGCTCGCGCACCGCATCGCGGAACGGCAACTGGATCGCTGCCAGGCTCTGTTCGAACAGCGCCTTGATGCGCGCGTACATGAAGCCCATCAGCAGCCAGCCGCCGACCAGCCAGCCGAGCACCAGCACGGTGCTGGTCAGCTCCTTGCTCTTGCTGACGTTGCCTTCCTTGCGCGCGTCCCTGAGTTTCTTGGCGGTGGGCTGCTCGGTCTTGTCCGCGCCCTGGTCCTTGGATGCCATGCCACGGCCTGTCGGGGGAAGATCGTGGCGGGCAGGCTAGCATGCGTCGCGCCACCCTCCCGTCGCGCCTGAACGGAGGTCTGCCCGGCACCGTCGACCCTAGGGCCAGCCCGAGATGACCCCGCCGGCCCCGCGGCGTACAGTCCAGCCATCTCCACCATTGCGTCCACAGGAACCCGCCCCCTCGGCCCATGAGCAGCATCACGCCCGATCCCCTCAACCGCGCCGGCCTCGATTCGCTGGGCGGGCAGGTGTCGCTGGACGATCTGCGTCGCCAGCAGGGTCTGGACGGCGGCGCGACAGGGGTTGCCGAGGCCGAGGTTGCCTATGCGCCGCTGGCGGACAGCCCGGCCGCCATCGATGCCGGCGAAGCCGTGCTCGATGCGCCGGCCTGGGCGGACGTGCCGGAAGGGGCGCGCCTGCTGGCCGGCGACCTGGCCTTCGAGCACGACCTGGGCACGATGGCGCTGTCGGATGCCGCCGACCTGGGCGCGGATGCCGTCATCGCCGCGTTCGCCTGATCCCGCATCGCTGCTCCCGCGACGGCGGCTCCGTTACAGTCGACGCCCGATCCGAGCCGCGGTGATCCGTGAACGAATCCGTGCCGTCACCCCAAGCGCTGCGCACTGCCGCCGACCGGCTGGTCTCGGCGCTGGCCGCGCACAGCGATCCCGAGTACCGCCTGACCGTGCTCAAGCGGCTGGTGCGGCGCTTGGGCGAGGAACGCTATCCGCTGTTCCTGCGCGTGCTGGGCGTGGTCGCCGAAAGCGATGACGAGCGTGCCCAGCGCCTGCTCGCCGACACCTTCGGTACCGCATTGCGGCGCATGGACATGCCCGGTGGGGCGCTCAGCTCATGGGGCGCGACCCGCCTGCCGGAAACGGCGACGCCGCTGGCCGCCAGCGCGCTGTCGGGACAGTTCTTCGGTGCCACGCCACGACGACTGCTCGGTCCGGTCGAGTACCTCACCGTCTGGCACCTGCAGCGCACCCAGCGCAGCACCCTGGGCGCTGCCACGTTCCGCACCAGCCTGGCGCGGATGATCGCCCTGCTCAACCGCAGCGACGACGCCCGCACGCTGTATCCGCAGAAGCTTGCCGCCGACGCACAGAACGAACTCGAGGGCGCCTACACCCGCGCCACCCGCGCGCGCCTGGCCGCCATCGCCGCGGCCTGGAAGGCCGGACGCACGCCGGACGAGGTCGCGCAGGCGGCGATGGAAGTCCGGGAAACCGAACATCCGCGCGACTGGGTGATGCGCGACCTGTAGCGCCGGTGCCGGCCGCGCGCGAACGCAATCGGCGCAACGCGTTCAGCCGCACTGCGATGCTCAGCTGAAGCTGAAGCCGCTACCGCCGCGCGGGAGATCCGCCTCCCATATCGGCAAACCCGTGCTTGCCGCCGCGTCGGCCCATGGCCAAGATGCCGGCAGCGCCTCCGGGGAAGCCGCCCATGCGACACCGATCCTGCCTGCTGTTGCTGTTGGCGGCCGTGCTGGGCTGCGCGGTCGCGGCCTGCCGGCGCGAAGCGCCAGTCGACATTCCCGCCACCGTCACCGGTGCCGACAAGCCTGCCGACGCCGTGCGCCTGCTCACCCGCCACCTGCACGACAACGACCTGGCCGCCTTCGCCCGCGATGCGGTGCCGCCGGAGCTGTTGCCGCCGCTGGAACAGGCCTGGCGCGACGGCCGCACGCGCTGGCCATTGACCGAACTGCCGTTCGACGAACGCCTGCCGAAACTGCTCGCCGCACTGGCCGAGCCGGGCTCGGAAAAGAAGCTGCAGCAGGTGTTCGACCGCCAGTTCTCCGGTGCCGATGCCGAGCTCAAGGCCGCGGCCGCGTCGCTGGGCCTGTTCGGCGTGCAGTACATTCGCAGCGAGGGCGACTACAGCGACGAGGAGCGCCAGCACTACGCGCAGTTCGTGCAGGCGATCAGCCAGTGGGCGATGACCGCCCCGCTCGGCGATCCGCAACGCGCGCGTCGGGTGATTCCTCAGTTGACCATGGCCGCGCGCAACACCGCGCTGGCCTCGGAGGCCGACTTCCGCAAGGCCGGCCTGCAGGACAGCCTGCGCCGGCTCGGGCCGTTCATGGCCGCGGTGAAGAAGGCGCTGGCCGTCTATGGCCTGGCACTGGACGACAGCCTGGCCGGATTGCAGGCGACCTTGCAGCAGCAGACCGGCGACCGCGCTCAGGTGCGCCTGCAATACACCCTCGGCGGCAGCCCGATCGACACCGTGGTTGCGGTCGAGCGCCGCGGCGGGCGCTGGTACCTGAGCGACTACCTGCGCCACGCCGAAGCCGCCGTGGCCACGGCGGCGGAGCCGTCCGATTTGCGCAGCGGATCCGATGCCGCGACGCCTGCCGGCGACATTTCGGCTCCGGCAGCGGGCCGCGTGGTGCCCGCCGGAAAAACGGAAGCAAAGCCGACTTCGCCATAATGGCGGCGATGCCCGACCAGACCCCCCTGCCTTTCCCCGAGCCCGACCGGTCCAGTCCGGACCAGGCAACCGCGCCCGTCCCGACCGAGGAACGGGTGCCGCCGCCGCACCACCGCCCGGGCAGGCCACCCGGCCGGCCGTGGTGGGCGCGCCTGCTTGGCAGCCTGCTGGACCCCTGGATTTCGCTGAAGCTGGAGCCGGAAGCCCCCGGCCAGTACGCCGACGGCCGCCCCGTCTGCTACGTGCTGGAGCACTACGGGCTGTCCAATGCGCTGATCCTGGATCGCGCCTGCCGCGAGGCCGGCCTGCCTTCGCCGCTGCAGCCGCTGCCCGGCGATCCGCTCGGCCGCAAGCGCGCCTACGTAGCGCTGTCGCGGCGCAATGCCAGCGCACTGTCGCCGGCCGGACCGGCCTCGGCGCGCACCCATTCCGGTTCGCTGGCGCGGCTGCTGGAAGCGCATCGCGACTATCCGGAGCTGGACGTGCAGCTGGTGCCGGTGTCGATCTTCGTCGGTCGCGCGCCGGACAAGAGCAGCGGCTGGTTCTCGGTGCTGTTCTCGGAAAACTGGGCGATCGTCGGCCGTTTCCGCCGGCTGCTGGCGATCCTGCTCAACGGCCGCGGCACGCTGGTGCGGTTCTCGCCGCCGGTGTCGCTGCGCGGCATCGTCGAGGAAGGGCTGCCGCCGGAACGCACCGTGCGCAAGCTGTCGCGCGTGCTGCGCGCTCACTTCCGTCGCATCCGCGCGGCGGTGATCGGGCCGGACCTGTCGACGCGGCGCCTGCTGGTCGACCAGGTGCTGGCCTCGCAGCCGGTCAAGGAAGCCATCGCCGACCAGGCCCGCCGCGACAACAGCAAGCCCGCCGAAGCGTGGAAGAAGGCGCACGCCTACGCCTGGGAAATCGCCGCCGACTATTCGCATCCGGTGGTGCGTTCGGCCAGCTTCCTGCTGGCCACGGTCTGGAACCGGATCTACCGCGGCGTGCTGGTACACCACCTCGACCGGCTCAAGGAAGTCGCGCCGGGCTACGAAGTGGTCTACACGCCTTCGCACCGCAGCCACATGGACTACCTGCTGCTGTCGTACCTGCTGTACGACCGCGGCATCGTGCCGCCGCACATCGTCGCCGGCATCAACCTCAACCTGCCGGTGATCGGCACCATCCTGCGCAAGGGCGGCGCCTTCTTCATCCGCCGCAGCATCCGCGGCAACATGCTGTATTCGGCGGTGCTCAGCGAATACGTCGCACAGCTGGTCGCCGGCGGCTACTCGCTGGAATACTTCATCGAAGGCGGGCGCTCGCGCACCGGCCGACTGCTGCAGCCCAAGGGCGGCATGATCTCGATGACCGTGCGCGCCTTCCTGCGCCAGCCGACGCGACCGGTGCTGTTCCAGCCGGTGTACATCGGCTACGAGAAGCTGATGGAGGGCAACAGCTACCTCGACGAACTGACCGGCAAGCCCAAGGAAAAGGAATCGATCTGGTCGCTGCTGTGGGGCGTGCCGAAAGTGCTGCGCCAGAACTACGGCCAGGTGGTGGTCAACTACGGCGAGCCGATCCTGCTCGACGACGTGCTGCGCCAGCACGCGCCGGACTGGAACGGGCAGGCGGTCGGCGAGGACGAGAAGCCGGCATGGCTGTCGGGCACGGTCGATGCGATCGCCGAGCGCATCCAGGTCAACATCAACCGCGCCGCCGACGTGAACCCGATCAATTTCCTCGCGCTGGCGCTGCTGTCCACGCCCAAGCACGCGATGGGCGAGGCCGACCTGCTGGCGCAGATCGCGCTGTCGAAGAAGCTGCTGGTCGAGGTGCCGTATTCGGACCGCGTCACGGTCACGCCGCACACGCCCGAGCAGATCGTCGCGCACGGCGAGGAGATCAACGTGCTGTCGCGCACCGCGCATCCGCTTGGCGATGTGCTCAGCGTCGACGGCGACACCGCCGTGCTGCTGAGTTATTTCCGCAACAACGTGGTGCACCTGTTCACCGCTTCGGCATGGATCGCCTGCTGCTTCCTGCACAACCGGCGCATGAGCCGCGGCCAGCTGCAGCGGCTGGGCCGCAGCCTGTACCCGTTCCTGCAGGCGGAACTGTTCCTGCCATGGAGCGAGGACGAGTTCGCCAGCCGCATCGACCGCACCATCGACGTGTTCGTGCGCGAAGGCCTGCTCGAACAGATCAACGACGACGACGGCGGCATCCTGGCGCGCAACGCCGGCCAGAGCGACGAGGTGTTCCGCCTGCGCGCGATCGGCCACGCCCTGCAGCAGGCGTTCGAGCGCTACTACATCGCCATTTCGGTGCTGGTGAAGAACGGGCCCGGCACCTTGAGTTCGGCGGAACTGGAAAGCCTGTGCCAGCTCGCCGCGCAACGCCTGTCGCTGCTGTACGCACCGGCGGCGCCGGAATTCTTCGACAAGAGCCTGTTCCGCGGCTTCATCCAGAAGCTGCGCGAACTGAAGCTGGTCTGGCCGGACCAGGACAGCAAGCTGGTGTTCGACGAACGCCTCGCCGGCTGGGCCAAGGACGCGCGCATCCTGCTTGGGCGCGAACTGCGCCACACCATCGAGAAGGTCAGCCCGGAAATGGCGAAGCCGGAGCCGGAAACGGCTGCGGTCGAGCCGTGACGCCGGACCGTTGCCGGCACCGGCCGGGCGCATCCTGGCACCGGTCCAGCGCATCCTGAGGCGGCGCGACTTGCCTGCCGCCATCGCTGCGGTTGCCATGGGCGCCACTCTTCGCGGCGGCACCGGCGGGCAGGCTTGAAACACATGTCAAATCCCGCCATCGGCGAGCCGCGGGCCGAACCACCGTTCTGGCTGCCGCTGCTGGCTGGCCTGCCGATCGGCGCGTGCCTGGTGGTGATGGCGCTGCCGGAACTGGGGCACGGCCATGCCACCGCGTACCGGTCGCTATACCTGGTCGCCTATCTGCTCTGGTGCATTCCACTGACTGCGATCCAGCGCGCGCTGTGGCGACGGCGTCTGCCGTGGTGGGTGCTCGTGCCGGTGCTGCTGTCGACGACCTATGTGCTGGCGGTGGTCAACAACGCGCTCGGCGCGGCGATGGCGCAGCTCTCCGGCTGGCGCACGCCATCCGCGTTCGAGTGGGCCGGCTTGTTCAGTGGCCTGGACGGTTGCTGGCTGGCTCTGATCGCGTTCTGCGCGATCCACGCTGTGGTGGCGTACTACGTCGAGCTCAAGCACGAGCAGCTGCGGCGCGCCGAGACGATGTCGCTGGCGCGCGACGCCGAACTGCGCGCGCTGCGCTACCAGTTGCAACCGCATTTCCTGTTCAACACGCTCAACGCAATCTCGTCGCTGGTGGCCAACCAGCGCAACCGCGAGGCGCGCCACATGATCGCCCGGCTCGGCGATTTCCTGCGCGCGACACTGGACGGCACCGACAACCACGAGGTCGCGCTGGCCGACGAGATCGCGCTGACCGAAACCTATCTGGCGATCGAGAAGGCACGGCTGGGCGAACGCCTGGCGATCAGCTGGAATGTCGGCCCCGACCTGCTGTCGGCGCGGGTGCCGCACCTGCTGCTGCAGCCGCTGGTCGAGAACGCGATCCGCCATGGCATCGCCCTGCGCGACGCACCGGGCCGGCTCGAGATCCGCATATCGCGCGAAGGCCAACGACTGCATCTGCACCTGCGCAACGATGGCGTGCCGCTACCGGTCAGTGGCACCGGCGAAGCCCGCCGCTCTTCGATGCTGGGCCTGCGCAATGTCCGCGAACGACTGGCCAGGCTGCATCCGGGTGGTCACGTTTTCCAGGCGGATGCCCACGACGACGGCAGCTACGACGTCGCCATCGACCTGCCTTTCCGCGACATCGCCGCGTCGCGCGAAGCGCGGACCACCGCGGCATGATCCGCGTCGCCGTGGTCGATGACGAGCCGCTGGCGCGCAGCGGCGTGATCGCGCGCCTGGCCGCGCACGGCGACATCGCGCTGGTTGGCGAATACGGCGACGGCACGTCGGCACTCGACGGCCTGCGCGGCGAGGTGCCGGACCTGGTGTTCATCGATGTGCAGATGCCCGGTATGAGCGGGCTGGAGGTACTGGCCGCTTTGCCGGCAACGCTGCGGCCGATGGCAATCCTGCTCACCGCCCACGACAGTTTCGCGGTGCGTGCGTTCGAGTTGAACGCCATCGACTACCTGCTGAAGCCGGTCGACGACGACCGTTTCGTGGAAGCATTGGAGCGCGCCCGCCGTCTGCATGCCTACCGGTGCATGGCGCCGGTCGCGCCCGAACCCGATACGCGTTGCGGCCAGTCGGCGTACCGGACCCGGTTTGCGGTCCGCATCGGCCGCCGCACCGCTTTCGTCGACGCGACCGACGTGGAATGGATCGAAGCCGACGGCGATTACGCCACTTTGCACGTCGGCGCCCATGCGCACCTGCTGCGAGAATCATTGAATCGCCTGTCGCGCCAGCTCGATCCGATGCATTTCATCCGCGTGCATCGCTCGACCATCGTCCGCATCGATCGCGTCGCCGAACTGCAGCCGCTGTCCAATCGCGACGCGCTGCTGCGCTTGCGCGACGGCACCCCGATGCGTGCCAGCCGCACCTACATCGAGCCGCTGCTCGAACGGTTGAAGGGGATGGGCTACGCCGCTCGCTAGAGTTTTTTACTCATCGCATAGCGGAAATTGCTCCGCCAATTCCTCTGTGAAAAAGCTTCCGCCCGCTGCGCGGATCACTTTCTCTTCCAGAGCCAAAGAGAAAGTAACCACTGCGCCACAGGCGCGAACGGCGTAGCCGGCCCGAAGGGCGAAGGGCGCAGCCCTGAGTTAAAGAGAGGGGCTCTTCCTCGACGGAGCTCACGTTGCGCTTTGCAGTCCTCGGGGATTTTCCGACTCGCCTTTTGCCTTCGGCAAAAGACCGGCCCGCGCCAGCAGCGCGTGCGTTCGCCGGTGCGCGAGCCGGTGGCTCGCAGGCAGCACCGCCTCACCCATGGCTCGGCCGGAAAACGGCGCACATCCATGTGCGCCGCCCTACGGGTCTTCGGACTTCCTTGGCTGCCGCAAGAACCATCACCAACAAAGGAAATCAGCAGCGCACTCTAGATTCTTGATGTGGCCCCATCGATCGCGCACGCTTCGGCGCAGGCGACGCACGGTTCGGCGATTGGAGCGCGCGTTCCGCGCAGGCCGCCGTTATGTTGCCCCGGCCAACGCCACGCCGGAGTGTCCATGAAATCGCTGTTGCTGATCGTCTGCCTGTTCTTTCCTGTCTTCGCCGAGGCTTTCGACCGAAATCCGGACACCGCGTCCGTCGAGTCGATTATCGCGGCGTTCGGCGCCAGCGTCATCGACAAGGACAAGGCACGCTTCGTGAAGCTTTTCCTGCACGAGGACACCGCCTGGCAGAGCGTCACTGGCGACGCCAACCTGCGACAGATCCGCCGCAAGCAACCCGATGCGCCCAGGGTGAGGATCAATCCCAAGAGCAGCCACCTGTCGTTCATCGACAGCATCGTCGCCGACAAGGAAAGGCAGGAGGAGAAATTCCGCGACGTGAAAATCGAAAGCGACGGCGACATCGCCTCGGTCTGGTTCGACTACAGCTATCAAGACGGCGACAAGGAGACCAACCACGGCAAGGAAGCCTGGCATCTGGTGCGCACGGATGAGGGCTGGAAGATCGTGTCGGTGATCTGGTCGGTCAACTGGACGCCGGTGCAGTGAGCCTAGGCACCGGAACAGGCATGATGATCCGTGCATCCAGCAGCAGACGCGCGGCGTCGGCACTGCTGGTGATCGGCCTGTGCTGCTTGCCGGCCCACGCGCAGACGGATGACCGCAATGCCGCCATCGCGCTCGAGCATGGCTTGCGGCCCACCGTGCTCGAACCGGGGCAGATGCCGCCCGGCTGGTCGCTGCGCGAGCGCATGGCGCATCACCGCGTTCCCGGCGTGGCCGTCGCGGTACTGCAGCAGGGCAAGGTCGTGTATGCCGAGGGCTTCGGCGTGCGCGAAGCCGGCACCACGGACGCGGTCGATGCCGACACGCTGTTCAATGTCGGCTCGATCAGCAAGGTGATCGCAGCCGCGGTGTCGCTGCGGATGGTGGCCGATGGCCGCCTCGACCTGGATCGCGACGTCAACGCCTATCTGGAGTCGTGGCGGATAGCGCCGACGCCGGAGATCGCCGAACCGAAGGTGACGATGCGCATGCTGCTGTCGCATACCTCCGGACTGGACGTGCATGGTTTTCCCGACTTCCTGCCCGGCGAAGCGGTGCCGACGCTGCAGCAGTCGCTGGATGGACTGCCGCCGGCGAAGAACGATCCGGTGCGGCTGCAGCAGCCACCCGGCTTGTCCAGCGATTACTCCGGCGGCGGCACCACGGTCGCGCAGCTGGTGATCGAGGAGATCGCCGGTGCGCCGCTGGAAAGCGTCGCGCGCATGCGGGTTTTCGATCCCCTCGGCATGCGCCGCAGCACGTTCGAGAGTCCGCTGTCGCCTTCGCACGGCAACATCGCCAAGGCCCATGACGACAAGGGCCGGCGCGTGGCGCTGCCGCGCGGTTGGCAGACGTTTCCGCAACAGGCCGCGGCCGGCCTGTGGACCAGCGCCAATGAACTCGGCGGCTTCGTCGCCGCGCTGATCGGCAGTTACCAGGGCACGCATGCCTTCCTGCCGCAGCCCCTGGCAGTACAGATGATGACCGAGGTCGCGCCTAGCTGGCACGGTCTGGGGCCGCGCCTGGACGGCGCCGGCAATGCGCGCGTCTTCCATCACGGTGGTTCCAACGACAGCTACATGGCCTGGATCGAGGGCTATCTGGAAACCGGCGATGGCTTCGTCATCCTGACCAATGGCGAAAACGGCTGGCAATTGCGCAACGAGATCCGCAACGCGCTTTCCGATGCCATCGGCCAGGCCGTCAATCCGCCGGTGCGCGTCGTCGCGCTGGCGCCGGGGGCCGTCAGGCTCGCCGACTACGCCGGCGTGTACCGGGCCGACGACGCCGTGCCGCTGGATCTGCGTCGCGCCTTCACCGACGTTTTCCCCGATCTGGAAACCTTCGAGGTCAAGGCCGGCGACGACAAACTGTCCATCGTCCTGCCCGATGAAACCGGCGCGCTGCGACCACTGTCGCCGGCGCGGTTCGTCGCACCGAGCGTGTTCGGCACCGAGTACGCCTTCCATCGCGATGCACATGGCGCCGTACGCGGCGTCACCGTCGGCTACGGCGAAGCCCGCGCCTACTTCGGCCGCCAATCGCCATGACCGCACCGGCCAATGGCGCATCGCGAAAGCAGGACCGGGATCGATAACCCATCCGGCTGGCAGATCGGCCCCTGCCAGCCCGATCCATCGAACAGGGCCTTCAGAACACGGAGAAGTTTCATGTCATTGAGAGGGATCACACTGGTCGTCATGACCTCGGTGCTGGCCACCGGCTGCGCCAGCCTGGCGAGCAGCACCAACATGCTGTCGGATGAAGACATCGTGTCGCAGACGGCCGGCGCGATCGGCTATCCGCCCGCCGAGGTCACGCTGGTCAGTCGACGCACGGAAGGCGTCAACACCTACGTCGAATTGCAGACCCGGGACGGCAAGCCGTATACCTGCATCGTCAACGGCGGCAACCTGCTGTCGATGGGAATGACCAATCCGCCTGTCTGCAACAAGAAATAGCGCACACTGTTTGCCGCGTTGCTGGAAGGCGATCCGGCGGCATCCAGCAAGGATGCCGCCTTTCCCGGCGGACCAGCGCGCCGTCACGTTCATCAAAGCGGATAGCAATCCCGGCGCCGCAAGCCGGTTCAGGCGTCCAGGTCGGGAATCAACGCCGATTCCAGCTTGGCGATCGCATCCTTCAGCTGCAGCTTGCGTTTCTTCAGGCGCTTGATCGCCAGTTCGTCGGCGTCGATGTCGGCCTGCAGGCGGGCGATGGCCTCGTCCAGGTCGCGATGCTCGAGCTTCAGCTCGACCACGCGGCGGGTGGTTTCTGCGGGATCGGGAGGTTGCTGCATCGTTCGTGCAGCTTACAGGGGCGCCGGCATGAGCGTCATCGCGCCGGCTGCCGCTAAAATGGTCGGCCGATGAGTACCGTCCTGCCCCTCGCCGAACCCCTGCCACGCGCCCGCGATCGTGCCGTGCACGCGCAGCACAAGCTGGCCAAGCGCCTGCGCCACCAGGTCGGCCGAGCCATCGCCGACTTCGGCATGATCGAGGAAGGCGACAAGGTGATGGTCTGCCTGTCCGGCGGCAAGGACAGCTACACCCTGCTCGACATCCTGCTGCAACTGCAGAAGAAGGCGCCGGTGCGCTTCGAGCTGGTGGCGGTCAACCTCGACCAGAAACAGCCGGACTTCCCGGAACACGTGCTGCCGGGCTATCTGGAATCGATCGGTGTGCCGTACCGGATCCTCGAGCAGGACACCTATTCGGTCGTCACCCGGGTCGTGCCGGAAGGCAAGACGATGTGTTCGCTGTGTTCGCGCCTGCGCCGCGGTGCGCTTTACACCTACGCTGAACAGCACGGCTTCACCAAGATCGCGCTCGGCCACCATCGCGACGACCTGGTGGCGACCTTCTTCCTCAACCTGTTCTTCCATTCCAAGATCAGCGGCATGCCGCCGAAGCTGCTCAGCGACGACGGCAAGCATGTGGTGATCCGGCCGCTGGCCTACGTGCGCGAGGACGACATCGCCGAGTACGCACGCGCCAGATCCTTCCCGATCATCCCCTGCAACCTGTGCGGCTCGCAGGAGAACCTGCAGCGCAAGCAGGTCAAGAGGATGCTGGACCAGTGGGAGCGCGAAACCCCCGGCCGCATCGAACAGATCGCGCGCGCGCTGGGCGACATCCGGCCCTCGCAGCTGAGCGATCCGAAACTGTTCGATTTCCTCGCGCTGGGCCGGCTGGGCAATGCAACGTTGCCGGATGCGCATGCCTGGCTGGCGGGCGAGCCGCACGAAAGCGGCGCTTCGTAATTCAATGCGCTTCGTTCCAGGCCGTCATTCCCGCGCAGGCGGAAACGACGGCTTGAAATCATTCCTCAACACGGACCTTCGATGTTCTTCAGAAACCTGACCCTGTTCCGCTTCCCCACTTCGCTCGACCTGTCCGAACTCGACACCCACCTGGCCGAAGTCCAGCTCAAGCCGGTTGGCGCGCTGGAGCTGTTTTCGCGCGGCTTCGTGTCGCCGTTCGGCCGCCATTCCGAGGAGTTGTCGCACCGCGTCGACGATGCGGTCTGGCTGACCGTGGGCGGCGAGGACAAGCTGCTGCCGTCGGCGGTGGTCAACGATCTGCTCGGCAAGAAGCTCGCCGAGATCGAGGAAAAGGAAGGCCGCAAGCTTGGCGGCCGCGCGCGCAGGCAGCTCAAGGAAGACCTGGTCCACGAACTGCTGCCGCGCGCGTTCGTGCGGCCGTCGCGCACCGACGCGATGCTCGACCTCGAGCACGGCCTGTGCATCGTCGATACCTCCTCGCGCAAGAACGCCGAAACCGTGGTCTCGGAAATCCGCCATGCGCTGGGCAGCTTCCCGGCGCTGCCGTTGAACGCGGAAGTCGCGCCGCGCAGCGTGCTGACCGGCTGGATCGCCGGCGAAACGCTGCCCGAGGGCCTGGCGCTGGGCGAGGAATGCGAACTGAAGGACGCCGCCGAACACGGCGCGATCGTCAAATGCCAGCACCAGGAACTGCAGGGCGACGAGATCGCCAAGCACCTGGAAGCCGGCAAGCAGGTCACGCGGCTGGCGCTGACCCTGGACGACCACGTCTCGTTCGTGCTCGGCGAGGACCTGATCATCCGCAAGCTCAAGTTCCTCGATGGCGCCGTCGACCAGCTCGAAGGCGACAACGGCGACGACATCCGCGCCGAACTCAACGCGCGCTTCGCGCTGATGGCCGGCGAGCTGAAGCGGCTGTTCGCGATACTGGAACCGGCGTTGAAGCTGAGTCGCGCCGACGCCTGAGCGACTGGAACCGCCACTGCTGCTGCGGCAGTGGCCCCATTCCGCGCGACGCGTTTACTGTCGTCGCGAGGGCGGAACTCCGCTGCCTCCTCTGGGTTGTATCCAAATCCGCGCTGCGTTTGTGATCGCCATCGAACGACATTCGCGACGGCGCCGCCACCCAGCGGCACGTGCGCGTTGCAGCATTCATACGCGGCACTTGCCGCCCCTTTACGATATCGCCCATGCCTTCCCCGTTCCGCCTGCTCGCGCCCGCCCCCCGTGCCACGCGCGACACGCTCTCGGTCGTCCTGCCCGACGGCCGCCATGTCGACATCACCCGCGTGCGCGATCCACGTGCGCGCCGGCTGCGCCTGTCGGTCGACGAGCGCGGCGCGCGGCTGAGCCTGCCGCTGCGTGCCAGCCTGGTTTCAGGCGATCGTTTCGTTGCCGAACATCGCGACTGGCTGGCGCGGCAGCTCGATCATTTCGCGATGGATGCGTTGCCGCATCTGCAGCGCGACCAGACCACCGCGCTGCCGCTACGCGATGCGCAGTTGCCACTGCGCTGGGGCGAGGGCCGGTACGCGCGCCTGCACGAAGACGCGGATGGCCTGTTGTTCACGCTGCCGGTGCGCGCCGGCGAAGCCGCCCTGCGGCGCGCGCTGCGCGATTTCTACGAAGCCCAGGCCCGCGTCGACCTCGGCCGCTGGCTGCCGAAGTACCTGCCGACGCTGCCGCGCGCGCCATCGCGGGTGCAGTTCAAGGTGATGTCGTCGCAGTGGGGTTCGCTGAGCGCCGACGGCGTGGTGGTGCTGGACCTGTCGCTGGTGCTGGCGCGGCCATCGGCGTTCGAATACGTGCTGGTGCATGAACTCTGCCACCTGATCCGACCGGACCATTCGCGTGCGTTCTGGCGCGAGGTCGAGGCGCGTTTTCCCGCCTGGCGCGATGAGCGCGACTATTTCCATGCCGAGGGCCGGCGCCTGAAAGCGAGCCTGCGCGCATTGCTGTCCGTCTGAGCGTCCATATTGCGTATGGGTTGTGGTCGATAACGACCGAACCCGAAGGAAGCACGCATGCAGACATCGTCCCCCATCCTCCACCGCGTCGCACTGGCGCTGCTGCTGGCCCCGTTGTTGCTGGCCGGCTGCCAGAAGGCTGGCGATGCACTGGCCGAAGCCGCGCTGGAAAAAGCCAGCGGCAACAAGGTGGACATCGATCCGGACGGCAAGGGCGGCGTCACGCTCAAGACCGAAAAGGGCGAAGTCAACATCAACAGTGGCGACGATCTGCCGTTGCCGAAGGGCTTCCCCGGCGACCTGTTCCTGCCCGAGGCCTACCGGGTGGAAAGCGTCATGGAGATGGGTGGCGCGCAGGTGCTCAGCCTGCGTACACAGGGCGCCGTGCCTGCGTTGTACGTCGATGCGCGCGCGGCGATGGCCAAACAAGGCTGGAAGGAAACCATGGCGATGCAGCCGCAGGCGGACAACGCGCTGGTGTCGTTCGAGAAGGAGCGCCGCGTAGCGATGCTGTCGTTCAGTGCCGAGGACGATGATGTCGTCGTCGGCGTGCAGCTGGGCCAGAAGCCGCAGTAACGCGCGTCAGGCGTGGAAGAAACCGGTGATCGCCGCGGCCACCTGCCGCGGCTGCTCCATGTGCAGGTGATGTCCGCCCGCCAGCACGATCAGTTCGCCCTGCGGCAGTAATGCGGCGCGCGCGCGACGCAGCGGATCGGGCAGGTACGTCTGCGCGGGATCGGCGAAGATCACCCGCGCCGGGCATTCGATGCCGCGTACCAGGTCGGCGATCTGCGCCTCGGTCATGCGCGTCATGGTCGGCAGCGTCAGCCGCGGATCGCTGGACCAGACGTAGCCACCTTCGACCGCATCGACACCGCGTTCGACCAGCAGTCGCGCCACCGGCTCGCTGAGCTGGTTGGCCTGCATGCGTGCGCGGATCGCCGGCTCCAGCGTCGGAAAAACGCGCAGCCGCTTGCCCGGCAACGCACGCGTCGCCGCCACCGCTTCGCGCATGCGGCTCACGGTGCGATCGACGTCTTCGGCCAGCGCGCCGAGCGCCTCGATGAAGACGCCACGCTCGATCCGTTGTGGACATGCGGCGGCGATCAGGCTGGCGATGCCCGCGCCCATCGAATGGCCGAGCAGGGCGAAGCGATCCCAGCCGAGCGCGTCGGCGGCATCCAGCACGGTGTTCAGGGCGCCGGCGAACGAATAATCGGCGCCCGGCGGCAGGTGCGCGGAACGGCCATGGCCAGGCAGGTCTATCGCGACCAGGTCCACGTCATCCAGGTACGGTGCCAGCGGCACGAAGCTGGCGGCATTGTCGAGCCAGCCATGCAGCGCCAGCACCCGCGGCGCGCCTTCGCGTCCGTTGCGCAGGCCGGCGATCGCGCCCAGCGGCGTACGCACGGCGAACTCATGCATCGCACATGTCCAGCCGTCGTTGCGCCAGCGCGGCCAGCGCCTGCGCATGCGACGGCGCCTCGTTGAGGCAGGGAATGTAGTGCAGGCGACCGCCGCGTTCGGCGAAGCGCGCGGCCAGCATCATCGCCACTTCCTCCAGCGTCTCCAGGCAATCGACGGCGAAACCGGGGCAGACGACATCGACGCTGTCGACGCCACGTGCCGCCAGCTCATCCAGCACCTCGGCGGCCGCCGGCTGCAGCCAGCGTTCGCGACCGAAGCGCGACTGGTAGCTGAGACTCCACGCATCGGCAGGCAGGTCCAGCGCCGCGGCGATGGCTTCCGCGCTGGCCTCGCAGCGCTGCGGATACGGATCGCCCTGATCGGCCAGGCGCTGCGGCAATCCGTGGAAAGAAAACAGCAGGTGACGGCCGGTGCCGTGCGCGGCGCGATCCATGCGGATCGAATCGGCGACGGCGTCGACCCAGGCCGGATCGACGGCGTAATCGTCGATCATCCGCACGTCCAGCCCGACCCCGGCTTTCGCCACCGCGTCGGCGACCGAAGCAGTGGTGGTGGTCGAGTACTGCGGGTACAGCGGCAGCACCACCACCTGCCGGACGCCTTCCGCGCGCAGGCGTTCGAGCACCGTGGCGATCGCCGGCTGGCCATAGCGCATCGCATGCACCACCCGCCATTGCGGCTGTAGCGATTGCACGACCGCGGCCAGGCGCCGGGTATGCACCGCCAGCGGCGAACCCTCCTCCATCCAGATCTGGGCGTATTTGTGCGCCACTTTCGGCCCGCGCAGCGGCAGGATCGCGAAATGCAGCAGCGGACACCACAGCCAGCGCGTCAGCTGCACCACGCGATGGTCGTGCAGGAACTCGCCCAGATAACGCCGCACGGCGCGCGCGGTCGGCGCATCGGGCGTACCGAGGTTGACCAGGAGCAGGGCGATGGAAGGCGAGGCTGGCATGCAGGACGCTGGCTTCAGGGCGCGCGCACCTTAGCATGCGTGAGCGGTTTTACTGCTCAAAAGAGAAGGGAAGTGTCGCTTGCGGCTTTTGATCTGATGCGACACAACCAAATGCCGCGAATGTCCGCAGACCCGGAGGGCGGCGGCCATGGATGGCCGCCGTTTTCCGACCGAGCCAGGAGGGCGAGTCGGAAAATCTACGAGGGCTCCAAGCCGCTACGTGAGCCTTGATCGGGGAAGAC
>NZ_VLKN01000010.1 GCF_007830035.1 Luteimonas cucumeris | reverse complement strand
GTTCGGATCTGCTTTCGTTGCTAGCGAGCTTCTTGTTTTCGCTTGAAATCAGATCGCCGCGTTTGTGTGTCTTTCGCGGTCTGCAATTTCTTTGACTTTAGCAGCGGCTATTGGCTGTTGGCACGAACCACCAGCGACCCGAGCCACTCCATAGACCCGGAGGGCGGCGGCCATGGATGGCCGCCGTTTTCCGACCGAGCCATGGATGGCGAGTCGAAAAATCTACGAGGGCTCCAAGCCGCTACGTGAGCCTTGATCGGGGAAGACCCTTTTCTTTGGTTACTTTCTTTTGGGTCAGCAAAAGAAAGTGACCCGCACGCGCAGCGGGCGGAAGCTCCGGGTTTGGCAGCAAGCGCTGCGAAACATGCTCCGCCATACAACAGCAAGAGCTAAGTCACTGGACCCCCGCCTTCGCGGGGATGACCGCCTAAGGGCGACAGCGCGCTCGCTGCGGGCATCCTCTCCTCGCACGCGGGGAGAGGAAACAGCACGGAATCAGGTCTTGGCCGGCTCCTCGCTGTAGCGCTTGGTCATCCACCACTGCTGCAGCAGACCCAATGCACCATTGGTGACCCAGTACAGCACCAGACCGGCCGGGAAGAACGCGAACATCACACCGAACACCACCGGCATCCACTGCATCATCTTCTGCTGCATCGGATCCATGCCTGGCGCCACCGGGGTCAGCTTCTGCGTGGCCCACATCACGGCGAGGTTGATCGCCGGCAGGATGAAGAACGGATCGCGCGCGGTGAGGTCGTGGATCCACAGGATCCACGGCGCGTGGCGCAGTTCGACCGATTCCGACAGCATCCAGTACAGCGCCAGGAACACCGGCATCTGCAGCAGGATCGGCAGGCAGCCGCCGACCGGATTGATCTTCTCTTTCTTGTAAAGCTCCATCATCGCCATCTGGAACTTCTGCTTGTCGTCGCCGTAGCGCTCCTTGAGCTGGGCGATGCGCGGCTGGAACTTGCGCATCTTGGCCATCGACTTGTACTGCGCCGCCGACAGCGGATACATCGCCAGCTTGATCAGCACCACCAGGCCGACGATCGCCCAGCCCCAGTTGCCGAACACGCCATAGAGCTTGGCCAACACCCAGAACAGCCAACCGGCCAGCGTCGCCATCAGGCTGTAGCTGCTGAAGTCGACCGCGCGCTCCAGCCCCGGCACCTGCTGCGCCTCGATCTGGCTGACCAGTTTCGGACCGACCCACAACCGCGCCTCGGTGCTGACCTGGCTGCCCGGGGCAACGGTGAAAGCGGGGCCCTTGGCCTCGATCGTGTAGCGGCCGTTGGCCTGGTTGAGGCCGAACAACGCCGCCTGATCGGGCTGCGGGATCCATGCGGCGAAATAGTGATGCTGCAGCATGGCCAGCCAGCCGCCGGTCACTTCCTTGTTGAGCGGGCCGTCGTCGACGAAATCATCGAACTTGCGCTTCTCGTATTTGTCCTGCGGGCTGAACCAGGCGGCGCCCTGGAAACTGTACTGTTCGGCGCTGGTCGGGCCGCTGCGCTGCAACGCGCGCGGCACGCGTTCGAGCTGGCGGTAGACGTAGCCCTGCCACGGCGTGCTGCCGGTGTTGCTCACTTCATCGCGCACCTTGACCGTGTACAGGCCACGGGTGAACACATAGGTGCGACGGATGCTGATGCCGTTCGGGCCGTGCCACACGAACGGTACCTCGAGCGTGTCCTGGCCCGCGGCGAGCGCGAATTCGCGCTTGTCGCCCTCGGGCACGAACACCGCACGCTGCGCGGGATCCTGCGCATTGATCCAGCCGCTACTGACCGCGAAATAACGGGCGGCGTCCGAATCGAGCAGGCGTACCGGCGCGCTTTTTTCGTCGGCGGTGCTGGGATGCTTCAACAGGTCGGCGACGTGCAGGGTGCCGCCGTCCATGCTCAGCTTGAGCACGTCGGTGCGGACCGTGACGGTCGGCGCGGCGCTGGTCATCGCCGGTGCGGCGGCCGCTGTCGCCTGGCCCGGCACCGACGCGAGCGGAATCGCGCCCGGCGCGGTGGCCGTGGGCGCAGTGGCACCGGGCACGATCGCCACCGGCGTGGCCGGAGCGCTGGACGCAGCCTGCTCCTTGCCCCATTCCATCCACAACAGGGTCGCCACCATCAGCCAGGCGAAGATCAGGAAAACGCGGGTCTGGTTCATCAGGCAGCGGCAGGCTCAGCCAGCATCGGAAGCCGGCATCGGATCGTGGGTGGGGACATCTGGATTGCTGTTGCAGGTAGCGGCGGCATTTGCCGCGCTGCGCATTGTGCCGGGCGAGGCCGCGGGAGTCGACTGTCGCGGCAGCGCACCGACCCGCTGCAGCAAGGCCTGCATCGCCGCGGCCAGTGCCGCCGGAGAGGCCTGCGCCGCGGCGGCGCGGGCCACGAAGACATAGTCGCCGCCGGCCAGATCGGCCCGCAGCAGGCGGAATTGCTGGCGCAGCGCGCGTTTGATGCGGTTGCGGACGACCGCGCGGCGATCGACCTTGCGCGATACCGCCAGGCCCAGGCGCGCGGCAGCATCGCCGCGCCGCCAATGCAGGCCGAACAAGGGGTCGTGATGGCGTTGTCCGGACTTGAATGCGGCGTCGTAGTCCGACGCTGCCGTCAGGCGTGCGCTACGCGGAAAGCGGGCACACGTGGGCATCGTTGCAAGCACCGGCCGAGGCGGCCGGCAGGAAGCAATCAGGCCGTGAGGACCTTGCGGCCCTTGGCGCGGCGACGGGCCAGGATCTTGCGGCCGTCGGCGGTCGCCATGCGGGCACGGAAGCCGTGGTCGCGCTTGCGCTTGAGGTTGCTGGGCTGATAGGTGCGCTTGGTGGCCATGAGCGTGGCGGCTTTCGGTGGAAAAGACCGGCAAGGATAGCGGCTTGCCCGGCCGCCGGTCAAATCCTGGCCGCCTGCCGGTCCTCGTTGCCTGGCCTGCGCGGCACCCGTTTCCGGAATCCGCCGTGCGACCAGCGGCGCTTGCTGCAGGTGCGCGACTGGGGGTGCGGTGATAGTCTGCCCGCATCCCGGTTTCGACTTCCTCTCGCGACGTCCTGCGTCGTGCGGCCAGCCTTTCGAATGACCTTTATTCCGAATCTCGATGCCTGGCCGCGCTGCCTGGAACGCCTGGAAGCCGAACTGCCGGCCGAAGAGGTCCACACCTGGCTCAAGCCCTTGCAGGCGACCCGTCGCAACGAGGCGCTGGTGCTGTTCGCGCCGAACGCCTTCGTCGTCGAACAGGTCCGCGACCGATACCTGGGCCGCATCCGCGAACTGCTGGCGCACTATGCCGGTTCGCCCGAGGTCAGCCTGGAAATCGGCGCGCTGAAACGCGCGCCGGCGCCCAGTGCGGCATCGCCAGTCGCCGCGCCGCGACCGATCGAACCGTTCCACGGCAACCTCGACAGCCACTACACCTTCGACAATTTCGTCGAGGGCCGCAGCAACCAGTTGGGCCGCGCCGCCGCATGGCAGGCGGCGACGCGACCGGGCGACCGTTCCCACAATCCGCTGCTGCTGTACGGCGGCACCGGCCTGGGCAAGACCCACCTGATGTTCGCCGCCGGCAATGCCATGTGCGCGGCCAATCCGGCGACGCGGGTGATGTACCTGCGCAGCGAGCAGTTCTTCAGCGCGATGATGAAGGCGCTGCAGGAAAAGGCGATGGACGGATTCAAGCGCCAGTTCCAGCAGGTCGACGCGCTGCTGATCGACGACATCCAGTTCTTCGCCGGCAAGGATCGTACCCAGGAGGAGTTCTTCCACACGTTCAACGCGCTGTTCGATGGCAGGCAGCAGATCATCCTGACCTGCGACCGCTATCCGCGCGAGGTCGAAGGGCTCGAACCGCGGCTGAAATCACGCCTGGCCTGGGGCTTGTCGGTAGCGATCGAACCGCCGGACTTCGAGACGCGCGCCCAGATCGTGCTGTCCAAGGCGCGCGAACGCGGCACCATGATCCCCGAGGACGTCGCGTTCCTGATCGCCAAGAAGATGCGCAGCAACGTGCGCGACCTGGAGGGCGCGCTCAACACGCTGGCTGCGCGCGCCAATTTCACCGGCCGCAGCATCACCGTCGAGTTCGCCCAGGAAACCCTGCGCGACTTGCTGCGCGCGCAGCAGCAGGCGATCGGCATCCCCAACATCCAGAAGACCGTGGCAGACTACTACGGCCTGCAATTGAAGGATCTGTTGTCGAAGCGGCGGACGCGTTCGCTGGCCCGGCCGCGCCAGGTGGCAATGGCGCTGGCCAAGGAGCTGACCGAACACAGCCTGCCGGAAATCGGCGACGCCTTCGCCGGCCGCGATCACACCACCGTGTTGCACGCCTGTCGCCAGGTGCGCGGCCTGATGGAGACCGACGGCAAGCTGCATGAGGACTGGGACAAGCTGATCCGCAAGCTCAGCGAATGAGCGCGCGGCTGCCGGTTCGAGCCAGGACCGGACGCCGCAAAGCCAGTGAACAACTGAGCTCGAGGCTTGTGGATAACTCGGGGACGACTCGCACCACGGAATTTATCCACAGCTTGTGCAGGTCTGACCACCGGCCTTGTCAGCAGGGTTTACTATCCGAATAAAGTTATACAGATCAAATAGTTGAACGTGTTACCCACAGAATTCAGCGACACCATCACCACCAGCTTTTAAGTTATTTCATCCATTCAGAGCCAGAGCACAAGGGATCGGGCCGCATGCGCTTCAGTCTGCAACGCGAAGTCTTGCTCAAGCCGTTGGCGCAGGTCGTCAACGTGGTCGAACGCCGGCAGACCCTGCCCGTTCTCGCCAACCTGCTGGTGCAGGTCAACAACGGCCAGCTGTCGCTGACCGGTACCGACCTGGAGGTCGAGATGATCGCGCGGGTCGCGGTCGACGACGCCCAAGACGGTGAGATCACCGTGCCGGCGCGCAAGTGGTTCGAGATCGTCCGCGCCCTGCCCGACGGCAGCAAGGTCACCGTCAGCCAGTCCGGCGACAAGATCACGGTGCAGGCCGGCCGCAGCCGCTTCACCCTGGCCAGCCTGCCGGCCAATGATTTCCCGTCGATCGACGAAGTCGAAGCGACCGAGCGCGTGCAGGTGCCGGAGGCGGCGCTGAAGGAACTGATCGAGCGCACCGCATTCGCGATGGCGCAGCAGGACGTGCGTTATTACCTCAATGGCCTGTTGTTCGACCTCAGCGACAAGATCCTGCGCTGCGTGGCGACCGACGGTCACCGCCTGGCGTTGTGCGAAGCGCCTCTGGACGGCGGTGGCGGCAAGCGCCAGATCATCGTGCCGCGCAAGGGCGTGCAGGAACTGCAGCGCCTGCTCGAAGGCGGCGATCGCACGCTGGAGCTGGAACTGGGCCGCAGCCATATCCGGGTCAAGCGCGACGATGTCACCTTCACCTCCAAACTGATCGATGGCCGCTTCCCCGACTACGAGGCGGTGATACCGATCGGCGCCGACCGTGAGGTCAAGGTCGATCGCGAGGCCTTGCGTGCCTCGCTGCAGCGTGCCGCGATCCTGTCCAACGAGAAGTACCGCGGTGTCCGTGTCGAGGTCTCGCCGGGGCAGCTGAAGATCAACGCCCATAACCCGGAACAGGAAGAGGCGCAGGAAGAAGTCGAGGCCGATACCAAGGTCGATGGCCTGGCGATCGGCTTCAACGTCAACTACCTGCTCGATGCCCTGTCCGCGCTGCGCGACGAGCACGTGGTGATCGCGCTGCGCGATGCGAATTCGTCGGCTCTGGTGCGCGAAGCCAGCAACGAGCGCTGCCGCCATGTGGTGATGCCGCTGCGGCTGTAATGGATGCCATGAAGATCTCTGTGCCTGGGCTCGGCCATCGTCGGCTGAACTGGGCGAAACGACAGTTCCACGTGAAACCTCGCCGCCCGGTTCCTGCCGGGCGGTGTCGTTTGGGCGCCCCATGCGTCTGACCCGTCTCGACATTCGCGATCTGCGGCAATTGGCGCCCTTATCGATCCAGCCCGGCCCACGCGTGAACTGGATCATTGGCGACAACGGTGCCGGCAAGACCAGCCTGCTCGAGGCCATCCACCTGCTTGCCTACGGTCGCAGCTTTCGCGGCCCGGTCCGTGACGGCCTGATTCGCAGCGGTGCTATGGATCTGGAGGTGTTCGCGGAATGGCTGGAAGCCGCACAGCGCCCACGCCGGGTCGGCTTGCGTCATAGCGGACAAGGCTGGGAAGGCCGCCTGGACGGGGCGCCAGCGGCGTCCCTGGGCGAGTTATGTGCCGCGCTAGCGGTCGTGACCTTCGAACCCGGCAGCCACGCCCTGGTGTCCGGCGGAGGCGAGCCACGCCGTCGCTGGCTGGATTGGGGGTTGTTCCACGTGGAACAGGACTTTCTGCCGCTGTGGCGACGCTACGCACGTGCCCTCAAACAGCGCAATGCCCTGCTCAAAAGCCGCCCCCACGCCGACCAGCTTGAAGCCTGGGAGCACGAACTCGCCGAGGCCGGGGAGCCGCTGACGTCGCGGCGCGAGGCCTATCTGGAGCGCCTGCAGCCACAGGTGGCCACGGTCGCGGCCGAACTGGTGCCCGTGCTCGGCACGGCAACCCTGCAGTTCCTGCCCGGCTGGCGCCGCCAGGACGTGCCGCTGGCCGATGCCCTGCTGCTGGCGCGGGAGCGGGATTTGGCACTGGGCTATACCTCGGTCGGCCCGCACCGGGCTGACTGGCGCATCGACTATGCCGCTCGCCCGAACCGCGAAGCCCTGTCGCGCGGCCAGGCCAAGCTGACCGCGCTGGCTTGCCTGCTGGCTCAGGCTGAAGACTATGCCGGACAACGGGGCGAATGGCCGGTCGTGGCGCTGGACGACCTGGCCTCCGAGCTGGACCGCGCCCATCAGCAGCAGTTGCTGGGCCGGCTGCAGGCCAGTGGCGCCCAGGTTTTCATTACCGGGACCGAGCGTCCCTCCGAGCTGGCGGCAGACGCCGATACGATCTGGTTCCACGTGGAACACGGACGAATCACCCAGGTGTAGTCCCGGATAAAGCGCGGTACACCGGACCCGAAGCCTCTGGATGCGCTTCGCCCATCCAGGCTACGCAAAGGGTCAAATGCTATAATTCCCGGAGCAATCCCCTATAGCTAATGTGTCGCGATGCCGGTCCACGCGCCCGCGTCGCGGGAGCGCGCGAAAAGCATGTCAGAAACGACCGACAGCACCATCCCGAACACCCCGAACCAGAACTACGACTCCAGCAAGATCACCGTATTGCGCGGCCTCGAGGCCGTCCGCAAGCGGCCCGGCATGTACATCGGCGATGTGCATGACGGCACCGGTCTGCACCATATGGTGTTCGAAGTCGTCGACAACGCGATCGACGAAGCGCTCGCCGGCCATGCCGACGACGTGATCGTGCGGATCCTGGAAGATGGTTCGGTGGGCGTCTACGACAACGGCCGCGGCATTCCGGTCGATACGCACAAGGAAGAGGGCGTTTCCGCGGCCGAAGTGATCATGACCGTGCTGCACGCCGGCGGTAAGTTCGACGACAACAGCTACAAGGTATCCGGCGGCCTGCATGGTGTCGGCGTATCCGTCGTCAACGCGCTGTCCGAGCACCTGTGGCTGGAAGTGTGGCGCGACGGTTACCACTGGCAGCAGGAGTACGCGCTGGGCGAGCCGCTGTATCCGTTGAAGCAACTTGAAACGTCCGACAAGCGCGGCACGCTGCTGCGCTTCAAGCCGGCGGCGGAAATCTTCACCGACGTCGAATTCCACTACGACATCCTGGCCAAGCGCCTGCGCGAACTGTCGTTCCTCAATTCCGGGGTCAAGATCACCCTGATCGACGAACGCGGCGAAGGCCGCCAGGACGTGTTCCAGTACGAGGGCGGCATCGCCTCCTTCGTCGAGCACCTGGCACAGCTGAAGACGCCGCTGCATCCGAACGTGATCTCGGTGACCGGCGAGCAGAACGGCATCACCGTCGATGTCGCGCTGCAGTGGACGGATGCCTACCAGGAAACGATGTTCTGCTTCACCAACAACATCCCGCAGAAGGATGGCGGCACCCACCTGATCGGTTTCCGCGCCGCGCTGACGCGCACGCTGAGCAACTACATCGAACAGAACGGCATCGCCAAGCAGGCCAAGATCACGCTGTCCGGCGACGACATGCGCGAGGGCATGATCGCGGTGCTGTCGGTGAAGGTGCCGGACCCGAGCTTCTCCAGCCAGACCAAGGAGAAGCTGGTCAGTTCCGAGGTAAGGCCGGTAGTTGAGAGCACGTTCGGTGCACGTTTGGAGGAGTTCCTGCAGGAACACCCCCACGAGGCCCGTGCCATCGCCGGCAAGATCGTCGACGCCGCCCGCGCCCGCGAGGCCGCGCGCAAGGCCCGCGACCTGACCCGACGCAAGGGCGCGCTGGATATCGCCGGCCTGCCCGGCAAGCTCGCCGACTGCCAGGAAAAGGATCCGGCGCTGTCGGAGCTGTTCATCGTCGAGGGCGATTCGGCCGGCGGCTCGGCCAAGCAGGGCCGCAACCGCAAGAACCAGGCGGTGCTGCCGTTGCGCGGCAAGATCCTCAACGTCGAGCGTGCGCGCTTCGACCGCATGCTTGCTTCGGCTGAAGTCGGCACGCTGATCACTGCGCTGGGCACCGGCATCGGCAAGGACGAATACAACCCGGACAAGCTGCGTTACCACCGCATCATCATCATGACCGACGCCGACGTCGACGGCTCGCACATCCGCACGTTGCTGCTGACCTTCTTCTATCGGCAGATGCCGGAGCTGATCGAGCGCGGCCACGTCTACATCGGCCTGCCGCCGCTGTACAAGCTGAAGCAGGGCAAGCAGGAGTTGTACCTGAAGGACGATGCCGCGCTCAATGCGTATCTCGCCGGCAATGCGGTTGAGAATGCGTCGCTGATACCGGCGGACGGTGAGCCGGCGATCACCGGACCGGCCTTGGAAAAACTGTTGCTGGCCTATGCCGGCGCGCGTGAGGCGATCGCGCGCAACGCGCATCGCTACGATCCGGCCGTGCTGGAGTCGCTGATCGACTTCACCCCGCTGGACACCGCGCATCTGGCGGCGAATACCGACGAGCGCCACGAACTGGATGCGCTGGAGGCGCGGCTCAATCGCGGCGGCATCGGTGGTCCGCGTTACACGCTGACCCTGCAGGCCGCGCGCGACGATCGTCCGGCGGCATTGCTGGTGACGCGCCGGCACATGGGCGAGGAGTTCGTGCAGGTGTTGTCGCTGTCGGCGTTCGACGGCGGCGAGTTGCGCCCGTTGCGCGAGGCGGCGGCGTTGCTGCACGGACTGATCCGCGAGGGCGCGCAGGTCGTGCGAGGCGGCCGGTCGCAACCGGTGTCCAGCTTCGCCGAAGTACAGGCCTGGTTGCTGGAAGAAGCCAAGAAGGGCCGCAGCATCCAGCGCTTCAAGGGCTTGGGCGAGATGAATCCCGAACAGCTGTGGGACACCACCGTCAATCCCGACACGCGGCGCCTGCTGCAGGTACGGATCGAGGATGCGGTCGCCGCCGATCAGATCTTCAGCACGCTGATGGGTGACGTGGTCGAACCGCGACGCGAATTCATCGAGGACAATGCGCTGAAGGTGGCCAACCTCGACGTCTGACCAGGGCGTCCCGCACCAGGCGGGACGCTTGCATCGCCTCCCGCGCCGGTTGACGCGCCCTTCAGCTTGACCGGCTTAAAAAAGTCCCATTCATCTCGTCGGAGACACGCCATGAAAGCATCGTGGGTGGCGCTGGCCATCGCCGGCCTCGTGACCGCCTGTGCGACGACGACGTCGCCGACCGGGCGCACGCAGATGGTCGGCGCGGTGTCGCAGCAGGAACTCAACCAGCTCGGCGCGCAGGCCTTCAGCGAGGCCAAGAGCAAGGGGCCGTTGAGCAGGGACGCGCGCCAGAACGCCTACGTGCGCTGTGTGGTGGATGCGATCACGCGGCAGCTGCCGCCGGGTGCGCAGACGGGTTGGGAAAGCGCGCTGTTCGCCAACAGCGAACCCAATGCCTTCGCGCTGCCGGGCGGCAAGGTCGGCGTCAACACCGGTATCTTCACCGTCGCGCGTAACCAGGACCAGCTGGCGGCGGTGATCGCGCACGAGATCGGACACGTCGTGGCTCGCCATCACGACGAGCGCATCACCCGACAGATGGGCGCGCAGGGCGCGCTGTCGGTCCTCGGCGCGCTGGCTGGCGCGCGTTATGGCCAAGGCGCCGGCGAAGCGGCCGTGCAGGGAGGCAGTGTGCTGGCACAGACCGGCTTCCTGCTGCCCGGCTCGCGCGAGCAGGAGACCGAAGCCGACGTGGTCGGCCAGCAGTTGATGGCACAGGCCGGTTTCGATCCGCGCCAGGCGGTGAACCTGTGGCAGAACATGATCACCGCCGGCGGCAGTCGTCCACCGCAGTGGCTGTCGACCCATCCCGATCCGCAGGCGCGCATCGCCGAGTTGCAGCAGCGTTCCGCGCAACTGGTGCCGACCTACGAGCAGGCGCGCGCGGCCGGCCGCCGTCCCAGCTGCGGTTGACGCGACCAAAGTCCAATGACCGGCCTGCAGCAATTTGCGACTTTTGAAGGTCTGTTCTGTTAGCGTGGCCGCCCCCGGCATCCACGCCCTATCTTTCCACCGCCGCTACCGTCGGCAACCGTCTTCGAGGTGCATCGATGAAAACCCGTTCATTCGCCCAGCAGCCGCTCGTGCTCGCACTGACCGCAGTGTTGTCGATGGCCGTCATGGCGCCGGTCTACGCGCAGCAAGATTACGGCAATGTCGGCAGTACCAGCATGCGTGCCCAACGTGACAAGCGTAAGGCCGAACTCAACAAGACCGAGGACAAGCAGGATGGCCAGAGCGCTGCCGCCGGCGCGCCGCTGTTCCCCAACGCCACCCGCGCCCAGCCCGAGGCCAAGGCCAGCAGCAAGGCCCTGAAGTCGCTGCAGGACGCGCAGGAACTGTACGAAAAGCAGGACTACGCCGCGGTCGTCGCCAAGGCCGAGGAAATCGCGACCAAGCCCGACGCCAACGCCTACGAGAAAGGTTTCGCCTATCAACTCGCCGGCAGCGCTTCAGCCGACCAGGGCAACGATGCCAAAGCTGCCGAATATTTCCAGAAGGCGCTCGACAGCAACGGTCTGGACAACAACAGCCACTACCAGGTGATGAGCAATTTGGCGGCGGTGCAGTTCGGGCTGCAACAGTACGACCCGGCGTTGAAGACGCTGGACCGGTTTCTCGCCGAAACCAAGTCGACCGACGTGAAATACCAGACCATGCGCGGCAGCATCCTCGCCAGCATGGGGCGCAATGCCGAAGCCGCCCAGCTGTACAAGGATCTGCTTGCCCAGCATCCGGATGACAAGAAGATCCTCATGAACGCGGTGGCCTCCCTGCAGCAGGCCGACCAGTACGACCAGGCCAATGCGCTGCTTGGCGAGGCTTACAAGAAGGGCCAATTGACTGAGGCGCGCGAGTACAAAGCGCTGTATGCCGGTTACCTGAATTCCGACAAGTGGAAAGAAGCGGTGCCGGTGATCGACGCAGGCGTCGCGAAGGGCCTGTTGCCGCAGGATGCCGAGCTGGCCAAGGCCTACATGATCGTCGCGCAGAAAGCCTACGCCGCCGACGATGTCAAGACCGCCGAAGCGATGTATGCCAAGGCCGCGCCGATCGCCGCCGATGGCGAGGCGTACCTGAATCTGGCCAAGGTTTACGGCTTCCAGGGCAAGAAGGCCGAGGCCAAGGCAGCGGCGCAAAAGGCCTTGGATAAAGGCGTCAAAGATCCGGCGCAGGCCAGCTCCCTGCTCAAATAGAGTAAGGATTTCATTAAGCGCGGAATCGATTGGAACGAGCCCGCTAGATTGGTATAAGCTTAGGGGTTCATGCGGCCAACCTGCTGCATGAACACCAAAAACTGATCCGCGGCGCTGCGGCGCCCGAGCCCACTGCAGAGCCCCGCATGATCGAACGCCTCGCCCGCCACGAGAACCAAGACGACAGCGAACCAGGACTCAACTGGCCACGCGTCGCCGGCATCACCTTGGCGATCGCCATCCATGCCGCGGCACTGCTGCTGCTGTTGGCGCCCATCACGCCGCCGCCGCAGGAAGACGAACGCGACAGCCGCGTCGACGTGACGTTCATCGAACCGCCACCACCACCGCCGCCTCCGCCGCCTCCGCCGCCGGAACCGCCGAAGCCGACTCCGATCAAGGAGCTGTCGCCGCCGCGTCCATCGCCGGTACCACCGCCGCCGGAAGCACCGCCGATACTCGTCGACGAAGCGCGCGCCAGCGACGTGCAGGCGCCGCCACCGGCACCGCCCGCGCCGCCCGCGCCGGTCGCCTCGATGGAAGCCAGCGTCGATATTTCGTCGAAGAACATGAACCCGCCGAAATATCCGCCGGAAGAACAGCGCCGCAACATCCAAGGCACTGTGGTATTGGTGATTACCGTCGACGCCAACGGCAACGCCACCGACGTCGAGGTCGAGCAATCCAGCGGCAACCGCAATCTCGACCGCGCTGCGGTTCAGGCCGCCAAGCGCTGGCGCTTCAATCCGGCATCGCAGGGCGGACAGAATGTATCGGGCCGTGTCCGCGTGCCGGTCGAATTCAAACTCGGCTGACGCAAATGCTGCCGGTTGAGGTAAGCGGTACCCAGTTCCATCCAGAAAACAGAAACAGCGTCATCCACTCCTTCCACGACATTCAAAGGTAAGCGTCATGCTGCAGGAAACCACCGCCGCCGCTGCGTCCGGCAACAACAACGCCGCGGCACTACAGCAAATGAGCTTCGGCCATCTGCTCCAGAACTTCGACGCCGTCGGCTGGGTCGTGTTCATCACTCTCGCCCTGATGTCGGTGATGTCGGTCTACTGGATCGTCATGAACGTCATCAAGAACATGCGCCTGCGCGGCCGCGCCGATCGTGTGGTCAGTACGTTCTGGGAAACCCCGAACGCGCAGGACGCGATCCGCTTCATGGAAGAGCAGCCCAAGGGCGAGCCCTTCTCGAAGATCGCGCTCGATGCCGCCCAGGCCGCCGCGCACCACCAGCGCCATGAAGGCTCGCGCCTGGTCGAGTCGCTGAACCGCTCCGAATTCGTCGATCGCGCGCTGCGCCAGGGCGTGACCCGCGAGTCGATGCGCCTGGAGAGCGGCCTGACGGTGCTCGCCACGGTCGGTTCGACCGCGCCGTTCGTCGGCCTGCTCGGCACCGTGTGGGGCATCTACCACGCCCTGATCGCGATCGGTTCCAGCGGCGACGCATCGATCAGCGCAGTGGCAGGTCCGGTCGGCGAGGCGCTGATCATGACTGCTATCGGCTTGTTCGTGGCGATCCCGGCGGTGCTGGCGTACAACTTCTTCGTGCGCCTGAACCGCGTCACCAACAACAAGTTCGATACGTTCGCGCATGACCTGCACGACTTCTTCGCAACCGGCGCGCGCGTCGGCGAGTCCACGGCCCGTCGCTAAGCGACGGTCCGACGGCAGAAAGTAGGAGCAGCGAAATGGCCTTCAGTGCAGGCGACAACACCGGCGGCCCGATGGCCGAAATCAACGTCACGCCCCTGGTGGACGTGATGCTGGTGCTGTTGATCATCTTCATGATCACCACGCCGTTGATGAGCAACAAGACGCAGATCACGCTGCCGCAGGTGAACCTCGTCAACAAAGAGAAAGCCAAGCTGAAGGCGACGCCGATCCAGCTTTCGGTCAAGGAGGACGGCTCGCTGTTCTGGAACGACGAGCCGATCACCCGCGACATCCTCGAAAGCCGCCTGTCCAGCGCCGCCCAGCAGCAGCCGCAACCGCCGCTCAACCTGCGCGGCGATGCCACCACCAAGATGCGCACGATCAACGAGATCACCAAGATCGCGCAGGCGCAGGGCATGCTGGATATCGGCTACGTGGCCACCAAAGAAAAGAATCGTTGACCGGAGACTAGAGCCATGGCATTTGCATCCAATTCCGGTGGCGGTCCAATGGCCGATATCAACGTCACGCCGCTGGTCGACGTGATGCTGGTGTTGCTGATCATCTTCATGGTGACCATGCCGATCCAGTCGTTCCCGATCAAGGTCGACCTGCCGCAGAAGACCGACAAGCCGCTGGAGAATCCAAAGGAACCGCCGGAGCCGATCCGCCTGCGCATCGACGCATCCAACCAGGTGTACTGGAACGATTCGCCGACGCCGGTCACCGCGTTGCAGAACATGATGAAGGCCGAAGTCGAACGTGATCCGACCAACCAGCCGACGCTGGAGATCGACACCAACGACGACGCCGAATACGAAGTGCTGGCCAAGGTGCTCGCAGCCGCCAAGAACGCCGACATGATCAAGATCGGCTTCGTGCAGAAGAGCCAGTAAGCAATATCGCGACAAGCCGGCCCCGGCCGGTGCGCTTACCTGAAACAGTGGAATTCAAGCCGCCCGCAAGGGCGGCTTTTTTTTTTGCGCATTGCCACCACATTGCACGGCAATATCCAGACGCATGCCTTTCAGAGCAGAGCTCGCTCCGCTGTTTCGCCTCGCAAAACCGGTGTAACGAAGCAAGCTCGCTCCACAAAGGGAACTACTTCGAGGCCGATGGTGGCTCTGCAGTGGCAATGCGATCCGTCATCAGCCGTTTGTAACAGAGGCCGTTGTCGAACACTCGAAGTGCTTGCTCAGCGCCCCGAATCGACGCGCCGCGCCGCGCCCGCATCGCGAAGGATGTCCAGATAGGCCCGCACGGTGCGCTCCAGTCCAGCGTATAGCGCTTCGCCGATCAGCGCGTGTCCGATCGATACTTCAAGCAGGCCGGGTACGGCGCGGACGAACTCGCCGAGGTTGTCCTGGTTGAGGTCGTGTCCGGCATTGACCTGCAGCCCCGCACTACGCGCGTGTTCGGCCGTTTCCACGCACAGTGCCAGCGCCGCTGCGGCGTCGCCGCGCGCATGCGCTTCGGCGTAAGGTCCGGTGTAAAGCTCGATGCGATCGGCGCCGATGTCGGCGGCGCGCGCGACATCGGTCACGCCGGCATCGACGAACAGGCTGACCCGGCAGCCGAGCGCTTTCAGTTCGGCAATGCGCGGCCGCAGGCGTTCGCTGTCGCGGTCGAAATCGAAGCCGTGGTCGGATGTGAGCTGGCCGTCGCTGTCGGGCACCAGCGTCGCCTGCGCCGGCCGCGCCTGCGCGCATAGTGCCGCGAAGCCCGGATAACCGACCCGCGGCGGCGCGAATGGATTGCCTTCGAGGTTGAACTCGACGCCATGCGCGCGCGTCAGTTCGGCCAACGCGGCCACGTCGCCGGCACGGACATGGCGTGCATCCGGCCGCGGATGCACGGTGATGCCGTGCGCACCGGCCTCCAGGCAGGTGCGTGCGGCACGCACCACATCCGGATCATTGCCGCCGCGCGAGTTGCGCAGCACGGCGATCTTGTTGACGTTGACGCTGAGCGCGGTCATCGGGTGAGAACCAAGAGGATCGGCAGGCAGTCTGCGCGCGCCGGATGTGGAAGCACAACCGACCTTGACCGGCCTTGATGCGCGGTGGGCGCAAGGCTCAGGTCGACGGTGGTTCCTGCGAAACCTGCGCGGCGAGCTTGCGCGCCTCGGCCTGTTCGCGCAGGCGACGCAACTCGTCGGGATCCAGCATCAGCGATTCGTCGCGGCTGACGCTGACCACGCGACTGGCGTACCAGCCGTAGGCCCACAGCACAAGGAACACCAGCGACGCCAGCAGGCAGATCACCATCAACAGCATCGAGGTGGTCTTCATCGCGACCGCCATCGCAACCAGTCCGAGCAGCAGGAACAGCCAGGGCATCGTGGACACTCCTTTGACGACCCGGGAAGTCTACCGCGATCGCGGGCGCGGCAAGGCAGGCCGTCGCGACCGGAAAACCGTTCGTCGGACAGGCGTCACAACAACGGGGACAACAGCCGCGCCAGCGCTTCGGGCAACCGGTAGCGCCACAGCGAGCGGGCGCGATCGTCGCGTACCCGCGGCGCACTGGACAGTTCCGATTCGATCAGCGCCGCCAGTTGCGCCGCCAGCGCGGCATCACGGAACAGCATCGTCACCTCGAAGTTGAGCCGGAAGCTGCGGTGGTCGAAATTGGCCGAACCAATCATCACCAGGTCGTCGTCGGTCAGCAGCGCCTTGGTGTGCAGCATGCGCGGCCCGTACTCGTAGACCTTGACCCCGGCCGCGAGCAGGTCGTCGAAGTAGGAGCGCGCGGCGTAGGTGACCAGCCGGGAATCGCTCATCTTCGGCACCAGCAGGCGTACGTCAAGGCCGCCGAGTGCCGCCGAGGTGAGCGCCATCATCGCCGCCTCGCCGGGCACGAAATAGGGCGTCACCAGCCAGACCCGGCGCTGCGCTTCATGGATTGCGCTGACGTGCAGGCGATGGATGGCTTCCCACGACGAATCCGGACCGGAGGTCAGTACCTGCGCCGGGATCGTGCCGCCCTGCTCTGACGGTGTCGCGCGCGCCACCTCGGCGACGAAATCGCGGCTGCCCGTCGCATAGGCCCAATCCTCGGCGAACACCAGTTGCAGCGTGCGCACGGCTTCGCCTTCCAGGCGCAGGTGCAGGTCGCGGTAGGCGTCGGAGCGCAGGCGATCGTTCTCGTCGTCGGTGATGTTGATGCCGCCGGTGAACGCGATGCGGCCGTCGATCACCACAATCTTGCGGTGCGAACGCATGTTCAGCCACGGCCGTTGCCAGACGCGGCCAAAGCGCATCGGATGGAACCAGCACAGTTCGCCACCGGCTTCCAGCAACGGCGCGAAGAACGAACGTCGCGCGTTGCCCGAGCCCACCGCGTCCAGCAGCAAGCGTACCTTCACCCCGGCCCGGGCGCGTTCAATCAGTGCATCGCGCAGCATCGTGCCGGTACGGTCAGCCGCGTAGATGTAGTACTCCAGATGGACGTGGTTCTGCGCCTGCGCGACCGCCGCCAGCAGGGCCTCGAACTTGTTGCCGCCATCGACCAGCAGGCGCACGTCGCGCGCCACCGTCGGCCGCAGCCCGGTGGCAGCCAGGCCCAGCCGCGCCAGTTCGATGGCCTCCGGGGTCGGCTGGAAGCCAGCGGGCAGTTCCGTCCGCGCCGACTGCGTGCGGCCACGGCGCAGCCGGTGGCGCTTGATCTTCTGCGGACCGAACACGTGGTAGACCAGAAAGCCCACGTAGGGCAGCACGGCCAGGCCCAGCAGCCAGCTCAGCGTCGCCACCGGTTCACGTTTCTGCAGCACGATCCAGGCGCCCAGCCACAGCAGGTAGGTCAGCCAGCCGAGCACGAGGTACAGGCGCAGGTGCGGAATCGACACCAGCCACAGCCAGGCCTGTTGCAGCGAATCGAGCATCGGCACGGAATTCCGGTGTGTCGCGGCTGCTGCGACGGGCAGCGCGTAGGCTAAGCCGCATGGGCGACGCAATCAAAGGCCGCGGCTCCACCGGCTACCTGCCGGGTCGCTACGAAGTCAGCATCAGCCAGCCGATCGACGATGGCTGGCACGACGGTCGCGCCGAAAACGACGAGGAAATCGTCGAACCCTTGCCGCGCACGCAGGTGCGCGAAGAGCGGGCGCGTTCGATCATTTCCCGCAACCAGTCTCCGGACATTCCGTTCTCGCAGTCGGTCAACCCGTATCGCGGCTGCGAGCACGGCTGCAGCTACTGCTTCGCACGGCCATCGCATGCCTACCTGAACCTGTCGCCCGGACTCGACTTCGAAACCAAATTGTCGGCCAAGGTCAACGCCGCCGAGCAGCTGCGCCGCGAGCTGGCCAAGCCCGGCTACAAGGTCAGCCCGATCGCGCTGGGCATCAACACCGATGCCTACCAGCCGATCGAACGCAAATGGCGGATCACCCGGCAGTTGCTGGAAGTGCTGGCCGAAACCCGGCATCCGGTGTCGCTGATCACCAAGAACGCGCTGATCGAACGCGACCTGGACCTGCTGGCGCCGATGGCCCGCCAGCAGCTGGTGCGCGTGTTCTTCTCGGTGACCTCGCTCGACAACCGCCTGGCCGCCAAGCTAGAACCACGCGCCTCGGCGCCGCACAGCCGGATCCGGGCCATCCGCCGGCTGCACGAGCAGGGCGTGCCGGTAGGGGTGATGGTCGCGCCGGTGATTCCATGGGTGAACGACCACGAGCTGGAAGCCGTGCTGCAGGCGGCCCGTGATGCCGGCGCCGATAGCGCGGGCTACGTGCTGTTGCGCCTGCCGTGGGAAGTGGCGCCGCTGTTCCGCGACTGGCTGCAGACCCACGTGCCGGACCGCGCCGAGCACGTGTTGAGCACGGTCAAGCAGATGCGCGGAGGCCGCGAATACGACGCCGCTTTCGGCAAGCGCATGCGTGGCGAAGGCGCCTACGCCGAGCTGCTGGCGCGCCGCTTCGCGCTGGCGCTCAAGCGTTGCGGCTATCCGCAGCGCGATCGCCACGCGGGACTGGACTGCAGCCGTTTCGTGCCGCCGCGGCCGCCCTCGCCGCAGGCCGAACTGTTCTGATCCGGGCTCCGGCCCCCGACCCCCGACCTGGACCTGCTACCCGGCGCCGGCTTTACCCGTACACTGCGCCGACGATGTCGACGCTCAGTCCATCACCACCACAGTCGCTCCCGCCCGCCCAGGACGATGACCGGTTTCGCCTGGCGATGGCCTCCTCGGGCATCGGCATGGCGATCGTCGACCTGGACGGCCGCTGGGCCGAGGTCAACCCGGCGCTGGAAAGGATTTTCGGCTGCCCGGCCAGCGAACTGGTCGGGCGCTACGTGCTGGACTGCACGCACCCGGACGATCGCGAGGATTCGCAGCACTGCCTGAGCGGCCTGATGGACGGCAGCCTGCCGGTGACCGACTCACAACGGCGCTACCTGCGTAGCGACGGCAGCATCGTTTGGACCCACGTCAACGTCGCCGCGATGCGCGACGCACGCGGCCGTACCATCTACCTGATCGCGCAGCTGCGCGACATCAGCGCCCAGCACCACGCCGAGATGGCGCTGCAGGAGCTCAATCGCACCCTGGAACAACGCGTCGCCGAACGCACCGACGCCTTGCTGGTAGCCAACCTGCAGCTGCAGCAGTTCGCCTACGGCGTCTCGCACGACCTGCGCGGCCCACTGCGCGCGATCGAAGGCTTCTCCGCGCAGCTGCAACGCCAGTGCCGCGCCGCGATGGATGAGGCAGGTCGCGATTACCTGCAGCGCATCCGCGACAACGCCTCGCGCATGTCGGCCCTGATCGACGGGCTGCTCGAGTTGTCGCGCGCCACCAGCGCCGACATGCGTCCGCAGTCCGTCGACCTGAGCTTGTTGCTGGAATGGGTCGGGGCGGAACTGCAGGACGCCGAACCCGGACGCGACGCCCGCATCGATGTGCAGCCGGACCTGCGTGTCCACGGCGACGAACGCCTGATGAAGTCGTTGTTCACGCAACTGCTGGGCAATGCCTGGAAGTTTTCGGCACGGCGCGAAAAAACAGTGATCGAAGTGCGTGGCACCACCGAGGCGGGCGGCCTGCGCGTGTCGATCCACGACCAGGGTTGCGGCTACGCCACGATCTATGCTGACAAACTGTTCGAACCGTTCCAGCGTCTGCATGGACAGGCCGAAGGTGGCGGCAGCGGCCTCGGCCTGGCCATCGCGCAGCGCATCGCGCGCCGGCACGGTGGCCGCATCTGGGCCGAATCCACCCCCGGCGTGGGCAGCATCTTCCATGTCTGGCTTCCCGTTTCCGGCAACGACGAGGGTGCTGAGGCATGAGCCAGAAGGACATCCTGCTGATCGAGGACAACCCCGACGACGTCGAACTGACCCGCATCGCCTTCGCCGAGGCGGGCATCGCGCAGCGCCTGATGGCGCTCAGCGATGGCGTGGCGGCGCTGGACTACCTGTTCGCGCGCGGGCAATACGCGGATCGCGATCCACACGAACTGCCTTCGATCGTATTGCTGGACCTCAACCTGCCCAAGGTCGATGGCCGCGAAGTGCTGCAGGCGATCCGTGACAATCAAATCACCCGGACCTTGCCGGTGGTGGTGCTCACCACCAGCACCGAACCTTTCGATGTCGAAGCCAGCTATGCGCTCGGCGCCAACAGTTACATCCAGAAGCCGGTCGACTTCGAGCAGTTCGTGTGGGCGCTCAAGCAGGTCGGCGTGTACTGGTTGATCCTCAATCGTTCGCGCGAGGATTGAAACGCGTCCTCGCGGACACGCACCAGCGTCGACTTCGGTCGCATCACAGGTAACGCGGCGGCGCATCGATTCCGGCCATCGCGCTGAAATGATTCCGGTTGTTCAAGACTGAAACACGCGATGGCGCGACGGCCGACAGCGCCGTCGAACGTCGGTTCGTTTGCAACGCGCGCGATTGCAGCCTGCGTCGCTTCCCATGCACCGGCTCGTCCGCATCGCCATGCATGTCATGGACCTTTGCACGCAAAAGCACGTTGCACCCCTGCAACGTTTTTCGATGACGGTTTTAACGCGGCCCTTACATCTGCGCTGAAAGTCTTTTCGATTCAACGCGTTGCGGCATTGGCACGCTAATCGCTTTGCTCTCCCCGCCACCGCGGTCTGCGGCGGTCATGGAATGAGGGGAAGTCGAATGCGCCAGCCTGCCTACAACATCGGAACGCGTGCCTGCGCCGCGCTGCTGGGTTCGATGCTCGCGGCCGGATTGCTGATCGCCCTGTTCTCGCCGCAAGCGCAAGCGCAGGAACAGGAAGATCCCGGCTTCGTGGTGTCGCGCACGGTGATGCCGCGCATTGCCTATCGCGGCGTACCGCTCGAAGACAATCCGGTCCACACGCGCGCCACCACATTCCCGGCCAAGGTATTCCACAGCACGCTCGACAATGCGCTGGGCAATGCGCTGGGCGATGGCGAGCTCAGCGCCGCCACCGGTTCGGGCGGCCTGGTTATGCAGGCCACGCGCGGCATGCTGGTGCCCGATGCACAGGCCGGCGGCGCGGGCATGGGCCTGATGGGATCAGCCACCGGCAGCGCGCCGTTGGGCATGGGCGCATCGGTCGGCGGTTCGGTTCGTGGCGCCACCGAAGGCCTGGGCAACACGATCACCGGTGCCTTGTCCGGTGCGATGTCGTCGACCGGCACCGGCGCACCGGGCAGCAAGCCATGAGGGCGTGGTTGCCAATGATCGCGGCATCCGCGGCACTGCTCGCCGGGCCGGCCCATGCGCAAAGTCATGACCAGGCGCTCATCGGTGGCCACGCCGGTACAGGCAGTGAAGGTCGCATCGCGGTCAACCAGGCCGCTGGCGTCGGCAACGCGCAGGCCAATCTCGCGGCGCTCGCGCATGCCGACAGCGGTCTCGGCATCGCCAGCGCGCACGCAATGCAGAAGGCGACGCCCGCGCAACGCGCGGCGGCGGCCAGCGCCACCATCGATGGTGGCGCGTTCAACGACGTCAGCGGCGCGCTGTCGCTGAACCAGGCCGCAGGTACGGCCAACCTGCAACTCAACACCATTGCGATCGGCACCGGTGGACTGTTGCTGGCGCACGCGGATGACGCGGCGCTTGCGAACACCACCGGTTCCGCCACCAGTACTGAGGGGGCTGCAACCGCAACGCCCGACCGCCGCGCACTCATCGACATCGATGCGTTTCGCGGCAGTCAGGGGGTGGTACAGGTCAATCAGACCGCGGGAGTCGGGAACCTCTCGACCAACGCCATCGTGCTGCAGCTGCCAGGCGGCACGCCATAACCGTTGTAACCACGACACAACAGGAGAGACCACATGAAACTGCACCACACACTGCTCGCTTCCGCGCTTCTGGCGATCTCCGCTCCGGCGTTTGCCACCGGCGATGACGCGGTCATCTTCAACTACACCGACGTCCAGAACAGCATCTGGGTCATCGGTGACGTATACGCCTCCGGCTCGATTTCCGTCAGCAGCGAGTCGGGCGCCGTGGTCGACCAGGACCAGTACACCGATGCCAACTGGTCGCTCGGCGACGGCGACAACAAAGCGTTCCTGGAAGACAGCGCGCTGAGTGACGCCATGGGCAATATCGGCGCCAACGTTGCCGCCGGCGTGGGCAATGCCCAGGCCAACGACGCTGCCTTGTCAGCGGTGGACGGCGAGGAAGTCTTCGCCCACGCCATGGTGTTCAACAGCCAGGAAACCAACGCGAACCTCGGCACCGACGAGCCGAGTGGCCCGCAGAACGAGCTGTTCTACACCGCTTACGCCACCGACGACGTGCTGTCCGGCGCTTCCGGCAACATCGGCCTGAACGTCGCCTCCGGCGTCGGCAATGCGCAGACCAACGCGCTGGCCGCCTCGGTCAACAGCTCGGGCACGATCGCCCTGGCCACCGCCGACAGCGAACAGGCGACCATCTGGAACACGCTGGAAGCCAACTGCGACCTCGACAACACCGCGTACCTGAGCGGCAACGCGTTGTCGGGCGCGATCGGCAACATCGGCGTCAACGTCGCCGCCGGCGTCGGCAATGCCCAGCACAACGGCCTGGCGATCGCCTCGGCTTCGTGCGGCACCTGCGACTGATCCATCACGGCTGCCCGGGAGCGGCATCTGCCGCTCCCGTCGCACCACCCACTTAGGGGATAGACATGAAACTTCATCACACCCTGCTGGCCGCGGTATTGCTGGCGGTAGCGGCACCGGTCTTCGCCGAAGGCGACGACGCGGTCATCTACAACGACACTTTCGTCCTCAACAGCATCTGGGTTGACGGCTTCATCTACGCGTCCGGCGACATCGCCGTGGCCAGCGAGTCGGGCGCCGTGGTCGATCAGGACCAGACGACCGCGGTCAATGGATCGTATGGCGACGGCGACAACGAAGCCTATCTGTCCGGCGACGCGATGAGTGATGCGGCCGGTAACATCGGCGCCAACGTTGCCGCCGGCGTGGGCAACGCCCAAGCCAACGACGCCGCGTTGTCGGCCGTCGATGGCGAGGACGTCTTCGCCCACGCGATGGTGTTCAACAGCCAGACGACCCTCGGCAACGAAGGCTTCGACGATGGCAGTTCCGGTAGTGACCTGTTCTATACGGCGTATGCGACCGACAACGTGCTGGCGGACGCGGCCGGCAACATCGGCCTGAACGTGGCGGCGGGCGTCGGCAACGCGCAGACCAACGCACTGGCCGCTTCGGTCAACAGTTCCGGCAACATCGCCAAGGCCACCGCCGACAGCGAGCAGACCACGTTCTGGAACACGCTGCTGGCCGAATGCGATCTCGACAACACCGCCTACCTCAGCGGCAGCGCGTTGTCGGGCGCGATCGGCAACATCGGCGTCAACGTCGCCGCGGGCGTCGGCAATGCCCAGCACAACGGCCTGGCGATCGCCTCGGCTTCGTGCGGCAGCTGCGTACCGCCGCCGTCCGACCCGGGTTGCCCGGGTGGTGGCTGCCCCAGCGTGATGGCTCCGTAAGTTGTTGAAGACGGCAGCCACGATCGCCGGGTGAACCCGGCGATCGTGGTGACAGGAACGGTAACCAGGAACAGACGATGACGATGCGCGACAGCAATCGCAGGTACTGGCAACAAGGCTTGCTCGGATGTGTGTTGGCGCTGGCCGCCATGAGCGCATCGGCGCAGATGGCCTTCGACGCCACCCGCATCGGCAGCGCGCCCGCCACCGTGCAGGTCAGGACGTTCCGCGACCTGCGCTATCGCGACATGATGCAGCAGCACTACGACTTCAGCTGCGGCTCGGCCGCGCTGGCCAGCCTGCTGCATTACGGCTACGGCCTGGAGGTATCGGAAACCGAGCTGATCAAGAAAATGCTGGTCGGCGCCGATCCCAAGGAAGTAGTCAAGAACGGCTTCTCGATGCTCGACATGAAGCGCTACGTCGAGAGCATCGGCTTCCGCGGGCATGGATTCCGGATCGAACCTGATGCCCTGTATCAGCTGCAGATGCCGGTCATCGCGCTGATGGAAGTGAAGGGATATCGACATTTCGTGGTGGTGAAGGGCGCGTCCGCCGGACGCGTGTTCATCGCCGACCCTGCGCTCGGCCACCGGGTGGTGTTCGAGCGTGATTTCGTGAAGGGCTGGAATGGTGTGGTGCTCGCCGTGGTCGGCGACCAGCCCATGCTGGCCGATTCATTCCTGATGCGGGACCGCGGATCCTTGGCGCTGAAGCGCCGCATGGATGTGCTGGACCGTGCCACTACGCCGCCGCCGGTGCTCGAATTCGGGCTGCTGCGCGCGGACATGCTGTGACGAGGTGCGCCATGAACACACGAACTCTCCCCCTCGCTTTGTTCGGGACCCTCGTAGGGATGGCGGCCTCGGCGCATGCCGAGGCCGCCCGACCTGCCGCGGCGGCTGAACACATCAAGCCGGTACGGGTGGAAGTGGTCGACGAGGACACCCTCGGCCGCATCAGCGGCAAGTTCCATGGCGCCGACATGCTGGTCGGACTGCGCATCGAACTGTTGTCCAACTGGCGCACCGCCGATGGCAGCATGAGTGCCGCCGGCACCCTGCAGATCCAGCGCAACGCCAACGGCGGTTTCGACGTACAGGTCGATACGCGCAGCAACGCACAGGCCGCCGGTGCCGCCGGCACCCCGCTTGCGAACGCCACCGCCAGCGGCGGCGACCAGATATCGGTGAATGGCGTCGGCCAGGTGGTGCAGGTCGCCGGCGACGGCAACCGCTTCGCCAACCTCACTGCGATCAGCTTCACGCCGCGCGAAGCGGCGGGCGGCAATTTCAACGGCAACACCGCCAGCACCAGCAGCAGCGGCAACATGATCGCCAGCGTGTCTTTCGAAGGCGGTGGCGCGAAGCTCGGGCTCAGCGCGCCGAGTGGCGTGCTCAGCCAGAGCGTCATATCGGGTGCCAACGGCGGCATCATGCAGGCCGCGCGCGTCGCCGGCCAGGACCAGGTCGGCAGCAACCTCATGCAGCTGCAACTGCAGACTGCCACCATGCCCGCGCTGCAGCAGCAGCAACAGGGCGTCTACCAGGCGTTGGCCGGATTGCGGCAACTGCCACGTTGATTCCGGGTAGTGGGAACAAAGACGCCGCCAACAGCGCGGCGCCATGGCCCGTTTTACTCCGGACATTCCAATCAGGGACAGCCATGCTTCGGCAAACGACGCTTGCTTTCGCCATTGCATTCGCGCTCAGCGGCGCACCCGCCTACGCGCAGCAATCGCCTGACGCCAGTGGCCAGGCGACGCTGGCCACCGATGTGCGCCAGCAGCTCGATCGCCTCGAATCGCGGGTCAGCCAGCAGCAACTGGAAATAGAACGCCTGCGTTCGCAGGTGGAATTCCTGGAGCTGGGCCTGCGTGGGCGCGGCGTGAACGATCCGCAGACCGCGGTGGCGCAACAGACGCAACAAAAGCCGGCGCAGGAGATGCCGGCCATGCCCGACCCGCAGCAGCCGGCAGCGCCGGCCACCGGCGAAGAGCCGCTGCAGCAGATCGGGCAGCAACAGAAGGTCGACGACAGCGAGCGCCGCGAGCAGGAGAAGGCGCTGGTGGTGCAGGAACATGCGCCGCTGTTCGAGCGCCGCTTCACCGTCGACGTCGGCACCAGCTACAGCTACTACGACCGTCGCCAGCTGGCGCTGAGCGGCTTCCTGGCGCTGGACGCGATCTTCCTCGGCACGATCGACCTCGACCAGACCAAGGCCTCGGTGCTGACCACGGACATCACCGGCCGCTACGGCATCACCGACCGCATCAACCTGGAAGCGAACGTTCCCTACCTGTATCGCACCAGCCGCTTCGTCAGCGGCGGCGCCGGCGGCGCGTCGACCTCGATCAGCGAACTGTCCAAGAGCGCCAGCGGCCTCGGCGATGTCAGCGTCGCCGGCTACTACCAGCTGGTCAAGGAATCGGCGCGCTGGCCGGACCTGGTTGCCAGCATGCGCGTGCGCGCGCCGACCGGGCGCGATCCGTTCGGACTCAAGCTGATCGCCGAGGACGAGGGCAACAACAACCTCAACATCCCCGAAGACCTGCCCACCGGCAGCGGCCTGTGGAGCACCACGATCAGCGTGTCGGCGCTGCGCACCTACGATCCGGTGATCCTGTTCGGCAACCTCGGCTACACCTACAACTTCCCGGGCAGCTTCGACGACATCTCGCCGGTCGTCGGCCAGGTGCAGCCGGCCAAGGTCGAACTGGGCAACCCCTTCCAGTTCAGCGGCGGCCTGGCGATCGCGTTGAACGACCGCGCCGCGGTCAGCTTCAGCATCGCCACCTCGATGGCCGGCGCCACCCACATCAAGTCCGAGGGCAGCGACAATTACGACCGCGTGCCGGGCAGTTCCACCAACACCACCACGTTCAACATCGGCGCCAGTTACCTGTTGCCGTCGGGCTGGTCGTTGAACGGACAGATGGCCAACGGTCTGACTCCGGATGCGCCGAACTTCGTGATGTCGTTCCGCGCTTCGCGCGGGTTCTGATCCGAGATGTTTTCTGGCAGCTGCGTGGTTGCCCTTGCGTAGACGGGTGCTCGTTTGTCCCTGGGCAGGAATGCATTACTCGCAGCTTGTCGCCGGTGGCGGCACGACGTGGTTCATGAGGGGTAAGAGCTTCCGCCCGCTGCGCGTGCGGGTCCCATTCTTTGCTGGCCCAAAGAAAGGAACCAAAGAAAGGGCCTCTAAAGCCCGTTTGCATTCGATGGGAGCCGCGGCTCTCCGACACCAGAAAGTCCTGTCGCCATCGACCTTCTTGTTCGTGCCTTCGTAGTTTGTTTCGCAGAGGCTTGTGGTCAGCAACTTCCGGAGGGACTGAATGGATCGTGTGTGCTTTCCACAAACGCTTGTCCAAGAATTTGCTGAAGCCGGCCTGCCGCTTTCTGTCATCCCGAGCGCAGCGAGGGACCTGCTTCTTGGCAATTCCCGGTAAAGCAGGTCCCTCGCTGCGCTCGGGATGACCGGGTAAATCGACTCGAGATAGGTGTTGCCAAGCCGGTATCACGCGCTCGACGCTTGCATGACCGGACCTGGCATGACGCGGCGGGCCCTCGACGGGTCGTCTACGGATCCCTGGTGATCCGCTTGGTGGCCTCGGGCTGAAACTCGCCTGGATACACGACCATCCACCGCCTCGCTCCTCGGCGAGGTGCAAATGATCCGGTCAACGCAACGACTTTGCTACGATCCGGTAATCATCGACAGCCCGGGTCAGGCCGATGCTCGCCCTCACGGGAGCGTTGCGGCCCGATCTGCGCAACACGGCTGTCGTGAACATTCGATCCCCTTGCCGGAGCCACCATGCACATCACACAGAAGAGTCTCGCCGTCGCGGTGGTATCCCTTGCCATGGTCGCCGGATGCAGCCGCGCGCCCAGCCCGGCGTCCGCGACGCCCGAGGCTTCGCCATCGGCGCCTGCATCGGTCCAGTCAAGCCAGGCACCCGAGTCGACTCCCGCGGCTCAAGCGCCTGCGTCGACCCCGGCAAATCAGCGGCCAGCCGTGGTGCTGTTCCGCAACGTCCGAGTCTTCGACGGCGTGTCCGGCAACGTCTCCGCCGCGCAGGACGTACTGGTCCGCGGCAACCACATCGAGCGCATCGCCGCTGGGCTGGCGGACGAGCCCGGCGCGCAGGTGATCGACGGCGGCGGGCGGGTGCTGATGCCCGGCATGATCGACGCGCACTGGCACAGCATGATGGCTGCGCCGTCACTGGGCGCGATCCTCAGCGGCGACCATCGCTACCTGACCGTGATCGCCGCGGCGGAATCCACGCGCACGCTGATGCGCGGCTTCACCACCGTGCGCGACGTGGGCGGCAACGTCTTCGGCCTGAAGCAGGCAGTCGACGAAGGCGTGGTGCCCGGCCCGCGCATCTACCCGTCCGGGGCGATGATCAGCGTGACTAGCGGTCACGGCGACTTCCGCCAGGCCGGCGACCTGCCGCGGACGATGGGGGCGCCCAGCCCCATGGACCTGGAGGGCGATACCGCCATCGCCGACAGCCCCGACGAGGTGCGCATGCGCGTGCGCGAACAGCTCATGCGCGGCGCCTCGCAGATCAAGCTGACCGCCGGCGGCGGCGTGTCCTCGCCGCACAGTCCGCTGGACGCGATCACCTTCACCCCGACGGAGCTGCGCGCGGCGACGGAAGCGGCCGGCAACTGGGGCACCTATGTCACCGTGCACGCCTATACGGCCGACGCGGTCCGCGAGGCAGTCGAGGCCGGGGTCAAGGTCATCGAGCACGGCAGCCTGATGGACGACGAGACCGCGCGCCTGATTGCGGACAAGGGCGTCTGGCTGAGCATCCAGCCGTTCCCGGATGAACTGGCCGAGGCGTTCCCGCCGGGCTCGTTCGAGCGGCAGAAGGCCGAAGAAGTATTCGCCGGCAACAACCACGCCTACGATCTGGCGAAGAAGTACAAGCTCAAGACCGCGTGGGGCACCGACGTGCTGTTCTCCGCCGCGCTGGCCACGCAGCAGGGCGCGATCCTGGCCAGCCTGACCCGCTGGTACACCCCGGCCGAGACGCTGGTCATGGCCACCGGCACCAACGGCGAGTTGCTGCAGCTGACCGGCAAGCGCAATCCCTATCCCGGCAAGATCGGCGTGGTCCAGGAAGGCGCGTTCGCAGATCTGCTGCTCGTCGACGGCGACCCGGTCGCCGACATCTCGCTGATCACCCGTCCCGAGCAGAACTTCAAGGTGATCATGAAGGACGGCGTGGTCTACAAGAACACGCTGGCGGCGCCGGCTTCGCCCTGATGCATCGGCAGTGAGGGTTGCGGATTTGAAGCGGCGCTCAATCCGGAATTGACGTCGCAGGGATACCAGGTGCCACAAAAAACAAAAGTAATTCCTAAGCAAACCGGACCAAATCTGCGAGGATTTGGTCATGAAACGATGTCCTGATTGCGGTGTTAGCCGGCACTACAGGCTGGCCGATGGACGATTGAAGTGTCGGGCGTGCGGTAAGCGATTTACATGGACATCGGCGTGGGATTCGGTGCGCTTGCCAAACGCCAGCATGCGTAGGGCGCAATAACCGAAGGGCATTGCGCCGCATGGCAGCCCGGAGCTGACGGCATTCGGCGCATTACGCCTGCGGCTAATGCGCCCTACGACCACAACTGCACCGGAAGGGTTGCATGCCGGCGACCATTGGATACGGCGAGGCCCAGCAGTTCATGCAAGCCCAAACCGCTACTCGACGCGGCTTGATTCAGGCGACGCGGATCCTCGCGAAAGACGTCGCCATCGGTCAGCATGCGTAGGGCGCAATAACCGAAGGGCATTGCGCCGCATGGCAGCCCGACGCTGGCGGCATTCGGCGCATTACGCCTGCGGCTAATGCGCCCTACGACTACAACTGCACCGGATGGGTTCGCATGCCATGATGGCCATGGATACGGCGAGGCCAGCAATTTGTGCAAGCCGATATCTCTACTCGGCGCGGCTTGATTCAGACGCCGCGGAGCTGGTGAAAGACGCCGCCATCAGTCATCGACTGCCCCGCTCCACCGCTTCAGCCAGCGCCACGATCTTCTGCGTGCGCCGATCGTCGTTACCCCAATGCTCGCGCAGGGTGCGCAGGTCGGCGGCCAGCGTGACGGCACCTTCGCTGCGGCCGGTCGCAATCCAGCAGGCGGCGCGTACGGCGCTGACATAGGCACTGCGGGCCGCATCGGGTTCGTCCGTTTGCGCCAGTGCGTGGGCGCGCTCGGCCACCGCGCAGTCCGGGTCGGGATGCCCGGCCAGGATCTGCGCGCGTGCCAGGTCGCGCAGGGCACCAAGCGCATGCCGGCCTTCGCGACCCATGGCCGCGTCGTAGCTGGCGACGGCTTGTTGTAGATGCCGCTCGGCGTCCGCGTAATGGCGCAGCGCAAGTTCGATGCTGCCGAGCGTATGCAGCGAGGCGGCGGTGGTGTGGTGTTGCAGACCGTAGTGGGCGACGCGGATGCGCAGGGCTTCCTCGGCCAAGGCCTCGGCCTGCTGCAGCGCGCCCAGTTCCAGTTCGCACACCGCCAGGTTGTTGGCCACGGTCGCCACGGATGGATGTGCGTTGCCGAACAGCGCGCGACGCTGTGCCAGCACGGCGCGGAATGTAGTCGCCGCTTCGCGATAGCGGTGCTGCACGTACTGCACGGCGGCCAGGTCGTTCATGGCGCCGATCGTTTCCGGGTGCGTCGCACCCTGCGCCTGCTGGCGGATGCCGAGTTCCTCGCGACGCAGTGCCTCGGCTTCGGACAGCGCGCCGGTGTTGGCCAGGACCATGGCGAGGGTGGAGATCGCGTTGGCGCGATGAGGATCGCCGGCGTCGGTGTTGCGCCGGACCGCGGTCAGCGTCGTGCGCGCCAGGGTTTCGGCGGCCGGCAGCTGTTGGCGTAGCACCAGCAGTGACACGTGGCGCATCGCGGTGTCCTGGGTGCGTCGGTCAACGTCGCCGTGCAACGACAGTTGGGAACGCCACGCCGCGGCGTAAGCACGATCGGCCTCGTCGAGGCGGCCGATCGCCTGCAGCGCCAGCGCGCGCCGGAAGTCCGCCTCGGCGTGCAGACCCTGTTTTTCCAGTGCGGCGGGCAGCGGCGTTTGCCGCAATGGCTCGAGCAGCGCGAGTGCTTCGTTGTATCGGCCCAACGCATGCAGGACACGCGATCGTTCCAGTTCAGCCGCGTAGGCCAGCATCGGGTCCGTCGATTGCCGCGCCAGCAGCGAGGCCTCCTCGGCCAAGGGCAGCGCGTCCCGATACAGCCCCAGGCCGCGTTGCGCGCCGGCCATGGCGCCGAGCAGTTCAGCGCGCACGGCAGGCTGTCCTGAAAACTGGCCGCGGATGCGTTCGGTGCCGCGCGCCAGCAGCTCGCGTGCGGTGATCTGGGCGCCGCGCGATTCGTCGGGATCGGCGATCTCGAACATGCCGCGCATGAATTCAAGGATGGCGCGCGACTTCGCGCTTTCGGCCAGCGCCACGTCGCGTTGCAGGCGTGCCTGTTGTGCCTGCCATGTGGCGACGGCGAGCCCTGCGCATAGCCCGATCACGGCCAGCGTCGCCATGGCTGCGGCCAGCGCATGGCGGCGGAGGAAACGCTGCGCGCCATAACGCCAGCCGCCGCGCCGCGCCGCGACCGGGCGATGTTCCAGCCAGGCGCGCAGGTCGGCCGCCAGGTCCTGCACCGAGGCGTAGCGTTGCACGGGTTCCTTGCGCAGCGCCTTCAGCACGATCGCATCGAGGTCGCCGCGCAGTTCGCGCTTCAAACGCTGCGGCGTCAGTCGACGTTGCGCGGCAAGGACGCTCGCCGTGGCCTCGCCATCGTTGCGGGTCACCGCCTGGCTGGGGCGCGTCGGCGTCTGCTCAAGCGTGGCGCGCTCGAACGCCGAGGGCGAAGGCTGGTCCAGTGGATACGGCCCGCGCCCGGTGAGCAGTTCGTACAACAGCAGCCCGAGCGTGTAGATGTCGACGGAAGTGGTCACCGCCTCGCCGCGGATCTGTTCCGGCGCGGCGTATTCCGGGGTGAACGCGCGCAACACGGTGGCCTGCAGCGCTGGCGTGTCGATCAGCTTGGCGATGCCGAAATCCAGCAGCTTCACGGTGCCATCGCCGCGCACCAGGATGTTGGAAGGCTTCAGGTCGCGATGCACGATCAGCTGCGCATGCGCGTGGGTGACGGCCGAGCACACCGTCAGGAACAGCGCCAGGCGCTGGCGCAGGTCGAGCCGCTGCTGTTCGGCGTAATGGCACAGGTCGATGCCATCGACGTATTCCAGCGCCAGCCAGGGCTTGCCGTCGGCGGTGACGCCGCCATCGACCAGGCTGGCGATATTCGGATGGCGCAGATCCGCGAGCATCTGCCGCTCGGTGCGGAAGCGCGCATGCAGGTCGGCTTCGTCCCAGTGACTGCGCACCAGCTTGATGGCGACCTGCTGGGCGAATTCGCCGTCGGCGCGTTCGGCCAGCCAGACCGCGCCCATGCCGCCGCGACCGATCTGACGCAGCAGGCGGAACGGTCCCAGCTGCAGGCCGCGCAGATCAGAACCGTTGTCGTCGACCCGGCTGGCGAAGGCCTCCAGCCCACGCGCCATCCTGCCCAGCGGTGCGGCGGTCGCGGCGATGCCGGCATCGGCCGCCAGCAGCGCCAGCACCTCTCGTTCCAGCTCGACGTCGCCATCGCAGGCGGCCGTCAGTTGCGGCCGCCACTGGTCCGGCGGCAGATCCGCGAAGCGGTCGAACAACTCCCGCGCCAGCCGCCAGCGATCCGCATCCATGATCGTGTTCCGAACCGGTGAGCCGCGATTCTATGTGGGTGGGCCGGGCCGCGTGGCGGCCCGATCCGCGAAGCGGGCGTCAGGCTGCGCCGGCGGCGTTGGCGTCGGAGTCCGGGCGGCGCAGGCCGTGGCGCTCGATCAGCCGGTACAGCGTGACGCGCGATACGCCGAGGTCGCGTGCGGCGTCGATCAGGCGATGCCGGTTGCGACGCAGCGCCTGCTGGATCGCGTCGCATTCGGCGTTGTTGCGCGCCTCTTCCAGCGTCTGCGGCAGCATGTTGGTGTGTTCGTCGGCCAGATGCAGGTCCTCTGCGGTGATCAGGCGGCCGTCGGCCATCACCACCGCCTGGCGCACGCGGTTGATCAGTTCGCGTACGTTGCCGGGCCATTCGTAGGTGTGCAGCGCGTGGATCGCGCAGGGCGAAAAGCCGCGGATCACGCGGCGCCCTTCGTTGGCGTAACGGCGCAGCGCGTTCTCGGCCAGGCGCACGATGTCGTCACCGCGCTCGCGCAGCGGTGGCTGCTCCAGGCGCAGCACGCACAGGCGGTGGTAGAGGTCGGCGCGGAAGCGGCCTTCGGCGATCAGGGCGCGCAGGTCCTGGTGGGTGGCCGAGATGATGCGCACGTCGACGCGGATCGATTCGTGGCCGCCGACACGTTCGAAGCAGCCTTCCTGCAGGAAGCGCAGCAGCGACGCCTGGCAGTCCAGCGGCAGGTCGCCGATCTCGTCGAGGAACAGGGTGCCGTGGTGGGCGTGCTCGATGCGGCCGATCTTGCGCTGCTGCGCGCCGGTGAAGGCGCCGCGCTCGTAGCCGAACAGTTCCGACTGCACCAGGTTCTGTGCGATCGCGCCACAGTTGATCGCGGCGAACGGCTGGTCATGGCGCGAGGAATGGCGATGGATGGCCAGCGCGGCCAGTTCCTTGCCGGTGCCGGTTTCGCCGGCGATGAACACCGGTGCCTGGGTCAGCGCCGACTTGCGCAGCGCGCGATACAGCGCACGCATCGGCGGGCATTCACCGATCATGCCGTCGTTGACGTCGCCAGCCGGCTCGTCCTGCACGCGTGGCGACAGCGACGCCATGCCGTAGGCGTGGCCAATCACGGTGCTGAGCACCTGCTCGGGACACGGCAGGGTGACGTAGTCGTAGCAGTAGTCGCGGATCAGCTGCCGGATCGGCTCCAGCGCCAGCTGGTCGGGCTGCACGCAGGCCACCCAGCCGGCATTGCCGGCCGACAGCATCGGCGCCATCGCGGCGAGGTCGCGCGCGTCGAAGCCGCCGCGCAGGTCGATCACCGCCGCGAAGCGCATGCCGGCGTGGCCGCGCAGGATCTTGAGCACGGCCGGCATGCTGTCCGCGCGACGCAGGTGCCAACCCAGGGTGGCCAGCCCCTGCAGGGCCGGCGAACCGTCGGTCGGTGCGCTGGCGAAATAGATCACGTCTCGAGTCGCTTGCGCGCTCATTTCTGCACTTCTCCCCGTACCCACCCCGCCGGACCATGGCGGGTCGCTCCAATGCTGCTGGGTAACAGGTTGAACGGCAGTGATGACGGAAACAGGACATGCGCGGGACAGGAGAGGCGGCCGACGCGGCGGCACGGATGTTGCTACAGCGCGCCGGCTGCCTTTCCTCGCCGGCGATCAGCTCCCTGCATCGTGCTCGAGGTGATAGCGCGTCGCCTGCGCCACTTCATCCTTCGAGCCCAGGAACACCGGCACGCGCTGGTGCAGCTGCGTCGGTGCGATGTCGAGGATGCGCGTGCGACCGTTGCTGGCGGCACCGCCGGCCTGTTCGATCAGCATCGCCATCGGATTGGCCTCGTACATCAGGCGCAGCTTGCCGGCCTTGTCCGGATCCTTGCGATCCCACGGATAGATGAAGATGCCGCCGCGGGTCAGGATGCGATGCACGTCGGCGACCATAGAAGCGATCCAGCGCATGTTGAAATTCTTGCCGCGCGGGCCGTCCCTGCCGGCCAGCAGGTCGGCGACGTACTGCTGCATCGGCGCTTCCCAATGGCGCTGGTTGGACACGTTGATCGCGAATTCCTGGGTCTGTTCCGGCACGCGCATGTGCTTCTGGGTAAGCACGAAGCCGCCCTGTTCGCGATCCAGCGTGAACGCGTGCGTGCCGTGGCCGATGCTCAGCACCAGCATCGTGCTCGGGCCATAGATGCAGTAGCCGGCCGCGACCTGGGTACGGCCCGGCTGCAGGAAGTGCGCGTCGGTCGCTTCGGCGACGCCGTCCGGGCACTGCAGCACCGAGAAGATCGTGCCGACACTGACGTTGACGTCGATGTTGCTGCTGCCGTCCAGCGGATCGAACAGCAGCAGGTAGTTGCCGCGCGGGAAGGCATCGGGAATCGGCTGGCAGTGGTCCATCTCCTCCGACGCGCATGCCGCCAGGTGTCCGCCCCAGGCGTTGGCCTCGAGCAGGATCTCGTTGCTCAGCACGTCCAGCTTCTTCTGCGCCTCGCCCTGCACGTTGATGCTGGCCGCGCCGCTGGCGATGACATCGCCGAGCACGCCGCCGAGCGCACCCTTGCCGACCGCCACCGAGATCGACTTGCAGGCGCGCGCGACCACCTCGATCAGCAGGCGCAGGTCGGGATTGACGTGGCCGGCGCGTTCTTCCTCGATCAGGAAACGGGTCAGGGAAATCTGCGACATGACGGGATCCGCGGCAACAGGGCCGCTATTGTCGCCGATCCCGAAAACGCGTGGACCGATCGCGACGATACGTGGCGACCGCTAGACTGGCATTGGCGCCGCATCGCCGGCGGAAGGAAAGGCACATGGACGCCGACTGGAACACGCTGCTGGAGGAACTGCTGACCGCACTCGGGATCGGCCTGCTGATCGGGCTGGTGCGCGAGCGCCGCAAGGACGATCCCGACGCCGGCGTGATTGTGGCCGGATTGCGCACCCATGCGCTGGTGGCACTGACAGCGGCGGTGTCGTGGCAGATCGATTTTTTCGTCTATCTGCTGCTGTTCGCGCTGGTCGGTGCTCTGATCGTGGCCAGTTACCTGCGCAGTGCCGTCGCCGATCCCGGCCTGACCGGCGAAGTCGCGATGCTGTTCACCACCCTGCTCGGCGCACTGGCGATGCGTTCGCCGCCGCTTGCCGCCGCGCTCGGCGTCGCGGCGGCGGTGTTACTGCATGCCAAGACGGCGATGCACCGCTTCACCCGCGTACTGGTCAGCGAGCGCGAGCTGCACGACGGCCTGCTGCTGGCGGCGTGCGCGCTGATCGTGCTGCCGTTGCTGCCGCGCGAGGCAGTCGATCCCTGGGGCGTGCTGAAGCCGGCCGAGTTGTGGACGCTGGTAGTGCTGGTGATGGCCGCCGGGGTCGCCGGCCACGTGGCGCAACGCCTGGTCGGCGCGCGCTTCGGCATGCCGGTGGCCGGCTTCTTCGCCGGATTCGCCTCGTCGACGGCGGCCGTCGCCAGTTTCGGGCAACGTGCCAAGGACGCGCCGGCACTGCGGCGCCATGCGGTATCGGCGGCGCTGTTCGCCAACCTGGGGTCGCTGCTGCTGCTCGCCGGCGTGCTGGCGGCGGGCAACTTCACCCTGCTGCGCGCCAGCACGTGGCCTTTGGTGGCCGCAGCGCTGACGCTGGCGGGGCTGGCCGCATTCGGCATGTGGCACGCACCCGCGGACGAGGTGCAGATCAAGGCGCAGGCGACACAGGCGCGTGCGTTCAAACTCGGCCATGCGCTGCTGTTCGCCGCCACCATCGCCGGCCTGCTGCTGCTGACGGCATGGTTGCGCGAGCTGATCGGCGACCGCGGCGCGCTGGTGGTGGCGGCGATCGCGGCGACGGCTGAACTGCAAGCCGCTGCGGTGACGGTGGGCCAACTGGCCAGCGCCCACGCGGTGACTTTGCCGGAGGCGCGCTGGGGCATCGTCGCGCTGCTCGCCAGCAGCGCCGCCGCGAAATCCGGGCTGGCCTTCCTCAGTGGCGGCGCCGGCTACGGCAGCCGGGTGACCGTGGGTCTGCTCACGATGACCGCCGCCGCAGCCGCTGTGGCCTGGTGGGTGCCGTTCCACAGTGCCTGACTTGAATGCCCGCAACCTGCTGACAGCAGGCTGGCAGCAGCCTCGCCGCAACCTGTCGCCGTGCGCTTCGCACGCCAGACAGGAACCGCGATGTCCCACGATCTGCATGGAGATGCGGCAACGACGGTCGATCCATCGCGGCGACGCCTGCTTGGCGTGGCCGCTACCGGCGTGGTCGCATTGCCCGTCGCCAGCGTGCTTGCCGGCACCGCGCGAACGCCCGCGCCGGCGACCCCGGCCGCTGCCCGGCGCCAGGATGGCCGCGGCGATTTCGACTTCTACATCGGCCGCTGGCAGGTGCGCAATGAACGCCTGAAGCAGCGCTGGGTCGGCAGTGACGACTGGGACGTGTTCGATGCCACCGATGAATGCCGGCCCATCCTCGGCGGGCTGGGCACGATCGACGAATACGTCACCGACCACTACGGCGAACGCCTGATCGGCAACACGCTGCGCCTGTTCGATCCCAAGACCCGGCAGTGGAGCGCCTATTGGGTCAGCAACCGCAGCGGCGTGCTGGAACCGCCGGTGATCGGTCGTTTCAAGGATGGCATCGGTACCTTCGTCGGCAAGGACGTCGATGCCGGCGTGCCGATCCTGGTGCGCTACCTGTGGACGGAGATCACCCCGACCAGCGCGAAATGGGACCAGGCCTATTCGCGCGATGACGGCAAAAGCTGGGAAACCAACTGGATCATGCGCATGACGCGCATCGACTGAGGACAGGACGATGAGCGACACACATGCCGACAACGACGGCCGCCACGATTTCGATTTCTTCCATGGCCGCTGGCAGCTGCGCAACGAACGCCTGAAACGGCGCCTGCAGGACAGCGACGACTGGGAAATGTTCGATTCCACCCAGCACTGCCGGCCCATTCTTGGCGGCCTGGGCAACATCGACGATTTCATCACCGACTGGGATGGCGGTTTCGTCGGCATGAGCCTGCGCCTGTTCGATCCGCGGACGCGGCAATGGAGCATCTACTGGGCCAGCAACCGTACCGGCATGCTCGAGGCGCCGGTAGTCGGCCGGTTCGAACACGGCGTCGGCACGTTCGTGGGCCGCGACCTGCACGAAGGACGCGCGGTGCTGCAGCGTTTCATCTGGTCGGACATCACCGCGAGCAGCGCGCTGTGGCAGCAGGCGTTGTCGGTCGACGACGGCAGGAGCTGGGAAACCAACTGGATCATGCGCATGACGCGTATCGGCTAGCGTTTTCGCGCGGCAGCAGACAGGCCGTCGTGCACTACTACATGCAAAGGGCGCTAGGGAAACAGATGAACTTCGACCGGTTGACGACCACAGACAAGGATGGAACGGAACAGACGGCTTCGATACACCCGATCGTCGAAATGCGGCAATACACATTGCATCCGGGCCGGCGCGATACGCTGATCGATCTGTTCGAGCGCCACCTGATCGAACCCCAGAACGCAGCCGGCATGGAAGTGCTGGCGCATTTCCGCGACTTCGATGCGCCGGATCGCTTCGTCTGGTTCCGGGGCTTTCGCGACCTGGCGGCGCGCGGCGAGGCCTTGTCCGCGTTCTATCTGCACGGTACGGCATGGCGGGAGCATCGTGATGCGGCGAATGCGACCATGATCGACTCCGACAACGTGCTGCTGCTGCGCGAGGCGCGCCCGGGAAGCGGCTTTGCGCCGGCGCGATCGCCACGGCCGCCAATTGATGCGCGGGCCAGCACGCCGGCGATGGTCTGCGTCACCACCTATTCGTTCGGCAGGCCGGTCGACGATGCGTTCCTCGACTTCTTCGAGCAGGCGATCGCGCCTGCCGCCACGCGGGCGGGCGCGAAGCTGCTCGCCGCCTACGCAAGCGAACACGGCCACAACGATTTCCCGCAACTGCCGGTGCGAGAAGGCGAGAACGTGTTCGTCTGGGTGGCCGCGTTCGCCAGCCAGGCCGATCACGAGCGCCACTTTCAAGCGCTGTCGCATTCGCCGCGCTGGCGCGACGAGGTGCAGCCGCATCTTTCGCGATGCCTGGTCAAGCCGGCCGAAGTGCGTCGGCTGACGCCGGCGGCGCGTTCGCTGGTACAGGGTTGATCGACATTGAGTCGGATCCGGCCACGCGCGATGATGTCGCATGCGCCGCGCCGACCGCCTGTTCCTGATCATCCACGCCCTGCGCGGGCGACGTTCGGCCATGCCTGCGCGTGCGCTGGCCGAAACACTCGGCGTGTCATTGCGTACCGTGTATCGCGACGTTGCCGACCTGCAGTTGTCCGGCGTACCGATCGAGGGCGAGGCCGGCGTCGGCTATGTGCTGCGCAAGGGTTCGGACATCCCGCCGCTGATGTTCAATATTGACGAACTCGAGGCGCTGGTGGTGGGCACGCGTTTCGTGCGCGCGTTCGGCGGCGAGCGGCTCGGGCTGGGCGCGAAGGCGGCGCTGCTGAAGATCGAGGCGGTGCTGCCGCCGGAGCTGCGCGAGCGCAGCCAGCGCACCCGCATCTTCGCGCCGGAGATGTCGCACCGCATCGAGGCCAGCGGCCTGATCGATCGCCTGCATGCGGCGATCGAGGCGCGCAGGCTGCTGCGGCTGGACTACCGCGACAAGGACGAATGCATCACCGTGCGCGAGGTCGAGCCGTTGTGCCTGGCGTTCTGGGGTGGCAGCTGGACGCTGGGCGCGTGGTGCCGGTTGCGCGAGGATTTCCGCAGCTTCCGCCCCGACCGCATCGCCGCGCTGCACGATACCGGCATGACGTTCACTGATAGCTCGGCGCGCGGCCTCGACGCCTACCTGCATGCGGCGGGCGCGACCCGTTGAGTGCGCTGCGCGTGGCGCGACCTCTTTCCGCTAGAAACCCCCAACCTTGTCATCCCTCGCTGCGCTCGAGATGACAGGACAAATATCAAGCAGACCTTGCACGCGCCCCCCGTTCCTCAACTCATTAAAGCCACGGATCGGTCAAGCGCCCCGAAACAAACTTCGAAGCGGCGGTAAAAGGGTCAATAACGACGCAAGTCAGGCTTGGTCGTGCACCAGGGGTGCGACGCCTGCTAACGGGCTTTCGGGCCCTTTCTTAGGTTACTTTCTTTGGGCCAGCAAAGAAAGTAACCCGCCGCAAGGCGGAAGCCTTTGCTGTGGGTAGCCAATCGCGATGCAACCCCGACCTACACGTCGCCGTCGCTGGCCCAGCCCTCGCCGGTACCGCGGCTGTACACGCGATCGCTCTCCAGCACCGTGCCGGCGGGATACGATTCCTGCGTCGCCAGTCGCGCATAGATCGGAGTGAAATCCGGTTCGGTGGCGTCGATCAGCTGTTCGAAGCTGTCGATGACGAAGTAGGTCTTCTGGTAGCTGTCGATGCGATAGCGGGTGCGCATGATCCGCTCCAGGTCGAAGCCGATCCGGTTTGGCGCCGTGGATTCCAGGCAATGGATCGACTCGCCCTTGGACGAGACGATGCCGCTGCCGTAGATGCGCAGGCCATCCTGTTGGCGGATCAGCCCGAACTCCACCGTGTACCAGTACAGCCGCGTCAGGTTGACCAGCGCCTCCGGACCGATGCCATGCGCCTTGACGCCGCCGCGGCCGTAGGCCTGCATGTAGTCGGCGAACAGCGGGTTCATCAGCAGCGGCACATGCCCGAACAGATCGTGGAACAGGTCCGGTTCCTCGATGTAATCGACCTGGTCGGGGCGGCGGATCCACCACGTCACCGGGAAGCGGCGGTTGGCGAGGTGGTCGAAGAAATCCAGTTCCGGCAGCAGGCCCTCGACCCCGATCAGTTCCCAGCCGGTGGCATCGCGCAACACCCGGTTGAGCTCGCTGAATTTCGGGATGCGGTCCGGGCTCATCCCCATCGCATCCTGCGCGACCAGGAATTCGTCGCTGGCGCGGCCGACCAGCAGCTGGCGCTGGCGCTCGTACAGCTGGCGCCAGACGTCGTGGTCGACGGCGCTGTAGTCGGCCCAGGGCTGCTCGACGATGCCGGTGGCGTAGACCGGCACCCGGCCCTTGTCGGTCTGCAGGTTTTCGACGCGGCGCGGCTGGTTCATCGGAGTACTCCTGGGCGATCCCTGACTCTAGCCGCGGTGCGGCGCAACAGGCTTGCGTAATTGCGCGGATATGCGCGAATGGCGCAATATCGTTGCGCTCATGGATGGAAAGATGATCGCTATGACCGAAATCAGCCTTGACCGCACTGATTTGTTGTTGCTGGCAGAGCTGCAGCGCAACGGCCGCCAGACCAATGCCGAGCTGGCCGAGCGCGTGCACCTGTCGGCCTCGGCCTGCCTGCGCCGGGTGCAGCGGCTGGAGCGCGAGGGCGTGGTCGCCGGCTATCGTGCCGAACTGGATCCAGAACGCCTCGGCCTGGGCCTGCAGGCCTTCGTCCGTGTCCAGCTGCGCCACCACGACGCCGAGGCGGTGGCCGCCTTCGCCGGTTTCGTCAACGACTGGGACGAGGTGGTCGCCTGCCATGCGCTCACCGGCGACATGGATTACCTGTTGCAGATCGCGGTGCGCGATCTCGACCATTTCTCGCGCTTCCTGCTCGATCGCCTGCTCAGCCAGAGCGGTGTCGCCGACGTCAATTCGAGTTTCGTGCTGCGTACCGTCAAGGCCATGCGCGGCATGCCCCTGCCCGTTCGTGGAGCCGCATGATGACGACGCAGCCCCACGCAATCGCCATGCCGCCGTCGCGAGGCGAATGCATCCTGCTGCTGGCGCTGGTGGGCGGGGCGCTGGTGGCCTCGGGCATCGCGCCGAGAGACCGGCTGACCTGGTTCATGGAAGTGGTGTGGGTGATCGTCGCATTGCCGTTGATCTGCTGGTGCTGGCCGCGATTTCCGCTGACGCGGCTGCTGTGCTGGCTGCTGGCCGCGCACGCGCTGGTGCTGATCCATGGCGGCGCGCATACCTATGCGGAGACGCCGCTCGGATTCTGGCTGCGCGACACGTTCGGTTTCCAACGCAATCCCTGGGATCGCGTTGGCCACTTCATGCAGGGTTTCGTGCCTGCGATCCTGGCGCGCGAACTGCTGCTGCGACTGACCCCGCTCAAGCGTGGCGGCTGGTTGGTCTATCTGGTGCTGGCCGCCTGCCTGAGCTTCTCGGCGCTGTTCGAACTGATCGAATGGTGGGCCGCACTGGCGTTCGGTGCCGATGCCGACGCCTTCCTGGCCACCCAGGGCGATCAATGGGATACGCAGTGGGACATGTTCCTGTGCCTGGTCGGCGCGGCGCTGTCGCTGCTGGCCTGGACGCGACTGCACGACCGCCAGCTCGGTCAGTAGGCAGCCGCAGCACGCGACTCCTACGTTAGGTCGGTCCTATTGCTTGCGCCCGGCCATGAACTCGCGGATCGCCGCCACGAATTCCTTGTTGTTCTCGTAGTAGGAAATGTGGCCGCCGTCGATCACCACGGTCTTCTGGTCCGGAAAACGGAAGCGCTTGTATTCGTCCGGTCCCACGGCGTAATCCTTGCTGCTGGTGATCACCAGCACCGGCTGCGCAATTTCGACGGTGGCGGGCGCATGGTCGATCCAATACTCGGGGTAGGTGTCGCGCTGATCGAAGATCGCGTTGCCGTAACCCTGCGAACGCTCGTAGCTGCCGTCGATCTCGCTCATCGCGCGGATGCTGTCAGGGGTCTCGGTGAGGAATCGATAACCCTGGCCGCTTTTCATCAGCGCGGCGCGTGCCTCGTCGCGGGCTTTTGCCAGCGTGGCGGCGTCCGCATCGTCCGCCACCGAAACCACGGTCCTGCCCAGCAGGCGGTTGGCGAGGTCGATCTGCATGCGCGAATTTTCGGGACTGAGAAAATGCAGGCTGATATTGGCCAGGATCAGTTCCGATACGTGTTGCGGGTAACGTTTGGCGTAGTCCACCGCCAGGATGCCGCCGAACGAATGCGCGATCAGGCACAGCTTGTCGACACCGAGTGTCTGGCGCACCTCTTCGAAATCCTGCACCACGCGGTCGAGGTGGTAGTTCTGCGCATCCGGCGATTTGCCCGAGCCGCGCTGATCGACGTAGACCATCGTCAGGAACTGTTCGAGCTTGTCGGCACCCATCTTTTCGGTCGACATCGAACCCTGGCCCGGACCGCCGTGCAGCAGCATGCACACCGGCCCCTGACCGGCGACCTTCAGATACAGCTCCGCGCCATCGGACATGCGGACGCGGTGCTCGCCAGCCGGAAGCTGCCGCGCGGGCGCGGCGGCGGGCTCCACCGTCGCAGCACGCGGATCCGTGCCTGGCCGCGCGCAGGCGACAACCGCGAAAACAAGAGCAGCCAACAGGACGCTGGGTAGCGGGTGCATGTCTCGAATCCGTCCGGACGTTGTCGTGCACGATAGTCACAAGCGGCGTCCAGGTGGAATGCCATTGGTCAGGGAGCCAATTCAGCTGTTAGCCGGGAACGATTCACGTACGTCGTCCGCCATGAATCTGCAACAATCGTCGACAAGGCGATCGCCGTCGTACCTGCCGCCACCTGCGAGGGAAACACCATGTCCGCGTCCCGCTGCTGCTTGTCGCCATGCCCCCTTGCCATTGCCATCGCGATCGCGGCCCTGCTGCCTTTCGCGCCCGCCTTCGCCCAGGACACGACCGGCGAAGCCCGGCAGGACGCCGTCACCCTTGACGCTGTCCAGGTCACCGCGCAGCGTCGCGTCGAGAATGTCAGGGACGTACCGGTGTCGGTCACCGCGATCGACGGCGAGAAGCTGAACGTGCTCGCCTCCGGCGGCGAGGACGTGCGCTTCCTGTCGGGACGGGTGCCATCGCTGAACATCGAATCCTCGTTCGGTCGCGCGTTCCCGCGCTTCTACATCCGCGGCCTTGGCAACACCGATTTCGATCTCAACGCCTCGCAGCCGGTGTCGCTGATCTACGACGACGTGGTGCAGGAGAATCCGATCCTGAAGGGTTTCCCGGTGTTCGATCTGGACCAGATCGAAGTGCTGCGCGGTCCGCAGGGCACGCTGTTCGGGCGCAACACGCCGGCCGGCGTGGTCAAGTTCGAGTCGCGCAAGCCGAGCCAGGAAACCGACGGTTACGCGCAGGTCTCCTACGGCAGCCACGACAGTCTCAACGTCGAAGGCGCGATCGGCGGCGCGCTCAGCCCGAACTGGTCGGCGCGCGCCGCGGTGCTGTACCAGAAGCGCGACGACTGGGTCGACAACACCCATGCGCCGGGCCCCGAGGACAAGCTGGAAGGCTACGAGGAAATGGCCGCGCGCCTGCAGCTGTTGTACGAGAACCAGAACGGTTTCAGCGCGCTGTTCAACGTGCACGCGCGCGACCTCGGCGGCACCGCGCGGCTGTTCCGCGCGAACCTCTTCCGCAAGGGCAGCAACGACTTCGCCGACCATTATCAGCGCGACCAGGTGGCGATCGACGGCAGCAATTTCCAGAAACTGGAATCGCAGGGCGCCAGCGCGCGGCTCAGCTGGGATCTGGGCCGCACTACGCTGTATTCGATCACCGGCTACGAAAGCGTCGACACCCTGAGCCGCGGCGACATCGACGGTGGTTTCGGTGCGGCATTCCTCGGCCCCGGCAATTCCGGGCCGGGCGTGATTCCATTCGCGGCCGAGTCCGCCGATGGCCTGCCCGACCACTCGCAGTTCAGCCAGGAATTCCGCGTCGAATCCAACGAATGGGGACGCTTCGACTGGCAGGCCGGCCTGTTCTATTTCGATGAAGACATCACCGTCGACAGCTTCAACTACGACTCGCTGGCCGGCGGCGTGCAGAACGGCCATGCGCAACAGGCGCAGCGCAACAAGGCCTGGGCGGTGTTCGCTTCCGGCGAATACGACGTCGGCGAGGCCTTCAAGCTGCGCGGCGGCCTGCGCTACACGCAGGACAAGAAGAACTTCAGCGCCAGCGTGCTGCAGGCGGCGCCGTTCGGCACGCCGGTATCCGGTCCGTTCCCGGTCAAGACCGACGCCAACGACGTCAGCTGGGACCTGAGCGGCACCTACGCGCTCAATCCCGACGTCAACCTGTATGCGCGCGTGGCCAAGGGCTTTCGCGCGCCGTCGATCCAGGCGCGGCTGCTGTTCTCGCCGATGCCATCGATCGCCGATTCGGAAGAGGTCGTGTCGTACGAGGCCGGCATCAAGGCCGACCTGTGGAACAAGCGCGCGCGCATGGGTTTCAGCGTGTTCCGCTACGACGTCAAGGACCAGCAGCTGGTCGCGGTCGGCGGTGCCAACAACTCGGCGATCCTGCTCAATGCCGACAAGAGCCTGGGCCAGGGTTTCGAGTTCGACATGGAGGCGTATCTCACGCCTGATCTGCTGGTGACGCTGGGCAGCAGCTACAACGACACCGAGATCGATGACGATGCACTGGCGGTCGCGGTCTGCGGCGCGACCTTCTTCGCGCCGGCGCACTGCACGGTGACCGATCCGACCGCGGTCACGCCCAACGGCACCACCGTGGCCTTCATCGACGGCAATCCGCTGCCGCAGGCACCGAAGTGGATCCACAACCTGACCGCGCGCTGGGGCGTGCCGGTCGGCGACGGCGAGTTCTTCGTCTACACCGACTGGGCCTATCGCGGCGAGATCAACTTCTTCCTCTATGAAGCCCGCGAGTTCACCGGCAAACCGCTGGTCGAAGGCGGCCTGCGCGTCGGCTACAACTGGGAGGCCGGCAACTACGAGCTCGCGCTGTTCGGCCGCAACATCCTCGATGAGGAGCGCGCGGTCGGCGGCATCGACTTCAACAACCTGGTCGGTTTCATCAACGAACCGCGCACCTGGGGGTTGGAGTTCACTGCCAGGTTCTGAGCGTTGAAAGCCCTCCCCTTCAAGGGGAGGGTTGGGTGGGGATGGGTTTGACTTTGACCGTCACCATCAACCCATCCCCATCCCGGCTGTCCGGCCAGCCAGCGTAGCTGGGCGGCGCTCAGCGGCGCACGAACCAGTAGTTCGTAGGCGCGCGCCGCTTCGCCCTCTTGAAAGGGAAGGAGAAAAGCAAAGCAGCGGGACCAAGCTCTGCCCTACAGATCACTCGACCGGATACAGTCCGTCCTCGAACGACGCGCCGTGGTAGCCCTTGCTGCCGATCGCCTGCGCCAGTGGGCTGCGCGGGTCCTCGCCGGCGCGCAGCCGCTCCAGTACATGGGCGAAATCATGGCGTGGCCGCCAGCCCAGTGCCTGCCGCGCCGCCGTGTTGACGTAGACGCGTTCGATGCCGGGGAACATGCGCCAGCCGCGGCGCGCATATTCGGCCTCGTATGCCGGTACGCGGCGAGCGACGACGGCTGGCGCGTCGTCGCGCAGCGCCGGCAGATCGTCGGGCATGAACGGCGTGGTCGCGCTGACGATGTAGCGGCCGAAGCCGATCTCGGCGGCGCGCGCGATCGCCAGCAGGTGCGCATCGACCGCGTCCTGGATGTCGACGCGCCGATAGAGGAACTCGTTGGTCTTGAGGTTGCCATCCGCGTAACTGTCGCGCCGGACCGGGCTGTCGTCGGGTTCGGGAAAGAAGCGCGAGGTACGCAGCACCACGCACGGCAGCCGCTGGTTGCGATGGAACAGCTGGCACAGGTCTTCGGCCGCGGCCTTGCTGACGCCATAGATGTTCTTCGGCACCGGCACCACGTCCTCGGTGATCCAGGCCGCGGGTGCGCCGGCCGGCGGCGTCAGCGCGTCGCCGAACACGCTGGTGGTGCTGGTGAACACGAACGCGCCGACACCATTGGCGACTGCTGCCTCAAGCAGGTTGAGCGTGCCGGTGATGTTGGTGTCGACGAAGGCCTGGCGCGAATGCGTGGCCACGTGCGGCTTGTGCAGTGTCGCGGCGTGCAGAACCGCCTGCACGCCGTGCATGTGGCGATCGACGAAGCTGCGGTCGGCGATGGATCCGATCGCATCGGTATGGGGCGAAGCCACGATGTCGAGGCCGATGGTGTCGTGCGCCGCCGCGCGCAGCGTGCGCACCAGCGCTTCGCCGAGATGGCCCGAACTGCCGGTGACCAGGATCCGCATGCCTGTCCTGTTTCTGGGAGAACGGGAAATTCTAGCGGTGCGCCGCGGCCGCGCGTTATTCCTTGCGCGGCGGGAACGGCAACACCACGCCACGTGGTTCTTCCGTGCGCTGCCACAGCACCGGTACATCGCGTGGACGGTCGGGCTCGAACTGTTCGCGTTCGAGGCGCGCAGCGTCGGCTGCAAGTTCTTCCTCGATTTCCCAGCTGTACTTCCTGCGCGGCAGCGGCGGGTCGCGATGACGGAACAGGAACGCGGCAAGGACACCGGCCAGCGCACCGCCGAGGTGCGCCTGCCAGGAGATCCCGGGCTCGCGCGGCAATACCGTCAGCAGCATGCCGCCGTACAGCATGAAGGCAATCATCGCCGCGGCGATCGCCGGCCGGTCGCGGCGCAGCAGACCCAGCACGAACACCAGGAACATCAGGCCATGCGTAAGCCCGCTCGCACCCAGATGACGCGTGCCGGCTTCGCCGAGCAGCCAGGCGCCGAGGCCCGAGCCCAGCCACAGCAAGGGCAGTGCGCGCAGCGTAGCCCGCGGATACACGCTGCCGGCCAAGGTGCCCAGCAGGATCAGCGAAATGGCGTTGGCGGTGATGTGTTCGAAGGAACCGTGCAGCAGTGGCGCACTCAGGATCGCCGGCAGGCCGCGCAGCTGCAGTGGCGAGATGGCGCCGCCGCTCAGGTCGAATGCGTGTTGCGCGACGAACGCGATGGCCAGCAGCAGCACGAACGCCAGGCTGGCGTTGAGCGCGCGCAGGATGCGGCGCTTGTCGATGCGGCCCTGGGCCGTCGCGTCGGCCGGAGCGTCGTGGAGGGGGAGGTGCATGCCAGCAGCATGGCGGCGGAATTCGAGGATGCAAGGCCGTCCTGCGCCCCGGATCTCCGTCCCGGCGAGGGGGAAGAGTTGTTCAACGGTCAAGAACGAGGCCATCGCGCGTTTGATGCAGAGCGAAGCTTGCTGCGCTGTTCTTGCTGCGGCCCTCAAGAGCTTCCGCCCGCTGCGCGTGCGGGTTACTTTCTTTTGCTGACCCAAAAGAAAGTAACCAAAGAAAAGGGTCTTCCCCGATCACAGCTCACGTTGCACGTTGTAGTCCTCGTAGATTTTCCGACTCGCCCTCCTGGCTCGGTCGGAAAACGGCG
>NZ_VLKN01000009.1 GCF_007830035.1 Luteimonas cucumeris | reverse complement strand
TCCGATGGAGGCAGGATGCCGACTCGGAAAATCGCGAGCCACTATCCCACTGGCCGGATTGATTTGTCGGGGAAGGGCCTTCTCTTTGGTTACTTTCTCTTGGCCCTTCAAGAGAAGGACCCGACTGCGGCAGCAGGCGGAAGCGCTTTACAACAGCCGTAGGCTGGTCAACCCGACCTGCAAGGTCGGCAAACGCGTCGTAACCTTCAAGAGCGGGAGCAAAGTCGCTGGATCCCCGCCTCGCTCATCCTGAGCCTGTCGAAGGACGTGGGGATGACGGCTAAAGAAGAAGCAAAAAAGGCCGAGAGCCGACAAGCGAGGCAACTGCGGCCTCAGCGCGAATCGGCTATGCCAGATAAACGGTACAACCGCTCTACCAAGACAAGGGATCGTTCAAAGCGAAGTTCCGACAGCCGCACTCAACCGTTCCGCAACCCACCGCTCGCCATACCCCTCCAGCCTGGCATCGAGCAGGAACCCGCAATGCCCCCCCCAGCGCGCGATCGCCAGTTGCGCGTCTACCGGCAACAGCCACTGGCGGAAGTCGGACACCGGGATCACCGGGTCGTCCTCGCTGGTCAGGATGCTGGCCGGCACCTGCAGCGCGGCGAGCCGTTCGCCGGCGATGTTGTAACCGTCGAAATACGCTTCGAGCGTGCCGAATTCGGTGTGCCGTTCCACCAGCCAGCGGGTCAGTTCGCGCATGCCCTGTTTGAGCGTGCGGTCGTCGTAGTCGTGCAACTCGGGGAACAACTCGCGCTTGCGCAGCAGCGAACCGCGCCATTTGCGCTCGAAGTAGCCGTGGTACATGCCGACGCCGCGTTCCATTTCCGTCATCGTCCGTGCCGGATCCAGCACCGGGCACACCGCGGCGACGTGCGCCAGCGACAGGCCCGCCGCCGGCGCACGCAGCGCCAGTCGCAACGCGAAGTTGCCGCCCAGCGAGTAGCCAGCCAGCAGCAGCGGGCGCGTGTCGAAGCGGCGCGCGATGTCGCAGGCGGCATGCACCACTTCATCGATGCGGTTGGAGTGGAAGATGCCCTCGTTGAGATGATGGGTATTGCCGTGGTCGCGGAAGTTGAGGCGGAACACCTCGAAGTCGCGCGCCAGCAGCTGCGCTGCGGTCAGGCGCATGTAGCTGGATTCGGCGCTGCCTTCCCAGCCATGCAGCAGCAGCGCCAGGCCACGGGCCGGCTTGCCTTCGATGCGGCTGTGCAGGCCATGCAGGCGCACGCCGTCGCCGCCGTCGACGATGTGTTCGCTGGTCGTGACGCGCAACGCCGCCATCGCGCGCTCGCCGAGCCGGCGCCGCATCGGACTGGAACCCAGGATCGACTGCAGGTGCGGATTGCGCAGCCAGCGCGGTGGCTGGTAGTCGGAGACGGTGAGCATCTCACTCATGATGGGCGATGTGCGCTGCCATTCCTGACGCGACGCGCCTGGCTCCGGACCGCCCGCTAATCACGTGCGTCCTCGCCCATCGCCGCGATGATCCGTTCGCGCGCCAGTTCGGCGATACGACGCCGGCCTTCGGTGTCGATCGTCGCGATCGGCGCGAGGAAATGCACCTCCGCCGCACGCGGCGGTTCGCCGAGCAGACGCAGGAAGTTGCCGAAGAAGCTTTCGCCCGGCTGGAACGCGACCACCGTCTGTGCCGCGCCGCGTTCGCCATAGCGCAGCGCCACCGGCTGCACCGGTGCACCGGCCTCGACCGCGGCCAGGAAGATGCGCGCATGGAACGGGCCGATCGCGCTGCCGTCGCGCGTGCGGCCTTCCGGAAACACGCCGACCGCGCGGCCCTCGCGCAGGCGCGCCAGCATCTCGTGCAGCACGCCGCCCAGCGACTCGGTGCTGCCGCGCTGGTGGAAGATGGTTTCGCCACGCGCCGCCAGCGAGCCGATCAGGGGCCAGCCGCTGATCTCGCGCTTGGCGACGAAGCCCATCATGCGCTGGCTGTGCAGCATCACGATGTCGGTCCAGCTGACGTGGTTGGCGACGAACAGGGTCGCGCCCTGCATCGGCGTGCCGATGCGACGCAGGCGGAAACCGAAGATACGCAGCAGGCCGGCCGACCACGCGCGGATCATGCGGTAACCCAGCCGCTCGTTGCCGATCCGCACGCGGTCGAACAGCGGCATCGTGCACAGCAGCGTCAGCGGCAGGTTGATCAGCAGATGCCACAGCAGCAGCGGTATGCGGATCGCATAGCGCAGCAGCGGCATGACCGGGGAGGGAGCGGGGTTCACGCGGCAACGATAACCAAGCGCATTAGAGTCCGGCTACAGGCACGCACGGCAATCGGCGCGGGTTGCGCGGAACCGGTCGACTCCGGTGCTTCGCGCCATTTCATTTGGCTGGCGAAGGATGGCGGGCGGCTAGGCGTCCGCACGGTCGATCACGGCCAGCGTCAGCCGCGAGATGCAGGCCAGCCGGCCACGCTCGTCCTCGATGCGGATCTCCCAGACCTGGGTACTGCGACCGACATGCAGCGGCCGCGCGGTGCCGGTGACCGTGCCACTGCGGACGCCGCGCAGGTGGTTGGCATTGATCTCGATGCCGACCACGCCCTGGTCCGGGCCGACGCACAGGCCGCCGGCGCTGCTGCCGAGGGTCTCGGCCAGCGCCACCGAGGCGCCGCCATGCAGCAGGCCGTAGGGCTGGTGGGTGCGCGCATCGACCGGCATGGTGGCGCGCAGGTAGTCCGGGCCGATCTCGGTCATGACGATGCCAAGCGGCTCCATCAGCGTGCCTTTCGACAGCGCGTTGAGCTGCTCGACTGTGACGTCCGGGCGGAACACCTGAGCGGGGCGGTCGCGGCCTGCGGTCAGCGGAACCTGAAGCCGCCCGGCCGCCAGGCGCGGTTGTTGTAGCTGCGCGCCGGGCCGTAGCCGCTGCTGCCGCCGTAGCCGACGCCGAAATCGCGTTCGCGACGCGTATGCATGCGCTCGACCAGTTCCGCGCGGCGATCTTCCAGCCAATCGGCGTGGCCGACCGTCGCCGGTTCTACGCCGCGACGCTGGGCTTCGTGCTGGCGGAAATCGCAGAAGTCCTCGTAGGCATCCAGCTCGTGGCGCAGTTCGCGCACGCACAGCTCGATCATGATCGCGTCGTCGAGGAAGCCGAGCACTTCGACGTTGTCCGGGATCACGTCCTTGGGATCGGCGAAATACGCCAGCGCGGCCAGCACCCGCTGACGATCTTCGTCCGGCAGCGACCAGCCGGTGTCGCGCACCATCGCGATCATGTCGTCCAGCTGCAGCAGGCGCTGGGCGATGAAGTCCGGCACCTGCGCCTTCTGCGCCTCGACCAGCAACGCGCCTGCCGACTCGACGATCTGCTCCGGCGTCTTGCTCTCGGCCGCCTTGCGCGACGCTTCCATCACCCGGGTGAAGTGTTCGAGATCGCGGTCGTTCAGTTCGAAGGTCAACGTGATGGACATGGCGGTCCGGGATCCGGGCTTGTGGGAGGCCGCCAGCCTAGGCCGCCGCCCGCGACACGTCAATCGCGTGCATGCGGGCGACGGCGGGTGCTTACGCCATGCGGAAGCGTTCCTGGCCCCAGTTGTCGGCGTAGCGACGATCGCTGGCGTAACCGCTGCTCTTGCCGTAGCCGGTGCCGAACTCGCGTTCGCGCGGCAGTTGCCAGGCCGGTCCGGCGACACGGAAGCGGCGCGACGACGACGTGGCGTGGGCCGGCGCGGATGCGGCGGACACAGGCGCATTCGGCACGGTACGAAGGTCTTTGGACAAGCGGTTCATGGCGGTTCCTGCACAGCGGGGGTCGGGATCGCGTGCCGCGTCGCCGATCACCGGCGCGCATCAACGCTCATGAACTTGGATGACGCGACGCGCGACAGGGTTGCATTGCCCCTGCCATGACTGATGGCATGGGTGCCGCATCCGCGACCGGAGGTTTCTCGCAGTCACTGATCGGGCGGACAGCACGGAAGAACACCGCGCTGCAGGAGAGCAATCGCTACAGGATCGGCGCCAACCCGGCACCGAATGCGGTGAAGATGCGGGTGCTGATCCGCTTCAGGCCGATGTCCACTTCCGGATAGGCGCCGACCGGCTCGTAGCACTGGCTGAATTGCGGATCGTCCGGCGGCAACGGCAGCATGCATTGCGGCCCGGGCTTGAAGTCGTAGCTGACGGCATAGCTCACCGGCCACAGATCGAAGATCGGCAGGTGCTCGGAAATCTTCGCCAGCGAATATTCGAGGCCGGAGAACACCGGCGGTTTCGGCCGGCGCGCAATCACCCACGAATTCTCCGGCGCGATGTCGTTGCGGATGCTCGCCGCCAGTGCCTGGGCGAAGGCTTCGTCCTCGATCACCACCGCGCTTTCGGTGTTGTAGTGGTCGCTTCTGGGATCGAAGTTGTGAGTGCCGACCACGCCAATGCGGTTGTCGATCACCATCGACTTGGCATGCATGCCGATGCGTACGCCGGCATGCTTCAGCGGCACCGGCTGGTGGGCGTCGTTGCCGAAGTAACGGCCGGCGAAGAATTCGCGTTGCATCGGCGTGCCGCGCGAGTCGCTATTGTCGTTGTCGTCGTTACCGGCACCTGCCGGCGGCATTGCGCGCGTGGTGGCAGGCATCGCTTGCTGCCCCGCCAGCGTCAGCGACGCGTCCGGCAACACCGCGCCGGTCGCGGCCAGATCGACCGGTACCGTTTCCGGGAACGGCTTGAGTTCGTAGATCTGGAAACCGAAGTCGCGCAGGTAGCGACGTTTGTACTTGTGCGACAACGCGTAGGTGATGAACGAATCGGTCGAGGCCAGGCTGTTGGTGGAGATGATCACGTCCGGTGGCGACGGGCGTTCCTGCAGCGACTCGAACATCTGCTGCGCCGGCCCGGACAACACCAGGTATGGCGTCTGCAGCAGCACCTCTTGCTGCGCCGAGGAAATGAGATGGTTCAGTCCCGGCGTGGCCTGCGCCGCTGCTTCGGCGCGCACCGGATCGCGGCGGTGCTTCTGCGGCAGGTCGGCGATGAATTGCACCGCGCCGACCGGTATCGCCTGCGCCACCAGTTCGCGCTCGATCAACGCCGGATCGCTGGCGTCGCGCGACATCGCCTGCGCGCGCTGCGGCTGCGTGTATTGCGGCGGCGGCAGGTCCGGCACGCCGGTGCGCAGCAGTCGCCTGCCGACATCGCCCAGCTGCTCGACCGGTTTGGTGCGGAACGCGTTCCAGAAGGCCTCGAAATTGGCGCCCATCTCGCGCGCCACCGGACCTGCGACGAGCAGGTCGCGGTCGCGGAAGTTGTATTCGGGATCCCAGTCGTAATAGTCGTCCTGGTAGTTGCGGCCGCCGGTGATGCCGACCTCGTCGTCGACCAGCAGCAGCTTGTTGTGCATGCGCTGGTTGAGCCGGCGAAAGCAGCAGATCCCGGCGACCAGGTACTGCGGATAATTGATCCGCGCGCGGTTGAGCACCGGGTTGTAGATGCGGATCTCGAAATTCGCATGCGCGCCGGCCAGCGCTGCCAGCGTGTCGACGTTTTCCATCGCAGAGAGCTGGTCGACCAGCACCCGCACCTGCACGCCGCGACGCGCCGCGGCCAGCAGTTCGTCCAGCACCAGCCGGCCGGCGTCGTCCTCGTCGAAGATGTAGGTCTGCAGGTCGATCTTGGCCTGCGCGCTGCGCAGCAGGTTGATCCGTGCCAGCAGCGCCTGCGGACCGCGGTCGAGGATCAGCGCGTAGTGCCGCGGATCGTCGGGGCCGGAAGCCAGCAACGCCTTCTCGCCCAGTGCATGCAGCGGCGAGTCCTGCGCGCAGTGGTCGGCCGCCGCACAGTCCAGTTCGGCCGAACGCGCCGACACGGCGATCCGGGTGGCGTGCTCGCGCTGGGCCTGCGACATCGTCGCGCAGGCGCCGCAGGACAGGGCCAGCAGCGCCGGCAACAGCGCGCGCCACCACCGGCTCATGCCTGTTGCCCGTCTCGCACGCGCACGTTGAGGTAGAAATGCACGCGGTTGTGGATCGCCAGGCCGAAGCCGGTGATGCCGTAGTTCTCGCGGCGCACGCTGCCCTGCGCAACCACGTCGCAGTCGCGCGCCGGACGCTCGCAGGTGGTCGGCGCGATCGTGAACACCTCGCGGCGGGTGACGCCGCGGATGGTCACGCGGCCGCCGAGCGTGCCGCCGTTCTGCAGCAGCGACGGCTCGTACGGCTCTGAGATGAATTCGATGGTCGGAAACTGCCCGGCATCGAAGAAGCGCGGTCCGCGCGCGAATCGGCTGTAGCGTTCGCTGTCCTCGATCTCGACTGCGCCAGCCGCCAGCCGCAGCTGCACGCGATGGCGACCATCACCCAGTTCGACGATCTCGCCTTCGTATTGCGGAAACCGGCCCTCCAGCCGCTGTCCCCAGCGCGTCTGCAGGCTGAAGCCCAGCCGCGAATGCACCGTATCGATCTGCGCGGCCCGCGCCGATGCCATGGCCAGCAGGCACAGGATTATCGACAGCCACCATCCGTTCGCGATCGCGCGCATGGCGCCGCCGCTGGGCCTCACGGCCACCAGAACGCAGACAGGCTCGCAATTCCCGGTTCGATGCTGGCGTCGATCGGCAGCGTCAGCACCGCGATGCCGGCCGGCGGCATGCCGCGGTAATCGCCGGACTGGCCGCTGTGCATCAGCGCCGCCAGCTGTTCCAGGCCGGGATTGTGGCCGATCACCAGCAGGCGTTCGGCCTCGCGATGGCTGTCGGCCAGCGCGGCCAGCGTGCCGGGCGTTGCCTCATAGATGCCGGCTTCGAGGCGCTGGTCGACGTAGCCGACACGGGCCAGCACCGCTTCCAGCGTCTCGCGCGTGCGCCGCGACGGCGAACACAGCGCGCGATCCGGGACCAGGCCCTGCTCGGCCAGCCAGCGTCCCGCGGCTTCCGCCTCGGCCAGGCCTTCCGGCGACAGCGGGCGATCGAGGTCGGCCTGGCCGGGAGTCGCCGGTTCGGCATGGGCGTGACGCAGCAGGATGAGTTGTCTCATGGGTCCGATTCGCACAGCGCAGGCCCCAGCTTAGCCGAGGCGCCGCGTCGCGGGGCGATGGCGTTCAGCGGCCGCGCCCCACCCATTTCAGCAGCGGCTGCCAATCCTGCTGGTGTTCGCGGATCTGCGAGGACTGGTAGTCGAACAGGCTCTTGCCGAGCCCGGTCAGCATCACGTAGGCCTGGCTGTCGCGCAGCTGCGCCACCACCGGGATCGACCATTCGTTGAGCACCCCGACCGCCTGCTGCGAGGCGTTGGTCCAGGGCTTGAGCTTGTTGGCGACCAGGCCCACCGGCAGCTGGCCCTTGCGCACGCGCGGGTGCTTGGCCAGCGAATTGAGGAACGGCACCGTGGCCTCGATGTCCAGCGCCGACGGCAGCACCGGCACCACCACCACGCTGGCCTGGTCGAGGAAGCTTTCCAGATCATCGGCCATCGCACCGGCCGCGCCATCGACGATCAGCCGCTGGGTATCCTCCGGCACCGCGTTCTGCCAGTTCCTGCGGGTGCCGTCGATCGGCAGCACCGCGCTGGGCAAGCCGGCGCGGCGCTGCGTCCAGCGCGTGGAGGAGCCCTGTGGATCGGCGTCGACCAGCGCGGTGCGCTGGCCGGCCAGCGCGGACTGCGCGGCCAGGTGCGTTGCGATGGTGGTCTTGCCGACCCCGCCCTTGGAACTGGCCACGACGATCGTCTTCATCCACGGTCTCCGGCGCAAGGAAACCGGAGCTTAGCACCGGGTCCGACCATTGCCGCGCCGGGGCGAGCTATCTTCCGCCGGCCTCGGCCACGGTCGCGAAAGGACGGAGCAGGAATCGCGGATGAGCCAATTGCAGGACCTGGTGGCGCCGATCCGCACCGACACGCCGCTGATCGTCATCGAAACACCGGACGTGGAACGGGTCATCGAGCTGTTCCGGCAAAGCCCGATGCACGTCTGACGCGCGCTGTACCGGTGGTCGATTGCCGAAGGCCTGCACCGCATCGTATGCCGCGCATGCGCAGCGCGCGGTCTTGTCCGAGTTCCGTTGCGTTCGGAGCGGAAACAGTCGCGGCGCTATCGGTGCTGATGCGCGAACAGGTGCAGGCACTGCGCGGCTGGGCGCGCGATCGCACCGCGCCGGCGAACTAATCGCTCGCCGCCGTCACTCCACCCACCACCCGCCGACGATGGCGTACTGCGGCCGTGGCGCCCACGGTGCGACCAGGGTCAGCTGGTGCCGTTGCGGCAATCGCAGCAGGCTGAGCGTGTTCCAGCTCGGCAGGTAGCTGTCGTGGATGCCGCCGTGCTCGTCCAGCGACTGCAGCAGGCCACCCCATTCCGCGCGCCACTGGGGGGTCAGGTGCAATGCATAGAAGTAGCGTCGGCCCGCGTCCATCGCGGCCGGCTCCTGCGGCAGCAGGAACTGCCCGGGACGCAGGCGCAGCGCCTGCGCGGTGACCCGCGCGATCTTCGGATCGCCGCTGAGCGCGCGGATCTGCGCCAGGAAGCGCGGCGAATTGAACAGCGCCGGCACGGCGTCGATCGGCTGGCCGGGATCGCCGTACTCGACCGGCGCGGTGGACGCCTGCGGCGAATAGCAGTCATGCAGGTACTGGTAGCCGTGTTCGGCCTGCGCCTGCGCGCGCAGCGCGATCTTCTGGTAACCGGCGCCATCCGGATAGGCGTCGCGCGCCGAAGTCCAGGCGCGGTCGTCGCCGCCGGTCGTCAGCTGCCAGTGCAACTGCTCGGCCAGGCAGCGATACAGCGAGAAGGCTTCCTCGCCGGGCAGGAACTCCGGAATCTGCACGCGCCCGTGTTCCGCCAGCATCCGCCGCCAACGCAGGGGTTGGAATCCGCCACCAGTCATCCGCATGCGCCGCCGTCTTGTGCAGCGAATGATTCTGCCGCCGCCGTCCGCATTGACGCTGAACCGATCGCGTACGCGCGACCATTCAATGTCGGCGTGCATTTGATTGCAGCCCTGCGTCATTCCCGCCTTCCGTCAGTGGCCGTGTATCGCGGAACGCGTACAGGCGCGCGCGAATCCCTGGCGCACAGGAGGAGCGCTCACCTCGGGCACGCCCTAGCTGGTGGCACCGGACGGTAGCGCCTAGCGTGATCGCATGACCCTCGGGAGGGGCGCGCGATGGCAGGCATACAACCGGCAGGCAGCCCACAGACCTCGTCCTGGCACGGCACGTCGTTCGTCGACCGCAGCCCGCTGCAGGCGCGCGCGCCATCGCTGCCGACCGGCAGCTATCGGCCCGAACCCAGCTATCACCCGCAACTGTTCGCGCTGACGCCGCAGCATGGCCCGTCGGCCAACGCCGTCTCGTTCGCCGACCAGGTGCGCGGCCAGGACGCGCAAGCGGTCGATCTGGAACTGATGCAGATCGCCAACGCGGTCTATGATCCGAACGTGCAGAGCGTCGCCGGCTGGAACCGCGTCAGCGACGCGCAGCTGACCGCCGCGGGCATCGATCCGGCCACGCTGGAGACACCGGATACCGGCTTCCGCGCCGGCATCTTCACCGACGGCGATGGCAACTACGTGCTCGCCTTCTCCGGCTCCAACGAGAACCAGGACTGGACCGGCGCCAACTTCCCGCAGGGCCTGGGCATGCAGACCGAGCAGTACGACCAGGCCGTGGCACTGGCGCAGCAGTTCGCCGCGAGCGAATTCGGCCGCGACGGCAACGGCGTGATCACCGGCCATTCGCTGGGCGGCGGCCTGTCCGGCATCGCCTCGCTGGCCACCGATATTCCGGCGGTGACCTTCGATGCCTCCGGCGTGCACGACGACACCATGCAGCAGTTCGGCCTCGATCCCGCCAGCGCAAAGCAGGATGCGGAGAACGGGCTGATCCGCCGCTACAACGTCGCCGGCGATCCGCTGACCGCGGCGCAGGAAGACACGCCCGGGCTGAGCGCGATCATGCCGGACGCGCCGGGACACGAGATCACGCTGGACAGCCCGCTGCCGCCGATCGAGGCGCCGGAGTGGACCTGGAATCCGGTCGAGATGGCCAAGCGCACTGCCGACTACGTACAGGCGAAGATCGAACGCGTCGGCGACCTGCATCGCCAGCAGACGATGATCGATGCGTTGGCGCAGCAGCGGCCCTGGGAATAGCGTTGCCGCATCACGGTCGCGGCCACTTTCCGGCCAGCAGGTTTGTGTGAGAATCCGGCCATGCGCGCCGCCTTGATCCATGCAATGGTCCTGTTGCTGGCGTTGTCGGCCACCGCCTGCCGCGGAGACACGATGGACGCCAAGCAAGTCTTCACCGATCCGCAGGTCGCGGCGCTGGCCACTGCCGCGGCGCGCGGCGATGCCGCCGACGTGCGCGAGCAGATCCGCCAGGGCGCCGATCCGGATGCGCAGGGCGACAAGGGCATGAACGTATTGCAGTACGCGTTGGCCGCGCAGAATCCGGACGGCCTCAAGGCCCTGCTCGACAACGGCGCCGACCCGTCGCGGCCCGGACTGGGCGGCAGCACGGTGATCCACAACGCGGCGATCACCGACGATGCGGTGTATCTGGAAATCCTGCTCGCGCATCGCGCCGATCCCGATGCGCCGCATGGCGTTACCGGCGCCGCGCCGCTGGCGTCGGCCGCCGGGCCGCGTACCGACAAGCAGTTCCGGCTGCTGCTGTCGGCCGGCGCCGATCCCGACCGCGCCGATCGCACCGGCAACACGCCGCTGCACGCCGCGGCGATGATCAACGCCGGCGCGCACGTACTGGCCCTGCTCAAGGCCGGTGCCAACCCGCGCGCGAAAAACGCGCAAGGCCAGACCTTCCAGGCGTATTACTTCAAGCTGCCGGCGGAGCGACTGGGCGCCGACGCCCGGCAGGAACGCTCCGAGGTGGTCGCCTGGCTGCGCGAGCAGGATGTGGCGCTGGAGGCGGGCGCGGGCTAGTTCGAACGCACGCACGACTACAGCTTCGGCCATCCCGAAAAAACGCCGTCATCCCGAGCTCGGGATGACGGGGGAAGAAGTGCTGACAAAGAGGGCAATGCATTCCATCCCCTGCCTCGCCTAGGGTCTGCACTAGCTATTCAGCCCCGCCCCCCCTTGCCTAACCTACGGCCCAGTACGGTCATCAGGGCAGCCCCATGAGCTTCATCGAGCGGATGTTCATCCCGGACGTGGCGCGCCAGTTGCCGGTCTACCGGCCACCGGTAGTGCAGCCACAGGCGCCGCAGGGCTATCCCAGGGGCGATGGCGGCTTCAGCGGCCAGGTCGCCGGCCAGCAGCCGCAGCAGCAGACCGACCTGCAGCTGGCGCAGATGGCCAACGACGTCTACAGCGCCACCGACCCGGACGGCACCGGCACGCAGTCCGCCGCCGAACTCGAAGCAGCCGGCTGGAACCGCCTGCAGCCGGACCCGGACGGCGGCAAGTTCCTGGTCGATGCGCAGGGCAACCACATCGCGATCGACCCGGCCGACCTCGAGGATTCCTCGACCGGCTTCCGCGCCGGCATCTACCAGAACGACCAGGGCGAATACGTGGTCGCCTTCGCCGGCACCGATCCGTCGGAGATGGCCGATATCGGCGCCGACGCCACCCAGGCCTTCGGCCTGGACACCGCGCAGTACAACCAGGCGATCGCGCTGGCCAAGGATGCCGAACTCGCCTTCGGCGATGGCAACGTCGTGTTCACCGGACACTCGCTGGGCGGCGGGCTCGCGTCCGCGGCGGCGCTGGCCACCGGCGGCGCCGGCGTCACCTTCAACGCAGCCGGCCTCAGCGACGACACGCTCAGCGACCTGGGCTTCAGCCCGAACGCCGCGCGCGAGAACGTCGCCGACAGCGGCCAGGTGCGTCGTTACATCGTCGAGACCGATCCGCTGAACGTGGTGCAGCAGGACGTGCCGTTCCTCAACGGCGCGCCGGACGCGGTCGGCAGCGAATTGCGCATCGCGCTGCCGGCCGGGATGACGCCGTTCATCGATGGCCATGGCGGCAGCGGCGACGGCACGTCGTATGTCGAAGCGCTGCGCAGCGGCACCGCGCACGCGCCACGATCCGAATTCCTCGACGACTCGGCACTGGTCGGCGACCTGCGCGAGAACGGCGCCGAATTCGTGATCAACGGCGTCGGCAACCTGGCCGATGCCGGCATCGCCACCGGCCAGGAGATCGTCGATACCGTCGACGGCAAGCTCGGCGACATGCAGGACGTGATCGAGACCGATTACGCCGATGGCGACTACGTCGAAGGCACGTTCAACCTCACCGGCGATGTCGTCGAAGGCAGCCTCAATCTCACCGGCGACCTGGTGTCCGGCGGCGCGGACTATGTCGGCAGCCAGTTCGAGAACCTGGCCAACTTCGGCGGCAGCACGCTGCGCGACCTGGGTGACTACACCGGCCTGGAGACGCCGGCCAACTTCATCGCCGGCCTGGTCGAGGGCGGCGGTGAACTGACCAGCAACGTGGTCAGCTTCGGCGGCGATGCCGTCGAATGGGCCGTCGACGGCCTCGGCAATGGCGCCGAAGCGGTCATCGACGTGGCCGGCGACGTCGGCGAAGGCATCGCCGATGGCGCGGTCTGGGTCGGCGACAAGGTCAGCGACGCGATGCCCTGGAACTGGTGAGCCGCGACATTATTTTTCGCGCGCGCTTCCCTGGTCGCGACGGCCGGCATAGCGTGGCCACTTCCAGGCCGGCGGAGCGCGCCGTGACCTCCTTTCAAGCATCGACACCACTACGCCAGCGGCTGCGTGCGTGGTGGTTGCTCTCGCTTATGCTGTTGGCGTGCGCGGCCTGCGCACGGCAGGGGAACGCACCGATGACCAGCGGCAAGACCTTCGCCGATCCCGCCACCGCACTGCTGGCCGATGCGGTCAAGGCCGGTGACGCGGCGCGCATCAAGGAACTGGTCGCCGGCGGCGCCAATCCCAACGCGCAAGGCGAGCACGGCACCACGATGCTGCAGTGGGCGATGCTCAACGACAGCCGCAAGGGCTTCGACGCGCTGCTCGCGGCTGGCGCCGATCCGGCGCGCGGCAACGACGACGGCATGACCACCGTGCACCTGGCGGCGATGGCCGACCGCGAATCCTGGCTGCGCGCACTGCTCGACCACGGCGCCAGCCCGGACACGCCGAACACGGTGACCCAGGCCACGCCGCTGATGTCGGCACTGCTGGCCGAGCGCGCCGACAACGCCGATCTGCTGCTCGAGGCCGGCGCCAAGGTCGGCGCCGCCGATCGCCAGGACAATACCGCCCTGCACCTGGCCGCCAAGATCAACGAAACCGCACGCGTGCTGCAGCTGCTCGAAGCCGGCGCCGATCCAAACGCGAAGAACGCGCAGGGCGTGACCTTCCAGCGCTATCTGTTCATGACGCCGGACGCATCGCTCAACGGCGAGGCCCGGCGCGAGCGCGAAGCGGTGCGGCAGTGGCTGCGGCAGCACAACGTCGCGATCGAAGGCGCCACGTCGCACTGAGCTGTCGTTGCAGGCGGATGAAACGAGGCATCACACCTGCCGGATCCACTGACGGATGATCTGCTCGAAGGCGGATTGCCTCGCTCGGATGTCCGGCAAGTCGCGGAACCGCACCGAAGCCCGATCCGCACCGAGCCATTCCAGCAACGCTTCCGGATCGCCGATCGCCACGGTCGCGCCATCCCGCTTCCGCGCACCCCGGTGCAGGATCATCTGCACGCCTTCCTTCGCACGCAGGTGGAACGTCGCGAAGTATTCGGACGTGCGGAAGCTCGGCGCGTTCCACTTGATGCCTTCGGCGATGCCCGCGTCCGCGCCGAGGACGATCGTCCGCAAGGCCAGGATCTCCGGTTTGAACGGATGCTCCAGCGCGGCCAGGAAATCCTCGACGCTCCCGGTTTTCGGCGCCGTATCTGCTTTCGTAGTCTTCGACGCCATTGCGTGCACCTCTTTGTTTCGTACGGCCGAATGGAACCCCGTGAGGGCCTGAGGAACATCGGAATCACCCAACGGCGCCAAGCAGCTGCGGTGCTTGGCACTGCCGCGCCACGAAGCCCCTTGCATGTATCAGCGCGGTCTCTCCGGCTCAAACGCATCGAGGGCCTGCAACGCCCTGCGCGAGGAGGCCTGGCGTGGATCGTCAAGCTGTACGCGCAGTGCCAACGCTTCCGAAAAGCATGCGCGTGCGCGTTCGAACTCACCCGTTTCCGCCAGCAGCCTGCCCCAGTGATGGAGGGTGTAATGCTGCAGCTCCAGCGACGGCAGCGAACGGGCGATCTCCAGCGCCTCGGCAAACTGCACCGCGGCCTCTTCGCTCAGATGCAGGTACTGATTCGCCGTCGCCAGGTTGAGCAGCAGCCAGCCGCGCGTTTCGGAGGGCGGCAATTGTCGCGCCTCGTCCAGCGCGGGCTGCAGGATTTCGCGGGCTTCCGATTCACGCCGCGCCGTGGTCAGCATCCCGCCCAGATCCGCGGCGATGCTCAATGCCGACAACGGGTCGCCCTTGGCCCGTGCCGCGGCCAGTGCGTGGCGTGCGGTTTCGATATCCCTTTCCAGGCCACGCGGATCGGGATCGGTGTAGCGCTGGAAGAAGCCGTCGCCAGCCGCCACGTCCGGAGCGGGCTGGCCGGACGCGGCGCCCACGGCAAGCAGCGCGACGAGCAGCACCGCCAGCCGACGCCGCGTCAACCATGGATGGCGCGGCGCCATCGGCGCCAGGCAGTCGATGATTTTCATGGCGGTCCAGTTGGCTCGAGAGGCATCAGCCGACGTCATTCCGCACATCCTCCCACGAGTCGCCTCAAGGGGGCGGCGGCAGGCCGGCTGGTAGAATTCGCGTCCCCTCTCCCGCAGCCCACGGCGCGCTCACCCGCGTCGCAGCCACGCACGCCATGACCAGCACCGCCGAACTGTCTTCGCCCGCTTCCGCCAACACCGCGCTGACCCACAGCGTGCTGGACCTGGACTACACCCTCGAGGACAAGTTCACCCGCACCTCGGGCCGCATCTACCTGAGCGGCGTGCAGGCGCTGGTGCGGCTGCCGCTGATGCAGCGGCTGCGCGACCAGATGGCCGGATTGAACACCGGCGGCTTCATCTCCGGCTATCGCGGCTCGCCGCTGGGCGGCTTCGATCTGGAACTGTGGCGCGCCAAGAAGCACCTCGCCGAAGCCGGAGTGAAGTTCACCCCCGGCCTCAACGAGGATCTCGGCGCGACCATGGTCTGGGGCACGCAGCAGACCAACCTGTTCCCCGGCGCCAAGGTCGATGGCGTGTATGCGATGTGGTACGGCAAGGGTCCGGGCGTGGATCGCTGCGGCGACGTGTTCAAGCACGGCAACGCCGCCGGCACCTCGAAGCACGGCGGCGTGCTCGCCTTGGCTGCCGACGACCATGCCTGCCGCAGCTCGACGTTGCCGCACGGCAGCGAAGGCGAATTCACCAGCGCGATGATGCCGATCCTCAACCCGGCCGGCGTGCAGGACATCCTGGACATGGGCCTGATCGGCTGGGCGATGTCGCGTTATACCGGCCGCTGGGTGGGCTTCAAGACCATCGCCGAAACGGTGGAATCGTCGGCGTCGGTGGAAGTGAATCCATTCGCGCTGCAGATCGCCACGCCGGACGATTTCGAGATGCCGGTCGGCGGCTTGAACATCCGCTGGCCCGACCCGCCGCTGGACCAGGAAATGCGCCTGCACCGTTACGCGGTGAAAGCGGCGCAGGCGTTCGCGCGCGCCAACCGCATCGATCGCCTCGTCGTGGATTCGCCGAACGCGCGACTGGGTATCGTCACCACCGGCAAGAGCTATCTGGACGTACTGCAGGCGCTGGAATACCTGGGCCTGGACGCGCGCGCCTGCGCCGACTTGGGCATCCGCGTCTACAAGGTCGGCATGACCTGGCCGCTGGAGCCGTTCGGCATCCGCGAGTTCGCGCGCGGACTGGAAGACATCCTGGTCGTCGAAGAGAAGCACAGCTTCATCGAGAGCCAGATGAAGGAGCTGTTCTACAACTTCGAAGGACGCAGGCCTTCGATCGTCGGCAAGTTCGACGAAAGCGGCGAATGGATCCTGCCCTCGACCAACGAATTGACGCCCGCACGCATCGCCGGCGTGATCGCGCGCCGCATCCAGCGCTTCCACGATAGCGAGCACATGCGCGACGTGTTGCGCTGGATGGAGGAAAAGGAAAGCGAGCTGGCCCTGCCGCGCGCCAATTTCCCGCGCGTGCCGCACTACTGCAGCGGCTGCCCGCACAACACCTCGACCAAGGTGCCGGAAGGTTCGCGCGCGCTGGCCGGCATCGGCTGCCATTACATGGTGACGTGGATGGACCGCGACACCGACACCTTCACCCAGATGGGCGGCGAAGGCGTGACGTGGTGCGGGCAGGCCGCGTTCACCGAAACGCCGCACGTGTTCCAGAACCTCGGCGACGGCACCTATTTCCACAGCGGTTCGCTGGCGATCCGCCAGTCGGTCGCGGCCGGCGTCAACATCACCTACAAGATCCTCTACAACGATGCGGTGGCGATGACCGGCGGCCAGCCGGTCGACGGCACGCTGAGTGTGCCGCAGATCGCGCACCAGGTGCGCAGCGAGGGCGTGCAGGTGATCGTGGTGCTGTCCGACGACATCGAGAAGTGGTCGGACAAGTCGATCTTCCCGTCCGGTGTCGAATTCCTCGACCGCCGCGAACTCGACGCCACGCAGAAGCGCCTGCGCGAAGTGAAGGGTGTCAGCGTGCTGATCTACGACCAGACCTGCGCGACCGAGAAGCGTCGCCGCCGCAAGCGCGGCAAGATCGTGGATCCGGCCAAGCGCGTGTTCGTCAACACCCTGGTCTGCGAAGGCTGCGGCGACTGCGGGCAGAAGAGCTTCTGCGTGTCGGTGCTGCCCAAGGACACCGAGTTCGGGCGCAAGCGCGAGATCGACCAGTCCAACTGCAACAAGGACTACAGCTGCGTCGAGGGCTTCTGCCCCAGCTTCGTCACCGTGCATGGCGGCGCGCCGCGCAAGGGCAGGAAAGTATCCGCGGCCGAGCGCCTGGCCGACCTGCCGGCACCGCATTTCGCCAGCGACCTGTCGCAACCCTGGAACATCCTGCTGACCGGCGTCGGCGGCACCGGCGTGGTCACCATCGGCGCGCTGCTGGGCATGGCCGGGCACCTGGAGGGCCGCGGCTCGACCGTGCTCGACCAGACAGGCCTCGCCCAGAAGGGCGGCGCGGTCACCACCCACATCCGCATCGCACGCACGCCGGAAGACATCCACGCCGTGCGCATCGCCGCCGGCGAAGCCGACCTGGTGCTGGGCTGCGACATGGTCGTGGTCAACGACTACTGGGCGCTGTCCAAGATCCGCGCCGGCCGCACCCAGGTGGTGCTCAACACCTACGAGGCGATGCCCGGTACGTTCACCACGCGCCCGGACATGCAGTTCCCGGCCACCGACATCATCGCGGCCGTGCAGCATGCGCTGGGCGGCGCGGCGCCGCTGCAGATCGACGCCACGCAACTGGCGACGGCGCTGATGGGCGACGCCATCGCCGCCAACCTGTTCGTGCTCGGTTATGCCTGGCAGCGCGGGCTGGTGCCGCTGTCGTTCGAGTCGATCATGCGCGCGGTCGAACTCAACGGCGCCGCGGTCGAGATGAACAGGACCGCGTTTGCCTGGGGTCGGCTGGCGGTGGTCGATGCCGATGCCGTGTTCGAGGCGGCCGGCATCGTCCGCAATGCGCAGACGGCCGCCGAAAGCACGCCGCGCGATCTGCCGATGCTGCCGCCGCGCCCGTCCGAAGGCCGCGAGTCGGGCCTGTCCGATGCATTGTCGCCGACACGGCGCGAGGACGACCTGCGCCATGTGCCGGCGCACGGCAGCGAAATCGCATTCCTGCCGCTGGATGACGCCCGCCTGTCGCGTTCGCTCGACGAGGTCATCGCGCGCCGCAGCGCGTTCCTCGCCGAATACCAGAACGCGCGGTATGCGAAGCGCTACACGGATTTCGTCGCCCGCGTGCGCGCCGCGGAACAGGCCCGTGCGCCCGGCTCGACCGACCTGTCGGAAGCCGTCGCCCGCTATTTCTTCAAGCTGATGGCGTACAAGGACGAGTACGAAGTCGCGCGGCTGTACACCAGCGGCGATTTCCAGAAGAAGCTGCAGCAGCAGTTCGACGGCGACTACAAGCTGCATTTCCACCTCGCGCCGCCGCTGCTGGCGAAGAAGGACGCGCAGGGCCGGCTGCAGAAGCAGGAATTCGGCCCGTGGGTGTTCACCGCGTTCAAACTGCTGGCGAAGCTGCGCGGCCTGCGCGGTAGCGCGCTCGACATCTTCGGCTATACCGAGGAGCGCAAGGGCGAGCGGCAACTGATTGGCGATTACGAACGCACGATCGGCGGCCTGCTCGACGCGCTGGATGCCGGCAACGTCGGCCTCGCCGCGGAGATCGCCGGCATTCCCGAGCAGATCCGCGGCTACGGCCACGTCAAGGAAGCGCATCTGCACAAGGCCAGGGCACGCGAGGCCGAGTTGCTGCGCGAATGGCGCAATCCGCTGCGGATCGTGCAGGCGGCGTGAGCGCGGTCGTGTGCGGCGCCCGTTGCCGGGCGCTCAGATCGAGTCCGCCAGCGCACGCTTGACAACATCCGTGCTGTCGGCGTCGCTGCGGCTCACCATTGCGTAGTTGTAGCCGCCACGCGACCAGTACTGCGCCAACAGCTCGCCGTCGCGGCGGTCGCCGCGCGGCAGCAAATGCCGCTGCGGCCCGGGTGGACGGATGTAGAAACTGATCGCCGCGCCGGCTGCGTTTTCGTAGACCACCAGCGCCGCCGCGCCCTGCTCGGTCGCGAGCAGGCGTGCGCCAGTCTGCCGGAATCCCGATGCGCGCAGGTCCGGCAGACGCATCGGCGCGCTGAAGTTCGCGTCCAGCCAGTCCTGCAGGCCGTCGTCATCGGCGACGCGATCCGGTTGCAGGTCGTGGCGCGCGGCGAATAGCCGGTGCGCCGCGATCGCATCGCCCATCGGAGGGCCTGCCATGGCCACAGGCGCCGGTCGCGTCCACTCGCGCGCCTGCCATCCGCCCAGGCCGCCGGCGCCGAGGCCGAGCAGCAGCGCCGCCGCCATCGCATAACGGCGGCTGCGGCGCCGCGCCAGACCGGCTCGCAGCCGGGCCGGGTCCAACGCCGGATTCGGCGTCAAGGCGGCGCCTGCCAGGGAGGCGCGCAACTGTTGCGCGTCCTGTTGCCAGGCGCGCACCTCGACGGCGCGTTCGGGATGATGCGCCAGCCAGGCTTCGATCCCGGCACGGCGTTCGCCGTCGAGCAGGCCATCGACATAGGCGTGGAGATCGTCTTCGCTCGGATGCGTGTTCATGCCGCGGTGCTCGCCGAAGGAATGCGGTTCGGAATGGAGTGCTGCTGCGCCCTGTCATTCATTTCAACAGCCTCAGGGCCGGCGCGACTGTCTCACCCTCGCTGATCCTGCGTAGCGCCGCGCGGGCACGCGACAGCCGCGACATCACGGTGCCGATCGGCACGCCGAGGATGTCCGCCACCTCCTGGTAGCTCAATCCCTCCACCGACACCCAGACCAGCAGGCTGCGCTGCTCGACCGGCAAGTGCGCAAGGGCTTGCAGCGTCGATCGCGCCACCACTTCGCGTTCGGCCGAGGGCTGCGCTTCGGCCACGGCACCCAGCACCGACAGCACGCCCGCATAGCGCCTGGCCCGGCGCTGGCCATCGATGAAGCGGCGGTAGACGATGGCAAACAGCCATGGCCGCAGCGCCTGTTCGTCGCGGCGCGTGTCCCAGCGCGTGATCGCACGCTCCAGGGCGGACTGGACCAGATCGTCGGCAGCATGCACGTCGCGCGCGAGCCAGCGCGCGTAGCGTCGGAGCGCAGGCAGCTGTTCGCGCAGGGCGCTGTCGAGTTCGCTGGCAGACATGGGGGAGGTTTGCGCGGGAGTCCTGGGGAAGACGCCGTCGCAGCCAGTTTATTCCGCCGCCGCGGGAATAAAGCCGGCGCCCGACCGTCATCCGGATATCGCCCTCGCCGAGCCACGCATGTCGATGCCAGATCCCAGCCCCGAGATTCCCTCCCTGACGCAACCGCAGCGAAGCGCACGCTGGGCCCTGATCGCCCTCGCCGTCGCCGGCAGTGTGCTCGCTTTCGGCCATGTCGGCGGCTGGCTCGATCGCGGACGACTGACGCCGCAACGCATCGTCGACGACCTGCAAGCCAACGCAGGCCTGCACTTGGGCTACCGCCGCAACCATGCCAAGGGGGTCTGCGTCAGCGGCTACTTCGACAGCAACGGCGCCGCTGCCGCTTATTCGAAGGCGGCATTGTTCGCGCCGGTACGCACGCCGGTGAGCGGACGCTTCGCGATCCCGGGCGGCAATCCGCATGCCGCCGACAACAGCGTGCCGATCCGCAGCTTCGCGCTGCGCTTTACCCAGGCCGACGGCCAGCAATGGCGCACCGGCATGAACAATTCGCCCGTGTTCGCCGTCGCCACGCCAAAGGCGTTCCACGCGCAGCTGCTCGCCAACCGGCCCGATCCGGCGACCGGCAAGCCAGATCCGGCGAAGCAGGCAGCCTTCATCGCCGCGCATCCGGAAAGCGCACCGTTCCTGGCCTGGGTCAAGCAGCATCGGCCTTCGGCCAGTTACGCGACTGAAACCTTTTACGGCCTCAACGCCTTCTACTTCATCGACCGCAGCGGCCGACGCCAGGCAGTGCGTTGGCGCGTGGTGCCGGACCATCCGCCGGCGGCAGACGCCGCGGCGGGCAAGGATGTGCTCGATGCGGAAATCACCCGCCGCCTCGCGCAAGGACCGCTGCGCTGGCGTTTGCTGGTGACACTGGCCGCGCCCGGCGATCCGACCAACGATGCGACCCGAGCGTGGCCGTCCGGGCGCCCCGAGATCGACGCCGGGACCGTGGTGCTGCAACGCAGCCAGCCGCAAGACCACGGCGAATGCCGCGACATCAATTACGACCCGCTGGTGCTGCCCGATGGCATCGTCGCTTCCGACGATCCCCTGCTGCCGGCGCGTGCCGCCGCTTATGCCGAATCCTACCGCCGCCGCACCCGCGAGGAAGCTCTCGGCGCCATGCACACCCGGGAGCAGCAGCCATGAACCGCGACCCCGCACTGTTCCCGCTGCTGGCGCGCCTGATCCACTGGCTGATGGCGGCGATGATCCTGGCCATGCTCTTCATCGGCGTGGGCATGGTGTCGAGCGTGTCGGACCGCCATGCCTGGCTGTTGTCGCTGCACAAGCCGCTCGGCATCGCGATCCTGCTGCTGGCCTGCCTGCGCCTGCTTTTGCGCCTTCGCTATCGCCCACCCGCACTGCCCGGCGATCTGCCGCGGGTGCAGCGCCTGGCGGCGGCCGCCTCGCACTGGCTGCTGTACGCGCTGATGTTCGTCCTGCCCGTGGTCGGCTGGATGATGCTCTCGGCCGGCGGCTATCCGGTGATGCTTGGCGAGGGCATCCGTCTTCCGGCAATCGCGCCCGCGGATGCCACCTGGTTCGCGGTGCTGCGCTGGTCGCACCGCGCCCTGGCCTATCTGTTGTTCGGCGTCTTCCTGCTCCACTTCGCGGCAGCGTTGTACCACGGCCTGATCCGTCGCGACGGTGTGCTGCGCAGCATGTTGTGGCGACGCGCGACGCCACGGGTCGACGAGCCGGCAGCCGTGGACGAGACCTAGCTGGCCGGCGAATCACCCGGCAACCGTTGCAACTCGAACGCTCCCGTCTCGCCGCGCCCTGGCAGCCAGCGCCGCCGCAACGCGCGGTCGCACGGTTCCGAGAACCCGCGCGCGATCGCTGCGCCGAGCAGCCAGCACAGCAGCAACACCGGCAGGTACCACCAGAAACCGCTGCGCAGGTCGCCGCCGGCGCTGCGGAACAGCGCGACGATGCCGAATACCACGAACATGTGGCTGAGGTAGATCTCGTAGCTGAGCCGGCCGAACGAACGCAACCAACCGAGGCCGCGCATCGCCGCGTAGGTCGGGGCTACGCTCCCGTCGCCCATGCTGCCCGCGTGTCCCCAATGCAAACCGAGAATCAGGCTCGCCGACGACAGCGTCAATACCAGCATCGAGCCGTTGCCGAGCGCACGCCACAGGATGCCGCCAGCCAGATCGCCAGCAGGCCGACGCTGCCGACGATCGCCACGACCTGCGCGATCCGGCGTGATGGCTGCGCGCGCGCGGCCAGCAGCGCGGCGAGCACGCCGGTGGCGATCGCCGCCATGCCCGGCAGGTACGCCTTCTCCTGCCAGATCTCGTTGCCGTCGAGCAGCGCGCGCGTGAGCGGCAATGACAGCGCCAGCGCGGCCAGCAGCGGCACCAGCAGCCGCAGGTCGCGCACCAGCAGGCACAGCAGCGGGAAACCGAGATAGAACACTTCCTCGATCGACAGCGACCACAGCACGTCCCAGCCACCGGGCAGCCAGCCGGTGCGCCCTTCGTACCAGTTCAGGTACAGGCCCAGCGCCGACAGCGTGGCGCCGCCCAGCGACTGTTCCGGCTTGTCGATCACGTAGTTCGGCACGCCGGCCAGGTGCATCACCGCCAGTATCGCCACCAGCGCCAGCAGGCACGGCAGAATCCGGGCGGCGCGGCGCACATAGAACGCACGCGCATCGATGTTGGCCAGCGAACCCCAGCGCTGCAGCGCGTGCACGGTGATCAGGAAGCCGGAGATCACGAAGAACACGAACACCGCTTCGTAGCCGGTGTAACTGAGCGCATTCAACAGGCGCTTGGGCAGGAAGTCGGCGAGCGCGGTCTGCTTCAACGGGATGCGCAGCGCAACGTGGTGCAGCACCACCAGCAGGATCGACAGGCCGCGCAGCACGTCGATGCCGGGGTTGCGGAGCCGTGTACCGGTTTGCAGGGAGACGGCGCCTGTGACCATCGCTTGTTTCTGCTCCGGATTCTTCAGATCAAGCCTGATCTTGCAGCACCCGCCGGCTTTCCGTCATCCCGAACGCAGTGAGGGACCTGCTGTTTGCCCTGCCAGATCGCGTGGGTCAACAACAGCTCCCTCACTGCGTTCGGGTTGATATTCCCTTGAATACGAATCTCCTCCTCCACGAGGTGGAGGAGGATGTCGCGTGGCTACCGCATCGCTGCGGGAACGATGACTCCGCTTACTTGCGAGCCGCGAAAATCTTCGTCAGATAATCCGGCTTGCCCTCGATCCGCTCCAGGTGCGGATAGCGCAGACCTTCGTGGTAATCGATGCTGATCGTGCGGTAACGGTCGAAGTCCTTCACCGTCAGCTTGATCGGGGTCTTGCTGTCCTTCGCCGCCTTGATCGCATCTTCCAGCAGGTCCTTGCTGTATTCGCGGTCGTCGACCGCCACCAGCTCCATGCCGCTGCCGATGCCGGCCTTGAACGCCGGGCTGTCCCAGCGCACGTCGCCGAACTTCCCGTCCTTGCCGACGGTGAAGCCGAGCGAGTACAGGAAATCCGCGCCGCCGCGGTCACCGCCACGCGCCTTGGCCGCGGCGTTGGGCTTGTCCTTGTAGACCAGGCGCCAGCCGCTGGCCTCGATGCCGCCGGTCAGCGAGCCGTGGCCGTCCAGGCGCGTGCGCAGGAACGTGGCCCAATCGTCCGCGACCACGTCGTTGAGCGTGGCGACGACGTCGTCGAAGGTATAAGGCTTGGCCTTCCAGCTGCCGTTGTCGACGCCGTAGAACGCGCGCGCGAAATCGTCCAGCGACTTCTTGCCGCCGGTCTTGCTGCGGATGCGCGCATCGGCTTCGAGCCACATCATCTGCCCGCCGGAGTAGTAGTCCTCGCTCAGCTGCCAGCCGCGATACGGCTTGGGCCGGCGCTGGGCGATGATCGGATCGTTGGTGGTGTCCTGCAGCGCGCGCCAGCCCAAGCCCGGACGGTTGTCGGCGTAGGTCGCCGCGACCATCGCCAGCGCATCGCGCGCGGTTTCCTGCGAACGCAGGCCGGCGCGCGCGGTCAGCACGTTGCCCCAGTACTGGGTCTGGCCCTCGTACACCCACAGCAGGCTGCCCTGCATCGGCACGTTGAAGCTGGGCGTGGTGAGGTCGGCCGGGCGCCGGAACTTGCCATTCCACGAATGCGCGAACTCATGGCCAAGCAGGTCGGTGCTGCCCTTCTTCGGATCCCAGTCGGTGAAATAGTCGGTGCCGACGCCGTTCTCGCTGGACCGGTGGTGTTCCAGGCCGTTGCCGGACATCTGCTCGGACAGCGAGAACAGGAAATCGTAGTGGTCGTAGTGGTACGAACCGAACAGCTTGTAGGCCTGGTCGACCAGCTTGCGGTGTGCGGCGACGTGGTCGTCCTTGGCTTCGAGGTGGCGCGCGTCGTCGGCGACCACGTTCAGCCGCACCGGCACCTTCGCGCCTGGATCGAGGTCGATGGTCTTGTAGTGCTTGCCGGCATACACCGGCGAATCGACCAGGGTGTCGAAGTCGACCGGCTTGTAGCGCACCGTGTCGCCGCTGCGGCTGTCGACATCAAGCGCGGTGAACGGCTGCCAGCCGGCCGGCACCTTCAGCGTCGGCACGAACGTGACCTTGTCGGCGTAGTGTCCGGCCGGATACAGCGCGATGTTGTTCCACTGCAGGTTGAGCATCGCCGGCGTCATCACCACGCGGCCCTGGTCACGGTCGGTCGGCGACAGGAATTCGGAAGCGATCTCGATCTCGCTCACGCCCTGCGGCACCACGATGTTGAACGCGTACACGTCGAGCGGATCGCGCTTCCATTCGATCTTCTGACCGTTGCCTGTGATCGTCAGTCCGGCGAATTTCTCGACGGAGCCGTAACCGGCGTGGCGACCGGGCAGCCACTGCGGATACAGCAGGGTCATCGGTCCCGGCTGCACCGGAATGCGCTGCTTGGCGCGGAAAACGCGATGCTGCAGGTCGGTGGCATCGACATCCAGCGTGATCGTGCCCGGATACGGCGTGTTGGCCGGAGCGGCGTACTGCTGCGCGATGGCCGACGAGAGCGGCGTGAGCAGCGGCAGGGCGAGGAGGACGGGCAGCCAACGCAGGCGCGAACGGGACATGCTGGGTTTTCCGTGATCGAGGACAACCCCGGATCGTGCCGGCAACCGGCCATCGCGGCCCCTGCCATTCGGCATGGCCGGGCGTGATGGTGGCCCGGGATCGTGGGGCGGCGCCACTACGACAGGACGTATCCGTGCCCGATCCGTGTTTCCTGCACCCTGCGTCGCTTCAGCCGCGTCGCCACACCAGGCAGCGGTTGTTCGCCGGCATCGCCAGGTCCGCGACCAGCCGCAGGCCGATCACCCGCGCCTGCGCGTCCACCGCCTCGAAGTCGCGTATGCCAGAACGCGCGTCGCGCGCTTTCAGCCATGCGTCGAACGCACGATTGCTGTCGCTGGTGTACTCGCCGCCGTAGTTGAACGGGCCGTACAGCACCAGCACGGCGTCGCCATCGTTTTTGTCTTGCGACTGCGATGTCGTGTCGAACACCTTGCCCACGCCGGCGAAGAAAGCTTCGACCTGCGGCCAACCCATGATGTGCAAGGTGTTGGCCGAAAAGATCGCGTCGTAGCCGCGACGCGCGTGTCGAGGATCCTCTGTCTTCACGACACGCGACCAGTCGCCGCCGACATCCAGTTCCAGCGCCGGCGGCGTGTTCGCTAAACCCGCGTCGTCCAGCCAGAGGCCGATGCCGGGCAGGTTGTCCGCCACGTCCGAACATTGCCAGGTCAGCCACGGCATCGCGGCCGCAAAATGCACTGCGTGCTGGCCGGTGCCGCTCCCTATTTCCAGCACCCGCTGGCGGTCGGCGAAGTGCGTGCGCAACACTTCCAGGATCGGATCGCGATTGCGATCGCAGGCCGGCGCATGCGGTTTGCCGCTCAACCCGCGCGCACCTTGCGTCCGCTTTCGCGCATCAGCTGGTCGAACCGGTCCCAGCGCAGGCGGCGCCGGTAGACCTTGTTGGTCGGCCGCCATTCCACCGCGCCCTTGGACACCAGCAGCGTGCCGAAACGGATGCCGTCCTTCTCGACCACGAATTCGATGTCCTCGCGTCCGAGCGTGCGCCGCGGCAGGTTGAAGGTGACGGTATGGGCCATGATGCTGCTCCTGTGAAGTCGATGCGCCGCTTGCTGTCGCCGTTGCCTTCGCCGACCGCACCTGTATGCCCGACAATCCGTTAACGTACTGCACACGGCCGCGCACGCACGCTGTCGCCTACCCCCGCCAGGAGATCCGCCATGTACCGCATTGCCTCCATCCTGTTCGCGCTGTCGCTGGCCGCCTGCAACGGCACGACGCCGCCGAGTACCGACTCCACCGCCGCCACGGGCGACACTGCCGCCGTGTCCACGCCGGCGGACGCGCCTGCGGTCGCACCGGAAAACACGCTCGAGCCCGCGCCGGTCGACGACGCAAAGAAAGTCTGCGATGCCAGCAAGGTGCAGTCGCTCGTCGGCCAGACCGCGAGCCAGGACGTCGTCGACAAGGCCAAGGCCGACAGCGGATCGGGCACCACGCGCGTGATCAAGCCCGGAGAAATGGTGACCATGGATTTCCAGGACGATCGCCTGACCCTGGAAGTGGATGATGGCAACGTGATCCAGAGCGTGCGCTGCGGTTGATATACGGAAATTACTGCGCACACCTGCACATTCAACCCGCATTCCGGCCGCGCAGCCTCGCCGCGCGGCCGGAATGCTGTTCTTGAACGCACGCCCACCACTGCGCTTTTATTAGCCGAATCTTGACGCGGTTCTACAGCGGCGCAAACCAAGCTCACAGGCGTACCTTACGCCAGGAGCCATCATGATCCGCATCGCACTCCCCATCACCGCGCTGGCCGTGGCTCTGTCACTGACCGCGTGCAACAACGATCAGGAAGTCGAGCCGACGTATACGCCGCCGGCCGATACCGCACCGGCCACCACCACGCCGGATACCACTACGCCGAGCCAGACGCCTCCGCCGAGCGAAACCACGCCGCCGCCGAGCGAGACGCCACCACCGGCGACCGAAGGCATGGCGCCCGAGCAGCCGCCGACCACGACGCCGCCACCGGTGGAAACGCAGCCACCGACCGATCCGAACGATCCGGCACAGTCGCAGACCACGCCGCCTTCACCGTAACCGACACGGCATCACGCCGTTGCGCCCATACCCTCGCACAGAGGGTATGGGCTTTTCGTTGCGCGGCTATCGTGCCGCGCGATGCGAGCGTTTGAGAAAACGCAGTGCGGCCTGTTCCCACTGCCGCGCACCACGTGCCGCACCGGCCGCACGTTGCAGGCTGCCGTCGCGCCAGCCGGCAAACAGGCTGGGATCGATGTAGGCCTTGCGGCATACCGCGACGGTATTGCCCAGCGATTTGGCGACCGCGGCGATCACCCGGTTCTGCGTGGTCGCCAACGTCGCTTCGCTGGGCTGGTCGCCGCGCAACGCCTGCGGCAGCGGCGTGGCGGCGAGCATCTGGAAGGCCAGCAGCGTGCCACCCCATGTGCGGAAATCCTTGGCGGTGAAGTCGTCTCCCATCGTCGCGCGCAGGTATTCGTTGACCCTGCCCGAATCGACGCGCTGGCGTCGGCCCTCGTCGTCCAGGTACTGGAACAGGGCCTGTCCCGGCAACTGCTGGCAGGCGCGTACCAGTTTCACCAGGCGTGCATCATCCAGTTCGACTTCATGCAGCTGGCCGCTCTTGCCGCGGAAACTCAACCGCGCGCGCCCACCATGCAGGAAGGCGACATGGCGATTGCGCAACGTGGTCAGGCCGAACGAACCGTTGTTGCGTGCATAGGCATCGTTGCCCACGCGCATCAGGGTCGTGGCCATCGTCGCGACCACGATCGCCAGCACCTTTTCGCGCGGCAGGCCCGGCAGCTTCAGGTCACGGCGCACCGCGCGACGCAGCCGCGGCAACGCCGTGGCGAAGGCGACGATGCGATCGAACTTGCCGTCGCCGCGCATCTGGTTCCACTGCGGGTGATAGCGATACTGCTTGCGCCCGCGCGCGTCGCGCCCGGTCGCCTGCAGATGGCCGTTCGGCACGGCGCAGATCCAGACATCGGTATAGGCCGGCGGGATCGCCAGTTGGCGGATCCGCGACAACGTCGCGGCGTCGCGCACCGGACGACCGCTGGCGCGACGATAGACGAAACCCTTGCCGGCTCGCCGGCGGCCGATGCCGGGCATGGCATCGCTGACATATACCAGCCCGGCCTGCCCGGCAGTGTGTGCGGCGGCATCCGCCGGTGTCGCATCATCGTCGCGGGTCACGCGACCAGCATTGCCGTGTTGCCGTCAACGAGATGAAAAGGCTGTCATCGTCGAGCCTTGCGCATTGCGATGCGCGGTCAGTCGTCCTTGTCGGCGCCGCTGAAGTCGATCTTCTCGCCGCCCTCGCCCGCCTTCCATTCGGCGGATACCTCGCGCTTGCACCACGGTGCGGTCGCCTCGCCCGGCCGGCCATCGGCGCCGACGCAGGCCGGATTGGCATCGACCGCGGCATTGCTGTCCTTGTACTCCACGCCGCTGCAGGCGCTGGCCAGCAGGACGACGATGATCGGAACGGTCAGGCGCATGACGACTCCTCGCGGATGGGCGGTGGGTTCGCCCATTATTGCGCGAACGCGCGTGTTGCCTGCGGCCGCACTGAGGACGCTGCGCTCACGCAGCCGTGTCGGCGGCCGCAGGCATCGCCGCGGGCGCACGCGCATAGCGCCACGCGATCAGCACCGCGATGCCCAGCAGCACCGCGGCGATGAACCAGGGCGCGCCGGGCAGGTGCAGCGGTGCGCGATCGCCGATGAAGAATCCGAAGCTGCCGGCGAAGATCGCCGGGCCGATGATGCCGGCCATCGACACCAGGCTCATCAACGCGCCCTGGATGCGGCCCTGCACGTCGGCGCCGACCTGGTGCGTGATCAATGCCTGCGTCGACGGTGCCGCCAGCGCCCACAGCGCGCTGATCGGCAAGCCGAGCAGGAACAGCCAGCCGACATCGGCGAAACCATAGATCGCGAACCCGACGAAACCGCAGCCCAGACCGAGCAGCAGGGTTCGGCGCTCGCCGAGCCAGTGCACCACGCGCCCGACGAGCACCGCGTTGACGATCACGCTGCACACGCCGACTACCGCCAGCACATAACCCACTTCGCGCGCGCCCCAGCCGTAACGGTAATCGGCGAACAGCACGAAGATGCTCGGATACACGTAATGCGCGAGGTTGGCTATGAACACCACCGCCGCCAATCCGAACACCTGCGGATAACGGCGCAGCAACGCCAACGAACCCAGCGGATTGGCGTGCGCCCAGTCGAAGCGTGCGCTGCGCCGCTCGGCCGGCAGCGATTCCGGCAGCACGAACCAGCCATAGATGAAGTTCACCAGCGACAGGCCGGCGGCGAACCAGAACGGCAGGCGCAGGTCGATCTCGCCGAGCCAGCCGCCGATCAGCGGGCCGACGATGAAGCCCAGCCCGAACGCGGCGCCGATCATGCCGTAGCTCTTCGCGCGCTGCTCCGGCGCGGTGACGTCGGCGACGTAGGCGTTGGCGGTGGTGAAACTGGCCGAGGTGATCGCCGAGATCACGCGACCGACGAACAGCCACGGCAAGGTGCTGGCCAGGGCCATGAAGATGAAATCCAGGCCCAGCCCCAGGCACGACAGCAGGATCACCGGCCTTCGCCCGTAGCGGTCCGACAGCGTGCCCTGGATCGGCGACGTCACGAACTGGATCGCGGCGAACACGGTGCCGAACACGCCGACCCAGTACGCCGCATGCGCGGTGTCGCCGCCGACGAACTGTTCGACCAGGTGCGGCAGCACCGGGATGATCAGGCCGAACGACAGCACGTCGATCAACACTACGACGAAGATGAAGACGAGCGCGGCCTTGCGCGCCCGTGGGGCGATCGTTGCGTTCATGGCGATCTGCGATGAGAGGATCGGGCGCCGAAGCGGTCAATGATGGGGCTTGCGCCGCCGTGCTGCCATCACGCCAGTGCGTCGGCGGCGAGCATGGCGATGTGTTCGTGCACGTCGGCCGGCCATGTGGCGATGCGTTCCTCGAACGCGATCGCGTCGCCTGCGAACAGCGCACGCGTCGCTTCCTCGAAACCGGGCTCGTTGCCGGCCAGCGCCGTCATGAAGCGATAGGTGGATTCCTGCGCCTCGCGCTTGCGGTCGCTGCCGGCGTGCTCGCGTCGCGCTTCCTCGACCAGCTTGCGCAAGGCCACCGACGCGCCGCCCGGCTGCGTGGCCAGCCACTGCCAGTGGCGCGGCAGCAGCGTGACCTCGCGCGCGACCACGCCCAGCCTGGGCCGTCCCGGCCCCTTGCGTGGCGCCGCTTCGGCGACCGCCGGATCCGCCGCCCGGCCGATCTGCTCGGAGACGTCGGCCAGCCGCTTCAACAGGTCCGCTGGCGTGCCGCGCAGGTCGATGTCGATCGGCTGGCTGCTGCGGTCGTCGAAGATCAGTACCGGCGCCGCGCCGCCCTGCGCGCGCTGCGCGACCAGCGCGACATGGCGCAGTTCGCCGGAAGCGATGCGGTGCTGGCCGGCGAAGGCGGTGCAACGGGTGTCGAGGGCGGCTTGCATGGAAGTCCTGGAGGCGATGGCGCGGTGGACGCGTAATTTACCCGGATCAATACTGTTGTCAATATCTGCCGGGTAATTATCGACAGCTGGGAATCGCCCGGCGGACCGTGCTTCAGGCCGGTCTGGCGCCAGATTCCCCGTCGCCATGCGGCCTGAAGCGTGTCCCCGGCACGAATTGCCGCAGCGCACAAATTGTGTTCTAGTCGAACCATCCTTGCAAAGGCAGGCCGGAGCGCGCGAGCGCACCGTAGCCCACCGTCGCCACGTTTTGCCCCCACCGGGCACGCAGCAGCCGAACGGAGACAGGATGCATCGCACCACCCGCGACGCCGGCTTGTACGACCCTCGCGATGAGCGGGACAGCTGCGGCTTTGGCCTGATCGCGCAGCTGGACGACCGGCCCAGCCGCGAACTGGTCGACCGTGCCCTGGAAGCCCTGGGCCGCATGACCCATCGCGGTGGCGTCGCTGCCGACGGCCTCAGCGGCGATGGCTGCGGCCTGCTGATCAAGCAACCCGATGCCTTCCTGCGCACGCTCGCCCGCGAGGCCGGGATCGCGCTCGGCGCGCAGTTCGCCGCCGGCCTGGTGTTCCTGCCGCACGACGATGCCGCCGCAGCGCGTGCGCATGCCGGCCTGGCCACGGCGCTGCGCGAAGTCGGATTGGCCGTGGCCGGCTGGCGCGCGGTGCCGGTCGACACCACGGCCTGCGGCGCCAGCGCGCTGCGCGCGTTGCCGCGGATCGAGCAGGTGTTCGTGGTGCCGGCGCTGGACGTGGACAGCGCGCGACCGGAGCCCGCCGCGTTCCAGCACGCACTGTACCTGGCGCGCCGCCGCGCCGAGCAGCGCCTGCGCGCCGACGTGCCGGGCTTCTACATCGTCAGCCTGTCGGCCGGCAGCATCGGCTACAAGGGCATGGTGCTGCCGTCGCGGCTGCCGCAGTTCTATCCCGACCTGCAGCGCGCGGAACTGGCCAGCAGCGCGGTGGTGTTCCATCAGCGTTTCTCGACCAACACCCGTTCGCGCTGGTCGCTGGCGCAGCCGTTCCGGCTGCTGGCGCACAACGGCGAGATCAACACCATCGCCGGCAACCGTCGCTGGGCGCAGGCACGCGCGTCGACCTGGCGCACCGACACGCTCGACCCACGCGAGTTCGATCCGGTGATCGAGACCGACGGCTCCGATTCGCAGAGCCTGGATTCGATGCTGGAATTGCTGCAGGCCGGCGGCATGGATCTGCTCAAGGCACTGCGCATCCTGATCCCGCCGGCCACGCAGTCGCTGGAATACAAGGACGCCGACCTGGCCGCGTTCTACGAGTACTACGCGCTCAACACCGAACCGTGGGACGGGCCGGCCGGGATCGTGGTGTTCGACGGACGCTACGCCGCCTGCACGCTCGACCGCAACGGCCTGCGCCCGGCGCGCTGGCTGCGTTCGCGCGACCACCATTTCATGATCGCGTCGGAAGCCGGCGTGTGGGACCTGCCGGTCGCCGACGTGGTCGCCAAGGGCAAGCTCGGCCCGGGGCAGATGATCGCCGCCGACCTGCACACCGGCGCCTTGCTCGACAGCGACGCGATCGACGCGGTCAACCGCGCGCGCGCGCCTTACAAGCGCTGGCTCAAGCAGGGCATGACCTACCTGCACAGCGAACTGATCGATCCCAACCTGACCGCGGAACCATTCGACCAAGGCACGCTCGCCGGCTTCCAGAAACTGTTCCAGCTCACCCGCGAGGAACGCGAGCAGGTACTGCGCCCGCTGGCGGAAACCGAACAGGAAGCGACCGGCTCGATGGGCGACGACGTGCCGATGGCGGCGTTGTCGCAGCAGGTGCGGCCACTGTACGACCGCTTCCGCCAGGCCTTCGCGCAGGTCACCAATCCGCCGATCGATCCGCTGCGCGAGGACTGCGTGATGTCGCTGGCCACGCAGCTCGGCCGCGAGGGCAATGTCTTCGTCGACGGCCCGGACAACGTGCATCACGTGCTGCTGAATTCGCCGGTGCTGTCGCAGCGCAAACTGCGGCAGCTGCTGGCGACCGCGCCCTACGACGCGACGCATCGCTACCTCGACCTGAACTTCAGCGCCGCCGAAGGCATGCGCGCGGCGCTGCTGCGACTGTGCGACGAGGCCGAGACCGCGGCGGGCGAGGGCATCGAACTGCTGATCATCAGCGACCGTCGCCCGCGTCGCGACCATCTGATCGTGCATGCGCTGCTTGCCACCGGGGCGATCCAGCAGCGGCTGGTGCGCAGCGGCCTGCGCTGCCAGGTCAACCTGATCGTGGAGACCGGCACCGCGCGCGATCCGCACCACGTCGCCTGCCTGATCGGCTACGGCGCCACCGCGGTCTATCCGTACCTGGCCTACCAGACGCTGCACGACCTCGGCGTGCGCGGCATCCTCAAGACCAAGCACGACGAAGTCGCCCAGATCGGCCGCAGCTATCGTCGCGGCGTCAAGAAGGGGCTGCTGAAGATCATCTCGAAGATGGGCATCAGCACCATCGGCAGCTATCGCAGCGCGCAGCTGTTCGAGATCGTCGGCCTCGACAACGAAGTGGTCGAGTTGTGCTTCACCGGCACGCCGTCGCGCATCGGCGGTGCCGGCTTCGACGCGCTGCAGGCCGACGCCGCGCATCTGGCGGCACTGGGCTGGAACAACGCCGCGCTGCCGGAGATCGGCGGCGTGCTGCAGTACACGCCCGACGGCGAATACCACCAGTACAACCCGGACGTGGTGATGTCGCTGCAGCAGGCGGTGCGCAGTGGCGATGCCGGCGACTGGCAGCGCTACGCCGACACCGTCAACCAGCGTCCGCCGGCGGCCCTGCGCGACCTGCTGGCGCTGGACACGTCCAGCGCGAAAGCCATTCCACTGGACGAAGTGGAACCGGTCGAAGCCATCGTCAAACGCTTCGATACCGCGGCGATGAGCCTGGGCGCGCTGTCGCCGGAAGCGCACGAAGCGCTGGCGATCGCGATGAACCGGCTCGGCGGTCGCAGCAATTCAGGCGAAGGCGGCGAAGACCCGGCGCGCTACCGCAGCGACAAGGTCTCGAAGATCAAGCAGATCGCCTCGGGCCGTTTCGGCGTCACGCCCGAATACCTGGTCAATGCCGAAGTGCTGCAGATCAAGATGGCGCAGGGCGCCAAGCCCGGCGAGGGCGGACAGCTGCCGGGCCACAAGGTCAACGAACTGATCGCGCGCCTGCGTTATGCGCGTCCGGGCATCGGCCTGATCTCGCCGCCGCCGCACCACGACATCTATTCGATCGAGGACCTGGCGCAGCTGATATTCGACCTCAAGCAGGTCAATCCCGATGCGCTGGTGTCGGTGAAGCTGGTCTCGCATGCCGGCGTCGGCACCATCGCCACCGGCGTGGCGAAAGCGGGCGCGGACCTGATCACCATTTCCGGCCATGACGGCGGCACTGGCGCCAGCCCGCTGTCGTCGATCCGCTATGCCGGCACGCCTTGGGAACTCGGTTTGTCGGAAGCGCGCCAGGCGCTGCTGGCCAACGAGTTGCGCGATCGCGTGATCGTGCAGGCCGACGGCGGCATGAAGACCGGACTGGACGTGATCAAGGCGGCGCTGCTGGGTGCGGAGAGCTTCGGCTTCGGCACCGCGCCGATGATCGCGCTGGGCTGCAAGTACCTGCGCATCTGCCATCTGAACAACTGCGCGACCGGCGTGGCGACCCAGGACGAGCGACTGCGCGCCAACCATTTCACCGGCCTGCCCGAGCGCGTCGAGAATTTCTTCCGTGGCCTCGCCGAAGAAGTGCGTGGCTACCTGGCGCAGCTGGGTGTGCGCACGCTGGGCGAGATCGTCGGTCGCGTCGACCTGCTACATCAGATCGGTGGCGTCGACGACAACCACGAGCGCCTGGATCTTTCGCTGCTGCTGGCCCGCGACGGACTGACCGGCGGCGCCCTGTGCGGCACGCCCGCGCACGCCGTCGCCCCGCACGGACTGGCGGCGGAGCTGGAAACCGAACTTGCCGATGCGATCGCGCACAAGCGCGGCGGTCGCCATGAATACGCGATCCGCAACACCGACCGCAGCATCGGCACGCGCCTGTCCGGGCGCATCGCGCGTGCGTACGGCAACCACGGCATGGACGACGCGCCGATCGAATTGCGTTTCGATGGTACCGCCGGACAGAGCTTCGGCGCGTTCCTCGCCGGTGGCCTGCACCTGGAACTGCATGGCGAGGCCAACGACTACGTCGGCAAAGGCATGGCCGGTGGCCGCATCGTGATACGCACGCCGGCCGGCGCGCGATACGCGGCGCATGAGACACCGATCCTCGGCAACACCTGTCTGTATGGCGCCACCGGCGGCGAGCTGTACGCCTCCGGCCAGGCCGGAGAGCGCTTCGCGGTACGCAACTCCGGCGCGATAGCGGTGGTGGAAGGCGTCGGCGACCACTGCTGCGAATACATGACCGGCGGCGTGGTCGCGGTGCTGGGCCGCACCGGCCTCAACTTCGGCGCCGGCTTCACTGGCGGCATGGCCTACGTGCTGGACCTGGAGCGTGATTTCGTCGATCGCTACAACCACGAGCTGATCGACATCCTGCGCATCAACAGCGAGGGCTTCGAGCACCATCGCTCGCACCTGCTGGACCTGCTGGAAACGCATGCGCGCTTCACCGGCAGCGTGTTCGCGCAGAAGATCATCGACGAGTTCCGCGACTTCCTCGGAAAGTTCTGGCTGGTGAAACCGAAGGCGGCGAGCCTGGAGTCGTTGGCGGACAATTTGAGGCGGGCGGCATGAGGAGTCTGGTCGCCATCGATCGCTTCGGCATCCACGCGCTTGCCGTCGCTTCCCCCTCGCCCCGCTTGCGGGGGCGAAGGACATGGTTTGCGAATCACGGATTCGCATGCCCTGAGCGTCTTCGCAGCAGCGAGGGCCGGGGCACGGAGCGGGGTGCCCGAAGGGCGGGTGAGGGGAGCGAGCGCAGCGAGCATGCTGTTGCCCCTGCTTCAAGGCTGTCATCCCCGCAAAGGCGGGGACCCAGCGACCTTGCTTCTTTTTGTTGTCGAACGGAGTCTGCTTCGCCCTTGCTGCAACCCACAGGAGCTTCCGCCCGCTGCGCGTGCGGGTCACTTTCTTTTGCTGACCCAAAAGAAAGTAACCAAAGAAAAGGGTCTTCCCCGATCAAGGCTCACGTTGCGCCTTGTAGTCCTCGGGGATTTTCCGAGTCGGCCTCCTGCCTCCATCGGAAAACGGCGGCCATTCATGGCCGCCGCCCTTCGGGTCTGCGAGCTTGCGAGGACTCTTGCCGCGTCGCTCCAGGATCAAAAGCTGCGCCCATGGCGCTTTTCACTGCCGGGCGGGTCGTATGAGCAAGAAGACTCCCTTCGAATTCCTCGACACCGCGCGCCGCATGCCCGAGCGCGTGCCGTTGTCGTTGCGCAAGCAGGGCGACTGGAGCGAGTTGTATGGGCGCTTCGACGGTGGTGATGCCAAACACCAGGCGGGGCGCTGCCTGGATTGCGGCAATCCGTATTGCTCGTGGGGTTGTCCGTTGCACAACCGCATTCCGCAATGGCTGGAGCTGGCGCGCGAGGGCCGCATCCACGAAGCGGCCGCGCTGTGTCATGAAACCAATCCCTTGCCGGAAATCTGCGGCCGCGTGTGTCCGCAGGATCGCCTGTGCGAAGGCAGCTGCACGCTCAATGACGGCTTCGGCGCGGTCACCATCGGCGCGGTCGAGAAATACATCGTCGACAGTGCACTCGCCGATGGCTGGCGTCCCGATCTGGCGGCGGTGACGGCGACCGGCAAACGTGTCGCCGTGGTCGGCGCCGGACCGGCGGGGCTGTCTTGCGCGGACCGGCTGGCGCGCGCCGGCATCGCGGCGACGGTGTTCGACCGTTACGAGTCGATCGGCGGACTGCTGCAGTTCGGCATTCCCAGCTTCAAGCTCGAACGCACGGTGATGGCGACGCGGCACGGCATCCTCGAGGGCATGGGCGTCGAATTCCGGCTCGGCGTCGAGGTCGGACGCGACGTCGGTTTCGATGCGCTGCTCGCCGATTACGACGCGGTGTTCCTCGGCCTTGGCAGCTATCGCTACACCGATGGCGGCCTCCCCGGGCAGGACCTGCGCAATGTGCTGCCGGCCTTGCCGTTCCTGGTGCAGAACGGGCGCATCGTGATCGGCGACGACACGCAGGGACGCGCCATTGCCGGCTGGGAAGACGAGATCGCGTTACCCGAACTGCGCGGTCGCCACGTGGTCGTGCTCGGCGGCGGCGACACCGGCATGGACTGCGTGCGCAGCGCGGTGCGGCTCGGCGCGGCCAGCGTGCGCTGCGTGTATCGGCGCAACGAGGCCAACATGCCCGGCTCGGCGCGCGAAGTGGCCAACGCGCGCGAGGAGGGCGTCGAATTCCTGTTCAACCGGCAGCCGCTGGCGCTGCTCGGCGACGGCGCGGTCAGCGCGGTGCGCGTGGCCGAAACGCGTCTTGGCGAAGCGGATGCGCGCGGTCGCCAGCGGGCCGAAATCGTGCCGGGCAGCGAATCGGAATTGCCGGCGGACGTGGTCATCATCTCGTTCGGTTTCCAGCCCGATCCGCCAGCGTGGCTGTCCACGCATGGCATCGCCCAGCACGACAACGGACGCATCCGCGTCACAGGCGGCAAGGGCGACGGCGGCCTGCCGTTCCAGACCACGCATCCGCGCGTGTTCGCAGGTGGCGACGGCGTGCGCGGCGCCGACCTGGTGGTAACAGCGGCCTACGAAGGTCGCGAGGCGGCGAAGGGCATCGCCCAACTGTTGCTCGCGTAGGGCGGAACCGCCGCAGGCGCTTCCGCCCTACGCGACGATCAGCGTCGCGCCATCAGCTGCGTGGTCGCCACGGCCAGCCGTTCGACGGTATCGCCGAATGCACCATGTCCGCCTTCGGGGTACACGTCATGACCACGGGCGAAAGTCGCCGAGACATTGCCGGCGATCTCGCGCGCCTGTTCGAACGAACGGTTCAAGCCGCCCTCGAGCGCGGAAGCGGCATCGAGCGCGCTGGCGAAGTCACCGCGGGTCACGCTGTCCATCACGCCGCTGGCGACATGTGACAGGTCGTGCATCGAGCGCGCGACCGAAGCGATCTCGCTCATGCCGGGCACTCGGCCGTTGGTGAGCGCACCGGTGGCGAGGGTGCCGAGCACGCCCTGCAGGCTGGTGCTGGAAACGGCGCCCGGAATGGCACTGGCGAACCTGTCGATGGCCAGGTTGGCAAGCGGCTGCATCGCCGACGGCAGGTTCGACGCCACCGCGTCGCGCGCGGCGCTGGTCAGGCTGCCGCCGGTGAGCGCGTTGACCACGCCCATCACCGCGCCGGGCAGGCCGCCGGTGATCGCGCCCATCAATGCGGCGCCGACCAGCCCCTGCAGATCCTTGGCGTCGATGCCGAGCATGTCGGCCAGGTTGCCGAGCGCATCGCCGAGGCCGGTTTCCGAGGCCGAGCCGAGCACGCTGCTGACGGCATCGGCGACCGCATCGACCGCCTGGCCGATGGCGTCGGCGACGCTTTCGGCGGCATTGCCGAGGCTGTCGGCCGCATTGTTCTGGTTGCCCGCCGAATTGGCGCTGCTGTTGCTGTTGCCGACGCCGCCGGCACCGTCATTGCCGTCGCTGCCCATCTCCGTACTCCGTGAACGTGGACTACGGCAAGCTATTCCTTATCGGCGCTGGAGGAACCCTGGTGCTGACCCGAGGTTGCGGACCTCTTCCGGCTTCAGCGCCGTCCAACCAACTCGCCACGGATCGAATCCAGCACGCAATGGCGTCCCGCAGGATCTCGTTATTCCAGAATCTGAGAACCTGAAATCCTTGCGCTTCCAGCCGTGCCTTTCGCGCATTGTCGTAGCGCACGGCATCGGCATACTGTCCACCATCCGCTTCGACGATGCGCTTATGGCGCAGGCACGCAAAGTCGACGATGAACGGGCCGGCTACTGCCGCTTGAATTTGAAGCCCGAGAAACGCTTGCCGCACAGATGACGCTACAGCAGAGCCTCCGCGTCGGTTGGGGCCTGGCGCATGCGTTTGGCGTGATCGAGCAATCGTTGTTCCGGCATCGGACCTCCTGTCCTGTAAAGCCGAACCTCTCCCGGCCCTGCGGGCCACCCTCTCCCATAAAGGTAGAGGGCTGAATCAACCGACGTGGCCGTCGCGGATGAAGCGCAGGAACTCGGCGCGGGTGCGGGCGTCGTCGCGGAAGCCGCCGAGCATCTTGGAGGTGACCATGCTGACGCCGCGCTTGTGGATGCCGCGCGTGGTCATGCATTCGTGGGTGGCCTCGATCACCACGCCGACGCCGCGCGGGTTCAGCACTTCCTGGATCACCGTGGCGATCTGCGCGGTCATCTTCTCCTGCACCTGGAAGCGGCGCGCATAGGTCTCCACCACGCGTGCCAGCTTGCTGATGCCGACCACCTTGCCATCGGGCAGGTAGCCGACGTGCGCGCGGCCGATGATCGGCGCCATGTGGTGCTCGCAATGGCTCTCGAACTCGATGTCGCGCAGCACGATCATCTCGTCGTAGCCGGCCACTTCCTTGAAGGTACGGGCCAGAAATTCCTGCGGGTCGTCGCTGTAGCCACTGAACCAGTCGCGGTAGGCCTCGACCACGCGCTTGGGCGTGTCGAGCAAGCCCTCGCGCGCGGGGTCCTCGCCGGCCCAGCGCAACAGCACGCGCACCGCGTCCTCGGCCTGCGCGCGGCTGACGTCGCTGGAATCTTGGTTAGAGGCCATGGCGGCTCCGGCATTGCGGGGAGACGCACATGTTAACGCGGCCGCCATGCGCAGGCCGCGCCACCGCTGGATCGCAATGTTGCTAGCTGTCGCGGCCGCGCGCCTGCAGGTTGTCGTCCAGTTCGCGCCAGGCGTGCGCCACCGCGGCCTGCGCCTGCGGCCATTCCAGCCGCGATTCGCCGCGCACGCGTGGCCAGTCCTGCGCCAGTTGCGCCGACGCCTGTGCAAAGGGCTGGCCGCCGCGCGTGGCGTAGGTGTCGAGGCCGTAGCGATAGGCGGGCTTGTAGTCGTCCCAGGTCATGCCGTCGACGTAGTACTCCATGGTGTGGAACACCTGCTGGAAATGGCCGAGGTCGCCGCGCGTGTCGGCCGCTTCCGACAGGTGCTCTCCGGCGATCGCGCCCAGCGCGCCGCCGGCCACCGCGCCCAGCGTCAGTCCGGGCGTGCCGCCGACGACGGCGCCGATCACCGCGCCGACCACGCCGCCGCCGAGGGTGGCGCCGCCGGTACTGAGGATATGGTCCTTGTGCAGCGTGCTCATGGTGCGCCCTCCGCGCGTGGAGCCCGATTGCACGCTAGCCCCGCCACCGTCCAATGCAGGTGAAATCGCAAGCGGCCGATGCCGCCGCCGGGGTACTAATGGTGTGCGCCGGGCAGGTCGTGATCGCCGGGCTTGTCTTGGCCGATACGGCGCCAGATGTCGCGCACCGCGCCGCGCGCCTCGACCCAGGCCAGCCGCGATTCGGCGCGACCGATCGCCCAGTCGCGCTCCAGCTGCGGCTCCACCTCTTCGAAGTGGCGGCCGTGGTAACGACCGAAACTGTCGTAGCCATAGCGATAGGCCGGCGCGTAATCCGACCAGCCGCGGCCGCTGGAATAGTACGGCGCATCGCGATACGCGCGCCGGTAATGCGTTTCGTGATCGACCCAGTCGCTGCCGGCGGGAGCTTCCGCCGGGGTGCTGCTGGCACGTCCGCCGACATTCAAATTGACTCTGCCGCCTGGCACTTCGTTCTTCCTGCGATTCCGAACTTTGCGAGACGCTAGGCCAGTCGCAGTCGCAGGGCGGTGAAGAACGGCGCATTCATTCGGCTGTTGCGCATACCGATTCAGCGCCGGGTCGCATCGCGGCCATGCCGTTGCCGGACGACAGGAACGTATTCATCGTCGCAGACCGGCAACGCTCGCGCGCAACGGCTGGCGATGCGGTGGGATGTCGCGCGGGCAGCCCGTACAACGCGACCGACGGTCGTCTTGCCGATGGCAATGCCGTGCCTTGCCACAATCGCAGCACTGGCGCCGCCGAAGGTCGCTGCGTAGTCGCGTCCACGCTCATGGCGAGCCTGTCGCACCACGATTCAGGTTTCGGCGACGCGCACCAGCAGCTTGCCGAAGTTGCGTCCCTGCAGCAGGCCGATGAAGGCCGCCGGCGCTTTCTCCAGGCCATCCACGCGATCTTCGCGCAGCAGCACCTGGCGATCGCGCAGCCACACCAGCATGTCGCGACGGAAGGCCTCGAAGCGCTCGGCATAGTGGTCGAGGATGACGAAGCCCTGCATGCGGATGCGTTTCTGCAGCAGGGTCGACTGCAGCAGCGGCAAGCGGTCCGGACCGTCGCGCAATGTCCGGTCGTTGTAATGCGCGATGATCCCGCACACCGGCACGCGCGCGCCGATATTGAGCAGCGGCAGCACGGCGTCGAACACCTCGCCGCCGACGTTCTCGAAATACACGTCGATGCCGTCCGGGCAGGCCACGGCCAGACGCGCCGCCAGTTCCGGTTCATGGCGATCCAGGCAGGCGTCGAAGCCGAGTTCATCCACCACGTAACGGCATTTTTCTTCGCCGCCGCAGATCCCGACCACGCGCGCGCCCTTGAGCCGGGCGATCTGGCCGACCACCGCGCCGACCGCACCGCTGGCGGCCGCGACCACCACGGTGTCGCCCGGCTTCGGCGCGCCGATGTCGAGCAGGCCCACGTACGCGGTGAATCCGGTCATGCCCAGGCCGCCCAGCGCCAGCGATGGCGGATCGATGCCATCGACGGCCAGCAGATCGCTGCCGTCGGACAAGGCGAAGTCCTGCCAGCCGGCATTGCCAAGCACCAGTTCGCCTTCGCGGAATCGCGGGTGCCGCGACGCAATCACGCGGCTGACCGTGGCGCCGACCATCGGCGCGCCCAGTTCGACCCGTGGCGCGTAGACAGGCCCGACTTCGTCCATCAGGTTGCGCATGTAGGGATCCAGCGACAGGAATGCGGTGCGCAGCAAGACCTGCCCATCCGCGGGTTCCGGGACCTCGACCTGCTCGAGCCTGAAGTCTTCCGGCACCGGCAACCCGCGCGGGCGCGCGGCGAGGACGATGCGGCGATTGACGGTATCGGTCTGCGACATCGCGGATCCTGGCTCGACGAACGGGGAGGTCATCCTGCTGACGGAGACGGGCCGAGGCGCACGCGCTCAGGGCGTGCGCGCATCGGCCACGTCCTCGCGCAGCGGCGGGCGTTGCGGCCAGCCGCCGGCCAGCGCCTTGTACAAGGCCACCGCGCCGGCCACGCTGCGGGTGCGTGCATCGGCGAACGCCTCCTGCGCCTGCAACTGCGTGCGCTCGGCATCAAGCACCTCCAGCAACCCGGACGCGCCGGCCTCGTAGCGCACCCGCGCCAGCTGCGCGGCGCGTGCACTGTCGACTGCAGCCCGTTCCAGATGCTGGTCCTCGACGCGCGCCTTGGCGTAGCGCACCAGCGCGTTTTCGGTGTCCTCCAGCGCCAGCAACACGGTCTGCTGGTAGCGCGCCAGTTCGCCGGCGGCGTCGGCATCGGCGGCGGCGATGCGTGCGCGCACGCGGCCGATGTCGAGGAACGACCAGTCGATGCCCAGTGCGACCAGCCGCGTCTCGCTGTTGCGTTCGAACAGCGCGCTGCTGTCGATCGCCTGGCTGCCGATCAGGCCGCCGAGGGTGAAACGCGGGAACAGGTCGGCGGTGGCGACGCCGATCCGCGCGGTCGCCGAATGCAGACGATATTCGGCGGCGGCGATGTCGGGACGACGGCGCAGCAGTTCACCGGGCGTGCCGGCATCCATCCGCGCCGGCAACGCCGGCAACGGCTTCTGCGGGTCCAGTTCGGCGATCAGCGCGTCCGGCGTCTGCCCGACCAGCACCGCGAGGCGATGCATCGCCACCGCGACCTGCGCCTCCAGCGCGGGAATACGCGCCGACGTGGTTTCCAGCTGCGCACGGGCACGTGACGTGTCAAACTCGGTGTCGCGACCCGCGTCAAGCCGCGCTTCGACCAGGCGCAGCGTGTCGCGCTGGTTGCCGGTGTTGTCGCGCGCCACGCGCAGCCGCTCCTGCAGGCCGCGCAGTTCGACATAGGTGCGCGCGACTTCGCCGACGATCGCCACCTGCAGCGCTTCCAGATCCGCCGCGCTGGCCGCGGCATCGGCGCGGTTGGCCTCGACGTTGCGGCGCACGCGGCCGAACAGGTCCAGTTCCCACGTCGCCGAAACGTTGGCGCCGTAGCTTTCGCCGTCGCGATCGCCGCGCGCCACGCCCGGCGCCTGGTCGGCGCTGCTGCGCGCATCGCTGGCTTCGGCGTTCGCGGTCACGGTCGGGAAGCGGTCGAACTTCGCCTCGCGCAGCAGCGCGTTGGCACGGTCGTAGCGCGACACCGCGATGCGCAGGTCGTGGTTGGCGGCGAGCGCCTCGTCGACCAGCCAGGTCAGTTGCGGATCGTCGAAGCCGCGCCAGAACTCGGCGTCGGCTTCGCGCAGCGCGATGTCGGCGCTCTGCGTGTCGGCCGCTGCGGCGACGGCCGGCGCCTGCGCGCGCGCGAACTGCGCCGGCGTGGCCACGGTCGGCCTCACATGTTCAGGACCGACGGTGCAGGCGGCCAGCGCCAGCGCCAGTGCGGACGGAAACAAGGTCATCGCAGCGCCCCTGAAACCGCGCGCCACAGAGAAATCACGCATCGTGCTCACCATGGCAGCACCTCGCCCTGGTGGGTGTAACTGCCGGTCGGCCCGGACGCATCGAGCAGCGCCATCCGCACGCTGCCGCTGGCGCCGGTGGCGACGTCGAGTTCGCCGTGCGCGTTCATGTCGGTCTTCACCGAACCCGGATCGACCGCGTTGACCTTGATCGTGGTGTCGCGCAGCTCGTGCGCCAGGTGCACGGTCCAGGCGTTGACCGCAGTCTTGGACGCGTCGTACGCCGGCACCTTGAGGTTGTAGATGTCCGAACCCGGATCGGTGTGCAGCGTCAGCGATGCCAGTGCGCTGGACAGGTTGACGATGCGGCCGGCCGGCGACTTGCGCAGCAGGGGCAGGAACGCCTGGGTGGTGGCGACCATGCCGAACAGATTGGTGTCGAAGGTCTCGCGCCAGCTCTGCAGCGATTGCGCCGATGGCACGCGCTCGAAATCATCGCGGACGATGCCGGCGTTGTTGACCAGGATGTCGAGGCGGCCGTGGCGTTGTTCGACCTCGCGCGCGGCGGCGTGGACACCGGCCTCGTCGGTGACATCCAGCGCGATCGCTTCCACCGGCAGGCCTTCGGCCTGCAGCTCCAGCGCCACTTTCACCGCTTTGTCGCGGTCGCGTCCGGCGAGCAGGGTGTGCACGCCCTGCGCGGCTAGCTGTCGTGCGGTCTCCAGGCCGATGCCGCGGGTGGCGCCGGTGACCAGGGCGATCTTGTCGTTGTGCATGTGCTTGCTCCGCAATGAGAGAAGGAAAATGGATCCTCGCCGCGCGCGATGCGCGGCGATATCCGTTTCTTGTCGACCGTTCTGGAACGGGTCGTTCTTTAAAGCGCTAACGCAGAAGCCGGTGGGACTACAGCGCGCGCGTCTCCAATGCCGGCGCGCCGTGGTCGCTCGCATGCGCGGCCTGGTTGTGCCGTACCAGCGGGCGATTGGCCAGCTTGCGCAGCGCGACGTAGAACACCGGCGTCAGGAACAGGCCGAACAGGGTCACGCCGAGCATCCCGGAGAACACGGTGATGCCGGTGACCGAGCGCACTTCCGCGCCGGCGCCGGAGCCGATTACCAGCGGGATGGTGCCGGCGATGAATGCGATCGAAGTCATCACGATCGGGCGCAGGCGCAGGCGGCAGGCTTCAAGAGCCGCCTCGATGATGCCCTTGCCCTGCATTTCCAGCTCGCGCGCGAACTCCACGATCAGGATCGCGTTCTTGCACGCCAGGCCCATCAGCACCACCAGGCCGACCTGCACGAACACGTTGTTGTCGCCGCCGGTCAGGCCGACACCGATCAGCGCCGACAGCAGCGTCATCGGCACGATCAGGATCACCGCCAACGGCAGCGTCCAGCTTTCGTACAGCGCGGCCAGCACCAGGAAGGCGAGCAGCACCGCCAGCGGGAAGATCACCAGTGCCGCCTTGCCCTGCGTGGCCTGCTGGTAGCTCAGGTCGGTCCACTCGATGCCCATGCCATTGGGCAGCACCTGCTGCGCCAGCGCTTCGATCTTCTCCATCGCCTGCGCCGACGACAGCACCTTCGGATCGGCTTCGCCCATCAGGTCGGCGGCCGGATAGCCGTTGTAGCGGATCACCGGATCCGGACCGAAGGTCTCGCTGATCTTCACCATGCTGCCGATTGGCACCATCTCGCCGTTGACGTTGCGGGTGCGCAGATTGGCGATGTCCTCGACGTTGTCGCGGAATGGACCGTCGGCCTGCGCGATCACCTGCCAGGTGCGGCCGAACATGTTGAAGTCGTTGACGTAGGCCGAGCCGAGATAGGTCTGCAGCGTGTCGAACAGTTCGGTCAACGGCACGCCCTGCGCCTTGGCCTTGATGCGGTCGACCTCGGCATCAAGCTGCGGCACGTTGGCCTGGTAGCTGGAGTTGATGAAGCCCAGTCCCGGGGTCTGCGCGCCGGCACCCTGGAAGTTCTGCACCGCACTTTGCAGCGCGCCGTAGCCTAGGTTGCCGCGGTCCTGGATGAAGGCCGAGTAGCCAGAGCCGGTGCCCAGGCCGTCGATCGGCGGCGGCAGCAGCGAGAACGCGAAGCCCTCCTGGATACCGGCGATCTTCGCGCTCAGTTCGGCGTTGATCTCGGTCGCACTGCGACGCTCGCCGAACGGTTTGAGGTTGATGAAGGTGACGCCGTAGTTGGGGGTGTTGATGAACTGCAACGGGTTGAAGCCGGGGAAGGCGATGTCGTTCCGGGTGCCGTCGATGCTCATCGCGATCTCGCCGATCTTCTTCAGTGCCGCGTCGGTGCGCTCGATCGATGAACCCTCGGGCATCTTCACGCCGGCGATCAGGTAGGACTTGTCCTGCACCGGGATGAAGCCGCGCGGCACGACCTGGAACATCAGCCCCGTGCCCACCAGCAGCACCGCATAGATCGCGAACACCAGGCCGCGACGGCCCAGCGCCTTGCCGACCGTGCGCTGGTAGCCGTCGGCGCTGCGCGTGAAGAAGCGGTTGAAGGGCCGGAACAACCAGCCGAAGCCACGGTCGATCAAGCGGGTCAGGCCATCCTTGGGCGCGTCGTGCGGCTTGAGCAGGCGCGCGGCCAGCGCCGGCGACAACGTCAGCGAGTTGATCGCCGAGATCACCGTCGAAATCGCGATGGTCACCGCGAACTGCTTGTAGAACTGGCCGGTGACGCCGCTCAGGAACGCCATCGGCACGAACACCGCGCACAGCACCAGCGCGATCGCGATGATCGGTCCGGATACTTCCTTCATCGCCTGGTGCGCGGCGGCCATCGGAGTCAGGCCGGCCTCGATGTGGCGTTCCACGTTTTCCACCACCACGATCGCGTCGTCGACCACGATGCCGATCGCCAGCACCAGCCCGAACAAGGTCAGCGTGTTGATCGAGAAGCCGAGCAGGTATAGCGCAGCGAAGGTGCCGACCACGGACACCGGCACCGCGATCAGCGGAATGATCGACGCACGCCAGGTCTGCAGGAACAGGATCACCACCAGCACCACCAGCAGTGTCGCTTCCAGCAGCGTGGTGATCACCGACTTGATCGAATCGCGCACGAAGATCGTGGTGTCGTAGACCGACTTGTACTCGATGCCGGGCGGGAAGTGCTTCGCCGCCTCGTCCATGCGCGCGATCACCTCGTCGCGGATCTGCAGCGCGTTGGCGCCGGGCGCCTGGAAGATGCCGATCGCCGCGGCGTTCTTGCCGTCCAGCCGTGCGCGCATGCTGTAGTCGCCAGCGGCAAGCTCGATCCTGGCCACGTCGGACAGGCGCACGATCTCGCCGCCTTCGCCGCTCTTGAGCACGATGTCGCCGAATTCCTGCGGCGTCTCCAGCCGGCCACGGGCGTTGATCGGAGTCAGGAAATCGCTGCCGTTGGCCATCGGCTCGGCGCCGAGCTGTCCGGCGGAGACCTGGATGTTCTGTTCGCGCACCGCACGCAGCACGTCGCTGGCGGTCATGCCACGCGAGGCGATCCTGTCAGGGTCCAGCCACAGGCGCATCGCGTAGTCGCCGCCGCCGAACAGCTGCGCGTCGCCGACGCCGGGGATGCCGGCCAGCCGGTCCTTGACGTGCAGGCGCATGTAGTTGCGCAGGTACAGCGTGTCGTAGTTGCCTTCGGTCGAGAGCAGGTGCACCACCATCAGGAATACCGGCGACTGCTTCTGCGTGGTCACGCCCTGGCGTCGCACATCCTCGGGCAGCCGCGCCAGTGCCTGGCTGACCCGGTTCTGCACGCGCACGGTGGCCTCGTCGGCATCGACGTCGGGCTTGAAGGTGACCGTGGTGGTGGATGAGCCGTCGGAACTGGCGACCGACTTCATGTACATCAGGCCTTCGACGCCGCGGATCGATTCCTCCAGCGGCGTGGCCACGGTCTCGGCGATCACTTTCGGGTTGGCGCCCGGATACACGGTGCGCACCACCACCGACGGCGGCACGACTTCCGGGTACTCGCTGATCGGCAGCAGCGGGATCGCGATCAGGCCGGCGGCGAAGATCACGATCGACAGCACCGCGGCGAAGATCGGCCGGTCGATGAAGAATTTGGAGAAGTCCATGGGAAAATCCTTGGCAATGGAATAGCCCGGCCGGCGCGATCGCGCAGCCTCGCTTGCGTTTTTTTTGCGGCGGCGCGGTGGCGGACCGCGCCTTCACCCCACCCTCTCCACGCGGGAGAGGGCGTCACTACGTCACTTCATTGCGACCTGCTGCACCGGTGCCGGCGCGCCCATCGCGATCACCTTCGGCGCCACCGGCATGCCGGGGAAGAACACCTTCTGCACGCCGTGCACGATCACCTTGTCGCTTGGCGCCAGGCCGGAACGGACCACGCGCAGGCCGTCGATGTTGCCGCCGAGCACGATGTCCTTGCGCTGCGCCTTGTTGTCCGCGCCGAGCACGTACACGTACTTGCGGTCCTGGTCGGTGAGCACGGCCTTGTCGTCGATCAGCATCGCCTTGAACTCGCCGCTGCCTTCGATCTGCACGCGCGCGAACAGGCCGGGCGTGAACTGGCGGTCGGGATTGGACAGCACCGCGCGCGCGCGGATCGTGCCGGTATCGGCATCGACCTGGTTGTCGATGAAGTCGACCGTGCCCTCGTGCGGATAACCCTGCTCGTTGGCCAGGCCGATGCGGACCTTGTTGTTGATGCGGCTGCGTTCGCCCGTGCGCGCCAGTTCCTGGTAACGCAAATAACTCTGCTCGTCGCCTTCGAAGTAGACGTGTACCGGATCCATCGACACCACCGTGGTCAGCAGCGTCGAGTCGGCCTGGGCGAGGTTGCCTTCGGTCACCAGCGCGCGGCCGGCACGACCATCGATCGGCGAACGCACCTGGGTGAACTGCAGGTCCAGCTGCGCGCTTTCGACCGCGGCCTGCGCCGCGTTGACGCCGGCATTGCCCTGCGCGGTGGCGGCCTTGCGCGTCTCGAACTCCTCGCGCGAGATCGCCTTGGCTTCCAGCAGCGCCTGCGCGCGCGCGTCCTGGGTCTGCGCCAGCCGCGCCTCGCTGCGCGCACGGGCCAGTTCGGCCTGGGCGCGCGATAGTTCGGCGCGGTAGCGGCGCTGGTCGATCACGAACAGCAGGTCGCCTTTCTTGACCTCCTGTCCTTCCTTGTAGGCGACGCGTTCGACATAGCCGCTGACGCGCGGCCGCAGGTCGACGGTCTCGATCGCGCTGACGCGACCGGTGAAGTCGTCCCACTGCCGCACCTGCTTGGACAGCACGGTGGCGACGCTGACTTCGGGTGCCGGCGGCGGCGCATCGCCGGGCGCGGCCTGGCTGTTGCAGGCGGCGAGGGCGGCGGCGATCAACGCACTGAGCACCAGCGCGGTGACGGGATAACGCGTGCCCGAACGGGCCATCTGCTTGGAGGAGAAATTGCCGGAGCTGATCATCGGGGGGAGGATTCCTGGTTGCGTTTCGTGAGAGCGAGTGTCTGCAGCAGCTTGCGTGCGTCTTGCAGACAGCGTGGTGGCAGCAGGCCGGCTTCGCTATCCGCTGCTTGCGCTTTCTGCGCAGCTGCGGAGGCGTGTTCGACCGACGATGAAGTAAGGGCGTTGGCCGGCGTGGCCGGCAGGTCGATGTCGTCCGACCAGGGCGATTCGGCCAGCGGCGCGGTGTAGCGCACCACCGCGTGAGCGGGCGTTGCGACGGCGCTGTGCTCGATCAGCGCCAGCGCGCGCTGTCCGACCGCGAGTGCGTTCGGCCACTGCGTGCACGCATGCCTGCGGTTGGCTTCGGTGCGCAACGGCGATTCGACCGCGAGCAACTGCACGCGCACCGGATAGGCGCGGGCTTCGTCGTGCAGCACGCGCGCCAGCATGCGCAGCGCCGCGGCGGCGATCGAATCATGGCCGTAGCCGGCCCAGGGCTGTTCGCCACCGGGTCCACCGATCAGCACGTAACCGCCGCCGCGATCGGACGCGGCCAGCAACGGCAACAGTTGGCGCGCGGCGACCAGGTGCGGCAGCAGGTCCTCATCCAGGGTGCGGCGCAGGAATTCGGCCGGCTGGTCGAGCAGGCGACCGCGCTTGCAGCCACCGCAGATCGTCGCGACCACGCCGCCCAGCGGACGCCCCAGCGCGCGCAGCTCGTCGCCCAGGCGCGTGGCGGCCGCTTCGCTGTCGAGCGAGGCGCTGATCGCGACCAGGTCGGCACCAGCATGCTGCCGACGCAGTGCGTCCAGCGCCTCGCCGTCGCGGGCCACGGCGATCACCGGCCAGGCGCGCTCCAGCGCGGCCTGCACCACGCCGCGACCGACCTCGCCGGTCGCGCCCAGGACAATCAGGGCCGCCCTCATTGTCCCGCTCCCGGGATTTTTTCTCCCGTGAACGGGATGATGTGGTCGCGGCTGAGCCAGGCCAGCAGGGCACCGACCGCCGGCAGCACCAGCATCGCGGCCGGCACGGATACCACTCCGGCCATCAGCCAGGCCTGCTTGCCATCCAGCGCAAACCATTGATGCAGAAAGGCAGCGACCACGGCCACCAGCAGTGCCTGGGCGAACAGGGCGGCGGGCAGATAGGCGAGTCGGGCTTGCGAGGAGGTGAGCATGGCGACGGCAGGGGTTTGGTGTGCGACATAAGGTAGTCGCGCCGGCGCCACTTGATTAGACAGTGAATCGGGGAATAATTGTCCCCGAGATGGGCCAATGCCCATCACCCCCTCAAGGAGCCCCCATGGCCCGCGATCTCAACGACACCCTGGTCTTCGTCAAGGTGGTCGAGCACGGCAGCTTCATCGCCGCGGCCAAATCCCTGCGTCTGCCCAAGACCACCGTCAGCCGCAAGGTGCAGGATCTGGAAACGCGCCTCGGCGCGCAGCTGCTGCACCGGACCACGCGCAAGCTCGGTCTCACCGAGGCCGGCAACATCTATTACGAGCATTGCCAGCGCATCGCCCGCGAACTGGACGAGGCCGAGAGCGCGGTCAGCCAGTTGCAAGGTGGCCCGCGCGGCTGGCTGCGCATCACCGCGCCGTATTCGCTGGGCATCGAGCGCATCGCACCGCTGCTGGGCGAATTCCACGCGCGCCATCCGGAAGTGCGCGTGGAAATGCTGTTGAGCAACGAATCGCTGGACCTGATCGACAAGGAGATCGACGTCGCGCTGCGCGTCGGCAACCTGCCCGATTCCAATCTGGTGGCGCGCAAGTTGTCGACGTTCCGCACCCAGGTCTATGCCAGCCCGTCTTACATCGAACGCCACGGCGAACCGCTGCATCCGGACGACCTGCAGCACCACCGCACCCTGGGCATGCAGAAGATGCATCGCAACGGCCACTATTACTGGCCGCTGAGCGATGGCGAAGGTACGGTCGAATACCGGATCGATCCGGTGATGGTCGCCAACGACCCGGCCGGCGTGCGCGGCGCGCTGATCTGCGGCGAAGGCCTGATGCTGGCCAGCGACATCATGGTCAAGGCGTACGCGGAACAGGGCTATATCCGCCGCGTGCTGGCCGGCTGGACCGGCCCGGAATACGAGTTGAACGCGGTGTTCCCGCGCGGCCAGGTCACCTCGCCCAAGGTGCGCGCCTTCGTCGACTTCCTGGTCGAACGGCTGAACCTGGATGCGGACTACATGCAGATCCTGTGTCCGGACATGCGCGGTCGCTGCATGGCCGCCGACAAGGCCTCCACCGCGGCGCTGACCGCGGAACTGGACAAGGTGGCGAAGCAGGCCACCGCCGTGCCGGTAGTGGCGACGCAAGACGACGAGGACGAGGCGCTGGTGTAGGTGCAATGCACGCGCAAACCACGCCAGCTATCGCACCGGTGACTGCAGCCGTTGCGCCAAGCCGGAGATGCGCTGCGCATGCCGCGCCAGTGCGGCGCGCAGCACCTCTTCCGAGGCACATATGTGGAGCGCGTGGCGGGCGCGGGTGATGGCGGTATAGAGCAGTTCGCGCGACAAGGTGCGCGCGTCGTGGCGCGGCAGCAGCAGCCAGACTTCGTCGAATTCCGAACCCTGCGCCTTGTGCACGGTCATCGCGAACGCGCCGTCATGCGCAGGCAACGCCGAGGGATGGAAGCCGCGCACGCCGCCGGCACCATCGGCGAACCAGGCCGTTACCGCGCCGGTCTGTGCCGGGCCGGCCGCGGGATCGCGCAGGCACACGCCGATGTCGCCGTTGAACAGGCCATGGCGATAGCTGTTCTGCGTGACCAGCAGCAGGCGGCCATGGAAATAAGGCTCGCGCTGCGCACCGGCCAACGCTTCCTCGATGCGTGCGTTGAGCGCATGGGCGCCTTGCGCCCCATCGCGCAACGCGGTCAGCAGGCGTAGCTTCCCCGCGCAGGCCAGCGCCTGGACGGGATCGTCCAGCGTCATCAGCGCCTGCCAGTGCGCCAGCAACGGCTTGCGCGTGGCACCAGCGAGCGGATCGTGCAGGCCGGGATGGAACTGCACGCCGGCCAGCGCACCGTCGCGCAGCAGCGCCAGCGCACGATTGCCATCGCCGTTGCGCATCGCGTCGGCTAGCGGCGCCAGGTCGAGCGCATCGGACTGGCGGTAACCGCGCCGCAACTGCACGCGATGGCCGGCGAGCGGGCCGCGGTTTTCCAGCGATGGCGTCGCCGCTCCGCCTGCACCGAACCACGACGCCAGCTCCGGCGGTATCGCCGCTTCCTCGCCGGCGGCATCGCCGATAGCGGCCAGCACGTCGCCGGCTTCCACCGACGGCAGCTGGTCGCGATCGCCGAGCAGGATCAGGCGCGCGCCGTCGGGCACCGCTTCGACCAGCTTGCACATCAGTGGCAGATCGACCATCGATGCTTCGTCGATCACGATCACATCGAAGGGCAAGGGCGCATCGGCGCCGTGGCGGAAGCGCGGACTGTCGGGAATCGTGCCGAGCAACCGATGCAAGGTACGCGCGTCCTGCGGCAATGCATCGCAAAGTGCCGCGTCCACGCCGGGAATGGCGCGCAGCTGCGTTGCGACGATGCGCAGGCTTTCGGCCATGCGTTCGGCGGCACGTCCGGTCGGCGCGGCCAGCGCGATCCGCGGCAGCGTGCGACCCGCGCCGCGCGCCTGCGCCAGCAGCAACAGCAGCACGCGCGCGATGGTGGTGGTCTTGCCGGTGCCGGGGCCGCCGGTGACCAGCAGCAGAGAGCGCCGCAGCGCCAGCGCGGCGGCGCGTGCCTGTCCGCCATCGCCGGCAACCCGATCGTCGCCGTCCTGCGGGAACAGCGCCGCGAACAGCGGCTGCAGAGATGCCGCGTCGCTGTCTGCCACGGCGCTGCCGGCGATGCGCTTCAACCCCGACGCCAGGCGTCGTTCGTATTCTCGGTAGCGACGCAGGTAGAGCAGGCCCTGCTCGAACACCAGCGGCGCATCGCCCGGCGCGATCTGTTCCGGCCGAGGCGTGCCGACCCAGCGCGAATTGACCAGCTGTTCGCGCCACGCCTGCGCATCGGGCCAGTCGATCGTCGCGTCGCCGGGCAGTTGCGGCCGGGCCGGATCGAAACCGGCGTGGCCCTGGGCGATCGCCAGTGAAGCCAGCGCCGCGGCGGCGAGGACTTCATCGGGCGTGTCAGGCTCCAGCCGACGCAGGCTCTGCGCCAGCGCATGGTCGAGCGTGCGCAATCCGCCGCTGCGGTACAGCTCGTCGAGCAGGCTCATGCCGACGCTCCCATGTCACGGCCGTCGAACAACCCGTCCAGCGCGTGCACCAGTTCCGGTGCGAAGCGTCGGGCGTGGATGCCCGGCGAATCACTGCGCGTGGCATCCAGCCCACGGCAGAACAGGTAGCGCACCCCGCCGAAGTCGCGTGCGTAGTCATACCCAACCCGCTCATGGTGAGCCTGTCGAACCACCCGCTCATGGTGAGCCTGTCGAACCAGCCGGAAGCGCAGCCAGCGATGCAGGGCCACCGTGTAGATCAGCGCCTGCAGGTCGTATTCGCTGTGCGCCATCGCCTGGTCGAGGCTGGCGGCGTCATAGCCGGGCAGGCGGTTGGACTTGTAGTCGAGCAGGTACCAGCGGCCGTCGGCGTGGTAGGTCAGATCGATCTTGCCGGTCATCAGGCCTTCCAGCTGGCGGCGCAGGCCGAACGACTGCCGCTCCGGGACCACGCCATGCGCGTGCAGCAACGCGAGCAGGTCGTCGATGCGGGTCGGTTGCAGCGCGAAATGGAATTCCAGTTCGGCGCGACGCGAGGCGTCGGGCAGGTCGCAGAGGCGGCCGCCTTCGGGCAATGCGACGGTGAGGGTATGGCCGGCCAGCGCGGCCAGTTCGGCGATGCCGTCGTCGAGATCGGCATCGGCGTAACCGCCGCCGCGCAGCGCGTCGCGCAGCACGGCGTCCTGTCCTGGCGGCGCGTCGCCGCCACGCCAGTCGCGCCAGGCGTGGAAGTCGCAATGTTCGAGGGCGTCGTGCAGCACGTTGCCGAAGCGGCTGCCGCCGAAGCGACGGTCGCTGGCGACGCCATCGGCTGTCGCCAGCACCGTCGACAGCGCTTCCGGCTCGTCCTCGGCGCCGCGTTCGCCGGCAATGGCCGCGGCGCTGGTACTGCCCGTGTCGGCCTTGGCAAGCTGGGTGAAGCTGTACACCCACCAGTCGCGCGACAGCACGCGCCGTGCCTGCCGTGCTGCGTCCACGACGCAGGTCGGCGCGGGCGGCAACGGCGGCAATGCGCGCTGCAGCGGCGCGGCGTCGATGACGATGTCCGGCTGCGCGCGCAGCGCGTCAAGGTCGGCGAGCATCGGCGCCAGCGGCGTCGCGGTCGCCTGGTAAAGCGGGCCGGTCGCCAGCCAGATCGCGTGCTCGGCGCGGGTCAGGCCGACATAGAGCAGGCGCGCATCCTCGGCGCGCTGCTCGCGTTCCCGGGCCTGGACCGCCTCCTGCCAGCGCGGCGAGTCGTCGTCGCGGCCCAGCTTCCAGTGCAGCACCGCGCCGGTTTCGCCCGGCACCACGCAATGGCGCGACGGCGGATCGTCCTTCCGGCCGATGCCGGCGAACGGCAGGAACACCAGCGGGAACTCCAGGCCCTTGCTCTTGTGCAGGGTCAGGATCTGCACGCGGCGCGCGTCCGATTCCAGCCGCAGCAGCTGTTGTTCGTCGTTGGCGTCGGCTTCGGCGATCTGCCGGCGTAGCCAGTCGACCAGGCCATGCAGGCCGAGCATGCGCGCATCGGCTTCCTGCAGCAGTTCGCCCAGCTGCAGCAGGTTGGTCAGGCGGCGCTCGCCATCGGCCAGGCGCAGCAGGCGTTCCGCGTTGGCCGCGCACAGGTCGGCGACCAGCGCCAGCGGGCCATGGCGTTGCCAGCGTTCGCGCCATTGCAGCGCATGCTGCTGATGGTCGCGACGCCAGGCATCGTCGTCGTCGAGGCGGGCGATGCCGGCGCCATCGATGCCCAGCAGCGGCGTCGCCAGCGCGGCACGCAGCCGGCCTTCGTCGGCCGGCTGCAGCAATGCTTCGAATACCACCAGCAGTTCCAGCGCCTGCGCCGTCTCGAACAGGCTCTGCCGCCCGGCGGCGACCGCGGCGATGCCGGCCGCGACCAGTGCCGCCTGCATGCGCGTGGCCTCGACGTGGCTGCGCACCAGCACGGCGATGTCGCCGGGCTCGACGGGGTCGCCATCGATCAGCGCGCGTCCGGCACGCGCGTCGGCGAGCACGCCATGGATCGCCGCGACGCAGGCCTGCGCCGCCAGCGCGCGTGAGTCGTCGGCCTTGTATGGCTTGCCGTCCGCACTGGCCGGCAAGCTGCGCACGGTCATTGCCGGCGCCGGCATGTCGCGGCGCAGGTAATCGGTATCGCGGTTGCCGGCGCCGGGCTCGACCGCGTGGAAGCGGATGCGTTCGTCGACGAAGGCCGTGTCGCCGGCCTGTCGATACAGGGCCGCGATCGCGCGCAGCACGCCCGGTCGCGAACGGAAATTGTGCGTCAGAGGCGGTGCGATCCGGGCATCGCGCTTCGCGGCGAGATAAGTGTGGACGTCGCCGCCACGGAAACCGTAGATCGCCTGCTTGGGGTCGCCGATCAGGAACAGCGCCGGCGCGGCATCCGGCTCCTGCTCGTCGCCGAACACGCGGCGAAAGATCGCCCATTGCCGCGCATCGGTGTCCTGGAATTCGTCGACCAGCGCGATCGCGTATTGCCGGCGCAGCCCTGTCGCCAGCGCCGCGCCGTGGGCACTTGCCAAGGCATCGGCGACGCCGTCGATCAGGTCGTCGAAGCTCTGCACGCGGCGCGTGCGCTTGAGCTGGGCGAGACGTTGCGCGGCCTGTGCGCGCAGCTCGTGCACCAGGCGCAGCGACTGCGCGGCCAGCCATTGCTGGCGCTGCTGTCCGGCCGCGAACCAGTCGGCGAGCGCGTCGAACAAGGGCGATGCCGGCAGCCGGTCCTCGCTGCCGGCCTTGGCGCATTCGCGCAGTCGCGTCGGCGTCAGTTTGTCGAGATGGGCGGCGTCACCGCGCAAGCTGGCGCTGGCGATGCCGTCGACCAGCGATTCCCAGGCCTTGGCGTAACTGGCCGCGCGCGCCTTGCGGCCATCGATGTGCTTGGCGACGATCGCGGCGTCGAGATCGGCGCGTGCCCGTGCGCCGTGCTCGGCCAGCGCCGTGCACAGGTGGTCGAACGCGTGTTGCAGCTGCGGCAGCGGATCCGGCGTTGGCTCCGGCTGCGCCGGCAGCAGCTGCACGCTGCGCAGCAGCAGGCCCAGGTCGCTTGCCAGCGCCTGCGGGCCGCTCCACAGCGCCTGCAGCGATTCCGCGTCGCGCGCATTGGCGCCATGCGCGCGCCACAGGTCGGCGGCCAGTTCGTCGTGCAACTCGCGCTCGCTGCCGATCAGCTGCGGCGGCTCGAAGGCCTGTCCGGTCTGCAGCGCGTGCTCGCTGAGTACGCGCGCGCAGAACGCATGGATGGTGAACACCGACGCCAGGTCGATCTCGCGCTCGGCGCGTTGCAGCCGCGCCTGCAGCGAGGTGGCATCCTCGTGCCGCAGCTGGCGCTGGATGATGCGTCGGGTCACTTCAGCTTCCGCCGAATCGCCGCTCGCAGCGCTCGCGGAACCAGCCGGTGCAGCGACGAACCCGGCGGCCATCGTCGCGGCCAGCGCAAGGCGCTGGCGCAGGCGCGCGCGCAGTTCCTGGGTCGCCGCCTCGGTGAACGTCACCGCCAGGATCTGACCCAGGCGCAGGTCGCGCTCCACCACCAGCCGGGTGACCAGGGTGGCGAGGGTGAAGGTCTTGCCGGTGCCGGCGCTGGCCTCGATCAGGCGCACGCCGTCCAGCGCCACGTCGAGATAGGCGTCGTCCGCCATGGCGGCCACCGCGTTGGCGTCGTCGACGCGGTCGTCGATCACGCTCATGCCGCCGCCTCCGCATCGCGACCGTGCACGACCGCATCGAACACGATGCGCGCGATCGCACGGAATTCCTCGCCGAGTTCTTCATCGGCGAAGGGATCGCGTCCGCGCAGCGCCAGCCGCGCGCTGTCGGTATCGCCTTCGCTGAAGCCACGATCCGCATGCCATAGCCGCTGTGCCGCGGCCCAGCCCTTGTCGGGATTGTCGGCGTCATACCAGGCCCAGCCGGCACGCGCGCCGAACGGCAGCGGCGCGCTCAGGCCCTGCGTGCGCAGGCGCAGCAGCGCGCGCAACGCGTCCCGCGCGGCGCCGCTGTCGGCGGGAACGCGCAGCAAGGGGCCGGGGCCATCCTCGCCGCCATGGAACTGCGCCAGCACGCGACCGCGGCCGAGCGCGCTCAGCACCAGCCAGTCCAGGCCGTGGCTGATCTGCGCCGGACCGTGCAGTTTGTCGAAGCGGAATCGTGCCAGGCCATGGCGATACAGCTCGTCGACGCGACCTTGCAGGCGCACGCCATCCAGGTCGAGTTCGAAGATGTCCGACGCGGATTGGTCGGCACCGCGCCAGCGCACGAAAGCATCCGCATACGGCCCGACCTGCGCCAGCAGATCGACCAGTTCACGCTCGCCCAGCGGACCGGACGACAGCAGCGCCTGCGCACGCAGTCGTGTGTACAGACCGTCGCGCTCGCCGCGTGCGCAGGCGGCGAACACCGCCTGCTGCAGCTGCCAGCGCTGCAGTCCGGCCGGCGGCGGCGACAGCGGCTCGCAGTCGTCGCCGGCGGCAATCGCTTCCGGCAGACGGATCGCCAGGCGCTGGCGCAGGAAGGCATCGGCCGGATCACGCAGGAAGTTGCGCAGCTCGACCAGCGCCAGGATTTGGGTGGCCGCCGGCGGCGGCAAGGCTTCGACCAGCCAGCGCTCGGGCGCCATGCGCTGCGTGCGATCAACGTCGGCGGCTGGATGCCATTCGTCACGATAGCTGTAGCGACGCGGTTCGTCGCCGTCGCTGTCGCCGCCGAACGCCGCCGGTGCGAACGGCTGCAGCGGGTGATGCACGACCAGCGCGCGGCGCGCGGCGACGGGATCGTCGTGATACGCGGCGGCGGCATCGAGCAGTTCGGCCACCAGCAGCGACGGCTCGCGCGCACTGCCGTCGCGCGGGTGCGCGCCGAGATAACTGAGATAGAACACGTCGGCCGCCGCGGCGAACAGCTGCAGGAACAGGAAGCGGTCGTCGTCACGCAGCGAACGGTCGCCGGGGCGACGCCTGCTGCTGCCCAGTTCGGCGGTGAGCTGGTTGAGGCCGGCACCGGGATCGCGGCGCGGATAGTCGCCGTCGTTCATGCCCAGCACGCAGATCGCGCGGAACGGCAGCAAGCGCATCGGCACCATGCGACCGAAGCTGACGCCGCCGGTGAGCAGCGGTGCACGCGTGTCGGCCTGTGCCAGCGCCGCGGCGAAATGCGCGCGCACCACTTCCGGCGGCAGCGCGGCGTCGAAACCGGCCCGCTGTGCGCCATCGGCGAAGTCGCCGATCAGCTGGCGCAGGCGTTCCAGCGCGCGCTGCTCGGCGTGGCCCTGCAGTGGCAGCGGCAGAAGTGCATCGAGCAGCCCGAGCAGGCGCTCGCGCCATTGCGCCGGCGTCATCGCCGCATCGAGCCGGCGCTCGTGGCGCGCGAGCACGCGCAGCAGGCGGACCAGGGTGTCGAGCGCGACCAGCGCGCTGCCTTCGATTTCCGTGTACGGCGCGACGCCTGCGATCAGGTCGCCGTCGGTGTTGTCATCGTCGACATCGCCGCTGGCATGACCGAGCAGCAGGCGGTCGAGCGCGAACGTCCAGGTGTAGGCATCGTCGCGCGGCGCCTGATGCCGTTCGCGGTGCGCGGCATCCAGACCCCAGCGCGCGCCGGCTGCGTGCAGCCAGGCATGCAGGTGCTCCAGCGCCGGGGCGTCGAGGCCGGCGGCCGCGGCGATCGGTGGACTGCCGAGCAGGTCGAGGATCTCGTTGAGCCCGAAGCGCGACACCGGCAATGCCAGCAGGCGCAGGAACACTTCCGCCAGCGGTTCGCCGGCCAGCGGACTGGTGTCGGCCAGCGCATAGGGAATGAAGTCGGCGCGACCGGCGCGGCCGCCGAACACCGCCTCGATGTGTGGCGCATACGGATCGATGTCCGGCGCCAGCACCGCCACTTCGCGCGGCTGCAGCGGTGGATCGAAACGCGGGTCCTCGAACAGGCCACGCAGCTGGTCGTGCAGCACCTGCACTTCGCGCAGGCGGGTGTGGCAGGCATGCACCTGCAGGCTGGGATCGTGGCGATCGACCGTCGCACGCGCGCCGCCGGATGGCGTCGCGCGTCGATGGAACAGGTCGCGCTGCAATCGCTGCAGCAGGCTGTCACGCAACAGGCCATCGACGCGCAGTTCCGGGTCGGCGTAGGCGGCGATCTCGCCCGACGGATGCACCACTTCGTAGCTGCCCAACACCGCCATGAAATCGCGACCGGCAGCGCCCCAGGCCTGCAGCAGCGGATTGTCCGCGAACGCGTCGTCGCCCGCGGCGAACGGATCGGCGGCCTGCGCGCGCAGGCGTTCGGCCAGCGTCTGCAGGTCGCCCCAGTACGCGCGGGTCGGTGTCGGCAGGTAGAAATGCAGCACGCCGACGCGGGCCTGCGTGGCGATCACGCGCAGCACGTCCGGCGAGACATTCAAGGTCGCGAACGCGAACAGCCGCGGTGGCAGCCCGGCCGGCAACGACGCATCGGCGGCGGCGAAGCGCGTCAGGTAATCGTCGATGCGGCGCGCGCGATGGCTGCGGCCGCGCGCCACCCGGCGCCACAGTACGGCCTGCGGATCGCGCGGTGCCTGGCCGGCTTCCCAGCCCAGCAGCCAGTCGCGGCGCCAGGCCTGGTATTTCTCGAACACCGAGGCCAGTTCGCCGGCCAGCGACCAGGGTTTGAGCGCGTCGTCGCTGCCGGCGGCATGACCGGCGTCGAGGTAGCGCCGCAAAGGTTGCAGGACCGGATCGCGCAGCGTCGCCGGATCGGTCAGCGCGGCATACAGGTGCCAGCGCAGCGTGTCGGCGTCGAGGTCATCGGCAGGCGTCGGCGTCGGCACGTTGGCGTCGAGCGCGCGGCGCACGAATTCGCCGGGCGTCAGGAACTCGAGATTGGCGGCGATGCCGTGGGCCCGCGCCAGCGTCGCCTGCAACCAGCGTCGCATCGCCACCTGCGGGACCAGCACGATGTCCGGCGCCAGCAGCGCCTGCCCCGGCGCCGGCGTGCGCAGTTCGTCGGCCAGCAACCCCGCCAGTACTTCCAGCGCATTGGAGTGGTAGAGGCGGAAGTCGGGTACGACAGGCATGCGGCATGATGCCGCAGCGGTGTCGCAATCGCCGAGACCCGGACATCGATGCGCGCCGTTGAGGGACGATGCGCTACTCCCACGTCGTTCAGGCGCCGTTGCCCAAACTTTGCAGGTTTTTCGCTGAGCGCCCACTTGTCCCGCATGGATCCAACGCCGAACGCCGTCCGCCTGACCGATGTCCGCCTGCACCGCGGCGGCCGCGCGGTGCTGCGCGACGTGTCACTGGACGTGCCGCGCGGCAGCATCACCGCGGTGCTGGGACCCAGCGGCAGCGGCAAGTCGACGCTGCTGGCGGCGCTGACCGGCGAACTGGTGCCTGCCGGTGGCCGCGTCGAGGTATTCGGCCAGCCGGTGCCGCAGGCCAAGCACGCGCTGCTGGAAATGCGCAAGAGCGTTGGCGTACTGCTGCAGGGCAACGGCCTGCTCACCGACCTGACCGTGGCCGAGAATGTGGCGTTGCCGCTGCAGGCGCATACGCAGCTGCCGAAGCCGGTGATCGCGCGGCTGGTGGCGATGAAGCTGCATGCGGTCGGCCTGCGCGCGGCCGCCGAGCTGTTTCCACGCGAACTGTCCGGCGGCATGGCGCGCCGCGTCGCGCTGGCGCGGGCGCTGGCACTGGATCCGCCGCTGATGATCTACGACGAACCGCTGACCGGCCTGGATCCGATCGCCTCGGGCGTGATCATGAGCCTGATCAAGCGTCTCAACGACACCCTCGGCCTGACCAGCATCATCGTCACCCACCACGTCCATGAAACCATGCCGGTGGCCGACCACGCGGTGGTGATCGCCAATGGCGGCATCGTGTTCTCCGGCACGCCGGCACAGCTGCAGGCCAGCACGGATCCGCTGGTGAAGCAGTTCCTCAATGGCGAACCGGATGGGCCGATCGCGTTCGACAGCGCTGGTGCAATGGCGGGGAGCGCGGCATGAGTTTCGTCGCATCGGTGCGCTCGCTCGGCCAGGCCGGCCTGTTCTCGTTGTCGGTGCTGCGCGCCTCGGCGCCGACCCGCGACTTCTGGCGCGAACTGGTCCGCGAGATCTACAAGATCGGCGCGCGCAGCCTGCCCATCGTCGCCGCCGGCGGCGCCTTCGTCGGCCTGTCGGTGACGTTGCTGGGCTACCGCGCGCTGGAAACCTACGGCGCCACCAGCCAGGTCAGCGTGCTGCTGGGCCTGGGCCTGTACCGCGAACTGGGGCCAGTGCTGACCGCGCTGCTGTTCGTCGGTCGCGCCGGCTCGTCGATCGCCGCCGAACTCGGGCTCATGCGCGCCACCGACCAGATCACCGCGCTCGGGCTGATGGCGATCGATCCGATCGCCAAGGCGGTGGCGCCGCGCTTCTGGGCCGCCGTTATCTGCGTGCCGTTGCTGACCGCATTCTTCATCAGCCTGGCGATCAGCGCCGGTTACTTCGAGGCCGTGCACGTGATCGGCGTGGATGCCGGCACGTTCTGGCAGACGCTGAAGGACAGCGTCGATTTCTCGAAGGACTACTGCATCGCCTTCCTCAAGGCGGCGGTGTTCGGCGGCACCGCGGCGCTGGTCGCGTCGTATGTCGGCTTCCATTCCGAGCCGACCATCGAGGGCACGTCGGTGGCCACCACGCGCGCGGTGGTCAACGCATCGCTGCTGGTGCTGATGTTCAATTTCGTACTTTCCGCTTTGTTGTTTAGATGAGGGGCTGGGATCTGGGATCTGGGGACTGAAAAGCAGAAGCGGTTCGACCAGCTCTTAGTCCCCAGATCCCAGATCCCAGCCCCCGAGTTCCCAATTCACCCGTTGCAAGGATTACCCCATGGCCATCCGTGGTCCACGTCTCGAATTCGCGGTCGGCGCCTTCCTGCTGCTGGCGCTGGCCTCGCTGCTGGTGCTGGCGATCGCCTCGACCAACGGCAAGTTCGGCTTCGGCGGCGCCGACACCTATCCACTGAAAGCGCGTTTCGGCAGCATCGGCCAGCTGCGGCCGTCGGCGCCGGTGAAGATCGGCGGCGTGACCATCGGCAGTGTGGGTCAGATTCAGCTTGATCCGGTCAAATTCGACTCCATCGTCACTCTCGACATCGACCAGCGCTACAAGGACCTGCCCGCCGACACCTCGGCCGGCATCTTCACCAGCGGACTGCTCGGCGAAAGTTTCATCGGCCTGCAGCCCGGCGGTGATGTGGAGGTCCTGAAGCCCGGCGACGAGATCGCCTTCACCCAGTCCGCGGTCGACCTGATGCAACTGGTCGGCAAGTACATGTTCGGCGGTGGTGCGGGCGGATCGACGCCGGCCGCGACCGACGGTTCCGATGCAGCTCCTGCTCCCCAGCAAACTCCTACGGAAGAGACTCCATGAAGCAGACCCTTCTTTCGATCCTGATCGCGGCCGCGGTGGCGGCCATCGCGCCCATTGCCGCGCACGCGCAGCAGGCCACGCCCGCCGCGCGCCAGAACACGCCGAGCCAGATCGTGCTGAGCAACAGCACGCGCATCCTGACCACGCTGGAGAACCGGCGCGAAGAGTTCACCAAGGACCGCGTCGCGCTGCGCCAGTTCATGACCAGCGAGTTCAACCAGATGTTCGACCGCGACTATTCCGGCCGGCTGGTGCTGGGCCGCCATGGCCGCGGCGCGTCCGAAGCCGACGTCAAGCTGTTCTCCGATGCGCTGGCCGAAAACCTGATGCAGCGCTACGGCGCCTCGCTGCTGGACTTCAACACCCAGCTCAAGGTGCGGGTGAAGTCGGAATCGGCGCTGCCCGGTGGTCGTGGCGTGCGCGTGTCCAGCGAATTCCTGCGCGCCGGCGGAGAACCCATTCCGGTCGATTACCTGATGCGCCAGGTCGGCGGCCAATGGAAGGTGTTCGACGTGATGGTCGAAGGCGTGTCCTACGTGCAGACCTTCCGCACCCAGTTCGACACGCCGCTGTCGCAGAAGTCGATCGCCCAGGTCGCCGCCGAGCTTAAGGCCGGCAGCATGCAGGCCGATGCCGCCAACTGACGCCAGCGTGCGTCTCGACGGCGGCGCGCTGGTATTCACCGGCGCGCTCGACCGCGCCGCGGTGGCGGCGCTGTGGCCGCAGGCGCTGGCCGCGCTCGGCCAGGCGCGCCGGTTCGACCTGCGTGCGGTGCGCCATATCGACAGCGCCGGACTGGCCTTGCTGGCCGAACTGGCGGCGCGTGGCGGCCATGTGCTGCCGCTGGATGGCGATCCGCCGGGGCTGGCAGAACTGCGCGCCGCGTACCGGCTGTCGCCGCCACTGGCCTTCGACGCCTGATCGCGCCGGCCGCCCGCGCGGCCGCACCTTCGGCTCAGCTATACTGAACCCATGCGTCCATTAATTAATTCGCTGGCGTTGTCGATCGCCCTGGTCCTGTGCGACAACGCGTGGGCACAGACCGCGCCCGAGTCCGCGCCGGCCGCAGCCGATGCCGCGCCGACGCAGGAGATCGCGCCTGCGCCACTGCAGCCGCCCGCGCAGACGGACGCACCGACGCAGGCCGAGCAGGATTTCAACGCGCTCTATGGCGCCTCCCAATACGATCCGGTCGCCGATCCGACCCTGCCGCCGGGCGTGGAGACCTCCGCGCCCTACGATCCGTGGGAGCGGTACAACCGACGCATGCACGCCTTCAACAACCAGGTCGACAGGACGGTCGCCAAGCCCCTGGCCAAGGCCTACGTGGCGGCGGTGCCGCGTCCGGTACGGCTCGGGGTCAGCAATTTCTTCAACAACCTCGGGCAGCCGGTCAGCGCGGTGAATGCGCTGCTGCAGGGCAAGCCGAAGCAGGCCGCGCAGTCGCTGGGCCGGTTCGTGATGAATTCCACGCTGGGGATCGGCGGCATCTTCGATCCGGCCAGCGACGCGAAGATCCCGAACAAGAGCGAGGACTTCGGACAGACGCTCGGCGTATGGGGCTGGAAGCGGTCGCGTTACGTTGAACTGCCGCTGTTCGGCCCGCGCACCGTGCGCGACACCTTCGGCATGCTCGGCGACGCGCCGCTGTCGCCGATCCGCACGATCGAGGAAGACAAGGTGCGCGTCTTCACCCAGGGCGCGCAGCTGGTCGACGTGCGCGCGCAATTGCTGCCGCTGGACAGCCTGCGCGAAGGCGCCAGCGACGAGTACGCGTTGTTCCGCGATGGCTGGTCGCAGCGACGCAACTACCAGATCCACGGCGACCGCGACGCCGAAAAGCAGTCCGACCTGCCCGACTACCTGCGCGAAGAGGAAAACAATCCGACGGTGCCGGCGGACGCGATGCCGATCATGCCGACCGATACGGGGTTCGATATCAACTGACGTGGCATGGCAGGCTGTTGATGGTCGCCATGCGGCCGCGTGACCTGGCTGCGCCGCCGCTATTCCGCCTCGTCGCTACGCTCCGTATCTCCCAACAGCCGCTGCGTTTCGGCGCCGGGCAGCGTTTCCACACTTTTGAGCTGGCGTTCGATCGCGCGCGTGCGAACACCGGCGGCCTTGATGCTGTTCTGCACCGTTTCCAGCTGCGTATGCGTCTTCTCCAGCACGCCGGCGAACTTGCCGAACTCGGCCTTGACCGCGCCGAGCAGCTGCCAGACCTCGCTGGAACGCTGCTCGATCGCCAGCGTGCGAAAACCCATCTGCAGGCTGTTGAGCAGCGCCAGCAACGTGGTCGGCCCGACCAGGGTGACCCGGCACTCGCGCTGCAGGCTGTCGAACAGGCCCGGGCGCCGCAGCACTTCCGCATACAGGCCTTCGGTGGGCAGGAACAGCAATGCGAAGTCGGTGGTGTGCGGCGGCGCGATGTACTTGTCACGAATGCGCCTGGCCTCAAGGCGCACCTGCCGTTCCAGAGCCGCCGATGCTGCCGCAACGGCTTCGACGTCGACGCGGTCCTGCGCATCCATCAGCCGTTCGTAATCCTCGCGCGGAAATTTGGCGTCGATCGGCAGCCGGATCGGCTGTCCGGCCTGGACGCCGGGAAGCTTCACTGCGTACTCGACGCGCTCGCTGCTGCCAGGCACCGTGGCGTAGTTGGTGTCGTACTGCTCGATCGTCAGCACCTGCTCCAGCAACGCGCCGAGCTGCACTTCGCCGAAGGTGCCGCGGGTCTTGACGTTGGTCAGCACGCGCTTGAGGTCGCCGACGCCGGCGGCCAGCTGCTGCATCTCGCCGAGGCCGCGCTGGACCTGTTCCAGGCGCTCGGACACCAGCTTGAACGACGCGCCCAGGCGCGTTTCAAGCGTGGTCTGCAGCTTCTCGTCGACCGTGGCGCGCATCTGTTCGAGCCGGGCCGCGTTGTCGGTCTGCAGTTCGCGCAGTTTCTGTTCCAGCGTCGCGCGCATCTCGCCGATGCGTAGCTCGTTGCGCTGGGTCAGTTCGGCCAGGCGCTGGCCCAACGCATCCTCGAAGCGCTTCTGCTGCTCGGAGCTGTCGCTGCGCGCCTTGCGTGCGTCTTCGGTCAGCGCCTCGCGCAGCACGTCCAGGCGCTGGTCGGTGCGCACGGCCATGTCGTTGAGCCGGCTGCCGAAGCCTTCGATGCGCTGTTCCTGCGCCAGCGACAGGCTGTCGAGTTGCTGGCGCAATTCGCCGCGACCCTCGCGCTGCTCCTCGCGCAGGGCGCGCTCCAGCGCCTGCTCCGGCTTGCGCAGCAGCAACAGGACCAGCAATACGATGGCGATGGCGACCGCCACCAGCAGCAGGATCAGCAGCGTTCCGGGATTCATGGCGCCAGTGTAGCGAGGCGGGTCTCAGGAGGTGAGTCGTGGAGGCCGCGCTTGCCATCCGTTCCGCGCAGCGGGCAGGAGAAGACCGGGGCGACGGGGCGGGCGGGTAATATCGGCAACTCCATCGCGCCGACTTCAGGAGCAGGACCGTCATGACCGCAACCGATCAATCCCACGACTACCTGGTGTTGTCGCGTGGGCAATGGGACAAGGACGCATCGCCGGAGGCGATCCAGTCGGCCATCGACGGGTTCTACTCGTGGCTGGAAGAGCATGTCGCCGCGGGACGGATCAAGACCGGACACCGGCTGGAGCGCGCGGGCGCCACGGTATCGCGCAAGTCCATGCTGATGGACGGGCCGTTCGGCGAGACCAAGGAACTCATCGGCGGCTACTGGTTCGTGGTCGCGCGTTCGCTGGAAGAGGCCGCCAAGTTGCTTTCGGAAAGCCCGACCCTGCGCCACGGCCTGTTCTACGAAGTGCGTCCGCTGGAAACCGAACGCGCCAGCGCCTACGTGCGCAGCAACGAAACACCGGAGTGACCGTTCCGTACTGCCGCCGCGAAGACGAGTGGATGTGGAAAGAAGCTAAAGCGGCCTGATGCGGATATTGCGGAATCGCACCGTGTCGCCGTGATCCTGCAATGCGATATGTCCACGCCGTGCAGTCGCGAAGGCCGGATGGGCGGCGAACTTGCTCGCCGCCACGCGCCGCTTCCAGTCGTCGCTGTCCAGGTCGTAACGGGCCACCTGCACGCCGTTGAGCCAGTGTTCCACCTTTGCGCCGCGGGCCACGATGCGCACATGGTTGTATTCGCCCGCCGGCCTCACCGCAGACGCAAACGGCGCGTACAGATCGTAGACGCTGCCGGCGCGGTGCTTCGGGTCGTGCCGGTCCTCGGCCGCGGCATCGTCCAGCACCTGCATTTCGACTGCGGATTGCCACACCGGCTCGGCATCGGCGGCGCGATAGAAGATGCCGCTGTTGCCGCCGGGCGCGATCCGCCATTCCAGTTCCAGTTCGAAATCGGCGAACGTGCCTTCGCTGACGATGTCGCCGCCGCCGGCTGCGGTCAGCACCAGCTCGCCGTCGATCGCCTGCCAGCGCGGATCGATCGTGTCGCGACCGACGTTGTGCCAGCCATGCGTGCTGCGGCCGTCGAACAACGGCTGCCATTCCTGCGCAGCGGCAGGCGGCAACGGCCGCGCCGCAGCACCGGCCATCGCCAGCACGGCCGCGAACAACAGCGGTGGCATGCCGGCTCGCATCAGTCCAAGACGCGGCAGAACACGGCCTTGAGATAGCGCGATTCCTGCACGTTGGCCAGGAACGGATGGTCGGCGCCGGCGCCGGCGACCTTCAGTACCTGGATCGTGCGGTTGGCGTAGAACGCAGCGCGACGCAGCATGTCGAGGAACTGTTCCTCGCTGACAAGGCCGGTGCACGAGAACGTCGCGAACAGTCCGCCGGGCCTGACCACGCCCAGCGCCAGCTTGTTCATGTCGAGGTATTTCTTCAGCGCCGGGATCACCTGTTCGCGGTCGCGCGTCATCTTGGCAGGATCGAGGATCACCACGTCATACAGGTCACCGGCGTTACCGGCATCGCGCAGCCACGGGAAGATGTCGGCCTGCACGAAGCGCACGCGGACATCGTTCAACTTCGCGTTGCCCTTGGCGATGGCCAGCACGTCCTCGTCGATGTCCACGCCAACGACTTCTTCCGCGCCACGCACCTTGGCGTAGACGCCGAAGCCGCCGGTGTTGCAGCACAGGTCAAGCACGCGCTTGCCGGCAACGTGCTGCGACAGCCACTGCCGGTTCTCGCGCTGGTCGGCGAAGAAACCGGTCTTGTGCGCGCCGGCTGGATCTGCGCGGAACTTCACGCCATGCTCGCTGATGATGCTCGGCGTCGGCGACCCGCCACCGCTGTAGACCGGCTTGTAGTCGAAGCTTTCCTGCTTCTGCACGTGCTCCTCGGCGAAGCTGTAGAAGCGCGCGCCGGGGAAATGCTGCCGCAACGCGTCGTAGATCCACTCGCGATGGCGGAACATCCCGGCGCTGAAGAATTCCACCACCAGCAGGTCGCTGTAACGATCCACGACCAGGCCGCTGAGACCGTCGCCCTCGCTGTGCACCACACGCCAGGCGTCGGACACCTCGTCGAGCTTCAGTACATCGCGACGCAGCGCGACCGCCTCGCCGATCCTGCGCGCGAACCAGCCGGCGTCGACCACGGTGCCGGGATTGGCCTCGAGAATGCGCACCGCGATGCGCGAATGCCCGTTGTAGAAGCCGCGACCGATCCATTCGCCGTCCAAGCCGACCACATCGACCAGGCTGCCCGGCTTGGGCCGCTGCACCGGCTTCTCGACCAGTTTCTGGAAGATCCAGGGATGGCTGGAACGCCAGGCGTTCTTCAGGCGGACAGTGGGCAGCGGCTCGTTCATCCGCTCATTTTACGCGTGGCGGGTGGCAAGCGACGCCAAACGCTTTCACTGCTCGAAGCAACAGTCACCAACGTCACAGACCCGGAGGGCGGCGGTCATGGGTGAGCCGGTGCGCGAGCCGCTGGCGCGGGCCGGGCTTTTGCCGAAGGCAAAAGGCGAGTCGGAAAATCTCCGAGAACTACCCAACCGCAACGGGATCTTTGTCGGGAAAGGGCTTTCCTCTTGGCCCATAAAGAGAAAGTGACCCGCACGCGGCAGCGGGCGGAAGCTCTGCAGTTGGCGGCAAAGAGCAGAAGAGCGGTTGGCGGCGACAATGCAAGTTCCCGACCCTGCGGGTCGGCTGTTCCGCCCGCTGCCGCGTGCGGGTCACTTTCTTTGCTGGCCCAAAGAAAGTAACCAAAGAAAGGGCCCGAAGCCGGCTTGGCAGGCGTTGCACT
>NZ_VLKN01000008.1 GCF_007830035.1 Luteimonas cucumeris | reverse complement strand
AGGAGGGCGAGTCGGAAAATCTACGAGGGCTCCAAGCCGCTACGTGAGCCTTGATCGGGGAAGACCCTTTTCTTTACTCAGGGCTGCGCCCTTCGCCCTTCGGGCCGGCTTCGCCGTTCGCGCCTGCGGCGCAGTGGTTACTTTCTTTTGGGTCAGCAAAAGAAAGTGACCCGCACGCGCAGCGGGCGGAAGCTTTGCTCTTTGCAGCAAGAGCAGCAAGGCAAGCTCCGCTCTACAGTTACAAGGAGCAGAGTCACTGGATCTTCGATTCCCCGGCCATCGGACGCAGCCCGATGGCGCTCAATGCCGCGCGAGCCAGTGGCTCGCAAGCAGCGGCATTTCGCCCCCGCCTTCGCGGGGATGACGGCTTACAAACAGGGCCAGCGGGCTCCGCGCTACAAAACGAGCCGCCGTTCAGCGACGCGTGTCATCGCGCCGCAGTCGCGTCCGCCTTGACCTCACTCCAGCTGCTGTCCGGATCGAAGGCCTTCATCGCCTTGGCGAGTTTCTCGCCCTGCGGCCCGAGATCCTTTTCGAACACCTGGCCATCGTGGCTGATCATGAAGCTCATCACGCCGCTGTCGCCGTACTTCGCCGGCCAGGCGATCACCGCGAAACCGCGGCTCATGTTGTCGCCCAGCATGTAATCGTAGGCGCCGCCCGGCGCCGAAGCGCCCTGCACGTCGAGGATGCGGAAGTGGTAGCCGTGCCATTCGCCGCCGGGGGTGGCGTCGCCGAACAACGGACCGAGCGGGCTGATCTGGCCGCTGTCGTCGTCCGACCAGAACAGGCCATCGTGATAGCCGTCGGTGCTGATGAACTTCTGCGCGTATTCGAGCACGCCGTCGTCGTCGTGGTCCTGTTCGGCGTAGTCCATCTGCGCGTCGTGATAGGCGCGCACCGAATCGGCGGCGGCCAGTTCGTTGCTGCCGATGCGGCGGATGCGGATTTCCTCCACGGCGGCACGGGTGTCGAAGCGCCAGCCGTCGCCGCCCTTGCTCAGCGGCAGCGGCAGGGTCCAGGCATCGCTACCGACGCTCAGCTCCGCCTTGCCGTCGGCGCGATGCTCGATGGCATGGCGCTCGCGATAACGGGCCAGGAAGGCATCGACATCGGCACGATCCACGCCTTCGGTCGGGACGAATTCGCGCCAGTCCTTGCCGAGCAGCGTGGCCAGCGCGGCCGGATCGGCGCGCTCGGCGCCCAGCGCCTTGACGAAAGCATCCGCGGCAGCCTCCGGGGTCGGGAAGGCCTGCTGCGCGGCGACCGACCAGGGCAAGGCCAGTGCCACGACCAGGACGGCGAACGGGAGCGGGCGCATGAAGGTCTTCATGGTGAACTCCTGGTCAGCGGCGACGCGCCGCATGGCGCTGCTGCGGTGGATGCGAAGGGCGTTGCACCGGCTTGCCGGCCGGGCGCGACGCGGCCGGGCGCTTGGCCGCGGCATGGCTGGCGTGGCCGCGCTGCGCGGCCGCCTTCGAGGCGTGCGGCTTGCTCGCGCCCTGGAAGGCGTTGTTGCGCGGCGCCTGGTGATGCTGAGCCTGGCTGCGCGCGGCAGTGCGGGCGTGGCTGTTGCTCTGTGCCTGCCTGGCCTTGGCCTTGCTGGCCGCCTGCGGGTGGCTCTGCGCGGCCGTGTGCGCCTTGGCACGGGCGGCCTGCGCATGCTCGCGGGTCTGCGGGCTGGCGCGCTGCGCGGCACCTTGGGCGCGGTCACGGGCTTGCGTGCGCTCGGTGGCGGCCTGGGCACGATCGCGCGCCTGATCGCGACTGCCGGCAGCGCCGGGCTGTGTACGGTCACGGTCGCGTGCGGCAGCCTGGGCGCGATCGCGCGCCTCCTGGTTGTTTCGGGCCGGAGCGTCGACGCCGTGCTTCTGCATCGACGCGCGGGCCTGCTCGCGGGCCTGCGCACGCTGGGCATCGCCGCCGCGGAAGGCGGCGCGCTGGTCGGCACCGTCGAGGCGACGGCTGTTGAACTCGCGGTTGGCGCGGTCGCGATAAGGCACGCCGTCGCGGTTGGCCGGATTGTGGCGCCAGGTGTTCTGGTTCACGTCGATCTGGCGGTTGACGTTGATGTTGTTGTAGCGGTTGACGTTGATGTCGATGTCGTCGTCGTTCCAGTCGAAACCGCCCCACAGCGAGTCGGTGATCGCCACGCCGACACCGAAGGCCAGGCCACTGACCAGCGCGTTGCCGGCGTAGTAGCCCGGCGGGGGCGGGTAATAAGCCGGCGGATAGGAGGGGTAGGCCCAGGTGCCATAGACCGTGGTCGGGTTGTAGCTGGGCACGTACACCACTTCCGGGTCGGCGGGCTGGATCACGATGGTCGACGGCGCGGACTCGACCACCGTGGTGCCGCCCGCTGCCCCGACGGCAGGTGCAACCTGCGGCGCGGGGGGCTCCACGCTGACGTTCTGGTATTCGTTGGACTCCAGGTTGCCGGCCGTCTGGGCCTGTTGGCGCAACCGCTGTACGGCATCCATGACCTCGTCGGGCTGGGCCAGGAAGGCATCGCCCAGGCGCTGCACCCAGGCCGGGTCCTGCCCCAGCGTTGCCAGCGCCTGCGGGAACGCCACCAGCGACTGCACGCTCGGATCCCAGGGCTGCTCAGCGACCTGCTTGACCGCGGCATCGCCCCTGGCGTCCGGATGCGCCTTCGACCAGGCCACCGCATCGGACACGTCGCCCGGGTAGGTCGCGGCCATCAGCACCTGCGCCAGCAGAGGATCCGGATACAGCGCGATCGGCGCGACCATCTGGTCGAGCTCTTCCCGGGTGAACACCGGCTCGCTCTGCAGCGGCGCCGCGGCCGCTGGTGGCGCCGCGGCCGGTGTCGCGGCGGGCGTTGCCGGCGCGGGCTGTTCGCGCGAACAGGCTGCCGTCGCCAACAGCACGACGGCGCAGATATCGAGGCGAAGGGTGCGCATCGGGGCTCTCCAATGCAAAGCGCCTGCGTGGCGCAGCGGGGGAGGATGGCGATCGCGCGCGACCGAGCCGGATTCCTGCCGCGGCCATCATAGTCATCGCCTGCGCCGCTGCCTTCACGCGGCAAATACGCGGATCGCCGCGCTGCGGACGCATCCCGCGACGATGGCGGAAGCCATCCCGGACGCTTCCGCATTGCGAGCGGATGGCGCTGGCTACACCGTGCTCAGTCGCGTGCGCTCGCTGCGATACAGGCCATCCTCGACCTGCGTGTAGCGACGCACTTCCTTCAGCTCCCGACCATAGACATGCAGCGACACGGCCGTGACGCGCGCGCTGGCGTTGCGGCAGGCGTGCAGGTCGTGCGGCGGCAGCAGGCCGATCAGGCTGCCGGCCGGCAGCGGGCGATGATCGGTCGGGCGCAGCGCGGTCAGTGCGCCGCGACGGCCGGCGATACGGTAATCGACGACTTCCAGTTCGCCCTGCAGTACCGCCTCCACGCCCCAGGTATCGGCGTGGTCGTGCACCGCGCTGCCCTGCCCCGGCGCCCAAGTGATCGCGAGTACCTGGTAGTCGTGTTCCGGCGAGCGATACAGCTCGCGACGCACGTAGCCCCGCGAATCGGTGGCCAGCAACCACGCCGGCAATGGACCGACGTTCGCGATCGCGCCGCTCAGGCCTTCGACCAGCATCGGCACGATGCGCTCGGGCCGGCTCGAGGCCATCGCGATGTCGGCCAGGACGATCACGTCTTCCAGCAATGCAAACGATTCGCGGCGTTCCGCGGTGACGTTGTGAGCCATGCGCATTCCCCTCTTGTTGATGATGGGCGTGCCGACTATCGCGAAGAACGATGGCCAGGTGGTTACTTCGTGGTTAATAGGCGCGCGCGATACGGAACACTGTGTCCGTCAGTTTTTCGTTGTCGTTGCGCGAGGACCCACATCGCATTTCGTCGCGCGGAAGAAACAAGTCCCTCGCTGCGCTCGGGATGACAGCTGATACGGGCCGCCGCGACGGCCTGCCCTACAATATTGCGATGACCGAGATCGATGACGTCCGCGACTACCTGACCGGCCTGCAGGACCGTATCTGCACGGCGCTGGAGCGCGCCGATGGACAGGCGCGCTTCGCCGAGGACCGGTGGACGCGCGCCGAGGGCGGCGGTGGACGCACCCGCATCCTGCGCGATGGTGCGGTGTTCGAGCAGGCCGGGATCGGTTTTTCCGATGTCACCGGCAGCACGCTGCCGCCGTCGGCGAGCGCGGCGCGGCCGGAACTGGCCGGCGCTTCCTGGCGCGCGGTCGGCGTGTCGCTGGTGCTGCATCCGCGCAACCCGCACGTGCCGACCACACACGCCAACGTTCGCCACTTCCGTGCGCAGCGCGATGGCGAAACCGTCGCCTGGTGGTTCGGTGGCGGCTTCGACCTGACCCCGTTCTATCCGGTCGACGAGGATGTCGTGCACTGGCACCGCACCGCGCGCGCACTGTGCGAACCGTTCGGCGGCGCGGCGCGCTACGACGCGCACAAGCGCTGGTGCGACGAATACTTCTTCCTCAGGCATCGCGACGAGACCCGCGGCGTCGGCGGCCTGTTCTTCGACGACCTGCACGACGGTTTCGATCGCGACTTCGCCTACCTGCGCGCGGTCGGGGACGGCTTCCTCGACGCCTACCTGCCGATCGTCGAGCGCCGCCGCGACACGCCCCATGGCGAACGCGAACGCGAATTCCAGCTGTACCGGCGCGGACGCTACGTCGAGTTCAACCTGGTCTGGGACCGCGGCACGCTGTTCGGGCTGCAGAGCGGCGGCCGCACCGAATCGATCCTGATGAGCCTGCCGCCGCGGGTGCGCTGGGAATACGGCTACGCGCCGCAACCCGGCAGCGCCGAAGCGCGCCTGCAGGATTACCTGCGCCCGCGCGACTGGCTGGCGGAACTGCCTGCTTTGTAGAGCGGAGCTTGCTCCGGTGCTTGCAGCCGCTCCTTCAATCGGAGAAAGGGCCAGGAAGCAGAAGCAGCGGAGCAAGCTCCGCTCTACGAGGGCGGACGCCGACGCGCTGTCCGCATCAGTCGCGCCTGCGCCTGACCACGCTGATATGGCCGTTGGTCTCCAGCACCGCCAGGCCCACCTCGGCGATCTCGGCGCAGTCCGCCTGGCGCATGGCCTGTTCCAGGTCGGCCCGGCTCACCTGTTGGCGCCGCAGCATGTCGTCGAACACCTCGCCGTCTCGCGCCAGCAGCACCGGGCTGCCTTCGACCAGACGATCGATGCGGCGGCTGCGCGAGGTGATCCAGCCGGTGCACCAGTTCAGCAGGATCAGCGTGCCGGCCAGCAGCAGGCCGCCCAGCAGCGACATGTCCTCGCCGATCAGCGAGTTCTGCACGGCATTGCCGAGCAGCACGATCACGATCAGGTCGAACGGTGTGAACTGGCCCACCGTGCGCTTGCCAGACAACCGCACCATGGCCAACAGCACCACGTAGACGACCACCGCACGCAGCACGAACTGCCACCACGGCATCGACAGCTCGAACAACCCGGACATGCGCGGCGATCCGCAGGAAAGTCGGACCCAGTCTGGCGTGGGCGGATCGCCCGGGCAACGGGTTGACCGTTGCCGAACCCGAAGCATCAGAATCCTGGCGCGACGCAGGCCGACCACGTCGTTCATGTACCGGGGATGCGGACATAAAAAAGCCCCGCAGGCAGGGGGAGCCAGCGGGGCTTGGGAACGGGACTTGGGGAGTAGTCTTCGTTCCGGGATCACTCCAGGGGAGGGAGAGATCTGTGGCGGACATTGCGTCCGTCACGGGGCTATATGACCACTTCCCGGATTGATAGTTCGTGAAGCCCAGAGTTAATAAATTGTTGGGTTCAGCTACGGTTTATTCCGTTCATTTTCCTGTGCATTCGCGCGTTCAATGCGCCTCGTCCCAGTTGTCGCCGACGCCGCTGTCGACCACCAGCGGCACGCGCAGTTCGGCGGCGCCGGACATGCGGCTGCCAACTTCGGCCAGCAGCGTTTCGACGAAATCGGCATCGGTCTCGAACACCAGTTCGTCGTGCACTTGCAGGATCATCAATGCGCGCTGGCCATGACCGGCGAGCCAGCCGTCGATCGCGATCATCGCGCGCTTGATGATGTCCGCCGCGGTGCCCTGCATCGGCGCATTGATCGCCGCGCGCTCTGCACCGGCGCGCTGGCCCTGCGTGCCCTTGTTGATGTAGTCCAGATACAGGCGCCGGCCGAACACCGTTTCCACGAATCCCTGCTCGCGCGCCTGCTGCCGGGTGCGCTCCATGAAGTCGCGCACGCCCGGGTAGCGGCTGAAGTACAGCGCGATGTAGTCCTGCGCCTCGCCACGCGCGATGCCCAGCTGCCGCGCCAGGCCGAACGCGCTCATGCCGTACATCAGGCCGAAGTTGATCGCCTTGGCGGCGCGGCGTTCGTTGCCGGTCACTTCCTCGAGCTTGCGGCCGAACACTTCGGCCGCGGTCGCCTTGTGGATGTCGACGCCGGATTCGAACGCGCGCAGCAAACCGGCGTCCTCGGACAGGTGCGCCATGATCCGCAGCTCGATCTGCGAATAGTCGCAAGCCACCAGCTTGCGTCCCGGCGGCGCGACGAAGGCGCGGCGGATGCGGCGGCCGTCTTCGGTGCGGATCGGGATGTTCTGCAGATTCGGTTCGGACGACGCCAATCGTCCTGTAGCGGCGCCGGCCTGGTGGTAACTGGTGTGCACGCGACCGGTATCCGGATTCACCGTCTGCGCCAGCTTGTCGGTGTAGGTGCTGCGCAACTTGGCCAGGCCGCGATACTCCAGGATCACGCGCGGCAGTTCGTGCTGGTCGGCGATCGCCTCCAGCGCTTCCTCGTTCGTCGACGGCTGGCCGGACGGCGTCTTCACCATCACCGGCAGTTTCAGTTCCTCGAACAACAACGCGCACAACTGTTTGGGCGAATCGAGATTGAAGGTGCGGCCGGCAAGCTCGGTGGCTTTCTGCTGTGCGGCGAGCATGCGCTTGGACAGGTCCACGCTTTGCCGGCGCAGCTCGTCGGCATCGATCATCACGCCGTTGGCCTCGATCCGCTCCAGCACCGGCACCAGCGGCATCTCGATGTTGCGATAGACGAATTCCAGCCCCGATTCCCTCGCCAGCCTCGGCGCCAGCGCGCGGTGCAGGCGCAGCGTGACATCGGCGTCTTCGGCAGCGTAGCGCGTGGCATCGTCGATGGCGACCTGAGAGAACGGGATCGCCTTGCTGCCCTTGCCGGCGACCTGTTCGTATTTGACGGTCTCGTAGCCGAGATAGCGCTGCGCCAGCGAATCCATGTCGTGACGGCTGCTGCCGGAATTGAGCACGAAACTCTCCAGCATGGTGTCGTCGGCATAACCGGCGACTTCGATGCCGTGCCGGCGCAGCACGTGCAGATCGTATTTGCCGTGCTGGCCCAGCTTCCTGCGCTTGTCATCGGCGAACAGCGGCACCAGCGCGGCCAGCGTCTGCGCGCGGTCGAGCTGTTCGGGCGCGCCGGGATAGGTGTGCGCCAGCGGCAGGTAAGCGGCCTTGCCCGGTTCCACCGAGAAACTCAGGCCGACCAGGTTCGCCTGCATCGGGTCGAGGCTGTCGGTCTCGCTGTCGAAGGCGAACTCTTCCGCCGCCTGCAGGCGTTCGATCCATGCACGCAGTTGTCCCGGCAGCAGGATGGTTTCGTATTCGCCCGGCGCCGACAGCGCAGGATCGATATCCGTCGCCGGCGCTGGCGCGCTGACGAAGCCGGTGCCGCGCGCGCGACCGGGTTCCTTTTCCGGCACGCCGCCGCCGACCGCAGCGCCGTCGAGTTCCTTCAGCGCCTGGTTGAAGCCGTAACGCGCGTACAGATTGCGCAGCGTTTCGACATCGCGATCGCGCAGCACGAGCGTGTCCGGGCCGCCACCGAGTTCGACGTCGGTCTTGATCGTCACCAGATCGCGGTTCAGCGGCAGCCGCCCGACCGCGGCGCGCAGGTTGTCGCCGATCTTGCCTTTGATGTCGCCGGCATGGGCGATCACGCCGTCCAGCGTGCCGTATTCGCCCAGCCATTTGGCGGCCGTCTTGGGCCCGCACTTCTCCACGCCCGGCACGTTGTCGACCGCGTCGCCCATCAGCGCCAGCAAGTCGACGATCTGCTCGGGCCGCACGCCGAACTTCTCGATCACGGTCTGTTCGGAATCGAGCCGGCTGCCGCTCATCGTGTTCACCAGCGCGATGCCGGGCCGCACCAGCTGCGCGAAATCCTTGTCGCCGGTGGAAATGGTCACCTCGATGCCTTCGGCCGCACCCTGCAGCGCCAGCGTGCCGATCACGTCGTCGGCTTCGACGCCGTCCACGCGCAGGATCGGGAAGCCGAGCGCCTGCACGATCTCGCACATCGGCATCACCTGCGCACGCAGGTCGTCGGGCATGGACGGGCGGTTGGCCTTGTAGTCGGGATACAGGTCGTCGCGGAAAGTCTTGCCGGGCGCATCGACCACGAAGGCCGCGAAGTCCGGTTTTTCCTTCAGCGTGGCGCGCAGCATGTTGACCACGCCGAACAGCGCGCCGGTCGGCTCGCCGGCCGCATTGCTCAGCGGCGGCAGCGCATGGAAGGCGCGGTAGAGATAACTGGAACCATCGATCAGGACGAGACGTTTCATGCCCCGATTCTACCTGCCGGCGCGCGCCGTCCCGGGCGCGCCGCGGCGAACACGCCGCCGCCACCCACCGCGGGCATAATGAAACCCGTCGCCCCGCAGGAACGCCCCGCATGACCGTCGCCCACACCCTTCTGACCGCTGCCGTGTTCGCCTCCGCCCTCGCGCTGTCGGCCTGCAGCAGCGTGCCGAAGGTGCCCGCCGGCGCCGAAAGCGTCGTGCGCACCGAATCCAACGGCGACGTGATCGAGGAATTCCGCGTCGGCGGCCGCCTGCACACCGTGCGGGTGACGCCCGTGCGTGGTCCGACCTATTACCTGACCGACGCCGATGGCGACGGCATGGTCGACCGCGCGCCCGGCGGCGTGTCGCCGGTGTATTTCAAGCTGTTCAGCTTCTGAGCATGGCCTCGATCGAAATCCGGCCGCTGGCGGATGCCGCGGCCCTGCGCGAAGCGTGGCCGGTCGCCCAGCAGCTGCGTCCGCACCTGACCGAGGAGAGCTTCGTCGCGCAGGCGCTGCGCCAGCTCGACGATGGCTTCAGCGCCACCGCCCTTTACGACACAGGCGTCGTCCGCGCGTATGCCGGCTGGCGCATGCACGAAAACCTGGTCTACGGTCGGCATATGTATGTCGACGACCTGGTCACCGATGCCGGCGTGCGTGGCCGCGGCCATGGCAAGGCCCTGCTCGACTGGCTCAAGGACGAAGCCCGGCGCCAGGGCTGCGCGCGGCTGATGCTGGATTCCGGCACCCATCGCAAGGACGCGCACGCGTTCTACCTGCGCGAAGGGCTGCGCATCGAAGCCTTCCACTTCGGCATCACGCTCTAGCGGTCGGCGTCAGCCGTCGCGCATCCGGATCACCCGCGCCGGATTGCCAGCGACGGTCGCGCCCGCCTCGACATCGTGCGTCACCACGCTGCCGGCGGCGACCAGGGCATCGTCGCCGATCGTCACGCCCGGCAGCACGATCGCGCCGCCGCCGATCCATACGTTGCGGCCGATCCGCACCGGCCGGCCGAATTCCAGCCCGCTGCGACGCTGCTGCGGATCGCGCGGGTGGTCGGCCGCATAGATCTGCACCGCCGGGCCGACCTGCGTACCGGCGCCGATCACGACCTCGACCACGTCCAGCACCACGCAGTTGAAGTTGAGGAATACGCCGTCGCCGAGGCGGAGGTTGTAGCCGTAGTCGCAATGGAACGGCGGACGCACGACCACCCCGGCGCCAACCTGCGCCAGGCGTTCGCCCAGCAGGGCATGCCGCTCGGCGTCGCTGCGCTCGAGGGCGGCGTTGTAGCGCGCCATCCAGGCACGGGACGCCGCCTGGTCGGACTGGACCTCGGCGTCGTCGGCGCAATACAGCTCGCCGGCCAGCATCTTCTGTTTCTCGCTGCGGTTCATCGGTGGTCGTCGAAACCCAGGGTGCGAACAGCGTAACCGCCAGCCCATATGACGTGAATGCAGCCGGCCAACGCACGCAAGGACAAGCCGCGGATATCGATGGCCCAGTCGCGTGGTTACCTTGCATGCCTCCTTCGCGAAAGGCCGGACGACCGTGACTATTCCATTGCCACGCGCCACGACCGCGACCCACTGCACGCGGACTTCATTGCGCCGTTACCGCATGTACATGGAGCGGATGCCCGCGCTGCTGGCGCGCGAGGCACGGGCATGACGCCGGCATCGCACGCGATCGGTACGCGTCTCGATGCGCAGGACTGGCAGCAGGCAGGCGCCGATCTGGATGCACGCGGCAACGCCGTACTGCCGAGGCTGCTGGCACCGGACATCTGTGAACGATTGGCCGATGGTTACGACGACGCATCGCTGTACCGCAGCCGCGTGGTGATGGAACGCCATGGTTTCGGGCGTGGCGAATACCGTTATTTCGCTTATCCGTTGCCGGCGCCCGTGGCCGGGTTGCGTGCGGGCCTGTATCCGTACCTGGCGCCGATCGCCAACCGCTGGCAGCAGGCGATGGGCCGCGATATCCGCTATCCGCCGCGACACGACGAATTCATCGCGCGCTGCCACCGGGCCGGGCAGACGCGACCGACGCCGTTGCTGCTGCGATACGGCGCGGACGATTACAACTGCCTGCACCAGGACCTGTACGGCGAGCATGTGTTTCCGCTGCAGGTCGCGATCCTGCTGTCGCAGCCCGGTCGCGACTTCACCGGAGGCGAATTCGTGCTGACCGAACAGCGGCGCGCAGGCAGACACGGCCGGAGGTCGTGCCGCTGCTGCAGGGCGACGCCGTGGTGTTCGCCGTGCGTCAGCGGCCCGTGCGCGGCACGCGCGGCAACTACCGCGTCAATTTGCGCCACGGCGTCAGCCGCGTGCGTAGCGGCCGGCGCCATACGCTCGGCGTGATCTTCCACGACGCGACTTGAACCCCATCGGCGCCGATGCCCGAGACGGGATTCACGCCGGGCCTGCCGCCGGCGGACAGAATGCCCGATGCCTGTCGATCCCAGGCGCCGCCCAACGACTATTCACTGTCAACACCCCTGTTCGCGTCCGACAAGGAGTAGCGCATGAAGTACCTGTGCCTGGCCTATTTCGACGAAAAGCGGCTGCAGACGATGTCCGCCGAGGAGGAAGCGGCCTGCATGCGCGACTCCCGCGCCCATCGCGCGGCCTTGCGGCAAAGCGGCCAGCTGCTCGCCGTGCATGCGCTGCAGCCGGTGGCGACGGCGACCACGCTGCGCCGCCAGGGCAACACTGTAGCCCCCACCGATGGCCCGTTCGCGGAAACCAAGGAACAGCTTGGCGGCTTCCTGCTGGTCGAGGCGCGTGACCTGGACGAGGCGCTGCGGATTGCGTCGGACATGCCGATCGGCCGCATCGGCTGCATCGAGGTGCGACCGGTCGCCGAGTTCGACTGACCGTCGCATGCTCACTGCGCCCGGAGACGCCATGAAGTACCTGGTGCTGATCTACGACGACCCGCCATCACCCGATGCCCTGTCGGAAGGTGAGGTAAAGGCGATGGCCAGGCAGTGCCGGGCGCGCACCGACGAATTGCAGCAGGGCGGGCAGTTGCTCGATTCGCGGCGGCTGGAGCCTTCGCACACGGCGACCTGCCTGCGCGTCCGCAACGGTCGCGTGGCGCCCAGCGATGACCCGTCCGCGGATGACGCGGAACAGCTCGGCGGCGTCGACCTGATCGAGGCCCGCGACCTGAACGACGCGATCCGTGTCGCCACCCGCTTGCCTTGGGCGCGCGGTGGCCGCATCGAGCTGCGTCCGCTGCGTGCATTGCCGGATTGATCGCGACCGATGGCCGGCCACTCGCACGCCACGCAGCAGGTCGAATACGTCTACCGCAACGAATCGCGACGCGTGCTGGCCACGTTGATCCGCCTGCTTGGCGACTTCGACCTGGCCGAGGAAGCGCTGCATGACGCCTTCGCCGCGGCGATGACGCAGTGGCCGCGCGACGGCGTGCCGGACAATCCACGCGCCTGGCTGGTGTCGGCGGGACGCTTCAAGGTCATCGACGGCCTGCGCAGGCGCGCGCGATTCGACGCCTCGCTGACCGAGATCGCCGAACGCCTGTACAGCGAGAGCAATGATCCGGCGCTGTTGAACGAGGAAGTCGTCGAGGATGACCAGTTGCGACTGGTGTTCACCTGTTGCCATCCGGCGCTGTCGCAGCAGGCGCAGGTCGCGCTGACGCTGCGCGAAGTGTGCGGGCTGACCACCGAAGAGATCGCGCGCGCCTACCTCGCCACGCCGTCGACCGTGGCGCAACGCATCGTGCGCGCCAAGGCCAAGATCCGCGACGCCGGGATTCCCTACCAGGTGCCATCGCGCGAACAGTTGCCGCAGCGTCTGGACGCCGTGCTGCATGTCGTGTACCTGGTGTTCAACGAAGGCTATTCCGCGTCTTCCGGGGAGACGCTGACGCGGCATGACCTGTCCGCGGAAGCGATCCGGCTGGGCCGCCTGCTCATCGCGCTGCTGCCGGAACCGGAGGCGACCGGCCTGCTGGCACTGATGCTGCTGCAGGAATCGCGCCGCGCCGCGCGGACCACGGCCGACGGCGAACTGATATTGCTCAACGACCAGGACCGCGTGCTGTGGAACCGCGAGCAGATCCTGGAAGGCAGGGCGCTGGTGCATCACGCGCTGTCGTCGCGGCGCTTCGGTCCGTACACGCTGCAGGCGGCGATCGCCGCGGTGCATGCGGAAGCGCGTACCGCAGAGGAAACCGACTGGGCGCAGATCGTCGGTCTGTACGACGTGTTGCTGCGCGCCGCGCCATCGCCGGTGATCGAACTCAATCGCGCCGCGGCCGTGGCGATGCGCGATGGCCCCGCGACCGGGCTGGCCCTGGTCGAAGCGCTGTTCGCGCGCGGCGAACTGCTCGACTATCACCTGGCGCATGCCGCGCAGGCGGAGTTCTGCCGCCAGCTCGGACAGCACGAGTCGGCGCGGGCCGCCTACGTGCGCGCACTGGCGTTGGCACGGCAGGCGCCGGAGCGGCGCTTCCTCGAACGGCGGATCAGTGGGCTGGGCGAATAGACGACGCACCGTCGATCGCGTGCCGGCAAGCGGTGGCGGGGGTGCCGCGCGTCAATCCGGGGCAGCCGGCCCGCGAACACTGCTAGCATTCGCCGGGTACGGCCGCAGGGGGCGGCCGTACGACATCCCACCGGACATTCAACGTAGGGGAATCGCCATGTACTGGTATCTGAAAGTTTTGAAGAACTACTTCAACTTCCAGGGGCGTGCGCGCCGCAAGGAATACTGGATGTTCGTGCTGTTCAACATCATCATCTCGATCGTGCTGGTGTTCGTCGACAAGGCGACCGGTACTTACGATGAGCAATACGGGGCCGGGTTGATCGGCGGCCTGTATGCGCTGGCGGTGCTGATCCCGGGCATCGCGGTCAGCGTGCGACGCCTGCACGACCGCAACAAGAGCGGCTGGTGGCTGCTGATCGGCTTTGTTCCGCTGATCGGTGCGATCGTGCTGCTGGTGTGGTTCGTGATCGCCGGCGACCAGGGCAGCAACCGCTTCGGCGCGGATCCCAAGGCTGGCGAGGAAGGCGCACCCGTCGTCGCCTGATCGACTGGGCATCGGCTCCATGAAGAACGGCGCCCAAGGGCGCCGTTCTTCGTTTGTTCCTGCCAACGGCCCTTGCGGCTGTTTCATGCGCCGACAAAGGCGCGGATCAGCTCGTCCGCGCTGCGCCTGAGCAGGGTCTGGTTGATGTCGATCTGCACGCGTCCGTCGCGCGGCTTGCGCAGGTGGATGTCGGCTTGGCGCAGTCGATCCGCCAAGCCCACGGCGCGATCGGCCCCGAGCTCGAGGAAAGTGATGTTGCTGCCGTTTTCCACCGGCCGCAGGGTGAAGCCGCCGGCCGCCTCCAGCCCGGCGAACAGCTGCTCCGACACGCGCCTGGCGGCGATGAAGCGATCCTGGAATCCGTCCAGCGCAGCCAATGCTGGCAACGCCGCCGGCCAGCCCTGGTAGATCGTGGCGCCGAACACATGGCGCAGGTCGCGCACCTTGGCGATCGCTGTCTCGTCGCCGGCCAGGATCGCGCCGAACGGCGCGTCGAGATATTTGTACAGCGATACGTAGACCGTATCGAACAAGGCGCTGTACGCCTTCAGTTCGAAGCCGGGAAGCCCGCTTGCCAGCAGCAGGCGCGCACCGTCCAGGTGCAGGCCGATCTGTTTGGAGCGCGCGAGTTGCGAGATCGAACGTGCCAGCGGATACGGCACCATCGCGCCGTCGGCGCGCCTGACCGGGCTTTCAAGCGATATCGCGCCCACCTTCAGCGGATAGGGACCGTTTTCGGCTTCGTCGATGGCCGCGATCACTTCCTGCAGCGTCGGCGCCGCACGTCCCTTCGCCAGCGGCACCAGATGCAGGCCGCTGAGCGTGGTGGCCGCGTTGCTTTCATCGAGGTAGAGATGGCTGTCGTGCTGCACCAGCGCATGCCGGTTCTCCCCGCAGAGCACGCGCATGGCCAGGTGGTTGGCGAGCGTGCCGGTCGGCAGGAACGCCGCATCGGGCTTGCCCAGCAACGCCGCGAAGCGCGTCTCCAGCATCCGCACCGCGCCCTCGGCCAGATAGCTGTCGCGCGCATCGGGCGTGCGTTCGACCAGTTGCTGCAGATGCCGCGACCAGTCCAGCGCGGGCTGCGGCACCGCGTCGCCCATCAGCATCACGCTGCGTTCGCCGAGCGCCGGACGCGGCGCGGACGCACCGTAGCCGGGCGCCGCGCGTGCAGCCTGGGCGAGGTCGAACATCATCAGGCTGGCCGGCAGCGTGGCGGCGAGCAGGCGGCGGCGCGCCGGATTGTTGCAGCTGGCTTCTCGGCTCATGTCGGTGTCCCCGTACGGATCGATCGACGTTGCGCCGCGCAGGAGCGCGCTGCCAGTGTCGGTGGTCACGCGCGCTGCGATCGTGCGCGACGACGTGCCGACGCGCCGTCGAAACCACATCGCCACTTTTCAGGCAGAACAAACGGGCCGCGATCCCTTCACGGCCCGATTTTCCGACGGCGGTTACTGCGCCGTGACGCGGGCGTTCTCGCCGCTGCCCTGGATATACACCTTCTGCCCGACCCGCAAACCGCCGGCGCTGGCCTGCGTGACCGACACCAGCACGCCGTTGCTCAGCCGCACGACGATCTGTTGCCCGGGAATCGGCTGATCGTGCTTCTTCTGCACCGCATTGCCGGCGACGGCGCCACCCACGGTGCCCAGTACCTGTGCGACGTCACGTCCGGATCCGCCGCCGACCAGGCTGCCGACGCCGAGGCCGACCAGACCGCCGACCACCGCTCCCACACCAGTGTGGTGGCTGCTGGTGATCTGGACATTGGAAATGTGCTCGATGGTGCCGCTGCGTATTTCGGAGACGCAGCGCGGAACACCGGGACACGACCTGGCTTCGCGTTTCCGTTCCTGCCCAGCGGCGACTGCAGCCGGATGATGCCTTGCGAGGCCCGCGTTGCGGATGAAATCCGGGTGAAGCCGGCACGCCCCGTGCCACGCCGTGCCGGCTGCCCCTGTCAGCCCGGCTGCAGGTTGGCGTAGGCCAGCACCAGCCACTTGCTGCCGGTGGCGTCGAAGTTGACCTGCACGCGCGCGTGCGCGCCGCTGCCTTCGATATCGGTCACCACGCCGCTGCCGAACTTGGCGTGGACGACGTTCTGGCCGAGTCTGACGCTGGTCGATTCCTCGACCAGGGCATGGCCGAAGTCGCGACGCGGTTGCGGCGCATACATCGGCCGCGACACCTGCACGCGCGGCCGCACCTCGTGCAGCAGCGCCGGCGGGATCTCGCGCAGGAAACGCGACGGCAGGCCGTACATGTCCTGGCCATGCAGGCGTCGCGCCTCGGCATAGCTGAGGATCAGTTTCTGCCGCGCGCGGGTGATGCCGACGTAGGCCAGGCGGCGCTCCTCTTCCAGACGACCGCTTTCCTCGATGGAACGGTGGTTGGGAAACAGCCCTTCCTCCATGCCGGCCAGGAACACCAGCGGGAACTCCAGGCCCTTGGCGCTGTGCAGGGTCATCAGCTGCACGCCATCCTCGCCGGCCTGGGTCTGGCCCTCGCCCGCTTCCAGCGCCGCATAGGCGAGGAAGGCGACCAGCTCGGACATGTCCGCGGCTTCCTCGTCGTCGTCGCGGCGCACGAAGCGCGAGGCGACCGAGACCAGTTCGTCGAGGTTGTCGGTGCGCGAATCGAGCTGGCCGCGCGATTCGTTGGCGTAATGCGTGCGCAGTCCCGATCGCATCAGCACGTGGTCGATCTTGTCCTGCAGGCTGAGCTCGTGCACTTCATGACCCAGCGCCTCGATCAGCGCGTCGAAGCCGGCCAGCGCGTTGCGGGCGCGCGCAGCCAGCGTGCTGTCGCGACAGACTCGCGACGAGGCCTCCCACAACGACACGCTGTCGACGCGCGCACGCCGCCGCACCTCGTCGAGGGTGCGTTCACCGATGCCGCGCGTCGGCGTGTTGACCGCACGCTCGAACGCCGCGTCGTCGGCGCGATTGGCGATCAGGCGCAGATAGGCCAGCGTGTCCTTGATCTCGGCGCGCTCGAAGAAGCGCATGCCGCCATAGACACGGTACGGGATCTGCTCGGCGAGCAGGTTTTCTTCGAACGCGCGCGATTGTGCGTTGCTGCGGTAGAGGATGGCGCAATCGCCGTAGCTGCCGCCGTCGCGCACCCACTGGCCGATGCGTTCCAGCACGAAACGGGCTTCGTCGATCTCGTTGTACGCCGCATACAGGTCGACCGGCTCGCCTTCGCCGCTGTCGGTCCACAGCTGCTTGCCCAGGCGCGCCGGATTGTGCGCGATCACCGCGTTGGCGGCGTTGAGGATGTTGGCGCTGGAGCGGTAGTTCTGCTCCAGCCGGAAGGTCTGCGCGCCGGGGAAATCCTGCAGGAATTTCTGCACATTCTCGACCTTGGCACCGCGCCAGCCGTAGATCGCCTGGTCATCGTCGCCAACCACGAACACGTGGCCGCTGTCGCCGGCCAGCACGCGCACGAAGGCATACTGGATGCTGTTGGTGTCCTGGAACTCGTCGACCAGCAGTTCGCCGAAACGCTGGCGATAGTGCGCCAGCAGCGCCGGCTGGTCGCGCAGCAGCTCGTGCGCGCGCAGCAGCAGTTCGGCGAAGTCGACCAGACCGGCACGATCGCAGCGCTCCTGGTACAGCGCATAACTGCGCAGCATCACGTCGGCCCATTCGTCGCTGCCGGACTGGATGTGCTGCGGGCGGCGGCCTTCGTCCTTCTGCGCGTTGATCCACCACGCGATCTGCCGCGGCGGGAAGCGCGCCTCGTCCAGCTCCAGCTGCTGCACCACGCGCTTGACCAGGCGCAGCTGGTCGTCACTGTCCAGCACCTGGAAGCCTTCCGGCAGTTTCGCGTCCTGCCAGTGCAGGCGCAGCAGCCGATGCGCCAAGCCGTGGAACGTGCCGATCCACAGGCCGCGGCTGCCGTTGCGCAGCAGCGCATCGGCGCGCGCGCGCATCTCGCCGGCCGCCTTGTTGGTGAAGGTCACCGCGAAGATGCCGTGCGCGGGCACCCGGTGCACTTCGTTCAACCAGGCGATGCGGTGGGTCAGTACGCGGGTCTTGCCGGAACCGGCGCCGGCCAGCACCAGGTAATGGCCGGGCGGTGCGGTGACGGCCTCGCGTTGGGCGGGATTGAGGCCGTCCAGCAAATAGGAAACATCCATGCCGGCATTTTACGTGGAGTATGCGTTCAAAGGCAGGCGTTCACGGTGTTTTAGCGGGCATCTCGCATTCAATCCGGTCATGCCCATCTCCTCCCTGCTGCCGCTGCTGTTGCTGCTGAACGGCGCCACCGACATGTCGGCGACGGACGAACGCGTGCTGCGTGCGGGCGACACGCGCCTGCGCGTGGAAGTGATCGGCGTGGTTGACCGCGATCGCGTCGAGCAGCTGCAGCGCTGGATCGCCGACACCGCCGCCGCCCCGTTGTCGGTGTCCGGCCGGTTTCCGCTGCGCGACGCGCAGGTGCGGATCAAGCAGATCGACAGCGACGACGACAGTCCGGTGCCCTGGGGCCAGACCCGGCGCGATGACAATGTGGCCGTGCTGCTGTTCGTCCGCCGCGATGCCACGCCGGAGCAATTGCGCGAGGACTGGACCGCGGTGCACGAGCTGTCGCACCTGTTCCATCCTTACCTGGGTGCCGAGGGCCGATGGCTGGCGGAAGGCCTGGCCAGCTACTACCAGAACGTGCTGCGGGCGCGGGTCGGCCTGCTCGATGCCGAAGAAGCCTGGCGTCGCCTCGACGGCGGTTTCCAGCGCGGCCGCAAGGCACTCGGCGGCGTGCCGCTGGACGAACTGGGCCGCCGTCGCGGCGGCACCATGCGCGTGTACTGGGCCGGTGCGGCCTACTGGCTGGAGGCCGATCTGGCGCTGCGGCGCGAACACAACAGCTCGCTCGACGCGGTGCTGACGGACTACGCGCGTTGCTGCCTGAACGGCACCACGCAGGTCGCGCCACGGGATTTCGTCGCCGAACTGGACCGGATCGCCGGTGGCGATATCTTCGGCGGCCGCTATCGAAACTATGCGGCCGCAAAAGAATTCCCGTCGCTGGACAAGGCTTATCGCGAACTGGGTATTTCGGCAGCGAACGGCCGCCTGGTCTTCTCGCACGGCGATGCGGCCGCGCGTTTGCGCGAGGCGATCACCGCACGGCGCGAGTCCGACGCGGAAGCTTCCGCTGCGCGATGATTCTCTGCATCCACATGCCGTCGTTCCGCGCAGGCGGGATGACGGCCATGCCGCGACTCAATGCGTGTTGGCGTGCTCGCGCTTGCTCGAGGTGTGGGTCATCAGCTTGTCGGTGTAGGCGATGCCGATCGCCGACAGGATGAACACGCAGTGGATGATGGTCTGCCACATCACGCCGGCCTCGGTGAAGCGGCTGTTGCCCGCGCCAAGGTTACCGATTTCGATGAAGGTCTTCAGCAGGTGGATCGAGGAGATGCCGATGATCGCCATCGCCAGCTTCACCTTCAGCACGCTGGCGTTGACGTGGCTCAGCCATTCCGGCTGGTCCGGATGGCCCTGCAGGCCCAGCCGCGAGACGAAGGTCTCGTAGCCGCCGACGATCACCATCACCAGCAGGTTGGAGATCATCACCACGTCGATCAGGCCAAGCACGATCAGCATGATCACCACTTCAGCCGACTGCCCTGCGCCGGGTGTGCCGGTTTCCGGGGCGTGGCCGTTGAAGAACACCTGGTCGACCAGGTGCACCAGTTCGACGCCGAACTGCCAGACGTAGATCGCCTGGGCGACGATCAGGCCCAGGTACAACGGCAGCTGCAGCCAGCGAGAGCTGAAGATCAGCGCCGGCAAGGGGGTCAGGCGGGGCGAACGCATATCGGACATGGGCACGGCAACGACAAAGGGACCGCGGAGAGTAGCCGCGGCGGCGGATGCTGCCAAGCGAGCGCGCGGTTGCGGCCAGACCCGTATCTAAGGCCTCTGCTTCTGTCCCATGTTGCAGCGCAACGGATTTCCCTACGGGATTCAATAGCTTGAAGCAAAAACAGCGCTACTTGCCGACGAAATTTGACAGCGTTGTCAGCGCGCCTGTACAAGAAGGGCGGCCTCGATACCCGACGGCCGATATCAAGGCCCTGGGGAGGGACCGCGTGCGCACGGATCGTCCTTCGCATCGTTTCATGCGGATCATCGCGCCAACCTCGCGCTTCGTCGGCGGCCGGCTGCCGCTCCCGCAACCTCGCCTGACATCCACGGATCGCCACCCAACTGCGGAGCCGGCATCGCCTGCCGACGCCTGCGGCGCCATTCCCGGCATCGACTCGCCGAACGACTAAGAACATGACGACATACCAAACCCGCTGGTCGCAATTCGGTGTGCTGATCACCGTATTTTTCTTCTGGGGCTTCGTCGCCGCGAGCAACGACATCCTGATCCCGGTATTCAAGAAGGCGTTCGACCTGACCCAGGCGCAAAGCCAGCTGGTGTCGGTCGCGTTCTACGTGGCCTATACGGTCGGCTCGCTGATCTACGTCGCGGTGTCGAAGTCGATCGGCATGGACCTGCTCAACAGGATCGGCTACAAGAACGGCATCTGCCTGGGCCTGGTCATTTCCGCCGTCGGCACATTGCTGTTCTATCCGGCCGCCAACGCCGGATCGTTCACGCTGATGATCTCCGGGCTGTTCGTGGTCGGGCTGGGGTTCTCGCTGCAGCAGATCGCGGCCAATCCGCTGGCGATCGTGATGGGCGATCCCAGGACCGGTTCGCAACGCCTGACCATGGCCGGCGGCATCAACAATTTCGGCACCACCATCGGTCCGCTGCTGGTCAGCATCGCGATATTCGGCAGCGTCGCGGCCGGCGGCACCGAGGCCAGCATCGAGAGCGTCAAGACGCCCTACCTGATGCTCGGACTGGCGTTCGTGCTGGTGGCGCTGTTCCTCAAGTTCTCGTCCGTCCCCAACCACATCGACCTGGAAAGCGTCACCGAGAGCGAAGCGCAGGACACCGACAAGCTGATCCACAAGAAGTCGGCGCTGGCCTATCCGCAGCTGGTGCTGGGCATGCTGGCGATCTTCGTCTACGTCGGCGTGGAGGTATCGACGATCAGCAACCTGCCGGCCTATCTCGAGGAAAGCCATGGCGTGCCTGCCTCCTCGGTGGCTCCGTTCGTCTCGTTGTACTGGGCCAGCCTGATGATCGGACGCTGGACCGGCGCGGCCGGTGCCTTCAACGTCGGCGCGGGCATGAAGCGCCTGCTGATGCTGATCCTGCCGTACCTGGCCTTCGGCGTATTCCTGGCGGTCAACGCCATCGCCCGCCATGACGTCTCGCAGTTCTTCGGCTACGCCTTCGTGATCGTGCTGATGATCCTGGCGACCCTGGCCAGCCGCGGCAATCCGGCGCGCATGCTGCTGTACTTCGCGCTGTGCGGCATCGCCGCGTTGCTGATCGGCATGGCCACGACCGGCCGGACTGCAGCGGTGGCGTTCATCAGCGTCGGCCTGTTCTGCAGCACGATGTGGCCGTGCATCTTCGCGCTGGCGATCACCGGGCTGGGCAGGAACACCAACCAGGGCAGCAGCCTGCTGATCATGATGATCATGGGCGGCGGCATCGTCAGCTGGATCCAGGGCGCGGTCGCCGACCGCATCGGCATCCAGATGAGCTTCATCGTCGGCGTGGTGTGCTTCGCCTACCTGGCGTTCTATGCGCTGCGCACGACCCACGTATTGAAGTCGCAGGGCATCGACCTGGACAAGCTCAGCATCGACGGCAAGCACTGAACGATCGCGTCGCGGTCGTAGAGGTTGCCTTGCTTATGAAGCCGTCATCCCCGCGAAGGCGGGACAAGCGCGAGGCGCGCAGAACGTCCGAAGGACGGCCCCGAAGGGGTGAGCGAAGCGAATAATCCAGCGACTTGCTTTGGCGCACAACTGCGAGAGCTTCCGCCCGCTACGCGTGCGGGTCACTTTCTCTTTCCAGAGCCAAAGAGAAAGTAACCAAAGAGAAGGGCTCCTCCCCGATCAGAGCTAACGTTTCGGTTGGTAGCCCTCGGAGATTTTCCGACTCGCCATCCATGGCTCGGTCGGAGAACGGCGCACATCCTGTGCGCCGCCCTCCGGGTCTTCAAGCTTCCTGGTTCGCCCGCGGTTGAAACCCCCGGGTTGGCCGCGACGCCCGCGCGTTGCGGCCGACTATGCCGGCACGGCGCCCGGCGCGTAGCGACGGATGTAGTCCATGTGCGGCGGCAGCTGGGCGACGATGCGGTCGACGCTGCCGCGGATGTCGGCGAGGAACCGAGCCAGTTCGGTCTCGCTCATCGTCTCGGCGGCTGGATGGTGCCGCCGCGGTTCGATGCCCTGTCCCATCATCACCTGGATCCAGGAGTTCTCGGCGAACAGTTCGCCGGCGGCATGGAACACCGTGCCGGTTTCGCGGAACAGGTCGATGCGGCGCTGCAATGTCGCCGGCAGCGTCATGTTCGCCAGGTATTCCCAGTACGAGGAGTCGCGGCGCTCGGTGGCGTGGTAATGCAGCACCACGAAGTCGCGCACATGCTGCAGCTCGTCGGCCATCTGCGTGTTGTATTCGTCTATGCCGGCCTGGCTGACGACGTGCGGGAACGACTGCATGAGGCGGGTGATGCCGCGCTGGATCAGATGGATCGTGGTCGATTCCAGCGGCTCGATGAAGCTGCCGGCGAGACCCAAGGCAACGCAGTTGCGGTGCCAGCACTGCAGGCGCCGCCCGGGGCGGAAGCGCACCGGCCAGGGGCTCTTGATGACCTCGCCTTCGACGCTGCCCAGCAGCACCTGCCGCGCCTCGTCGTCACCGACATGGCGGCTGGAATAGACGATCCCGTTGCCGACGCGGTGCTGCAGCGCGATGCGCCACTGCCAGCCCCATTTCTCGGCGATCGCGCGGGTGTAAGGCACAGCATCGCGCACCGCGCTGGTCTGGACGGCGATGGCGCGATCGTTGGGCAGCCACTGCGACCAGTCCTCGAAGCCGACTCCCAGGGCCTGCTCGATCAGCAGCGCGCGAAAACCGGTGCAGTCGATGAACAGGTCGCCCTCGATCACTTCGCCCCGCTCCAGCCGCAGCGCGCGGATGAAGCCCGAGCCCGGATCGGTCAGCACCTCGGCGATCTTGCCTTCGATGCGCCGACAGCCGTTGCGCTCGCTCATCCCGCGCAGGAAGCGCGCATACAGGCTGGCATCGAGGTGGTAGGCGTAGTTCATCCGGTAGTGCTTCAGGTGCGCGAACCGGTCCTGCAACGCGGCCTGCAGTTCGACGCAGTAGTCGTCGTAGCTGCCCGCCAGGCCGAGCTCGCGACCCCTGCGCCAGAAATGCTGGAATCCGGCACTCCAGTGATCCTTGCCGGTGCTGCCGAACGAATGGATGTAGCGGTGCTGTTCGCTGCGCCAGTTCTCGAAGGAAATGCCGAGCTTGATCGTGCCCTGCGCCGCGGCCATGAACTCGCGCTCGTCGATGTCCAGCAGTCGATGGAACGTCGTCAAGGTAGGGATCGTTGCCTCGCCGACGCCGACGGTACCGATCTCCTCCGACTCGACCAGGCTGATCTCCAGCGTTTCGCCGAACAGCCTGGATACCGCCGCGGCCGCCATCCAGCCGGCGGTGCCGCCGCCGGCGATCACCACGCGCCGGACCGGCTTCGGCGATTCTGCATCCCTGTCGGCATCGTTCTGCATGGAGTTTTCTCAGCGGTTGAGGCGTTGCAGCAGGCGCGCGCGCAGCTCGCGCATGCGCGTTTCGTCGATCGGCGCCAGCATGCCGCGCGCCGCCTCCGGGATATGCGCGGCCGTGTGTGCGTCGGCGTCGAACACGTAATGGCGGAATACCTCGCGCCAGATCTCGCGCTGTTCCGGCGGCAGGTCGCGCACGCTCATGATCGCCAGCATCAGCGCGTTCATCGGTGTGTCCATCCACGCCGGCGACTGCCGCCACCAGTAGTTGACCAGCACGTTGAACGGATCCAGCGCTTCGATGTGGTGCCACCACATGCTCGGGATCAGCACCGCGTCACCGGGCCCCAGTTCGGCGACCTGCGCATGGCGCAAGGCCTCGGCGAACTTCGGGTAGCACGCGAAATCGGGCGCGGCAAAATCAACCAGGCTGACCGGCTGCCCGGCGGGCGTGTACTCCAGCGGACCGATATAAAGGTTCTGCAATTGTTCTGGCGGGAACACGGTGAAGCGACGGCGACCGGCGACCACACAGGCGATGTTGTCCGGAAAATCCTGGTGTGCGGGAACACGGGTGCGGTTGCCGATCCAGATGCTGGCCAACGGTTGCAGCGCGCCGAAACCAAGGTCGTTGTGTTCGCGGAAGCCGGGCAGCCAGGTGTCGATGGTGGTCGAGCCGACGTAGATCGTTGGCGGCGCCGGATCCGCGACGTGTTGCAGCAGGCGGTCGAGCACCATCGGCAGCGGCGCTTTCTCCTGGTGGAAATCGAAGCCCAGCAGGTCGTCGCGATAGGACACCCGTCCGCTTGCCTGCGGCGGCGCCACGCTGACGGTCACCGCGGTATCGCGCGCGAAGCCCTTCAGATAGGCGACCGCGTCCTGCGCCGATGTGTTGGCGACCCGGACCATCGGCCACTGCGCGGCCAAGCCGCGCAGCACGCACGGACGGGTCGACCGCAGCAGCGCCTCGGGCAGGGCCGCCGCGTCGATGCCGTCGACTTCGGCGATGGCCTCAGCGACCAGCGACACGACAGTTCATCCGTTCGATCAGCCCGCGCAGCTGCGACATCGAAGCCAGCGCCATGTACATCGCCTCCAGATAGCCGGCCTGCGACAACGCCTGCAATGCCGCGCCGTCGAGCTGGCGCACGCGCTGCTCGTGGATCGTGTGGAAGCCGGACAGGCGGATATGCGACTGGTCGTCCAGCGTGATGTCGAGCATGAATGGTTCCAGCAACTGGTGATGCAGCAGCGCCGCGATGAAGGCGGCGTTGTCGTGCAAGCCATCGTGCAGCGTGCGCAGCACCGAGGCGATCCGATCCAGCAGCGGCGCAGTGCCGCCGTGCTGCAGGAAAAGCGGCTCACCCGTGGCGGCCTCGCCACGCCTGACCCGCGGGTGGTCCAGGTCGACGTGGATCATCGGTTCGTCGTCGGCGATGCCGATCAGGAATGGCAGGCGCTCGATCGCCAGCGGCAGGTAGTGCGCGTCCCAACGCTCGCCTTGCAAGAACAGGTTTTCGCCTTGACGCAGGCCGAGCAGCGCCAGCGGCTGCAAACCGCCGTCCGCGGTCGGCTGGAAAACGATCGGGTAATGGGCCTGCAGGTCGCGGAACTCTCGGAAGAAAGTCGGCACCGACATCGTATCGTCGCCGTAGGCCGCGCCGCGGGCGGTGATCACGCGCAGGTCGTGGTGGTCGATGTTGTTGAGCAGGACAGGATGCGACATCGGGTTCCAGGGTTCGTGTCCGGGATCGCCAGGCGAAGGACGAACACCGTGGCACAGCATTCGAAATTCCCGGCCGCACACGGACCCGCAATGGAGAAGGCCGCTGGAAACCAGCGGCCCGCCATCGCCGCCGTGCGTGCAGCACGGCGGCAGGGTACTACGGTTGCCGCGGTCAGAACTTGTAGCGCACGCCGGCCATGTAGCGCGGCCCCAGCTGATCGTAGCTGTACAGCTGGCGCGAGTTGCGGCCGTGGGTGCGCGTGGTTTCGTCGGTCACGTTGATGCCTTCCAGCGACACCACGAAGTTGTCGGTGATCGCATAGCTGACGTTGACGTCCAGCTGCCCATACGCCTCCACGTAGATCGGGTTCGGACCCTTGCCGTCGCCCAGCGCGCTGAGGAACTCGTCGCGCCAGTTGTAGGCGGTGCGCACCTGCCACGGTCCCTTTTCGTAGAACGCCACGACGTTCGCGGAATCGCTGAGGCCGGTCATCGCGAACTGCGTGCCGAGCCGGCCGTTGTCATAGGTCAGACCGGAATCGACGATGGTGTAGTTCGCCGCCAGGCCGAAGCCGCTTTCGCCGAACACGTGCTGGATATTGAGCTCCCAGCCGTCGAGTTTGTCGGCGCGGTTGTTGACCGGCTGGTCGATGTTGAATTCCAGCAGCGGATCGCCGGGCAGGCCGCTGATCGTGCCGGTGGCCATGCCGTTGGCGTCGGTACCGGTCATGTCCACACCGGGCTGGCCGTCATAAGTTGTGAGGATGTAGTCACGGATGCAGGGACGGTCGGTGCTGGCGCAGCCGCCGGCGCCGATCGCCTCGTTCCAGTAGGCGCCGCCGGCAGGTGTGTGCAGATCCGGGAAAGGCGTCTGCCGATCGACCTGCCGGGCGATGAAGTTGTCGATCTTCTTGTGGAAGTAGCCCACCGACAGGTAGCTCGACTCGCCGTAGTACCACTCGTAGGACAGGTCGAAGTTGCGCGATTCCAGCGGCAACAGGGCCGGATTGCCGGCACCGCCGCCACCGCCGTCGAAGCGTGCCTGGCCGCCGACGCCCAGCGCCGGGTTGAGGTCGCCCCAGTTCGGCCGGCCGATGGTCTCGCCATAGCTGGCGCGCAGCTTCATGTCGTCGGTCAGGTGGAAGGCGAGGTCCAGGTTCGGCAGCCAGTACTTGTAGTCGCCCTTCAGGTCGCGGAACTCGGAACCGGAGTAGCGAATGATGAATTCGTTGGCCGAGACCCAGTCGATGCTGGCCGGCGCCGGCTGCAGCGCCGAGGCGTTGACCTTGGTGCGCTCGTAACGCACGCCCACGGCGACGTCGACCGGCAGCTTCCAGTCGAAGCTGTTGCTCCACTGCACGTAGAAGCTGCGCGATTCCTCGCGGACGCGACTGTCGCCGGCGGTACGGTTGGCGGTGCTGCCGGGCACCGCGGTGCCGCTGTAATCGGTCGAGGCGTAGTAGTCCTCGCGGATGCCGCGGCCGCTGTTGACCCAGGCATCCTCGGCCAGCTGCCGCACCGTGTCGAAGTTGAAGGCGAAGAACGCATCGGTGAAACGCGGATCGCCGCTGCCGTCGAAGTAGCTACCCATGTGCTGCAGCGGCCACACCGAATCCGGGTAGTCGTCCGCGCTGGTGGCGCCGCCCCAGGTATCCAGTTGCACGTTGGTGAATGCCGAGCGGTTCTCGTAGTCGGTCGTGGCCACGCCGAAGTCCAGCTTGGAATAGTTCTCGAACTGGAACTGGCCGCCGGCCTGCAGCTGGTCGATCTCGGCTTCCTGGAAATCGTTGCGGAACACCGAGCCGGTCACCAGCATCTGCGCCGGATCGATCGCGGTCACGCCCGCGGGCAGCAGCATCGTCAACACCGGGAAGTCGCCGCTGAAATCGATGATGTTGCCGGCGCGGAAGAATCCGGCGCTGGCCAGCGTGCTGCTGGTGCCGTAGGGGCTGTCCGGTTCGGAAACCGCTTCGGAATGGTGGTAGTCCAGATCGAAGCGGAGGCTGTCGTTGACCTGCCAGTCGACGTTGAAGCCGATCGAGTCGAGGTTGCGCTTGACCGCCGACTTGCCGGCGCCGTTGGCGAAGTCCGAATTGCCGCCGTAGCGCTCGTCGTAGATCAGTGGCGAGGAGCCGGAACCGGGAGTCCAGGAACTGACGCCCGGGGTGAAGTTGAGCCACACCGACATGTCGTTGCGCAACTGCTCGACCCGGTTTTCAGAGTAGGTGTAGTCGAGCGTGGCGGTGACGTCGTCGGTCGGTGCCCACTGCAGCGCGAGCTGGCCGTTGATGCGTTCGCGCCGGACCGCGTTGATGCTGTAGCCGAGGCTTTGCGGCATCGAATAGACGTCGTTCGGACCAGGGCGATTGGTGATGTTTTCCGAACCCGGCTGGCCGGGCAGCGGCAGCGCCGAACCGCCGCCCTCGCCGTTGGGTTGCGGCGTGTCGATGAAGGTACGCCAGCCATTGCCGGGGGCGACGAAGGCCGACGACGAACCGGAATCGCGCTTCTGGTAGCTGGCGCTCAGCGCCACGCCGAAGCGGCCGTCGGCGTAGGTGTTGCTGAATATCCCGGACATTTCCGGGGTGACCGTATCGCCGCGCAGGTGGCTGGGCAGGTCGTCGTCCGATGTATCCCAGATGCCCTTGATGGCGGCGTTGGCCTGCAGGCCTGGGTTGTCGAGCGGACGCGCGGTCTTGATGTTGATGGTGGCGCCGAGGCCGCCAGTCGGCGTGCTGGCACGGCTGGTCTTGTAGACCTCGACCGCGGAGATCGATTCTGCGGCCAGGTCACCGAATTCGAAGGCGCGCCCGCCGGTGGTGGTCGGCATCTGCCGGCTGTTGAGCAGCACCAGGTTGAAGTCCGGGCCGACGCCGCGCACGGTTACGCGCGAACCTTCGCCGTTGCTGCGGTCGATCGACACGCCACTGATGCGCTGCAGCGCCTCGGCCAGGTTGGTGTCGGGGAACTTGCCGATGTCCTCGGCGACGATGCCGTCGACGACGCCCTGCGAGTCGCGCTTGAGGTTCATCGACGAGGTGAGGCTGCCGCGGATGCCGGTCACCACCACGGTGTCGAGCGTCTGCGCATCCGGTTTGGCTGCGGTGGCGGTGCCAGCCTGTCCGTCCTGGTTCTCATCGACCACCTGTGCCGCGGCCGGCGCGGAAAGCGCCAGCAGCAGCGCGGAAGTCAAAAGCCGTTTCCTGGGCACGGCATGCAACTGCTTCATGGATCTTCCCTCCCCGGGATCTCACGAAATCGCGATGTGTTTTCTTGTTGGCGGACGCGGGCAACACGTCGTGCGATCGCATTGGATGTTAGATTGACAGCGTTGTCAAATTGCACCGCAACACTGCCTGTCAAGCCGGAAAGCGACGACGATCCGCTGGAAAAAAAAATGCTGCATTGCAGCGAATTTCTGTGTTGTCACCAGCGCTGCGGAGTAATGCCGCACCTGACACGGCGGCCGTGCACCGCCATCGGCACGCACGGCGAAACGGCGATGACAAATCAGCAAAGGAGTTCCGGTGAAAAACGCATCACGCACGGCCTGGGCAGTCGCCCTGTTCCTCGGCATGTCCTTTCAGGTGCTCGCGCAACCGGCGCCCGTTGCCGGTCGCAGCCTGTCAATCGAAGGCATGGAGATGTATTTCGAGGACTCCGGAAAGGGCGAGCCGCTCGTGCTGCTGCACGGTTTTGGTGGTTGCGGCCGCGATTGGCGGGCGTTCTCCGGAGCGCTCCTCGCATTTTCCGGGTGATCGTGCCGGACCTGCGTGGCCATGGCCGGTCCACCAACCCCCTAGGCGCGTTCACTCATCGCCAGGCCGCGGCGGATGTATCCGCCCTGCTCGAACGGCTCGGCATCACCCGCTTCAAGGCGATCGGCATCAGCAGCGGCGGAATGACCCTGCTGCACATGGCGACCCGCGAGCCGTCGCAAATCGAGGCCATGGTGCTGGTGGGCGCCGCGCACCATTTCCCGAGCAGGCGCGCCGGATCACGCGGGCCGCGGCCGAGCACGGCCCCAGGCCCGGAGACATGACCTACTACCGGCAATGCGCCAGCCGCGGCGATGCGCAGGCCGGGGAACTGGCCAGGCAGTTCGCCGGCTTCAGCCGCAGCTACGACGATGTGAACTTCGACGCCGCGCTGTTGGCAACGATTCGGGCACGCACGCTGATCGTGCATGGCGATCGCGACGAATTCTTTCCGGTCGGCATCCCCGTGGAGATGTACGCTGCGATTCCGGGCTCGGCACTGTGGATAGTGCCGCAGGGTTCGCATGTGCCGATTTTCGACGCCAATGCGAAGCAGTTCCTGGAAGCAGCGCAGCGGTTTCTGCAGGAGCCGGCCGCATCACGGTGAGACTGGTTTCGCCGCAACGACAAGGGCCAAACACATCGATCACGTCGTGGGCGCCGGCCCGGTCGAGCGCCGCAGCTGCAGCGTATAAGGGACGTCGACGATGCTGCCGCTGCTGCGCTCACGGATTTCCCGCAGCAGCTCGATGCCGGCCAGCCGGCCCATTTCGCGCGTGTCCTGCCGCACCGTGGTCAACGCCGGATATATCTGGTGGGCGATCGGCGTGTCGTCGAAGCCGCACACCGAAATGTCCCTGGGCACCGACAGCCCGCGTTCGCAGATCGCGCAGATCGCACCTGCGGCCATGTCGTCGTTGGCGGCGAAGATCGCCGTCGGCCGCTGCTTGAGGTCCAGCAGCGCATTGGTCGCCGCGTAGCCGGACGCATACGAGAACTCGCCGTCCACGACCAGCGTGCGGTCGTAGCGCAGGCCGGCGCGCTTGAGCGCCTCGCGATATCCGGCCAGGCGCCAGTTGCTGGCGCCGTGCGCGGGATGACCCTTGATGTGCGCGATCCTGCGGTGCCCGAGCGACACCAGGTGCGCCATCATCGCGCACACTGCGCCCTGCTCGTCGACGATCACGCCAATACGACGATTGGCTTCCTTCGCCGAGACGCTGGCGTAAGGAATGTCGAGTTCGTCCAACCGCTTGAGCACGCCGGCATCGTCGGTGATCGGCGGGGTCAGCACCACGCCGTCGAGCTGCGACTGCACGATCAGCGATTCGACCTGGGCGACGATGTTCTTCGCGTCGTAGACCAGTGGTGCCAGCATCAGGTTGTAGTGCTGCGCCTGGCAGGCATCGAGCACGCCGAGCTCAACTTCCATCAAGTAGTTGCTCGACGGATTGTCGAACAGCATCGCGACCAGGTACGACTTGCGCCCGGCCAGCACGCGTGCCGACGGCAGCGGCCGGTAATTGAGCTTTTCCACGGCGGCTTCGACCTGTTGCCGGGTACGTTCGGATACGTTCGGCTCGTTGTTGAGCACGCGCGATACCGTCTTCATCGAAACGCCTGCGGCCTCTGCGACGTCCTCAATGCGCACACGCATGGTCATCTGTCCACCTGCCTGGAAGCAGGCGATTCTGCCTGATGGGCCCCGACCTTCATATCTTCCGCTCCCTGGTTCCGATCGATGCTGTTGTGTGGCGCGTCGCTTCCGCCCAAGGTCGCCGTCTTCGCGCCATTGCGGCACACGTATCGCTTTGCCTCGTCTTTGCCGCTTTGCAACAAGCATTGTCGACAACGGCGAGGTATTCTGCGCCTGGTTGACAACGCTGTCATCCGCAACGGAGCCTGGTCGCGGATCGATCACAACTCAGGGAAAAGACCCAAATGAAATCCAGCACGCGATTCGCGCTTTCGCCGCGCTCCAGCATGCGCTGGGGCTTGCTCAGCATCGCCCTGCTCGCTGCCGGCGCCTGCGACCGGAGTCCGGAACCGGCCACCACTGCCGGCAAACCGCCGGTGCGGTCGACCACGATCGACCCGGCCAACTGGCCACAACCGCAATGGCCTTTCGCCGAAGACGCCGCGCTGGAACAACGCATCGATGCACTGCTCGCAACGATGACCGTGGAAGAAAAAGTCGGGCAGATCGTGCAGGGCGACATCAGCGACGTCACGCCCGATGACGTGCGCAAGTACCGGCTCGGCTCGATCCTCGCCGGCGGCGGTTCCGATCCGGGCAAGAAGTACAACGCCACGCCGCAGGCATGGCTGGATTTGGCCGACGCGTTCTGGGAGGCATCGATGGACACCCGCGGCGGCGGCAAGGCGATCCCGGTGATCTTCGGTATCGATGCCGTGCACGGACAGAGCAACATCGTCGGCGCGACGCTGTTTCCGCACAACATCGGCCTCGGCGCGACGCGCAATCCGGAATTGATGCGCCGCATCGGTGAGGTCACCGCCGCGGAGACGCGCACCACCGGCATGGAGTGGACGTTCGCGCCGACCGTCACCGTGCCGCAGGACGACCGCTGGGGCCGCAGCTACGAAGGCTATTCCGAGAACCCGGAAGTGGTCGCCAGCTTCGCCGGGTTGATGGTCGAGGGCCTGCAGGGCAAGGCCGGCACGCCTGAATTCCTCGACGACCGGCACGTGATGGCGTCGGTCAAGCATTTCCTCGGCGACGGTGGCACCCGCGACGGCAAGGACCAGGGCGATACCCAGGTCAGCGAAGAGGTGCTGCGCGACGTGCACGCCGCCGGCTACGTGCCGGCGATCGCTGCCGGTGCGCAGACAGTGATGGCGTCGTACAACAGCATCAACGGCGAGAAGATGCACGGCCACCGCGTTCTGCTGACCGACGTACTGAAGGGCCGGATGAATTTCGGTGGCTTCATCGTCGGCGACTGGAACGGCCATGGCCAGGTTCGCGGCTGCAGCAACACCGACTGCCCGGCCACGTTCATTGCCGGCCTCGACATGGCGATGGCACCGGACAGCTGGCGTGGCCTGTACGAAAGCACGGTCGCGCACGTGAAGTCCGGCAAGATCCCGATGGAACGCCTCGACGACGCGGCGCGGCGCATCCTGCGAACCAAGTTCCGCATGGGCCTGTTCGACAAGCCCAGGCCTTCCGAGCGCGCGCTCGGCGGCAAGTTCGAACTGCTCGGCGCGCCGGATCATCGTGCGGTCGCGCGCCAGGCGGTACGCGAATCGCTGGTGCTGCTGAAGAACCAGGGCGGCGTGCTGCCGCTGGATCCGAAGGTGAAACTGCTGGTTGCCGGCGCCGGCGCCGACAACGTCGGCCAGCAGGCCGGCGGCTGGACGCTGACCTGGCAGGGCGACGGCACCACGCGCGCCGATTTCCCCAATGCCGATTCGATCTGGGATGGCCTCAAGGCGCAGGTCGAAGCCGCTGACGGCCGCGCCGAATTCGCTGTCGACGGCAAGTACGCGAGCAAGCCCGATGTCGCGATCGTCGTGTTCGGCGAGGAGCCCTACGCCGAATTCCAGGGCGACCTCGCCAACCTGATGTACAAGTCCGGCAAGAGCGGCGACCTGGAACTGATCAAGCGTCTCAAGGCCGATGGCATTCCGGTGGTGACCGTGTTCCTCAGCGGCCGCCCGCTGTGGGTCAACCGCGAGATCAACGCGTCCGATGCCTTCGTCGCCGCCTGGTTGCCCGGTTCGGAAGGCGCCGGCATCGCCGATGTGCTGCTGCGCAACGCCGCCGGCGAAGTCCAGCACGACTTCAAGGGCAAGCTGAGCTTCTCCTGGCCGCGCCGCGCCGACCAGTACGCCAACAACGTCGGGCAGAAGAACTACGACCCGCTGTTCGCTTTTGGCCATGGCCTGCGTTACGCCGACAAGGGCGATCTTGCCGTCTTGCCGGAGGATCCGGGTATCGATCCGAACGCATCGCGCAGCAACACGTTCTTCGACCGCGGCGTCGCCAGCACCGGCCTGCACCTGCAGCTGGTCGGCGGCGATGGCGTGGCGATCGACGTCGTGCACCCGCAAGCGGCCACCGCCGATGGCGCGCTGGCGATGAACGCGATCGACCACAAGGTGCAGGAAGGCGCGCGTCGCTTCGCCTGGTCCGGCGATGCGACGGCGCAACTGCGTTCCAACGCACCGATCGACCTGGTCAGGGAAACCAACGGCGACGTCTACCTGGTGGCGACCCTGCGTGTCGATGCGCTGCCGGCAGACGGCCAGGCGGCGCTGGTGGTGGGCTGCGGTGAGAAGTGCCGCGCGCAGTTGCCGATCGGCGAAGCGTTGGCGGCGCTGCCGCACGGCGAATGGACGCGGCTCGGCATCCAGCTCAAATGCCTGCGCGTGGCCGGCGCCGATACCGGCAAGCTCGATGTACCGTTCGCGATCCGTGCCGGCGCGGGACTCGAACTAGCGCTGGCGCAGATGGCCGCCTCCACCGATTTCCAGCACAAGGTGGATTGTCCGATCCGCTAGGAGCTGCGGACAACTCTCAAAGCTCGTTATTCAAGCTCGTCATTCTGGCGAAAGCCGGAATCCAGTGTTTCGAGACATTGCAAGGCACTGGATCCCGGCTTTCGCCGGGATGACGGCTTGTTAGGATTCCCCTGGACATGCAACGCAGCGGACCATGCGATGCACGGTCCGCTGCCATCCACGCCGCTAGACTTCGGGGTTCCTGACCACCGCCAAGGAATCCCCCATGATCGAACTTCATTATTGGCCCACTCCGAACGGCCACAAGATCACGCTGTTCCTCGAAGAAGCCGGCCTGGACTACAACGTCACGCCGGTCGACATCGGCAAGGGCGACCAGTTCAAGCCGGAATTCCTGGCGATCTCTCCCAACAACAAGATGCCGGCGATCGTCGACCGCGATCCCGCCGATGGCGGCGCGCCGATCAGCGTGTTCGAATCCGGCGCGATCCTGCTGTACCTGGCCAACAAGACCGGCCGCTTCTTCGCCGACGATCTTCGCGGCAAGATCGAGATCAACCAGTGGCTGCACTGGCAGATGGCCGGGCTCGGCCCGATGACCGGGCAGTACGGCCACTTCCACGTCTACGCGCCGGAATCGATCCCGTACGCGAAGGAGCGTTACGCGCGCGAGGTGCAACGCCTGCTCGGCGTGCTCGACAGGCGCCTGGCCGGGCGCGAATTCATCGCCGGCGACGGCTACAGCATCGTCGACATGGCCTGCCATCCGTGGATCAACGCCTATGACAAGGCACCGCTGGACATGACGCCGTTCCCGCAGGTGCAGCGCTGGCATGCCGCGATCGCCGCGCGTCCGGCGGTGCAGCGCGCGTATGCGCTGGGTGCGAAGGTCAATCCGAATGCGGGCAAGCCGCTGGGCGAGGAGGAACGCAGGCTGCTGTTCGGGCAGGGCGCCAAGTAGTTGTTTAACGCCTCGTAGCGGAGCTTGCTCCGCTCTAGGCAACAGAAACATCAGGCTCGCTGCGCTCTCGCCACGCCCAGCCCCGCTCTGCGCCCCTGCCCGCACTTATGTGCGGGCGCTCAGCTGCACGCGCGGCATGCCGCCCAAGCCATGCGGCATCGCCTCGTGAAACGGGAGAGGACTTCGATCGATCAGGGCTTGGGCATCGTCAGTTCGTACTGCGCCGGCGGCTCGGCGCCGAGCAGGTGGCGCACGAAGTAGTCCCAGCGGCGCCGCGTCATGTACAGCGAGTCCTCGCCGTAGCCGTGGCGCGCGTTCGGGAAGATCAGCAGGTCGAAGTCCTTGTTGGCCTTGATCAGCGCATCGACCACCAGCCAGGTCTGATACGGCGGTACGTTGTCGTCCATGTTGCCGTGCGCGAGCAGCAGCTTGCCCTTCAGGCCCTCGGCGTAATTCTGGTTCGCGTGCGCCTCGTAGTTGTCCTTGCCGTCCTTGCCCTTGACCAGCAGGCCCTGCCACTTCTCGGCCCAGTCGTCCTCGTAGTTGCGGTTGTCGTGGTTGCCGCTCTCGGCGATGCCGACCTTGAAGAAGTCCGGATACTTGAACATCGCCGTCGCGGTGGCATTGCCGCCGCCGGAATGGCCCCAGATGCCGGCCCGTTCCAGGTCGATCCACGGATGGCGCTTGGCCAGCGCCTTCATGCCGGCGACCTGGTCGGGCAGCGTGTTGTCGATGATGTTGGCGTAGTAGCCGTCGTGGAAGGCCTTGGAACGGTACGGCGTGCCCATGCCGTCCATTGCCACCACGATGAAGCCCAGTTCGGCCAGCGCCTGGTTGTCGCCGTGCGCGGCCGCGAAGCTGCGGGTACGGATCGAACCGACCTGCGGGCCCGGATAGACGTAGTTGATGATCGGGTACTTCTTCGACGGATCGAAGTTGGACGGCTTGAACATCATGCCGTAGATGTCGGTCTTGCCGTCGCGGCCCTTGACCGTGAACTTCTCCGGCGCGACCCAGCCGGCCGCCTTCAGCCGGCTGATGTCGGCGCGCGCGATTTCCCTGACCACCTTGCCGTCGGCGCTGTCGCGCAGCACCGTGACCGGCGGTTCGGTCGTGGTCGAGTACGTATCGACGAAATGCCCGCCTTCCGGCGACAGCGTGATCTTGTGGTCGGCGTCTTCCGGCGTCAGCAGGGTCAGCCCCTCGCCGTCGAAACCGACCTTGTACAGATGCTTGTAGTACGGATCGCGGCCGGCTTCGCGGCCGGTGCCGAGGAACCAGATCGTGCCGGTCTTCTCGTCGACGCGGACCACGTCGGCGACGTTCCACTCGCCTTCGGTGATCGCGTGCTTGAGCTTGCCGGTGGCCAGGTCGTACAGGTAGAGATGGCCCCAGTTGCTGCGCTGGCTCCACCACAGCACCGCATTGCTGTCGGGCAGGTAGCGCCAGTTGATCGCGTTGATGCCGCTCTCGAACCAGGTCTTCACCTTCTCGTCGAACACCTCGCGCACCGCGCCGGTTTCAGGATCGGCGACGCGCAGCCAGGTGTGCTTGTGGTCGCGCGAGGTCGAGGCGAACGCCAGCGTCTTGCCGTCCGGCGCCCACTGCACGTCTTCCCAGCCGCCGAAGCAGCTGATGTCGTCGCACTGGGTGGAACGATGCTGGTCCGGCGGCATCTTCAGGCGCACCAGCTGGCGCGTCGGCACGTCGATGATGACACGCTCGATCATGGTCACGTCCTTGTCGCCGACCAGCGGATATTTCCAGGTGTCGACCTTGGGATGGCCGACATTGGTGCTGACCAGCGTCATTTCGCCGGTCTTGCGCTGGTCCTGCTGGAAAGTGGCGATCTTCGTCGAATCCGGCGACCAGACCAGGATGGCCTCGTCGGTATGCTTCCAGCCGGCGTTGTCGGTGGCGTAGCCGTAATCCTTGACGCCGTCGGTGGTCAGCTGCGTTTCCTTGCCACTGGCGACATCGCGCAGCCACAGGTTCCAGTCGCGGATGAAGGCTTCACTTTTCTTGTCAGGCGACAGCACGCCCGGCTCGCTGCCCGCGGCGTCCTTGTCGGATTTCTTCGCGTCCTTAGCGACGCAGCTGCCCCGGCCGTCGAGGTCGCACAGATAGTGCTTCCTGCCGACGGTGAAGTCATGGCGGCCGTCGGCGGCGATCTCGAAACCGGTCACGCCCAGCTTCTCGGCCTTGACCGGCTTGTCGGTGGCCTTGGACAGCGCCTTGGCCAGCCTGGCCTGGTCGAAGGCCGGTGCGGTCTTGCCGCTGGCCACGTCCAGTCGCAGGTAGCGGTCGCCCTTGGCGTCGTGGTCGCGATACCAGAGCTGGCCCTCGTCGATCCAGGTCACCGGATCGATGGCGTGGTCGACGAGCATGCCGGTGTGGTAACCGAGCTGGCGTTCGGCGCGCGCGTAATCGTCCTTCGTCAGCGTCTGGGTCTGCGCGAACGCGGTCGTGGTCAGCAGGCTCAACGCCAGCGCAGCCAGCAGGCGTGTCCTGCCCATCGTCATCGAAACCATGCCTTCCCCTTCGAGCGAGTCAGTACCGGCAGCGACGGCCGCCGGCGCAAGGACCCGCATGCTAACCCGGGCTTCCGGAGCCCGCCCCCTGCCGAATGTACCGGTCGCCGGCGGGCCGCGATAGCGCGCTGGCTATACTTCGTGGCGATGATGGATGGAGTTCCCGTGCCGCAGATCCAGCCGCTGGCAATACGCGCCTACACCGCCACCACCGCACTCGGCCGCGGCCTCGACGCCCAGGTGCATGCCCTGCGCGGACGCCGCAGCGGACTGCGCCGCAACGATTTCGGCGATGCGCCGCTGGACACCTGGATCGGCCGCGTCGAAGGACTGGAAGACGCCGTACTGCCGGATGCTCTCGCGCCCTGGGAATGCCGCAACAACCGGCTGGCCTGGCTGGCCCTGCAGCAGGACGGCCTGCCGGACGCGATCGAACACATGAAGCGGCGCCATGGCGACACCCGCATCGCCATCGTGTTGGGCACGTCGACTTCCAGTATCGGCGCCACCGAGGAAGCCTACGCGCGGCTGGATGACGCTGGCGGCTTCCCGGCCGACCTGGCGCGGCCGCAGGTGCACACGCCGCATTCGCTGGGCGGCTTCATGCAGCACGCGCTGCAGCTGCGCGGCCCCTGCGTCACCGTGGCCACGGCCTGCTCGTCCAGCGCCAAGGTGTTCGCGCAGGCCTCGCGCCTGATCGATGCCGGCTTCGCCGACGCCGCGCTGGTCGGTGGCGTCGACACCCTGTGCGGCAGCGTGCTGTTCGGCTTCAACTCGCTGGAACTGGTCGCGGCCGATCCCTGCCGTCCGTTCGACGCTGCACGCTGCGGGCTGTCATTGGGCGAAGCCGGCGGCTACGCCCTGCTGGAACGCGCCGATGGCGACGAACCGGGCCTGCGCCTGTGCGGCTATGGCGAATCCAGCGATGCACACCACATGTCCGCGCCGCATCCCGAGGGCTTGGGCGCGCGCCTGGCGATGCGCGATGCGCTGCTGCGTGCCGGCATCGACGCGACCGACGTCGGCTATCTCAACCTGCACGGCACTGCGACGCCGGCCAACGATGCGATCGAGGCACGCGCCGTGGCGTCGCTGTTCCCGGACACGCTGCACGCCAGCTCCACCAAGGGCTGGACCGGGCACACATTGGGCGCGGCCGGCATCGTCGAATCGGTGTTCGCGCTGCTGGCGCTGGAGCACGGCGAGCTGCCCGGCATCCTCAACAGCGACACGCCGGACCCGGACAACGGCCCGCAGATCCGTTTCGACAACGCGACACGCGACATCCGCCATGCGATGAACAACTCGTTCGGTTTTGGCGGCAACAACTGCTCGCTGGTGTTTGGGCGGGCATGATGACGAACGTTTCGCTTTTCGCATTTGATCTTGGACGGCAAAAGACGTCGCGTGTAACTCACCCAGACCCGAAGGGCGGCGGCCATGGATGGCCGCCGTTTTCCGACCGAGCCATGGATGGCGAGTCGGAAAATCTACGAGGACTACCAACAGAAACGTTGGCTCTGATCGGGGAAGACCCTTTTCTTTGGTTACTTTCTTTTGGGTCAGCAAAAGAAAGTGACCCGCACGCGCAGCGGGCGGAAGCTTTTATCGCAAAGAGACCGGAACAGGCTCCGTTGCCTCGACTCTTGAGCCGTCATCCCCGCGTCCTTCGACAGGCTCAGGATGAACGAGGCGGGGATCCAGCGACTTTGCTCCCGCTCCTGAAAGTTGCGACGCATTTGCCGACCTTTCAGGTCGGGTTTCCGCCTGCTGTCGCAGTCGGGTCACTTTCTCTTGAAGGACCAAGAGAAAGTAACCAAAGAGAAGGCCCTTCCCCGACAAATCAATCCGGCAAGTGCGGTAGTGGCTCGCGATTTTCCGTGTCGGCATCCTGCCTCCATCGGAAAACGGCGGCCATCCATGGCCGCCGCCCTTCGGATCTGGGTAGCAGCGTGGCAGAAAAGCAACAACAACATAAGCAACAACAACTGCAAGCATGACCATGCTCACCGCCACCATCGAAGGCATCGGCTTCTGGAGCAATGGCTTGCCGTCGTGGCAGGCCGCGTGCGATTTCGTGCGGGGCGGCACCGTGGTCGAAGGTGCGCCGGCGCGTCCGTCGCCGCAGTTGCTGCCACCCAACGAACGCCGCCGCGCACCGGATACCGTGGCCGTCGCGCTGGAAGTGGCGCTCGCCGCGTGCCGGGACGCGGATCGCGATCCGCAGGCGCTGCCTTCGGTGTTCGCCTCCACCCACGGCGAACTGGGCATCACCGATTACATGGCCGCCACGCTGGCCGATGATCCGCGTGCGATCTCGCCGATCCGCTTCCACAATTCCGTGCACAACGCCGCCGCCGGTTACTGGACGATCGGCGCCGGTTGCCGCGCGCCGGCCACCGCGATCTCGGCGCTCGACGCCAGCTTCGCGCAGGGACTGCTGGAGGCGCTGGTCCAGCTCGCGGCCGGCAGCGAAGCGGTGCTGCTGGTCGGCTACGACAGCGCGTCTTCGGGGCCACTGGCCGCGATGTGGCGCAGCACCGGCCTGCTCGGTGGTGCACTGGTGCTGTCGCGGAGATCGTTTCCTGGCGCGTTGCGCGTGCAGGCGACGCTGGCCGATGGCGAAGCGGTTCCCGGTTCAGGACCACTGGCGCGTCTGGCCGGCGGCAATGCGATGGCGCCGATGCTGTCGCTGTTCGATGCGCTCGCCATCGACGCCCCGCAGACAGCCGATTCGGTAATACTCAAGGCCGGACCCGGGCGCGTGTTGCGGGTGGAGCTGATCGATGCTTGATCGCGAGCACATCGCCGTGGTGATCCCCGCGCTGAACGAAGCGCTGCGGATCCGCGAGGTGGTGCAGGGCGCGCTGGCGCAGTGCCCGCACGTGATCCTGGTCGACGACGGTTCCGAGGACGGCACCGTCGAGCGCGTCGCCGACCTGCCGATCACCGTGCTGCGCCATGCACGACGCATGGGCAAGGGCGCGTCGCTGCGCGACGGCTTCCGCGAAGCGCTGCGCCAGGGCCATGCCGGCGTATTGACCATGGACGGCGACGGCCAGCACGCGGCCGCGGACCTGCCGCGCCTGCTCGATGCCGCCAATCGCCATCCCGGTTGCATCGTGATCGGCGCGCGCCTGCGCAAGCGTTCGCAGCAGCCGACGTACCGCCGCCTGGCCAACGAATTCGGCGACTGGGGCGTGGCCTGGGGCACCGGCTACCAGATCGCCGACAGCCAGAGCGGCCAGCGCTTCTATCCGGCCGCGGTCGCCGCACTGCACGACGTGCCGGGCGAGGACTTCGTGTTCGAGGCGCAGATCCTGATGTCCGCGGCGCAACGACTCGGCACGCGCTGCGTGTCGGTGCCGATCGAGTCGCGCTACAAGAGCGTGCATTGCCACGAGCAGTTCCGCGCCAGCCATTTCCGTCCGGTGCGCGACTTCACCCGCATCACCTGGCACATCGTGGCGCAGTGCCTGAAACGCGGCGGCCTGCCGGCGATGTATCGCCGCATCCGCGCCAACCCGCCGGTGATCGACGACCCCAGCGGCGAGTTCGGCACGGTCTTCGCGCCGCTGCCGGTGCAGCAGGCACGCCGCGCATGAAGCACCCCACCGGGGTCGTGATCCTCGGTGGCGGCCTGGCCGGGCTCAGTCTTGCGATCCAGCTGCGGCAGCGCGATGCCTCGCTGCCGGTGACCGTGATCGAACGCCGCGCCCATCCGGTGCGCGAGGCCGCGTTCAAGGTTGGCGAATCGACCGTGGAAATTGGCGCGCATTACTTCGCCAACGTGCTGGGCTTTCGCGAGCACCTCGAAGCGCGGCAGATCCGCAAGTACGGTCTGCGCTACTTCTTCACCGACCGGCAGCACGACATCGACCGCTGCACCGAGCTGGGCGTCAGCCAGCTGCTGCCGACGCCATCGTGGCAGCTCGACCGCGGCCGCTTCGAGAACTTCCTCGGCGAGCAGGCACGCTCGCTCGGGGTGTCGTTCCACGACGAGGCGGTGGTACGCGGCATCGAGTTCGGCGACGGCGAGGACGAACACCGCGTCGCCTTCGAGCAGTGCGGCCTGGCGCACGAGGTCACCGCGCGCTGGGTAGTTGATGCGTCCGGGCGCGCCGGACTGGTCAAGCGCAAGCTCGGCCTGGCGCAAGGCAACGAACACGATGCCAATGCGGTGTGGTGGCGCGTCGACGGCATCGTCGATTTCTCGTCGTGGTCGGACGACCCGGCCTGGCACGCGGCGTTCGCGCCAGCCGAGCGCTGGCGTTCGACCAACCATATGTGCGGACCGGGCTACTGGTTCTGGCTGATTCCCTTGGCCTCCGGCGCGCATTCGCTGGGCATCGTCTGCGACGCGAAGATGCATCCGCTGGACACGATGAACACGCATGACAAGGCGATGGCCTGGCTGTGCAGGCACCAGCCGCGCGTGTTCGAATCGATCGACAAACCGGAACATGCGCTGCAGGACTTCCTGTTCCTGCGCCACTTCTCGTACGGCTGCAAGCAGGTGTTCTCCGGCGACCGCTGGGCGCTGACCGGAGAGGCCGGCTTGTTCCTCGATCCGTTCTACTCGCCGGGCAGCGACTTCATCGCGATCAGCAATACCTACGTCTGCGACCTGATCGCCAAGGATCGCGCCGGGGTGCCGTTCGCGCCCTACGCGGAGATCTACCAGCAGCTGTACTTCTCGTTCTACGAGAGCACGCTGACGCTGTATCAGGATCAGTACCCGATATTCGGCGATCCGCAGGTGATGCCACTGAAGGTACTGTGGGACTACGCCTATTACTGGGCGCTGCTGGCGCCGCTGTTCTTCGGCAGGCGGCAGACCGAGCTGAGCCTGCTCAATCGCCTCAGGCCGGCGTTCTCCCGCGGGCGCGAGCTCAATCTTGCGATGCAGGCGCTGCTGCGCGACTGGGGCACACGCAATACCGGGCCGGTCGCAAGCAGCCTGCGCGTCCTCGACCAGCACCAGCTCGACTGGTGCCGCGAGATGAACCGTGCGTTGACCGACGAACTCGACGACGACGCCTTCCATGCGCGCACGCAACGCTACGTCGCGTGGATGGCGCAACTGGCCGGCGACCTGCTGACCCACGCGCGCGCCGTGCATGCGGACATCGACGACCACGGCCTCGACATGCTGCTGTCCGCACGCGACGATGCGGGACCGGTGTTGCCGGCGCACTGGTACAACGTCGCTGCCGGTACGCCCATCGAAGCCGCCGTTCCCGCCTGAGCCTCGCCGGCGCCATCGCCGGCCCTACCGGTCCCCGTCATGTCGCACACGCCGTTGTTGTTGCTGCAACTGGTCGTCATCCTCGCCACCGCGCGCGCCTGCGGCTGGCTGCTGCGCCACGTCGGCCAGCCGGCGGTGATCGGCGAGATGGCCGCTGGCATCGTGCTCGGGCCGATCGTGTTCGGAGCGGCGTTTCCCGGCTTCCACGCCGCGCTGTTCGCGCAGGACTCGCTGCCGGCATTGTCGTCGCTGTCGACGCTGGGGCTGGTGCTTTTCATGTTCATCGTCGGCGCCGAACTGCGTGCGCCCGATGGCGTGCGTGCGCAGTTGAAAGCCGCCGGCGCGGTCGGCGTGCTCGGCGTGCTGGCGCCGATGGCGCTGGGCATCGGCATCTCGCCGTGGCTGCATCCGACGCTGGCGCCGGCCGGTGTCGGCTTCTGGCCGTTCGCGCTGTTCATGGCCACGGCGATGTCGATCACCGCCTTCCCGGTGATGGCGCGCATCCTCAAGGATCGCGGCATGACGCAGACGCGGCTGGGTCGGCTGGCCTTGAGTTCGGCCGCGATCGCCGACGTGTTCGCCTGGATCATGCTGGCGTTCGTGGTCGCGCTGATCGGTTCCGACGAAGGTTACGCCGGCGTCGCCATGACCACACTGGGCCTGCTGGTGCTGTGCGTGCTGGTGTTCGGCGCGCTGAAACCGCTGTACGCGCACCTGCTGCGCCGACACGCGCCGGAAGGCCGGCCTTCGCTGATGCTGCTCGCCGCAATGCTGGTCGGCGCGCTCGCCTGCGCCGCGCTGACCGAATGGCTGGGCCTGCACGCGGTGTTCGGGGCCTTCCTGTTCGGCGCCTGCCTGCCGCGCGACGACCGCCTGCTGCGTTACCTGTCCGAACGCGTCGAATATCTGGCGATCGTGCTGCTGATGCCGATCTTCTTCGCGCTGGCCGGCCTGAACACCACTGCCGATGCCTTCGCCGGCGCAGGCCTGGGCGCGCTGCTGTTGATCCTGGGCGCGGCCGTGCTTGGCAAGCTCGCCGGCGGCGCGCTGGGCGCGCGCGTGGCCGGTTATGGCTGGCGCGACAGCCTGGCGACCGGTTCGCTGATGAACGCGCGCGGGCTGATGGAGCTGATCGTGATGAAGGTCGGCCTGGATGCCGGACTGATCGGCCCGGAACTGTTCACCATGCTGCTGGTGATGGCGATCCTGACCACGGTGATGACCGGGCCACTGTTGATCCTGTTCGCCGGCCGCGTCGTCGATCCTCTGCGCGCGCAGGCCTGATCCGCTGCGACTTCGTTTTCCGCGCCGCGACTATTCGACCTGCGGTGCCGGCATCGGCGGCGGCAACGGTACCGACTGCTGCTGCGGCGGGGGATTGGCGACATAGATGGCCAGGCCGTAGGCGTACTTCTGGCTGGGGCTGATGCTCACCCCGATCCCGCCGCTGCTGAAACTGCTGCCGCCGATACGACCGCCGCCGGCACCGACGCCGACGCTGCTGCCGCCATAGCCGTCATCGGTCCCGGTGAACAACACGCCGTTGGCGCCGAGCTTGGCCGCCTCCGCGCGCAGCTTGGCCATCACCGAATCCATCTTGTTCTGTTCGCCATAGGTGAACGCACCACTGCCGGTCTGCAGGCGGGCGATCTCCTCGTAACCGCCGGGTGGCGCCGAGAAATAGATGCGCACCTGCGACGGATCGATCGGCGGGCGCGGCTGGCCGGTCAGCAGGTGCGAACTGGCGCAGGCGGCGAGCGTCAGCATGAAGACGGACAGCATGAGCAAGCGACGCATCACGGAACTCCTGCAAGGTTTGCCATGGCCGGATCGTAGCGCCATCGCCGGCTCGACAGAGTGATGCCGACGCGTGGATTCAGCTTGCGCTGCGGCATGCCTTTCTAAACCGTTCATGACAGTGATCCAGGAAGCCATCCGGTGACCTGCAGAAGCAGCTGCGGCCACGCCGGTCGATCAGCTCATCCCGCCATCGATACCGATCACCTGGCCATTGATGTAGGCGGCCGCATCCGAGCACAGGAAGCCGACCAGCGCGGCCACTTCCTGTGGCGTGCCGGCGCGGGCGGCCGGCACGAGCTGCTTCACCTGTTCCGCGGTGAATGTTGCGTCGGCCATCTGCCCGGCAATCACGCCGGGTGCCACCACATTTGCGGTGATGCCGCGCGAGGCCATTTCGCGGGCCAGCGATTTCGTCGCGCCGTGCAGCGCCGACTTGGCCGCGGCGTAATTGACCTGGCCGCGATTGCCGAGCACCGCCGCCACCGACGATACGCTGACGATGCGCCCCCAGCGCGTGCGCGCCATCGGCAGCAGCAGCGGCTGCGTCACGTGGAAGAAACCGTGCAGCGACACGTCGATCACGCGCTTCCACTGCGCCTGCGACATGCCGGCCATGGGTGCGTCGTCGTGGATGCCGGCGTTGTTGATCACGATCTGGATCGGTCCGTCCGCCAGCAGTGCCTCCATGGCGCTGCGTGCGGCATCGCCATCGGCGACATCGAAGGTGGTCGCCTGCGCGTTGCCGCCCTGGCCAACGATGTCGGCGACCACGGCCTCGGCGCGCGCGCGATTCGCGTTCGCGTGCACGATCACCTGCACGCCATCGGCCGCCAGCCGTCGACAGATGGCGCCGCCGAGGTCGCCACTACCGCCGGTGACGAGGGCACGGCGTCGGAAAGCATCGTGTCTGTCCATGCCGGCGATTATGCGTAGGAACGCACGGCGGCGCGATGGGTCACGACCGTCCCGTCTGGAACGCTGCTACGGGTATGCGTCCTGCAACATCACCGCGGCACGGCCCTCGGCCAGCAGGTTGCCGGCGTGGTGGATGCGGAACCCGTATTGCTGGCTCTGTCCGGCCTCGACCAGCACTTCGGCATCGCATTCGAGCGCATCGGCCAGGTCGTCGATGTGCGCCACGTGCAGCGTCACATCGCGCAACGACACCAGCACACCCGGCCGGGCTCGTGCGTCCGTCCGGCGCGCACGCAGCCCGCCATGCACCGCCATCGCCTGCGCACCGTACTCGCACAGGTGCACCGCCCGCAGGCGATCGCCGGAACGCAGCGGATGCGTCGGATCGCGATGGTTGCGGGCGCGCAGCCGGATGCAGGATTCATCCCACTCGACGACTTCATCCCACAGGCACATCACCCCCTGGTGCGGGATCAACGCCAGGATTTCATCGCGTCCGATCATCGGTTCCCCGCCCTGCAATGCGGACTTTCGTAAGTTTCGAGTGCGGCAGTGTCAACCGGCAAAAGAAGCTGAGCAAGTTTCGCTTACAACGCAACGCGAGCGGGCTCGCAAAGCAGGTAAGGGAGGCTTTAGCTCTTGACCTTGGCGCGCTATCGCAAGTGCCGGGCAAGTTGGTAGACCCGGAGGGCGGCGGCCATGGATGGCCGCCGTTTTCCGATGGAGGCAGGATGCCGACTCGGAAAATCCCTGAGGACTACAAGCCGCTACGTGAGCTCTGATCGGGGAAGGGCCTTCTCTTTGGTTACTTTCTCTAATGGCCCTTCAAGAGAAAGTGACCCGCCAGCGCAGCGGGCGGAAGCTCTTACAGTGTTCAGCAAAGAGCAACAGAGCAAGCCCGCTCTACTGCGTCCGCACCACCCTCCGCGACACCAGCAACGCCAACACAAAATTGCCAAGCACCCCAATCGTCACCGTAGTACCGATCGCCCGCAACACCGGAATCGACGACAACGCCAGCAGCGCGAACACCAGCAATGTCATCAGGCTGCACACGATCAGCGCATGCAGCGTACGCAGCTGGTCGGCATAGTCGTCGCCGGCATGGTCGAAGAACAGTGCGTAGTCGAGCCCGAGGCCGGCGGCGAGGATCAGCGCGACCAGGTGGAACAGGGTCAACTCCACGCCGAAGCCGCGCAGCACCGCCAGGATCAGCAGCGTGGTCAGCGCCATCGGCAGCAGCACGCGCAGCACGCGGCGCGGCTGGCGCAATGCGATCCATACCGTTGCCGCCAGCAGAAGTGCAGCGATCGCGAGCGCGGCCAGCACACGCTCGCGGTAGGCCACCACCAGCGATTCCGACGCCGCCTTCAGGTCCAGCAGCTGCGCACCATGCAGGCGCGCCGCCGTCGCCACCGCGGCCGGATCGGCCAGGCCGCTGAGCGAAACCAGCGCGGTTGCGTTACCGTCATTCGCCTCGTCCTGTCGTGTTTCGCGATGCGGTCCGGCTTCCCGCGCAACGGCGTCGGGAGTTTCCAGCAGCAGGCCGGCGACGCTGGTGGCCAGCGGCGTGCCATCGAGGTCACGGCGGGTCAGCGGCGGCGCGTTCCTGGCGGCGGCGACATCGGCAAGGAAGGCGTCGAAGGCATCGGCGCGGAACGGACTGCTGGCGACGGCCGCGTCCAGGTCCGCCTTCAGCGTCGCCGCATCCGGCAGTTTCTGTTGCCGCGCGCGTTGCGTGGCGGCGCTGGGCAGATAGCGCGCGGCATAGTCGTAGCCGGCGATCGCGCGCTCGGCGACCAGCTGGTCCAGCTCTGGCCGCAGTTTTTCCGAAGCCTGCAATACCGTTTCGGCATCGCGACCGCGCACGGTCAGCACGTAGCGCACGTCGGGCGCACCGAGCGCTTCGCGCAGTTGCGCGTCGAGTGCCAGCGCATCGGCCGGCACCGGCGTCAGCTTGGCCAGGTCGTTCTGCCAGAACGCGCCGGGAGCGAACACCGCGGTGGCCAGCGCGATCGCAGCGATGACCAGCAGCGACCAGCGCGGACGCGGCAGCCGCGCGATCCGGGCCCAAAGCCGCGCGAGGAATCTTGAATCGGCAAAATCGCGCGGCGCCGGATCGACCAGCGCCGGCAACAGGAATCGCGTCGCCAGCGCCGCCGTGGCGAGGCCGGCGATGGTGAACACCGCCAACTGCTGCAGCCCGTCGACGCCGGAAAACAGGAAAGTGAGATAGGCGATGCAGGTCGACGCTACGCCGGTGGCCAGCGTCGGCCACAACGCGCGCGCGTTGCCGACCGGCATCACCCCGGGGCGCTGATGGCTGAACAGGTGGATCGGATAATCCTGCACCACGCCGATCAGGGTGAAGCCGAAGGCCACGGTGATGCCATGCACGCCTTCGAACAACACGGCCACGGCGGCCAGGCCGGCCAGGCCGGCGCTGGCCAATGGCAACACGCCCAGCAATGGCATCTTCCAGTTTCGATACGCGATCCACAACAGCAGTACCAGCCCGATCGTGTCGACGATGCCGATCCATTGCGCCTCGCGCTGGGTGCGGCCGCCGATTTCCACCGAGAACGCACCGGGGCCGCTCAACAGCAGTTGTGTGCCGCTGTCGCCGCGCACCTGCGCGAACGCGTCGTGGATCGCATCGACCGCGGCCTGCTGGCCGCTGGGATCGAAGCCGGCCGCATGCGTCTGCGCCACCAGCAGCGCGCGCTTGCTGTCGCGATCGAACCAGACGCCGTGCTGTCGTTGCGGCGCCTGTGCAGGCTGCAGCGCTTCGGCGATCTTTAGCGTTTCCAGCGTCGGATCGGCGCCGATCAGCGGTTCGATCAGTGCGGCGGCAGGCGAGCCGAGATCCTGCACGCGCGCGTCGAGCGCGTCGCGCAGATAAGCCTGATCGAAGGCCTGCGTATCCAGCGTCGGCGACAGCAGGTAGCGATAGGGACGCAGCCGCGCGGGAATCGCCTCGAGGCCCTCATCGCCGCCGTTGGCGATCAGCGAGAACGCCGATTGCGCAACGAGTTTCGCGTGCAGCGCCTGCGATTGCATCGCCAGGGTCCGGGCATCGGCGCCGGACAACGCGATCAACAGCAGGCGCGATCCCGGGCCTTCGCCTAGTTCGTCGATCAGGAGTTTCTGGGCGGGTGTCTGTGCATCGGGCATGAACTTCCGCAGATCGCCGGTCAGTTGCAGGCGTGCGCCGATCCACCAGCCTGCCAGCAGCAGGACCAGCAGCCATAACAGTGCGCAGACAAGGCGCAGGCGCGCGGTCATCGCCACGCGACGTTCAACCGGCGCTGCCGCGGCACAGCGCGATCAAGGCGTCGGCTGCCTCGACTGTCGCGGCGTCGCGCGCGGCGCTGGCCAGCAGCGTGCGCTGGATCTCGTCTCCCTTCACCGCGCGCGCTTCGATGCAGCGCAGCTCGTCGCCGCTTCCGTGCAGGGTGATGTCGCGCACTTTCGCCGCCAGCGCCGCATCGCGTGGCACCAGCGTCAGCGTCCATTGCTGCTGGCTGCCGCCGGCCTGGGTGCGGTAGGACTGTTCCAGCGACGCGCGATCACCGGACAGCATCGCGCCGAAGCTGGCCTGCAGGCCCGCCAGCTCCGGTGCGCGCGACAGCGAGAAGCGCCGCGTCGATTTCCCGGTGCGGGCGATGCTGGCCTCGCCGGCGCGGATGGTGGTGGTTTCCACGTAGGGCGTGCGCACTTCGCGCACCAGCGTGTCGGCATCGGGACGCGCGTACTCGCCGGACAGGCGCAGCGGCTGCTTCAGCAGTTTCGAATCGCGCACCTCGACGAAGTCGGTGCGCGTGGGTACCGGCCGCGCCAGCTGCTGCAGGATCCAGCCGGCGTCGACCGTCGCGTCAGGCGCGGCGCAGGGCGCGCTGCTGGCGAAGACGGCGACGAGCAGCATCGCTGTCGCCGGCCGCCAGATTCGCTTCCGCCGCGGTGTGGGCTTGCCCGCTGCCGTCATCGTCGTGCTTCCAGAAGTCGTAGAAATTGAACCAGTTGTACGGCATCGCGCGGGCATGGTGCTCCAGTCGCTGCGCGTAACGCGCGACCAGCCCGGCCAAGGCCTGCGCGCGATGATGGCGTTCGATGCGGATGCCGTCGCTGAACGTCTCGAATACCAGGTCGTAGCGGTTGCCGCCGCGATACAGGCCGAACGCCAGGCTCACCGGCACCTGCAGCGCCGCGGCGATCAGCCAGGGCGACGACGGAAAATCCGCGGCTTCGCCAAGGAACGGCGCCCGCACCACGGTCTCGCCGGGATAGACGCGGTCGGCGAGCAGGGTCACCATCGCGCCTTCGTCGGTGGCCTGCTTGATCGCCAGCGTCACCGCCAGCCCGCCCTGCGCGGCATCGATTACGCCGGCGGCGACGCCGGGGTTGAGTTCTTCCAGGAGCTGCGTCATCGCCGGCGTCTGCGACTTGTCGAGCACTGCTCGCACCTTGATGTCGGGCCGGCTCTGCGCCAGGCCGCGCAGCGCCTCGAAACTGCCCAGATGCGAGCCGATCAGCAGCACGCCACGGCCCTCGTCGAGCTGCGCGCGCACCGCGTCGACGCCGCTGACGCGCATGTCGAAGCGACTCATGTCGCGATCACCGAGCAGGAACACGCGATCGAGGATGGTCGCGGAAAACGTGTGGATATGGCGCGCCACGTCCCACAGCGTGGCCGGACGGCCGAGCGTGCGCGCCAGGTAGGCGCGCGAGGCGCGGCGCTCGGGGCCGCGCCGCAGCAGGAAGTACAGCGTGATCGGATACAGCAGCGCGCGCGCCGGCGCGCGCCCGAGGTAACGACTGATGGCGCGGATCAGCCAGATCGCCACGCGTCCCCCGCCTTCGGGACGCTGTCGCCAGGCCGTGCTCACGCGGCCACAACCTCGCCGCTGGCGATCAGCGCATCGCCGCGCAGGATCCGGAAACGCCAGCGCGCGGGCGTGGCCTGGTCGGCATCGGTTTCGCCGTCCAGTTCGATCCGCGCCGCCTGTCCCGGCAGCAGCGGGTTGACGAACTTGACCTGCGGCAGCCGCAGCGCGCCCAGCGCCGGATGTTGCTGTTCGATTGCGTCCAGTACGCGGTCCAGCAGCATCACGCCAGGCACCAGCGGCCGGCCAGGGAAGTGCCCGGGCAGGCTGGGGTGGTCGGCCGCGATGCTGAAATCCATGGCATGGGTGACGTGTTTCATGGTGGCAAGCATGGGCGGGCGTCCTGAACGTCGCAAGAGCGGCTGGATCAGGGCCTGTTAATGCAGGAAATCGCGCCAGAACGCCGGCCCCAGCGCGCGCAGCCGGCGCAGGAAATCGGAGAAACCGTGGTAGCGACCCGGGAAATGGTGTTTGCGGATGGCGAACTCGATCGCGAAGAAGGCAGCGATGATCCCGTAGTTGAAGATGTTGGCGAACCAGGACCATTGCGTCTGGGTGACGGTCAGCGGCGCCTGCATGCCGAACTGCGCCAGCACGCCGTCCGGCACCGCGATCAGCGCCAGCAGCAGGTTGATCGCGGCCAGCAGGCCCAGCGCCCAGGCCCAGGCCGCGGTCAGGCGGCGGGTGTAGCGCATCAGTTCGGGCGCCAGCGTTGCCGCTGTTTCGCCCTCCAGCGCCATCACGATCTTGCTGATCAGCGGTACCCGTCCGCGCTGCAGGCTGCGACCGAACACATAGGCGACCAGTGCGATGAACGCGGTCGGCGCCAGCAGCAAGGGCAGCTGCGCGTAGCGCGAGCCGGCCAGCCAGGTCAGCGCGACCGCGCCGACCGGCAGCGAAAGCCATGCCCAGGGCCGCCGCTGCGCCAGCGGTGCGGCCAGCATCAGCAGCACCAGCACGGCCAGCGCGCACACCGCCAGCACGCCGTCGTCGCGCGCGCTGGCCAGGTGCGCCAGCAGGGCATAGGCCAGCGCCAGCAGGGCTTGCAGGATCAGGATCAAGCGGGCACTTCGGAAGTCGGGATGCGGCGTTGCGGGTGCGCCGGCCGTGCTCAGCCTGCCTTGTGCTGCTGGATGTGCGCCGACAGCTCGCGCAACGACGCGAACGCGCGCCGGTTGTCCTCGTTGTCCGACTTGAGCTGGAAGCCGTAGCGCTTGCTGATCGCCAGCGCCAGTTCCAGCGCGTCGATCGAATCCAGGCCCAGTCCCGCGCCGAACAGCGGCGCTTCCGGGTCGATGTCGGACACGGCGACGCCCTCCAGGTTCAGGCTTTCGATCAGCAGTTCGGCCAGTTCGTTCTCGGCGGGGCTCAGCGTGGACATGCTCGATTCCATGGGTAGTGGTGGCGACTGCGGCCCTGCCGCCGCGCGCCTGCGCGGATGGCGTCCGTGGGGGCCGCGGTATCATTCGCGCCTGGCGAAATGATCGCATGGCCCGGCAACGACCGCGAATGACCCCGATGACTGAGGACACCGACGCAGCGCACGCCGACCGGGAGGATGCCCGTCAAGAGCGCGCCGACGTACTGGTGATCGGCGGCGGACCGGCCGGCTCGACCGTCGCCACGCTGCTGGCGCGCATGGGCTGGCGCGTGATCCAGTTGGAAAAGGCCCGCCACCCGCGCTTCCACATCGGCGAGTCGCTGCTGCCGATGAACCTGCCGATCCTCGAGCGTCTAGGCGTGCTCGACCGGGTCCGCGACATGGGCGTGTTCAAGCCCGGCGCCGAGTTCCCGATCGACGAGACCAACTACAACACCTTCCGCTTCGAACGCGCGATCGATGCGAAGTTTCCGTACGCGTACCAGGTCAAGCGCGAACAGTTCGACCAGATGCTGTTCGCGCATGCCCGCGCCAACGGCGTCGACGCGCGCGAGCAGGTCGAGGTACTGCGCGTGGACTTCGGCGCCGACGGCCGGCCGGCGCTCGCGCATGCGCGCGACGCCGAGGGTCGCGAATTCACCATCCGCACGCGCTACATCGTCGATGCCAGCGGCCGCGACACTTTCTTCGGCAACAGGCTCAAGCTCAAGCGCAAGAACAGCGCGCACCAGTCGGCGGCGATCTTCAGCCACTTCAGCGGTGTGCAGCGGCGCGACGGCGAGGACGCCGGCAACATCACCGTGCAGCGCTTCGCGCACGGCTGGATGTGGCTGATCCCGTTGCAGGACGACGTGATGAGCGTCGGCGCGGTGTGCTTCCCCGAATTCCTCAAGCAGCGTCGCGGCGACACCGAAAGCTTCCTGATGAAGGCATTGGAATCCGAGCCGCAGGTATGGGCACGCATGCAGGGCGCACAGCGCGTGGCGCCGGTGCACGTCACCGGCAACTACTCGTACACCTGCACGCGCATGGCCGGGCCGGGCTGGGTGATGGTCGGCGACGCCTATGCCTTCGTCGACCCGGTGTTCTCGTCCGGCGTGTACCTGGGCATGAACAGCGCTGAGCATGCGGCCGCAGTGGTCGACGGCGCGCTGCGCGAACCCGGTCACGAGGCAGCGCTGCAGCGCGCCATGGACCGTCGCCTGCGGCGCGGGCTGAAGCACTTCACCTGGTTCATCTACAGGTTCACCACGCCGGTAATGCAAGCCTTGTTCAACGCACCGCGCAACGTCTGGCAGGTCGAGCAGGCGGTGATCTCGATGCTGGCCGGCGACGTGTTCGACAATCGCGCCGTGCTGCGTCGGCTGCGCCTGTTCCGCGCCATCTACGCGATGACCGCGCTGGGCATGGCGCCGACCGCCTTCCGCGGCTGGCTGCGTCGACGCCGCCAGGTCGGCGTCGACGTGCGCGGCGACACCCTGCAACCCGGAAATCCATGAGCGCACAACCCCATCCACTGCATTCGCCACGCCTGGACGTCGACTACGTCGACGCCGCAACTCCCGACGCATTGCTGGCGCAGCCCGACACGCTGGCCGTGCTGGGCTTCGGCGGCGACGCGCCGTACTCCGCCGACCCGCGCTACCTGCGCGTGCCACTGCAGCCTTATGGCGGGCGCGCGCCGTTCGAGGTCTGGCGCACGCAGCAGCCGGTGACGCAAGGCCGCGATGGCGAGATCGCGTGGGGCTGCGACGGCCGCCTGCAGTTCGGCGTGATCGAGGTCGACGAAAGCGCCTACGCCGCCGGCGGCAAGGAAGGCATCGTCGAAGCCTCCGCGCATGCCTACGCGCGACTGACGGCCTTCATCCGCGACAGCGGTTATCCGCACCTGCTGCGGATCTGGAACTACCTCGACGCGATCACGCTCGGCGATGGCGACACCGAACGTTATCGCCAGTTCTGCGTCGGTCGCGCGCGCGGGCTCGGCGATTTCGACACCGCCACGTTGCCGGCCGCGACCGCGATCGGGCGCTGCGACGATGCGCGCGTGCTGCAGATCTACTGGCTGGCGGCGCAGTCACCCGGCACCCCGGTGGAGAATCCGCGGCAGGTCAGCGCCTACCGCTACCCGCGCCAGCATGGCCCGCAGTCGCCCAGTTTCGCCCGCGCGATGCTGCCGCCGACCTTCAGCGGCACGCCACTGCTGCTGTCCGGCACCGCCAGCGTGGTCGGCCACGCCACGCAGCACGAAGGCGAGCTGCTCGCGCAACTGGACGAGACCTTCGCCAATTTCGACAGCCTGCTCGGTGCCGCACGGCAACGCCAGCCGTCGCTGCCCGCGCGCTTCGGCGCCGGCACCCGGCTCAAGGTCTACGTGCGCGATGCGCACGACCTGCCGACGGTCGCCCACGCGCTGCAGGCGCGCTTCGGCGACCACGTGCCGCGCGTATTGCTGCACGCCGCGATCTGCCGGCGCGAGCTGTGCGTGGAGATCGACGGCGTCCACGGGTAGGGAATCGGGAATCGGAAAAGACCTTGCCTGCGTTTCTGTTGTAAGAACGTTGCTCGACAAGTGCGCCGCGTCTTGGGTACTGGCGACGCATTCCGGACGGTGTTGCCCGCCCCCCGATCGACAGCACGCAAGGCCTTCGCCGTAGCCCGGAACTTGAATCACGCCTGGATATCCGCATATTGGACGCTGCGGCATCGGCGCCGCCCACCTGGAAATACGCACATGGGTCTGATCAGTCTGCTATGGGGCATCGTCGCGATGCTGTGGATGGTGCTGGCACTGATCCCGGTGATCGGCATCACCAACTGGTTGCTGATTCCGTTCGCGGCGGTCGGCGCGCTGATCGCCGCCATCGGCATCGCGGTCACCTCGCGCGAAAAGCGCGGTCGCGCCAAGACCGGGCTGATCCTCAACGGCATCGTGGTCGTGGTCGCGGTGATACGGCTGAGCATGTTCGGTGGCCTGCTCTGACAGGACCACCTGCGCCGGCGTTCGCACGGCATCCGATATCGACGGCGCCCCATGGCGCCGTCTTTTTTTGCCGGCCGCGTCCGATGACGCGGCAGCAAAATGCATGCCGCGGACCGCTGCGGCGAACGAGGACCGATTGCGCCCAGACCCGTGCGCAAAGGTGGCGGCAATCCACGATGCAGCGCAGCATCGCATTGCTGACTCGACTCCTGCATAACGCAGGACAGCGCGTTGATCGGCCTCGGAATTTGGCGATTCCTGCGACGTCGACGACCGATGCCGGACCCGCTTGTCTTTCACGCGAAACGGGGAGCACACTCGGTCGGCGAAGCACCGCAGCCCCTGCTGCGGCGACGCACCGCACATCGCACCGCGATGCGCGTTCCCATCACTCCACCCCCGGGGAAACAACATGAGGAAGACTTCCATCGCAGGCTGCGCATTGCCAGGCTTGTTGCTTGGCGTGTGCTTCGCAGCCACCGCCGCACAACCGCAGGACTCCAGGTCAGCCACGCACAAGCCGGCGATCGACGCCAAGACAGGTCGCCTGCTGCGTCCGCTGACGCTGCACGAACGCCAGGACATGGCCGCCAAGGTCGCCAGCCGGCAACGCCTGGTGAAACAGCCACGCACCGTAGCCGAGGCAAAGCCCACGCTGGTCCAGCAAGCCGATGGCTCGGCGGCGATGCAGGTTCCGACCGAACTTTGGAGCCACTTGGCGGCGCAGACCGATGCGCAGGGCCGGGTGCAGGTACGCGAGTTCGAGGGCAACGACTTGCCGGTCGTCCAGCAGGAGGGCTCGACCCATGAATAAGTCCCTGCTTGCGCTGACCAGCGCCGTCGGCATCGCCCTGTCCGCCATGTGCGCGCAGGCCGCTGAAATTATTCCCGTGGTCTTCGACGACCCGGGCGAAGGCTACAACGATCCCACGCCGGTGGCCCCGGTCGGCAACAACCCCGGCACCACCCGCGGCGAACAGCGCCGCATCGTCGCGCAGTTCGCCGCCGACCTTTGGGGCTCGGTGCTGCAGAGCGACGTACCGATCTACATCGGCGCGCAGTTCAACCCGCTCGGTGCCAACGTGCTCGGCTCGGCCGGCGCCAGCACCGTGCACTCCAACTTCGCGCCCGGCATCGTGCCCGACACCTGGTACAGCTCGGCGTTGGCCGACGCGATCGGCGGCGTCGATCTGAATCCTGGCTTCACCGACATCGGATCGCAGTACAGCTCCGACTTCGACTTCTATTACGGCCTCGACGGCAAGACGCCGGCCGGACAGGTCAACTTCCTCGACGTGGCGATGCACGAGTTCGGACACGGACTGGGCTTCCAGAACTTCGTCTCCGAAGCGGCCGGCACTTTCCTTGCCGGCGTGCCGGACATCTATTCCAACTTCACCTTCGACAACACCACCGGCCAGTTCTGGACGCAGATGACGGTGCCGCAGCGCCAGGCCTCCGCGCTCAACTACGGCAAGGTCGTGTTCACCGGTGCCAGCGCCACGGCAGGCGCGGGCCTGATCCTCGATCCGCGCACCGCCTTGCGCATCACCGCACCAGCGCCGATCGCCGGCGAGTACGACTACGGCACCGCCGGCTTCGGCGCGCCGATATCGCCGGCCAACTTCACCGGCACGGTCGTGCTCGGCGTCGATCCGTCCGATGCGGCAGGCGCTTCCACCACCGACGGTTGCAGCCCATTGACCAATGCCGCAGCCGTGGCCGGCAACATCGCGATCATGGATCGCGGCACCTGCGGCTTCACCATCAAGGTGAAGAACGCGCAGGATGCCGGCGCGATCGGCGTGATCATTGCCGACAACGTCCCCGGCACGCCGCCGCCAGGGCTGGGCGGCGCCGATCCGACCATCACGATCCCGTCGATCCGGGTGACGCTGGCCGCGGGCAACTCGATCAAGGCGAACCTGCCCGGCGTACAGGTCGGCCTGGTCGTCGATCCCAGCAAGCTGCAGGGTGCCGATGATGACGGCCGCCCACGGCTGTTCATGCCCAACCCGGTGCAGGGCGGCTCGTCCGGTTCGCACTACGACACCGCATTGCTGCCCAACGCGCTGATGGAACCGAGCATCAATTCGACCCTGCTGTCGACCTACAACCTCGACATCACGCCGAACCTGCTGCAGGACACGGGCTGGACGCTCAACGACGGCAGCGCGCAGATCGACGGATGCGACACCGGCATCGACCTGGTCGACGACGTCGGCATCATCATCGGCGCCAACGTGCAGGCCTACAACAACGTGTGCGAGGCCAGCGCCGGCGGCGGTCGCGCCAAGTACATGCGCTGCATGACCGACCATGCCACCGCGTTGCACAAGGCCGGCCTGATCGACCGCAACCAGCACATGGCGTTGCGCAGCTGCGTGGCCAAATCAACGCTGTAAACCCGCTTCATTTGCGACAACCCGACCGGCGCCCCAGTGGCGCCGGTTTTTTTTGAGCGGGAGCTCGATGGCAGCGGCGTATCATGGGCGCCATGAGCTATCCCCATGCCCGCATGCGGCGGATGCGCCGCGACGATTTTTCCCGCCGGCTGATGCGCGAACACGTGCTCACCGCCAACGACCTGATCTACCCGGTATTCGTGCACGAACTGCCTGGGCGCGAGGCGGTGGCCTCGATGCCGGGCGTGTCGCGCGTCGGCATCGACGAACTGCTGCGCGTCGCCGAGCAGGCCAGCGAACTGCGCATCCCGGCGCTGGCGCTGTTCCCGGTGACAGCGCCGGACGCCAAATCCCTGGATGCCGCCGCCGCCTGGGCCGACGACGGCCTGTGCCAGCGCGCGATCCGCGCGCTCAAGCAGCGCTTTCCGGAACTGGGCGTGATCACCGACGTCGCACTGGATCCCTACACCTCGCACGGCCAGGACGGCCTGGTCGATGACGGCGGCTACGTGGTCAACGACGCCACCGTCGAGGCGCTGGTCCGGCAGGCGCTGTCTCACGCCGCCGCCGGCGCCGACGTGGTCGCGCCCAGCGACATGATGGACGGGCGCATCGGCGCGATCCGCGCGGCGCTGGAAGCGGACGGTCATGTCCACACCCGCATCCTCGCCTACGCGGCCAAGTATGCGAGCAGTTTCTACGGCCCGTTCCGCGATGCGGTCGGCAGCGCCGGCGCGCTCGGCAAGGGCAACAAGTACACCTATCAGATGGACCCGGCCAATTCCGACGAGGCGCTGCGCGAAGTGGCGCTCGACCTGGACGAAGGCGCGGACATGGTGATGGTGAAACCAGGCATGCCCTATCTCGATGTGCTGCGCCGGGTGAAGGACGAATTCGGCGTGCCGACCTTCGCCTACCAGGTCAGCGGCGAGTACGCGATGCTTAAGGCCGCCTATGCCAACGGCTGGCTGGACGAACGCGCCTGCACGCTGGAAGCGCTCACCGCATTCAAGCGCGCCGGCGCCGACGGCGTGCTGACCTACTTCGCGCTGGATGCGGCGCGCTGGCTACAGGAACAAGGCTGACCGGAAGGCGGAGGTCTGCATGTCGTCCTCTCCGATCGTTCGTCACGCCACGCTGGCCGATGCCGCGCAGATCGCGCGGCTGTCCACGCAACTCGGATATCCCGCCTCGGTGGAGGTATTCGCCACACGCCTGCAAAAGCTGCTGGATTCGCCGACCCATGCGGTACTGGTCGCGGTCGGCGATGACGGCCGGCTCGTCGGCTTCGTCGCCACCGAACAGCGGATCACGCTGGAACTGGGCGAGCGCGTCGAGATCGTCGCCCTGGTCGTGGACGCCGAAGCCCGGCGCGGCGGTGTAGGCAAGGCGTTGATCGCGGCGGCCGAACAGTGGGCGCAGGACATTGGCACGCCGGAGGTATTCCTGCGATCGAACATCCTGCGCCCCGAAGCACATCCGTTCTACGAACGCCTCGGCTACACCCGCACCAAGACGCAGCACGCCTATCACAAGCCGCTTTGACGGCCTTTGCTGTGCTTTTGGCCTCCATCCCTGAAAGCTCGGACAAGCTCGAAGCGCGCAGAACGTCTGAAGGGACGGCCCCGAAGGGGTAAGCGAAGCGATATCCAGTAATTGTTCCTTGTCGTTGTAGAACAGGGCTTGTTCCGTTGCTCTTACAAACTGCCAAAAGCTTCCGCCCGCTGCGCGTGCGGGTCACTTTCTCTTGAAGGGGCCAAGAGAAAGTAACCAAAGAGAAGGCCCTTTCCCGACAAAGCTCCCGTTGCGGTTGGGTAGTTATCGGAGATTTTCCGACTCGCCATCCATGGCTCGGTCGGAAAACGGCGGCCATCCATGGCCGCCGCCCTCCGGGTCTATGGGCGACACGGAAGGCTGTTGATTCGGGCCAACAGCAACGAGCATCTTCTGCGCTAAGCGCCTCATCCGACGCTTGCGCTGTCGTGGATTTCACTGCCGGCCGTGGATACTGGCCCGCCTGGATGCAACGGCGATGGCGACGTGCGGAGTAGACTGCGAGCGCCGCGTACAAGCATCGTTTCAATCGGCGAACCGCCGGCGTCGGTGGCCCGCCCCCAGCCTGGAGCGAATCCCGCCATGTCGATTCCCCGCTATGCCGTCATCGGCCATCCTGTCGCGCATTCGCTGTCGCCGCGCATCCATGCCGCGTTCGGCCGGCAGCTGTCGATCGCGCTGGATTATTCCGCGATCGATACCGCGGCCGAGGAGTTCGACATGACCCTGGGCGCGTTCGCCGCCTCCGGTGGCGTCGGCGCCAACGTCACGCTGCCGCACAAGCAGCGCGCGGCGCGGGCCTGCGCCACGCTCAGCGAGCGGGCGCGGCGCGCCGGCGCGGTCAACACGCTGACCCTGCGCGGCGGTGAATGGCATGGCGACAACACCGACGGCGCCGGACTGGTGCGCGATCTCACCGGCCGCCACGGCCTCGACCTGCGCGCGCGGCGCACGCTGCTGATCGGTGCCGGCGGCGCGGCGCGCGGCGTCGCGCCGGCCTTGCTCGATGCGGGCATCGGCGACCTGTACATCGTCAACCGCACTTCCGAACGCGCCGACGCGCTGGCCGACGCACTTGGCCAGCCGGGCCGCGTGCATCCGCGCTATCTGGCCGACCTGAAGCAGTTCGGCGAATTCGACCTGGTCATCAACGCCACTTCGGCGACGCGCACCGACGGCCTGCCGGACCTGCCGATGTCGCTGGTCGGCGCACGCACCGCGGCGGTCGACCTGAGTTATGGCGAAGTCGCGATCCCGTTCCTGGCGTGGGCACGCGCGGCCGGCGCGCACGACGCCATCGGCGGCCTCGGCATGCTGGTGGAGCAGGCTGCGGAAAGTTTCGCGCTATGGCACGGCGTGCGGCCCGATACCGACCCGGTGTACGCGCATCTGGTCGAGCACCGCGCGTCGCTGGTCACGGCCGATTGAACCTGCGCGCACTCGCCACGCCCGCATCGACAGGCCCGCGCGACGGCATGAGCATGCATTGCCGTTCCGGCTGCGGCGCCTGCTGCATCGCGCCGTCGATCACCTCGCCGATCCCCGGCATGCCCTTCGGCAAACCGGCCGGCTTGCCATGCGTGCAGCTGGATGACGACTACCGCTGCCGGCTGTTCGGCCGGCCGGAACGACCCGCCTTCTGTGCATCGCTCAAGCCGCAACTGTCGATGTGCGGCGACGACCGCCAGCAGGCGATCGCCTTCCTCGACGCGCTGGAAGTCGAAACGCAACCGTTGCCGTTGTAGCAGCGCATCTGCGCCCTACCAGAAGGAAAGCATCGCCCCTCGTGCGTCGCTACAACAACGGCTCGGCCAGGTACTGGTCCTTCATCCGCACGTAGTGCTGCGCGCTGTAGTACAGCGCCTCGATCTCGGCGTCGCTGAGCCGGCGCGCGAACCGGCCAGGGTTGCCCAGCCACAACTCGCCCTCGCCCACCGTCTTGCCCGGCGCGACCAGCGTGCCGGCACCGACGAAGGCATGCTTCTTCACCACCGCGCCATCGAGCACGATCGCGCCCATGCCGATCAGCGCCGCATCCTCGATGCGGCAGGCGTGGACAATGGCCTTGTGGCCGATGGTGACATCCTCGCCGATGACCGTGGCAAAGCCGCCGAGCTTGGCATGCGGTCCGTCGTGGCTGACGTGCACCACGCTGCCGTCCTGGATGTTGGTGCGCGCACCGATACGGATGAAGTTGACGTCGCCGCGAACCACGGTGCCGGGCCAGATCGAGACATCGTCGGCGAGCACGACGTCACCGATCACCGTCGCGGCCGGATCGACGTACACGCGCTGCCCGAGGGTGGGAAGCTGGCCAAGATAGGGGCGGATTGCGGTCATCCGATCATTCTAATACGCAGGGGTCGCAGGAGCCGGACTACACTCCGGCGCATGGACATCGCCGCCGATACGCCCACTGCCGACCTGCGTCCCACCCTCGACCATCTGCGTGTCGCGTGGCAGGCCGCCAAGCCGGATTACGAACAGCGTCGCGGCGACCTGCAGCGCCTGCGCGCGGCGATGAAATCGCGCATGGACGAAATGACGCGCGTCATCTCCGCCGATTTCGGCCACCGCTCCGTGCACGAATCGCTGATCGGCGAAGGCATGACCGTGCTCAGCGAGATCGATCATCTGCTCGGGCAGCTGCGGCGCTGGATGAAGCCGAAGCGCATCGGCGTTGGCTGGCGGTTCTGGCCGGCACGCGCCGAACTGCGGCCCGAGCCGGTTGGCGTGGTCGGTGTGATCGCGCCGTGGAACTATCCGGTCAACCTGGCGCTGATCCCGCTGGCGACCGCGATCGCTGCCGGCAACCATGTCTACCTGAAACCTTCCGAACACACGCCGCGCACCGCGCGCTTCCTGCACGACCTGCTGGCGGAAGTCTTCCCGGCCGATCGCGTCGCGGTCGCCTTCGGTGGCGCCGAAGTCGCCGCCGCTTTCGCGGCATTGCCGTTCGACCATCTGGTGTTCACCGGTTCGACGGCGGTCGGCCGCAAGGTGATGGCCGCCGCGGCGCAGAACCTGACTCCGGTGACGCTGGAACTCGGCGGCAAGTCGCCGGCGATCGTGTGTCCCGATTTCCCTGTGGACAAGGCCGCCGCGCGGCTGGCGACCGGCAAGTGGCTCAACAGCGGCCAGACCTGCATCGCGCCGGACTATGTGTTCATCGACGCGACGCGACGCGACGCGCTGGTGGCGGCGCTGCGCGAACAGGTACAGGCGCGTTACGGCTCGGGCAACAGCGACGACTACACGCGGATCATCAACGACGGCCAGTTCGCGCGCCTCGAAGGCTACCTGGCCGACGCACGCACCAGGGGATTGCAGGTGATCGAACTGCAACCGGCCGGCGACGGCGAACGCGCGCTGCCACCGACGCTGGTGATCGAACCCGGCGACGACGCCCGGGTGATGCAGGACGAGATCTTCGGTCCGATCCTGCCGATCAAGACCTACCGCACACTCGACGAGGCCATCGCCTACGTCAACGCGCACGATCGACCGCTGGCGCTGTATCCCTTCAGCCACGACCGCGACAGCGTCGAACGGATCCTGCGCAACACGCTAGCCGGCGGCGTCACCGTCAACGACAGCCTGATCCATTTCGGGATCAACGCGCTGCCGTTCGGCGGCGTCGGCGCCAGCGGCATGGGCGCCTATCACGGCCGCGCCGGCTTCGACGCCTTCAGCAAGCAGTTGCCGATCCTGTGGCAGTCGCGCTGGGCCGGCAGCGACCTGCTGAAGCCGCCGTATTCGAAGATCGAGCGCTTCATCCGCCTGCTGGTGCGCTAAGCCGCAGGCAGCGCGTCCCGGCAGGCTCGACCCCACAAAGCGGTAGCATCGCGTCCTGCGTGCCTGACATGAGGACTGCATGAAGATCGCCAGCTGGAACGTCAATTCGCTCAACGTGCGCCTGCCGCATCTGGAACAGTGGCTGCGCGATGCCGCGCCGGACGTGGTCGGCATCCAGGAAACCAAGCTCGAGGACAACCGCTTTCCCGACACGGTGCTGGCCGGGCTCGGCTATCGCAGCGTGTTCGCCGGGCAGAAGACCTACAACGGCGTGGCGCTGCTCGCGCGCGGGCACGCGCCCGAGGACGTGTGCATCGGCATCCCCGGTTTCGACGACGTGCAGCGGCGCGTGATCGCCGCCACCGTCGACGGCGTGCGCGTGGTCAACCTGTATGTGGTCAATGGCCAGGACGTCGGCACCGACAAGTACGACTACAAGCTGCGCTGGCTTTCAGCCGTGCACGACTGGCTCGCCGGGGAACTGCGCGCGCATCCGCGGCTGGTGGTGCTGGGCGATTTCAACATCGCGCCGGACGAGCGCGACGTGCACGATGCCGCGGTCTGGAACGACGACCACATCCTCAGCTCGCGCGCCGAGCGCGACGCGTTGCGGCGCCTGCTCGCGCTAGGCCTGCACGACGCCTATCGCCTGCACCACCAGGAGGCCGGCGTGTTCAGCTGGTGGGACTACCGGCAGGCGGCCTTCCGCCGCAACCTGGGCCTGCGCATCGACCTGACCCTGGTGTCGGACGCCTTGCGCGGCCAGGCGGTCGCGGCCGGCATCGACCGCGAACCACGCACCTGGGATCGCCCCAGCGACCATGCGCCGGCCTGGGTGCAGCTCGCCGACGCCTGAGTGCCGCACCGACATGCCCCGCCACCCGCTCACCGCAGCATCGAAAACAAGAAGGCCCGGCATTGCCGGGCCTACTCGTTCGCGGGGGCGAAGGTTCGGGGGAGGGACCTAGCGCACGCGACCGCGACGGAACAGGTTGACGATGGCCAGCAGGATGATGGCGCCGACCAGCGACACGATGAAGCTCATGATCGAAAAACCATCGTTGATGGAACCCGCGCCGACCAGCGGTCCGATCAGCCAGCCACCGATGAAGGCGCCGACGATGCCGACGACCACGTTGAGCAGGACGCCTTGCTGGGCGTCGGTCCTCATGATCATGCTCGCGAGCCAGCCGCAGATGCCACCCACGATCAACCAGATGATGATGCCCATGCTCCAAGCTCCTATGACAGATGAAGGGTTGCAACGCCCTGGATGGGGGGCGGTCGCAAGTCTGGCGGGGCGGGCGTGACGGAGGCGTCAGCGCAGGCGATGCGCCGTGCGCGGCGATGGAGTGGGCCGGATTTACGGCATGCGGCTGCGCAGCAATGCCTGCAGCGCATCGCGCGGCAGCTTGCCGGTTTCGTTGCGCGGCAACGCGGCCACGCGCAGCAGCGGGCGCGGCAGGAATACCGCATCCAGCCCGCGCTGCAGGTGGCGCAGGATCTGCGTCTCGTCCAGCGTCGGCGCCACCACCAGCGCCGCCACGCGACGCACGCCGGCATCGTCGGCTTCGTCGGGCTGGAACACCACGCCGTCCTCGACGCCGGGCACCGACAACAGCTTGCGGGTCAGGTCGCCGAGCGAGGCGCGCTTGCCGGCGATCTCCAGCAGATCGGCATTGCGGCCGCGCAGATGGAAGCGGTGCTCGCCGTCCAGTTCGACCAGGTCGGCCAGCGCGACCGCGGTGTCGAGATGCGCCGCGTGCACCAGCGTGCCGTCGGGTTGCGGCGCCAGTCGCACGCCGGGCATCAGCGTCCACGCGTCCTCGCATGCGGTACGGCGGCGCGCGATCACGCAGGTTTCGGTGGAACCGAACACCTCGCGCACCTCGCCACCGAAGCGCGCCTCCGCGGCGGCGGCCAGCGCCTGCGGCAAAGGCGCGGTCGCCGAGACGATGCCGGCCAGCGGCGGCAGCTCGATGCCGGATTCGACCAGCGCACGCAGATGCACCGGTGTGGTCACCAGCACGCGCGGCGCGGATGCCTGCTGCAGCGCGCGCGCCACGTCGCCGGGATAGAACGGCCGCCCGGCATGCACCGCCGCGCCGCCGAGCAGCGGCATCAGCACCGTCATCTCCATGCCGTACATGTGTTGCGGCGGTACGGTGGCGACCAGGCGCGGGATCGCGCCCGCCGGCCACAGGTCGCGCAGCGCGGCCAGGTTCTGCGCCGTGCTGGTGCGGAAGCCGCCCCAGGTCTTGGCATTGGGTTTCGGGCAGCCGGTGCTGCCGGAGGTGAAACCGATCGCGACCACCGCATCGTCCTCGATCATCGGCGGTGCGCCATCGCGCCGCGGCAGCGACTGCGGCAGGCGCCAGTAGTGCGGCGGCGTGTCGGCGAAGTCCTGGTCGCCGAGGCAATAGCTGTCCGGATAACGGGCGCGCACTTCGTCGACCACCGCCGGCGCGCGCGAGGACGGCAGCAGGGTCGCCTGCCCGCGCAGGGCGGCGGCACCGAATGCCACCAGGAACCGGTAGCGGTCCTCGCACAGGTTGATGACGTGGCGCCCGGCCGGCAGCTGCGCCGCCACGCCGCGCACCTCGGCGAAATAGTCGCCCAGCGCGATCTCGCCGTTCCCGTCGAACAGCAGCGGCCGGTCTTCGCCGCCGCTGGCGAGCACTTGTGGCAAGGCAGGTGGATCGATGCGCTCGACGACGGCGGACATTCACTGGCTCCTTGCGCGGCCTCGGCCGCCCCCTGGCAATTAGCTTACGCTGGCGACCCCGTCCCGCACCAAACCGCCGTTCATCATGTCTTCGACCGACGCCGGTCACGCCATCGGCCCGATCCGCTGGGCCTGGCAACCCCATCCCCGCACGCAGCCCGCCGAGCCGGCGGCCCGGCGCTGGCTGGAGCGGTCGCTGGGCCTGGCGCCGGACACCCTGCCGGTGGCGCGCGAGCCGCGCGGGCGGCCGCGAATCCAGCCGCCTGCCGGCCATTACGACGCCAGCTGGAGCCATAGCGGCGAAGGCCTGCTGGTCGCGTTGGGCCAGGACATCGAACTGGGCGTGGACATGGAATGGCGGCGGCCACGGCCGCGCGCGCTGGAACTGGCGCAGCGCTACTACGCCGAGGTCGAAACGCAGTGGCTGTCCACCTTGGACACGACCGCGTGCGAGGAGACCTTCCTGCGTCTGTGGTGCGCCAAGGAAGCGGTGCTGAAGGCGCATGGTCATGGCCTGGCGTTCGGCCTGCACCGGCTGGCATTCGCCGCGCATGCGCAGGGGCTGGCGATGACGGCCTGCGATCCCGCCCTGGGGCTGCCGTCGGACTGGCGGCTGCACGAATTCGAGCCGGCGCCGGGATATCTGGCCGCCATCGCATGGCGGCTGCCGCCCACGCGGTCGTCACCCATGCAGTAAGGGCTGTTTTCGAAGCCGAGACCGGCAAGTCACCCACTGCGCCCGGATCACCGCTTTTTTCTGGTCCCGGCGCGCTGCGCGATACTTGTCGCCATGAATGCCGATCAATCCGCGTCACGCGACGAGCTGCAGGCAGGCCTTGTCGCGCTGGCGCTCGACACTGCCATCGCCACACCACTGCTGGCCTATCTGTCCCTGCTCGACCGCTGGAACCGCACCTACAACCTGACCGCGATCCGCGACCCGCGCGACATGGTGTCCCGGCATCTGCTCGATTCGCTGGCGATGCACGCCTACGTGCGCGATGTCGCCACGCTCGCCGACCTGGGCACCGGTCCCGGCCTGCCCGGCATTCCGCTGGCGATCGCGGTGCCATCGCTGCAGGTGACGCTGGTCGAGTCCAACGGCAAGAAAGCGCGCTTCCTGCGCGAGGCAGTGCGCTCGCTCGGGCTGGGCAACGCGCGCGTCGCCGAAACGCGCGCCGAAGCGCTCGACGAACCCGGTGCGTACGCGGCGATCACCGCGCGCGCGCTGGCCACGCTGGCGGACATCCTCGCCGTCGGCGGCCATCTGCTCGCGCCCGGCGGGCGCCTGCTGGCGATGAAGGGCGCCCGTCCGGACGAGGAAATCGCCGCCCTGCCAACGGGATGGCGGCTGCAGGCCATTCATCCGCTGGCGGTGCCGGGGCTGGCGGCGGAGCGGCATCTGGTGATTGTAGAAAGGAGCGGGGACTAGGGGCTTGGATCTGGGGGCTGGGGCTGGGGGCTGGGAGCTGGGCCACAACAACCCACGACAGCAACAGAATCCGCGATCTGCTTTTCCACCCCAAGTCCCCGGCCCCAAGCCTCCAGCCCCCCTGAGGCATAATCCCCGGTCCGGCCGCGCGCGCAGAGGCGCGTGCAGCCACCCGCATCGCATCGAGGCAACGGACCCCATGGCCCGCATCATCGCCATCGCCAACCAGAAGGGCGGCGTCGGCAAGACCACCACTGCCGTCAATCTGGCCGCCGCCCTGGCGCGCACGCCCAAGCGGGTGCTGCTGGTCGACCTCGACGCGCAGGGCAACGCGACCATGGGCAGTGGCATCGACAAGCGCGAACTGTCCGCCTCCAGCTGCGACGTGATGCTGGAAGAGATGCACGCCGATGCGGCGATCGTCAGGACCGCCGAGGATTTCGACCTGCTGCCCGGCAACACCGACCTGACCGCGGCCGAGATCGAGCTGATGGACGAGGAAGGCCGCGAGCAGCGCCTCAAGCGTGCGCTGGATCCGCTGCGCGAACGCTACGACTTCATCATCATCGACTGCCCGCCGGCGCTGTCGCTGCTGACGCTCAATGCCCTGACCGCCGCCGACTCGGTGCTGGTGCCGATGCAGTGCGAGTACTACGCACTGGAAGGCCTGACCGCGCTGCTGCAGACCATCGACGCGCTCAAGGCCCGGCTCAACCCGGCGCTGGAGATCGAAGGCGTGCTGCGCACCATGTTCGACGTGCGCAACAACCTGGCCAACGCGGTCTCGGCCGAACTCACCAACCATTTCGGCGACAAGGTGTTCCGCACCATCGTGCCGCGCAACGTGCGACTGGCCGAGGCACCAAGCCACGGGCAGAGCATCGTCGGCTACGACAAGGCCTCGCGCGGCTCCATCGCCTACCTCGGACTGGCCGGCGAAGTGCTGCGTCGCCAGCACGAGCGCAACAAGCAGACCACGGAGAAGGCGGCATGACCGCGACCAAGACCACCCCCGCCAAGAAGCGCGGCCTGGGCCGCGGCCTGGAGGCCCTGCTCGGTCCGAAGGCGGCTGCCGAAGCGCCGGCGCTGGAGGCCGCGCCGGGCGACCGCCTGCATTCGCTGCCGGTGGATGCGCTGTCGCCGGGCAAGTACCAGCCGCGTCGCAACATGGACGCCGACAAGCTGACCGAACTGGCCGAATCGATCCGCGCGCAGGGTGTGATCCAGCCGATCGTGGTGCGCGACCTCGGCGGCAAGCGCTACGAGATCATCGCCGGCGAACGCCGTTGGCGCGCCTCGCAGCAGGCCGGCCTGACCGAGATCCCGGTGGTGGTGCGCGAAGTCGACGACCGCACCGTGGTAGCAATGGCGCTGATCGAGAACATCCAGCGCGAAGACCTCAATCCGCTCGAGGAAGCGCAGGCGTTGCAGCGGCTGATCGACGAATTCGCGCTGACCCACGCGCAGGCGGCCGAAGCGGTCGGTCGCTCGCGCGCTGCGGTGTCCAACCTGCTGCGCCTGCTGGAACTGCCGCCGGCGATCCGCGCGCTGCTGGAATCGCGACGCCTGGAGATGGGCCACGCGCGCGCGCTGCTGACGCTGTCGCCGGAGCTGGCCAGCCGGCTCGCCTCCGACGCCGCCGAACATGGCTGGTCGGTGCGCGAAGTGGAACATCGCGCGCAGCAGTTCGCCGCCGGTTCGGTTCCCGGCAACAGTCGCAAGCGCGTGGCCAGCAAGGCGCGACCCGCGGCCGACATCGCGTCGCTGGAGAACGAACTGTCCGCATCGCTCGGCACCCGGGTCAACATCGCCCATGGCCGCGGCGGCAAGGGCCGGCTGGTGATCCATTACAGCGACCTGGACACGCTGGATGGCGTACTGGAAAAACTGCGTGGCAAGGGCACTTAGATGACGCGCCTCGCAGGGCGAAGCTTGCTCCACTACTCTGCGTGCTTGCTTCCAGGCTTCAAGCTCCGCTTCGCAAAAGCCTATGCGGAAGCTGCGTCCAACGTTTCCCTAATCCGCCAACAGGCAAAATCGTGATCACCGGGTTTTCCGCCCATCCTGAGCTTGTCGAAGGACGCGGGAACGACGACTGAAAAACCGCACGACATCAACCATGACCACCCTCGTCACCGGCGCAGCCGGCTTCATCGGCGCCTACGTCTGCCGCGAACTGCAGCAACGCGGCGAGCGCGTGGTCGGCCTCGACAGCTTCAACGCCTACTACGATCCGCAGCTCAAACGCGACCGCGTCGCCGCGCTGTGCGCGGAGGTCGACATCCGGCCACTCGACCTGACCGATCGTGAAGGCCTCGCCGCGCTGTTCGACGAATACGCACCGACACGCGTGATCCATCTCGCCGCGCAAGCCGGCGTGCGTTATTCGCTGGAAAATCCACACGCCTACGTCGACAGCAACCTGGCCGGCTTCGTCAACATGCTGGAACTGTGCCGGCGCCGCGGCGTCGCGCACCTGGTCTACGCAAGTTCGTCGTCGGTGTACGGCGACTCGGCGACGCCGCCGTTCTCCGAGGACCAGCGCATCGACCAGCCGCGTTCGCTGTACGCCGCGACCAAGGCCGCCAACGAACTGATGGCGCACACCTACGCGCACCTGTACGGCCTGCGCGCGACCGGCTTGCGCTTCTTCACCGTGTATGGCCCTTGGGGCCGGCCGGACATGGCGCCGCTGCTGTTCTCGCGAGCGGTATTGGCGAACCGCCCGATCGACGTGTTCAACCATGGCCGCATGCGCCGCGACTTCACCTTCATCGACGACATCGTCGCCGGCGTGCTCGGTGCGCTGGAAAATCCGCCCGACCAGGATCCGTCGCATAGCGCGGCTCCTCACCGGGTCTTCAACCTCGGCAACCACACGCCGGTGGAACTGGAACGCTTCATCGCCGTCATCGAAGCGGCCGCCGGCAGGAACGCCGAGAAGGTCTACAAGCCGATGCAGCCGGGCGACATGATCGAGACGATGGCCGATACTGCGCGCGCCAAGGCTGCGTTCGGCTTCGAGCCGGCCACCTCGATCGAGGTCGGGCTGCCGCGCGTGGTGGCCTGGTGCCGCGACTATTTCGGAACCAACGCATGACGCCCCAACTTTCCGTTGTCGTCCCGGTGTTCAACGAGCAGGACAACGTCGCGCCGCTGGTCAACGAGATCACCGCGGCCTTGCGCGGCGTGACCAGCTTCGAGATCGTCTACGTCGACGATCATTCGCGCGACGACACGCCCGCGGTGCTGCAGCGGCTCAAGGCCGAGGTACCGGAACTGCGCGTGCTGCGCCACGTCAGCCAGAGCGGCCAGAGCACGGCGGTACGCAACGGCATCAAGGCCGCGCGCGGCGCGTGGATCGCCACGCTCGACGGCGATGGCCAGAACGATCCGGCCGACATCCCCAAGCTGCTCGCCGCGCGCGCGGCCGCCACGCCGGACACCAAACTGTTTGCTGGCTGGCGCGTCAACCGCCAGGATTCCGGCAGCAAGCGCTGGGCTTCGAAATGGGCCAACGCGATTCGCGCGCGCATGCTGCGCGACGACACGCCGGACACCGGCTGCGGCATCAAGCTGTTCGAGCGCGAGGCATTCCTCGACCTGCCTTATTTCGATCACATGCACCGCTACCTGCCGGCGCTGATGCAGCGCGCCGGCTGGAAAACGGTCAGCGTGCCGGTCAACCATCGCCACCGCACCACCGGCGTGTCCAAGTACAACAACCTCAACCGCGCCCTGGTCGGCATCAGCGACCTGCGCGGCGTGGCCTGGCTGATCCGTCGCGGCAAGCGCACGGCGGTCGAGGAAATTACGTAACCTGACGTCCCGAACAATACCTGTCATCCCAAGCGCAGCGAGGGACCTGCTTTTTCTGTGATCGTCGGCAAAAAGCAGGTCCCTCGCTACGCTCGGGATGACGCCTTTCATGCAGCGAGCACCGCCATGACCCCCGATTTCATGAACAGTCCGATCCCGTGGCTGGCCTGGACCGGCCTGCACATGTCGCCATGGAAAGTGATCGGCCTGACCGGCGCGCTGATGTTCGGCGGCCGCTGGATCGTGCAGTTCCTGGCCTCGCGCAAGCACCGCAAGCCGGTGATCCCGCGCCTGTTCTGGTACATGAGCCTGGCCGGCAGCGCGATGACGCTGAGCTACTTCCTGTTCTCGCAGAAGCAGGACTCGGTCGGTGTGATCCAGAACCTGTTCCCGTCCTTCACCGCCGCCTACAGCCTGTACCTGGACATCCGCCACCGGGGCTGGCGCCGGGACAGGGCGACGCATTGATCTGGCGCGTGGAGCAGCGGTGAGCGGGAGAATCTGAACACGGGTTGGGCCCCCATCCGGCGTACCGATGCTCCGGCTTCCTGCGCCGCTAGCAGAGATTTGCGGCAAAACGGCCCTGCACCGAGCCACGTCCTGTGGATAAGTCCTTGCCCCGGGGCGGCCGTCCCCGCATAATGCCCGGCTCGCTGTGTCTGGTGCCCCGTTTTCGGGAAGCCCGGATCGGGCCGGAAACGCGATTCCGCCCGCCTCCGCACAACGACCCACTGCCTGGATTGCGTGGCGACCGACGCATCTGCGTCGAACCGCCGGGGCCGCCGTCTCCCTGGCCAAGGGCGACAAAAAAACCATTCGAGGTGCGTTATGTCCCGTGTATGCCAAGTCACCGGCAAGGGCGTGCAGACCGGCAACAACGTCTCACACGCCAACAACAAGACCCGTCGCCGCTTCCTGCCGAACCTGCATGAGCGTCGTTTCTGGGTGGCCAGCGAGAACCGCTGGATCAAGCTGAAGGTTTCCGCGCAGGCACTGCGCACCATCGACAAGAACGGGATCGACTCCGTTCTGGCCGAACTCCGCGCCCGCGGCGAAAAGGTCTGAGGAGGACATCATGGCAAGCAAGCGCGACAAGATCCGTCTGATCTCCTCGGCCAACACCGGCCACTTCTACACCACCGACAAGAACAAGAAAAACACGCCGAACAAGATGGAGGTCAAGAAGTACGACCCCGTCGTGCGCAAGCATGTGATCTACAAGGAAGGCAAGATCAAATGACGCAGTGACGCCTTCGCATCGCGCGAAGGCGGGGATCCGGCGCCTCACCGAAGACCCGCCACACGGCGGGTCTTTCTTTTCGCAGCTGTGCGCGGACACCATGCCATTGCGTCATCCCGGCGAATGCCGGACTGCGCAGGCCGCAGGCCGGAGCGAACATCCGCAAAGCGGATGGTCATCCAGACGCCTTACCGAAAACCCGCCACAAGGCGGGTTTTTCCTTTGCCTCTTCGCCTGCTTGCGTAACCCATTCCGGCATCGACAAAACAGGTCTCTCGCCGCGCTCGGGATGACAGCGGGAGGGTAGCCAACCCGGACGCGACGATCGCCGTACACTCGTCGCATCGCACGAACGGGGGCGCGGATGCTGCCAGGCTGGATGCTGCTGCTGGTGTCGCTGGCCTACGCCGCGCTGCTGTTCGCGGTGGCGTGGTGGGGCGACCGCAAGCCGCTGTATCCGCAGCGGCCGTGGCTGCGGCCGGTGGTCTACAGCCTGGCGCTGGCGGTATATTGCTCGTCGTGGACGTTCTACGGTGCGGTCGGCACCGCGGCGCGCACCGGTATTGGCTACCTGCCGATCTACCTGGGCCCCCTGCTGATGTTGCTGTTCGGCTGGCGCATCCTGGAACGGATTGCGCTGATCGCGCAGACGCAGAACACGGTGTCGATCGCCGACTTCATCGCCTCGCGCTACGGTCGCTCGCAGCGGCTGGCGGCCCTGGTCACGCTGATCGCGCTGACCGCGGCCGTGCCCTACCTGGCGCTGCAGTACAAGGCAGTGGCGATCAGCCTGAGCGTGCTCAGCGGGCTTGAGCCAACCACCACGTTCGGCGATCCCGCGCTGTACGTGGCGGCGCTGATGGCGTTGTTTGCGATCCTGTACGGCACCCGCCAGGTCGATGCCACCGAGCACCATCACGGCATGATGCTGGCGATCGCGCTGGAGTCGCTGGTCAAGCTGCTGGCGCTGGTGATGGTCGGCGTGTTCGCGATCGGCTGGCTGGGTGACCACGGCCTGCGCGTCGACCAGGCCACCCGCACGCTGGTCGCCAATGCGCCGCCGGTCGGGTTCGTCGGCCAGACCCTGCTCGCCTTCGCCGCCATCATCTGCCTGCCGCGGCAATTCCACGTGGCCATCGTCGAATGCGGCGACGTCAACGACATCCGCCGCGCGCGCTGGCTGTTCGGCGCCTACCTGGTGGTGATCTGCCTGATGGTGCTGCCCATCGCCGGCGCCGGCCTGGCGCTGTTCGGCGACGACGGCAGCGTCGCCGCCGACAGTTTCGTGCTGGCGCTGCCACTGGCCGAATCGCGCCATGCGCTGGCGCTGTTCGCCTATGTCGGCGGGTTTTCAGCGGCTACCGGCATGGTGATCGTGGCCAGCGTGGCGCTGGCCACGATGGTCAGCAACGACCTGGTGATGCCGCCGCTGCTGCGCCGCGGATGGGCGGAACGCCACGGTGGCGATGTCGCGTCGACCGTGTTGTGGATCCGGCGCGTGGCAATCGTGTGCTTTGCCGCGATCGCGTATGGCTACTACCGGGCCAGCGGCAGCGACACCACGCTGGCGGCGTACGGACTGATGGCGTTCGCGGCGGTGGCGCAGTTCGCGCCCGGGCTGATCGGCGGCCTGTACTGGCGCGGCGCCAGCCGCCAGGGCGTGGAAGTCGGCATGGCGCTGGGCTTTGCGATGTGGATCTACACGCTGCTGCTGCCGACCCTGACCGAGGCCGGCTGGCTGCAGCGCGACTGGCTGCTGCACGGTCCGCTCGGCATCCACTGGTTGCGCCCGCAGCAGTTGTTCGGCCTGTCCGGCTGGGATCCGCTGACCCATGGCACGTTCTGGTCGCTGCTGGTCAACCTGGGCGCACTGCTGCTGGTGTCCGCACGCTGGCGACCGGGTTTCGACGAGCGCCTGCGCGCGGTGCCGTTCCTCGATCCGTATTCGCGGCGCGAGACCCTGGCCGAGGGTGGCTGGCGCGGCAACGTGCACATCGCCGACCTGCTGGCGCTGGCCGGGCGTGTGCTCGGCGAGCGCACCGCGCGTCGTGCCTTCAACGAGCAGGCGCGGCTGCTCGGCGTCGAGCTGCAACCCGCCGCCGCGGCCGACCGCGCCTGGGTGCAGTTCTGCGAGCGCCTGCTGGCGGCGGCGATCGGCGCGGCGTCGGCGCGGCTGGTGCTGACCAGCGCGCTGAAGGGTTCGGGCATGGACGTGGCGGAAGTGGTCGCGGTGCTGGATGAAGCCGGCCAGGAACTGCGCTTCAACCGCCAGGTGCTGGCGACCTCGCTGGACAACATCGACCAGGGCGTCAGCGTGGTCGATCGCGAGATGAAGCTGGTCGCGTGGAACCGCCGCTACCAGCAGATGTTCGGCTATCCCGACGGCATGCTCTACGTCGGCCGTCCGGTCGCCGAACTGATCCGCTTCAATGCACAGCGCGGCGAACTGGGCGAAGGCGACATCGACGCACAGGTCGACAAGCGCATCGCCTACATGCGCGCCGGCTCGCCCTACGTGTTCGAGCGCGTGCGCAGCAGCGGCCAGGTCACCGAGATGCGCGGTCAGCCGCTGCCCGGCGGCGGCTACGTCACCAGCTACAGTGACGTCACCGAATACAAGCGCGTCGAAGGCGCATTGCGCGAGATCAACGAGACGCTCGAGCAACGGGTCGCCGAACGCAGCCGCGAAGCCGAGGCCGCGCAGCAGTCGCGCACCCGCTTCCTGGCGGCGCTGAGCCACGACGTGCTGCAGCCGCTCAATGCCGCGCGGCTGTTCACCTCGGCGCTGCGCGACAGCGACCAGATCGCCGAGCAACGGCACTTGGCAGAACGCATCGACACCTCACTGCGCGCCGCCGAGGAACTGCTCGACGGCCTGCTCGACATCTCGCGGCTGGACGCCGGCGCGCTGCAACCGGCGCTGACCGACTTCGATGTCGGCGACCTGCTGCAGCAGCTGGTCGAACAGTACGCACCGGTCGCCGGCGGCCGCGGCATCGACCTGCGCCTGCATGCGAGTTCACGACCGGTGCGCAGCGATCGCCGTCTGCTGCGCCGCGTGCTGCAGAACTTCATCGCCAACGCGCTGCGCTACACGCGCGAAGGCCGCATCGTGCTGGCGGCGCGGCCGCGCGGCGGCGACATCGAGCTGCAGGTGTGGGATACCGGCCCGGGCATCCCGCGCCATCACCTGCAGCAGATCTTCGAGGAATTCCGCCGTTTCGAGCAGCCCACCGACTGGGGCGAACGCGGCCTCGGCCTGGGCCTGTCGATCTGCCAGCGCATCTCGTACGTGCTCGGCCATCCGCTGGGCGTGAGTTCGCAGGTCGGCCGCGGCAGCGTGTTCTCGATCCGCGTGCCGCGCGCCGCGCGTGCCGCGCCGCTGGCATCGCGCGAGCCGCGTGTCGGCATTCCCGATTCGCTGGCCGGTTTGCGCGTGCTGTGCGTGGACAACGACCACGAGATCCTCGCCGGCATGCGCGCGTTGCTCGGCCGCTGGCAGGTGCAGGTGCTGTCGGCGACGACCGTGGACGAGGCGCTGTCGTTGGTCGCGCAGCAGCCGGACGTGATGCTGGTCGATTACCACCTGCACGATCGTCTCGACGGACTTGATACGCTTGATGCGTTGCGCGCGCAGGCCGGACATGCGATCCCGGGCGCGCTGCTGACTGCCGACGGCAGCGACACACTGAAGCAGGCCGCGCGTTCGCGCGGTTATCGCGTGCTGACCAAGCCAGTGCGGCCGGCGTCGTTGCGCGCATACCTGGCGGCGCAGCAGCAGTCGGTACAACGGGTGGCTGAGAACTGACCAAGGACGGGGGCTGGCATGAGCCTCGCTTGTCATCCTCAAGCTGTCATCCGGACGCAGCGAGGGATCCGCTGTCGACTTTTCGCTGTCTCGCATAAAACGGAATCCCTCGCTGCGCCCGGGATGACGGCGGAACATCGAACCCGACCTACGCATCCTCTTCCGGCGGCGGCACCACCGATGCCGGATCCAGTGCCAGCCTGCCGGCGATCAGCACTGCCTGCGTGCGGTTGGACGCGCCGAGCTTGCGCAGGACCGCGGTCATGTGCGCCTTGATCGTCGCTTCGGAGACGCCGAGTTCGTAGGCGATCTGCTTGTTGAGCAGGCCGGTGCCGAGCATCTGCAGCACGCGGAACTGCTGCGGCGTCAATTCGCGCAGCTTCTGCGCGGCGGCATGTTCGTCATCGCCGATCGCCGGCGCCGCGTGTGCTGCCTCCGGCGCCCAGCGCTCGCCTTCCAGCACCTGCGTCAAGGCATCGCCGAGCGTCGCGGCGTCGGCCGACTTGGGAATGAAGCCGACCGCGCCGTGGTCCAGCGCGCGCCGCATCACCGCCGGATCCTCCTGCGCCGACACCACCACCACCGGCAGCTGCGGATGCTGCGCGCGCAGGTGCACCAGCACGCTGAAGCCATGCGCGCCGGGCATGTTCAGGTCGAGCAGCAACAGGTCGGCGTCGGGCTCGGCTTCGGCCAGCGCATACAGCGCCTGCGCGTTGTCGGCTTCGCGCAACGCATAGCCGGGCAACACGCGTGCGACGACCCCGCGGAGCGCTTCGCGGAACAGCGGATGGTCGTCGGCGATCAGCAGGGTCGGCATGTTCTCTTGCGGGGGAATTCGTGATTGGTGATTTGTGATTTGTGATTGCAACGACGACGGTGCAGGGATCCGTGCGACGTCGATCACGCGCTGATTTGTGTGGTCACGGCTGGCGCCGGTTTCTCACCAACGCATCGACCACCGACGGATCGGCCAGCGTGCTGGTGTCGCCGAGCTGGTCCGGCGCGTTCTCGGCGATCTTGCGCAGGATGCGGCGCATGATCTTTCCGGATCGCGTCTTCGGCAGGCCCGGCGCCCACTGCAGGTGATCGGGCGTGGCGACCGGACCGATCTCCTTGCGTACCCAGGCGACGAGCTCCTTGCGCAGTTCGTCGTTGTCCTGTTCGCCGGCAATCAGGGTGACGTAGGCGTAGATGCCCTGGCCCTTGATGTCGTGCGGATAGCCGACCACCGCCGCTTCGGCGACCTTCGGGTGCGCGACCAGCGCGCTCTCCACTTCCGCGGTGCCGATGCGGTGGCCGCTGACGTTGATCACGTCGTCGACGCGGCCGGTGATCCAGTAGTAACCGTCGGCATCGCGGCGGCAACCGTCGCCGCTGAAGTACATGCCCGGATAGGTCTTGAAATAGGTGTCGATGAAACGCTGGTGGTCGCCGTACACGCTGCGCATCTGGCCCGGCCAGGAATCCAGCAGCACCAGGTTGCCCTCGGCCTCGCCTTCGAGTATCTGGCCGTTGGCATCGACCAGCGCCGGCTGGATGCCGAAGAACGGTTTGGTGGCCGAACCGGGCTTGGCGTCGATCGCGCCGGGCAGCGGCGAAATGAGGATGCCGCCGGTCTCGGTCTGCCACCAGGTGTCGACGATCGGGCAACGACCATCGCCGACCACGTCGTGGTACCAGCGCCAGGCTTCCGGATTGATCGGTTCGCCGACCGTGCCGAGCAGGCGCAGTGATTTGCGCGAGGTCGATTTCACCGGCGCATCGCCTTCGCGCATCAGCGCGCGGATCGCGGTCGGGGCGGTGTAGAAGATCGTGACCTGGTGCTTGTCGATCACCTGCCAGAAGCGCGAACTGTCCGGCCAGTTCGGCACGCCCTCGAACACCAGCGCGGTGGCGCCATTGGCCAGCGGCCCGTAGACGATGTAACTGTGGCCGGTGACCCAGCCGACGTCGGCCGTGCACCAGTAGATGTCGTCGTCGCGCAGGTCGAACACCGCTTCGTGGGTGTAGCTGACGTACACCAGGTAACCGCCGGTGGTGTGCAGCACGCCCTTGGGCTTGCCGGTGGAGCCGGAGGTATAGAGGATGAACAGTGGGTCCTCGGCATTCATGCGCTCGGGTTCGCAGCTGTCCGACTGGCCGTCGACCACTGCGTCGTACCAGCGGTCGCGCGGCATCTGCATGTCGACCGCGGCGCCGGTATGGCGCACCACCAGCACGGTCTCCACGGTATTCGTGCCGGGCAGCTTGAGCGCGGCGTCGACGTTGGCCTTGAGCGGTATCTTCTTGCCGCCGCGCAGGCCTTCGTCGGCGGTGATGATCAGCTTGGACTTGCAGTCGCCGACGCGGTCGGCGATCGAATTCGGCGAGAAGCCACCGAACACCACCGAATGGATCGCGCCGATGCGCGCGCAGGCCAGCATCGCCACCGCCGCTTCCGGGATCATCGGCAGGTAGATGGTGACCACGTCGCCCTTGCCGATGCCGAGATGGCGCAACGCATTGGCCAGCCGGCACACGCGCGCATGCAATTCACGGTAAGTGACACGGCGCGCCGGCTGCGACGGATCATCCGGCTCGAACAGCAGCGCGGTCTTGTCGCCGCGCGTGGCCAGATGTCGGTCGAGGCAGTTGACGCTGGCGTTCAGTTCACCGTCGGCGTACCAGCGGATGCGGAAATCCTGCTGCTTGAAGCTGACATCCCTGATCGTGGTGGGCGCACGCATCCAGTCCAGGCGTTGCCCGACCTTGCCCCAGAAGGCGTCGGGATCGCGCACCGACTCGGCGTAAAGATGCTCGTACCGCGCGTGGTCGATGCGGGCGTGGGCGGCGAAATCCGGGCGGACGGGATAAAGGGTGGGCGCATCCGACATGGCGATACCTGCTGAAGAATCCTGCGGGACAAGAATGGCACTGCGTTGCGTGAAGTCTGCCGCATTCATTGCCGGACTGCCCTAGACCTTCGTCTATACCGCTTGCGGCCTTCGACCAATGGCGAATAGGCGCGGGCGGGGACGCGCGCGCAGTCTCCGGGAAGCCGTGCTGGCGCGCGGCGCCGTAACCACGCATTTCTGGAGAGGGGAATGACGACATCCATCGCAAAGTTGGCGCGGCGCCCATTGGCCACCGCGCTGCTGGTCGCGCTGCTGGCTCCGGGCATGGCCCTGGCCGGCACCGCCAAGGAAAAGGAGCTTGAGGCGCGCATCGCCCAGCTCGAACAGCAGGTACAGGCGCTGCTGTCGCAACAGCAACAGCAGCAGACGCAACTCACCCAGACGCAGACCCAGGTCACCGAAGTGCAGGCCGTGCAGGCGCAGCGTCCGGCGGTGCCCGAAGGCAAGCAGCCGATCCAGTCGACCACGATCATGACCGCGGCCAATCCCGGCACCACGTTCTCGTACGGCGGCTTCATCAAGCTCGACGCGATGGTCACCGACACCAGCGACGGCAAGATCGCCGACGGTTCGGCCGGGCGCCTGTTCTACCTGCCCAGCGCCATCCCCGTTGCCGGCAACGACGTCGACGGCGGCGATCCCTATACCGACGTGCACGCGCAGTTCTCGCGGTTCTGGTTCAGTGCCGACCACACCACCGATGCCGGCGACAAGGTCAAGGCCTACATCGAGGCGGACATGTACGGCGGCGGCAACAACAGCTTCGCCGGCAACGAGACCTCGACCAACACCTACGCGCTGACCCTGCGCCAGGCCTATGTGAGCTGGAACAACTGGCTGGCCGGCCAGACCTGGTCCAACTTCCAGGACGTGGCGGCGCTGCCGGACGCAGTCGACTTCGTCGGCCCCACCGACGGCGTCATCTTCGTGCGCCAGGCCCAGCTCCGCTACACCAGCGGGCCGTGGTCGTTCTCGGCGGAGAACCCGCAGACCACGGTCACGCCCTACCTCAGCAACAGCGCGCGCTTCAACACCGGCGACAACGTGCTGCCGGATCTCACCGCACGCTGGCTGACCAAGGGCGACTGGGGCCACTTCACCGTCGCCGGCCTGGTGCGCCAGTTCAAGTACGAGAACCTGGCCACCGACCAGGGCGATACCGAGACCGGCGTGGCGCTCAGCGTGTCGGGCAAGTACAACCTCGGCGACAGCGACGACATCCGCTACGCGGTCAACGGCGGCCAGGGCATCGGCCGCTATCTGGCCTTCGGCCTCGGCAGCGACACCGTGCAGGCCGCCGACGGATCGCTGGAGGCGCTCGACGGCTACGGCGCCTACGTGGCCTGGCGGCATGCGTTCAATCCAAAGCTGCGCAGCAACCTGATGTACGCCACCGCGATGTTCGACAACGACCCGTTGCTGACCGGCTTCGGCGTCACCGAGCGCTCGCAGTCCTGGCACGCCAACCTGATCTATTCGCCGTTCCCGAAGCTGGACATCGGCGCCGAACTGATCTGGGGCGAACGCCAGCTCGAGGATGACCGCGCCGGCGACCTGCGTCGCCTGCATACGCACGTCAAGTTCAGTTTCTAAGGGGAAGCCATGAACGCCACCACTGCCAACGACAATCCCGCCGGCACGCTCACCCAAGGCCACAAGAAGGTCATCTTCGCCTCCAGCTTGGGCACCGTGTTCGAGTGGTACGACTTCTATCTGTACGGATCGCTCGCGGCGATCATCGCCAAGCAGTTCTTCAGCGGCGTCAACGAGACCAGCGCCTTCATCTTCGCGTTGCTCGCGTTTGCCGCCGGTTTCGCGGTGCGCCCGTTCGGCGCGATCTTCTTCGGCCGCATCGGCGACCTGGTCGGGCGCAAGTACACGTTCCTGATCACCATCGTCATCATGGGAATCTCGACCTTCCTGGTCGGCGTATTGCCCAGTTACGCCAGCATCGGCATCGCCGCACCGATCATATTGATCGTATTGCGGTTGCTGCAGGGCCTGGCACTGGGCGGCGAGTACGGCGGCGCGGCGACCTATGTCGCCGAGCACGCGCCCAACGGCAAGCGCGGCCTGTACACCAGCTTCATCCAGACCACCGCGACGGTGGGCCTGCTGCTGTCGCTGATCGTGATCCTCGGCGTGCGCACCGTGCTCGGCGTCGAGGCGTTCGAGGCCTGGGGCTGGCGCATTCCGTTCCTGCTGTCGGTGATCCTGCTTGGCGTGTCGGTGTGGATCCGCCTGCAGCTGGCCGAATCGCCGCTGTTCCAGCAGATGAAGGCCGAGGGCAAGCAGTCGAAGGCACCGCTGACCGAAAGCTTCTTCTCCGCCAACGGTAAGATCGTGCTGCTGGCACTGCTCGGCGCCACCGCCGGCCAGGCCGTGGTCTGGTACGCGGGGCAGTTCTACGCGATGTACTTCCTGACCCAGTCGCTGAAGGTCGACCCCACTACCACCTGGCTGCTGATCGGCGGCGCGCTGGCGATCGGCACGCCGTTCTTCGTCTTCTTCGGCTGGCTGTCGGACAAGATCGGCCGCAAGGGCATCGTCATGGCCGGCTGCCTGATCGCCGCGCTGACCTACATGCCGCTGTTCAAGGCGCTGACCCATTTCGCCAACCCCGCGGTCGAGGAAGCCCGCATCAGCGCGCCGGCGGTGGTGCATGCCGATCCGGATACGTGCAGTTTCCAGTTCGATCCGGTCGGCAAGAAGGTGTTCAACAACTCCTGCGACATCATCGCCGCGGCGTTGGCCAAGGCCGGCGTGCCGTACACGGTGCAGCCGCTGCCGGCCGGCAGCGTTGCGCGGGTCGACGTCGGCAACGTCCAAGTCAGCGGCTACGAAGGCGCCGGATTGAGCAAGGAAGACAGCAAGGCCCGGGCCGACGCCTTCGGCGGCGAGCTCAAGGCTGCGCTCGGTGCCGGCGGCTATCCGGAAAAAGCCGACCCGGCGCGCATCAACAAGCCGATGGTGCTGCTGATCCTGACGGTGCTGGTGATCTACGTGACCATGGTCTACGGGCCGATCGCGGCGTGGCTGGTCGAACTGTTCCCGACCCGGATCCGCTACACCTCGATGTCCTTGCCGTACCACATCGGCAACGGCTGGTTCGGCGGCTTCCTGCCGACCATTTCCTTCGCCCTGGTCGCGGCCACCGGCAACATGTACTTCGGCCTGTGGTATCCGATCCTGATTGCGCTGATGACCTTCGTGATCGGCACCTTGTTCCTGCGCGAGACCAAGGACGTCGACATCACCAAGTAAACGCTTCCTCCGCGTCGTGCGACGCCAACGCCGGCCGCGAGGCCGGCGTTGTTTTGTGTGTGACGCGGTGTGTGACGCGTAACCGCCGCCGTCATGCCGGAAACCGTAGCGTGCGCTGTGCGCACGGATCGACGCGCATCGCTTTCGCGCGCTTGAATCGGATATGGATCGTGCGCACAGCGCACGCTACGGATCAGTCGCGGTAGACGCGCGGCGCGCGCTTCAGTCCGCATAGCAGCGAATAGGCGCTGCCGCTGCAATGCCGGGCCACTTCGGTGACCGGCACCTGCGCGCCCCACAACTCGACCACGCTGCCAACGTCGGCGGCGGGATGATCGGTCAGGTCGACGGTCAGCATGTCCATCGACACGCGGCCGACCAGGCGTCCGCATTGGCCGTCGATCGCCACCGGCGTGCCGGTCGGCGCGAACTGCGGATAACCGTCGGCGTAGCCGAACGCGACGACGCCGACACGGCTCGGACGCTCGGTGACGAAACCGCCGCCATAGCCGACCGGCTCGCCGGCCGCCAGATCACGCACGGCGATGATCTTCGACTCGACGGTCATCACCGGTCGCAACCGGTCCGCCTGCGCGTGCGCGCCCGGAAATGGCGTCGCGCCGTACAGCATCAGCCCGGCGCGCGCCCAGTCGTTGCGCAGCTGCGGCCAACCGAGCAGGCCGGGCGAGTTGGACAGGCTGGATTCGGCGCCGAGGTCGGCGATCGCATCGGCGAAGACGCGCGCCTGCTCGTCGGTGCGTGCGCAGTCCAGTTCGTCGGCGCGGGCGAAATGGGTCATCGCCACCAGGTCATCCACTTGCGGCATCGCACTCAAGCGTTGCCAGGCATGGCGGTAGTCGGCGGATGGCAGGCCGGCGCGATGCATGCCCGAATCCAGCTTCAGCCAGATCCGCAAGGGTTTCGATATCGCAGCGCGTTCGAGCGCATCGATCTGCCACTGCGCGTGCAGCACGCACCAGAGGTCGTGCGCGGCGATCAACGCCAGTTCGTCGGCGTCGAAGAAGCCTTCCAGCAGCAGGATCGGCGACCGGATCCCGGCCTCGCGCAGCGCCAGCGCCTCCTCGATGCAGGCGACGGCGAAACCATCGGCGCCGTCGGCTTCCAGCGCCTGCGCGCCGCGCACCGCGCCGTGGCCGTAGGCATCGGCCTTGACCACGGCCAGTGTCCTGCCGCCGGCCAGCTCACGCGCCAGGCGATAGTTGTGGCGCAGCGAAGGCAGGTCGATCAGCGCGCGGGCTGGGCGCATGGTTCCGGCATGGGGGCGGTGCGGCCGCCACGGCGCGCGCCGTAGCGGGAGATGTCGAGGCCTTCGCCGCTGATCTGCGGCATGCGCGAGGCCATGAGGTCGGCCAGGTAGCGGCCCGAGCCGCACGCCATGGTCCAGCCCAGTGTGCCATGGCCGGTGTTGAGGTAGAGGTTGGACAGGCTGGTCGCGCCCACCACCGGCGTGCCATCGGGCGTGGCCGGGCGCAGGCCGGTCCAGAACTGGGCGCGCGCCAGGTCGCCGCCGCGCGGGTACAGGTCGCGGACGACCTTCTCCAGCGTGGCGCGGCGCTTCGGCGACAGCGACAGGTCGAAGCCGGCCACCTCGGCCATGCCACCGACGCGGATGCGGTCGTCGAAGCGGGTGATCGCGACCTTGTAGCTCTCGTCGAGGATGGTCGAGGTCGGCGCCATCGACGGATCGGTGATCGGCAGGGTCAGCGAATAGCCCTTCAGCGGATACACCGGCAGGCGGATGCCCAGCGGCGCCAGCAGCTGCGGCGAATAGCTGCCCAGCGCCAGCACGTAGCGGTCGGCGCTTTCGACACGGCCGTCGATGCGCACGCCGCTGATGCGGCGGCTGTCGCCCTGCAGCGCCTCGATGGTCTGGCCGTAGCGGAATTCGACGCCGGCCGCCGCCGCCAGCGCCGCCAGCCGTTCGGTGAACAGGTGGCAGTCGCCGGTCTGGTCGTTGGGCAGGCGCAGCGCGCCGACCAGCTTGTCGGAGGTCGCCGCCAGCGCCGGTTCGACGCGGGCGATGCCGGCGCGATCGAGCAGTTCGTAGGGCACGCCGTATTCATCGAGCACGGCGATGTCCTTGGCGGCGCCGTCGAGCTGCACCTGTGTGCGGAACAGCTGGGTAGTGCCGAGCTGGCGCGCTTCGTAGTCGATGCCGGTCTCGGCGCGCAACTCGTCCAGGCAATCGCGGCTGTATTCGGACAGGCGCACCATGCGCGCCTTGTTGACCGCGTAGCGCGCCTGCGTGCAGTTGCGCAGCATCTGCGCCAGCCACAGGTACTGGTTGGGGTCCAGGCCAGGACGGATCGCCAGTGGCGCATGGCTCTGGAACAGCCACTTCAGCGCCTTCAGCGGCACGCCCGGGGCGGCCCACGGCGAGGCGTAGCCGGGCGAGATCTGGCCGGCGTTGCCGAAGCTGGTTTCCGCGGCCGGGCCGGACTGGCGATCGACCACCGTGACCTCGAAGCCGGCGCGCGCCAGGTACCAGGCGCTGCTGATGCCGATGACGCCACTGCCCAGGACCATTACCCGCATTGCCGGTTCTCCGCGAGAGCTTTCCCTGACCTGATGGTCCGGGACCCAAGAAACGGCGCACTATATGGCAGGTCTATCAGTGTTATTTTCCGTTTTTGACGACATATCTGGTGAATTTCACCAAAAACAATTCATCCGCCGGAGCCGCCATGAGCCGCCGCAACGAACTCGACCGGATCGACCGCAACATCCTGCGGGTGCTGCAGGAGGAAGGCCGGATCTCCTTCACCGAACTGGGCGAGCGCGTCGGCCTGTCGACCACGCCGTGCACCGAGCGCGTGCGCCGGCTGGAGCGCGACGGCGTGATCACCGGCTACTACGCGCGACTGGATCCGCAGTTCCTCAAGGCCAATCTGCTGGTGTTCGTGGAAATCAGCCTGTCGTACAAGTCCGGCGACATCTTCGAGGAATTCCGTCGCGCAGCGCTGCGCCTGCCGAACGTGCTGGAGTGCCACCTGGTGTCCGGCGATTTCGACTACCTGATCAAGGCGCGCATCTCGGAGATGGCCTCGTACCGCAAGCTGCTCGGCAGCACTTTGCTGACCTTGCCGCACGTGCGCGAGTCGAAGAGCTACATCGTGATGGAAGAGGTCAAGGAAACGCTGAGCCTGCCGATTCCGGATTGAGAGCTACGCACCTGCGCTCCGTAGCGTGCGCTGTGCGCACGATGTGATGTCCGTTCGTGCGCACAGCGCACGCTACGAAACGCCACACGGGGCGGATCGAATCCGCCCCGTGCGACGATGCATCACTGGCGACGCCATTCCACGCCGACATACAGCGAGCGGCCGTCACCGGGCAGGAAATGACGGCCGTCGACACCACGTGCATCGGCGATCACGTTGCTGCCGGCGAACCAGCGGCGATCCTGCAGGTTGCGCAGGTCGGCGAACCAGCTCCATTGGCGATGCATGCGTCCGCCGATGCGCAGGCCAAGCAACGTATAGCCCGGCGCGCGCAGGGTGTTGGCGTGGTCGATCCAGCTGTCGCCGGCCCATTCGATATGGGGCGCAACATGGAAGGCCTCGCGCGGCTGCCAGCGCAACTCGCTGCGCAGCAGATGCGGCGGCAGTCCCGCCAGCGTGTTGTCGCCGTAGGCAGGATCGTCGTCGAAGCGGAAATCGTTCCACAGCCCGTTGGCCGACCACGTCCACGCGTCGGCGAACCGCCAGCCCAGCCCCAGTTCCAAGCCCTGGTGCAGCGTACGCCCGGCGTTGATCGTGCCCAGCGGGTTGCCGGCGGCGTCGTTCAACGCCAGCAACTCGCCATCGATGCGCGCCCGGTACAACACCGCATCCAGCGACAACCGCGCGCGTTGCACGCGTACGCCGAGTTCGGCGCTGCTGGCGCGCTGCGCATCGACCGGGGTCACGCCCATGCCACCGCTGAGTTCGCCGAAGCTCGGCGGCTCCAGGCCGCGGCTGAGGTTGGCGAACCACTGCAGGCCATCGTCGACGACATGGCGCACGCCCAGTTTCGGGCTGACGCCGCGATAGTCCGCGTCGAAACTCTCGTCGCGCCCATCGACGCGGTAGCGATCCTGCGAGCGACGCTGCGAGCGCAGCGCCTGCGCACCCAGCGCCAGCACCCAGCGATCGTCCAGCCAGGTCTGGTTCTCGAAGTAGGCCTGCGCATTGCCGGCACGCTGCGCGAAGGCGTTGGTGCGTGCGCCGGGGACGCCGGCGACGTTGGCGAAACGGTCGTCGTCGATGCGGCCCCGCGCGAACGCCAGGCCGGCGATCAGCACGTTGCGACGATCGCCCAGGCGGCTTTCGCCGCGCCAGCGCAGGTCGGCGCCGTAGTCCCGAGAATCCTGCCGCAGCACCTGGAAAATCGGATGGTCGAGCGACTTGTCGGCGTAGTACAGCGACAGGGTCAGCGCGCGATCCGCCGACGGCGTCCACGCCAGCTTGCCGGCGATGCGATCCAGCGTGTAATCGCGACGCTGGTCGAGCGCGAGGTTGCCGGGTGCGGCCTGCGTTGGATCTGCATCCGATTCGGCGCGGGTCAGATTGCCGGGAAGTTGCGAGCGCGTGTCGACGTGGGTGAGATAGAAGCGGCCCTCGAGCCGATCGTCGAAACGGACACCGGCGTTGCCGAACAGGCGATGGTTCTGCTGCATGGCGTGATCGCGGAAGCCGTCCTGGCGGAAGCCGGTCGCGCTGACGTAACCATCGACACGATCCGAATGTCCCGCCAGCGCGGCCTGTCCGCGTCGATAGCCGTAGCTGCCGGTTTCCGCGCGCAACGTGACCGGCGCGGCGTCGTAACCGGTCGGGGCGACGAAGTTGATTGCGCCACCGAGCGTGGCCGCGCCGTATTCAAGTGCATTGGCGCCGCGATAGACCTCGACGTAACGCGCGGCCAGCGGCTCCACCGCCTGGAAATCGAAGCCGCCGTCGGCCAGGTTCAGCGGGCTGCCGTCCTGCAGCAGCACCAGGCCGCGGCCATGGAAGGTGCGCTGCAGTCCGGAGCCGCGGATCGACAGCCGCGCCTCCTCGGCACCGAAGCGGGTCTGGGCGAAGACGCCGGGCGCCTGGTTGAGCGCATCGCTCAACGTGCTGCTGCGACGCTCGCGATAAGACTCGCCATCGACCACCGCGGTCGCGCCCGCACGCTGGCCCAGACGCTCCTGCGCCTGTTCGAGGCTGTCGATGGTGGTCGGTCGCGACGTTTGCGCAACGACCTCGACGCGGTCGAGCGTGGTCGGTTCGACGGATTGCGGATCGGCGGCCAGAGCAGGCCATGGGGAAACAAGAACCGCAGCCACGGCCGCGGCCAAGCACGACGCACACGGCGCCGTACGAAACGGAATCGACATGAAAGCTCCAAAGCACAAGATGCGCGGATTCGACCGCGCGGAGAATCGGAAGAGGCTTGTGTCTAGAGCGCCAGCGGCGGGCCGCGTGAACCGAGGCCGCAGGGATGGAACCGGTGAACCGCGACGACACGGCGTCGGGACGAATGCGCAACGTGGTTGCGACGCGGCCAGGCCAGCGCCAGGCACAACGCGAATACCGCCATCGCGGCGAGCAGCGGGCAGTACGCGCAGTGCTGTTCGATGCCGCCGGCCGGTTGCGGTGCCGGGACGCCGTCGTCCGTATCCAGCGCGACGTACTTGAGCCCGGTCATGGTGCACAACGCGGTCCATTCCGCGGACGGCGCCGCGGCGGACGCCAGACGCCCGAAGGTCGGCAGCAGGGCCAGCAGCAGCATCGCCGCCAGCGCCAGGCGGGCCATCGGATGCTGGAAGGCGGCGGAACGGATCACGCGTGCATTCTAGCGCCGCACCTGCCTTCGCAGCGCACCGGTCACGACGCCTCGCCGACCGTCGGGATGACGGAGGTGGAGTCGGCCACGGCAGGGTGGAAGTCCCGGGCGTCGGCGCGAAGGACCAGCGGCCCGAACGGTGACTTCCTGCCTATACCGCGCCCCGCCGGGAGGATTAAGGTGGCGGCTGCCCCAAGTCCGAGGTCGTTCCCATGCGCACCTATCGCTGGCTGCTGATCGCCGCCGCCGTTTCCGCCGCCGTCGCCTGCGACCGCGCCCCGACCACCGCCACGACCCCACCGGCCGCCGAAACGCCGGCCGCCACGGCGCCGGTATCCGGCATCGACCTGGCCGGCATCGACAAGTCGGTCAAGCCCGGCGACGACTTCGACGCCTACGCCAGCGGCGCCTGGCGCAGGAGCGCCGAAATCCCGGCCGACCGTTCCAGCACCGGCACCTTCCTGCAGGTGTTCGAGAAGGCCGAACAGCGCACCGCGGAATTGATCCAGTCGCTGGACAAGGCCAAGCCCGCCGCCGGCACCGACGCGCGCCGCATCGCCGACTACTACGCCGCCTACATGGACGAGGCCGGCATCGAGCAGCGTGGCCTGGCGCCGCTGCAGCCGCGACTGGACGCGATCGACGCGATCGCCTCGCCGGCCGACCTGTCGCGCCATCTCGGCAGCACCGTACGCGCCGACACCGATCCGCTCAACGCGACCAACTTCGCCACGCCGAACCTGTTCGGCGTGTTCGTCGCTCAGGGCCTGCAGGATCCCGAACACAACGTCGCCACGCTGATGCAGGGCGGCCTCGGCCTGCCCGACCGCGAGTACTACCTGGCCACCGACAAGACCATGGCCGGCTATCGCGAGAAATACCAGGCCTACATCGCCTCGCTGCTCAAGCTCGCCGGCAGCGACGACGCCGAAGCGAAAGCCAAGGCGATCTTCGACCTGGAAACCCGGATCGCCAAGGCGCACGCCAGCGTCGTCGACAGCCAGGACGTGCACAAGGCCAACAATCCGTGGGACACGGCCGCGTTCGCGAGCAAGGCGCCGGGCATCGACTGGACGGCGTTCTTCGAAGGCGCCGGCCTGGCCGACCAGAAGACCGTCGTCGCCTGGCAACCGGAAGCGATCCGCAAGCTGTCGGCCCTTGTCGCCGAGGTGCCACTGCAGACCTGGAAGGACTACCTGCGCTTCCACGCGCTCAACGACAGCGCCGGGCTGCTGCCCAAGGCCTATGCCGACCTGAGTTTCGACTTCTATGGCAAGACGCTGCAGGGCACGCCCGAACAGCGCGAGCGCTGGAAGCGCGCGATCGGCGCGACCAACAACGCGCTCGGCGATGCCGTCGGCAAGATCTATGTCGACAAATACTTCCCGGCCTCGTCCAAGGCGCAGGTGGAGGAGATGGTCGGCAACATCCTGGCCGCGTTCCGCGAACGCGTCGACACGCTGGAGTGGATGACGCCGGAGACCAAGCAGAAGGCCAAGGCCAAGGCCGAGACCATGCGCGTCAGCGTCGGCTATCCGGAGAACTGGCGCGACTACTCGTCGCTGGAGATCAGGCGCGACGATCCACTCGGCAACCGCCTGCGCGCGGAGGAAGCCGAATACCGCCACCAGATCGCCAAGCTCGGCAAGACGCCGGACAAGGGCGAGTGGTGGATGACGCCGCAGACCGTCAACGCCGTGCAGCTGCCGCTGCAGAACGCGATGAACTTCCCGGCGGCGATCCTGGAAGCGCCGTTCTTCGATCCCAAGGCTGATGCGGCCGCCAACTACGGCGCGATCGGCGCGGTGATCGGCCACGAGATCAGCCACGGTTTCGACAGCACCGGCGCCGAGTTCGATGCGCAGGGTCGCCTGTCCAACTGGTGGACGCCGCAGGATGCCGCGCACTTCAAGGCCGCGGCCGATCGTCTGATCGCGCAGTACGACGCCTACGAACCGCTGCCGGGTTTCCACGTCAGCGGCAAGCAGACGCTGGGCGAGAACATCGCCGACGTGTCCGGTCTCGCCGCCGCGCATGCGGCCTACGTCAAGTCGCTGGGCGGCAAGCCGGCGCCGGTGATCGACGGCCTGACCGGCGACCAGCGCTTCTTCCTGGCCTATGCCCAGGCCTGGCGCCAGAAAACGCGCGACGAGGCGCTGCGCCAGCAGCTGATCGCAGGCAGTCACACACCGGCCCGCTACCGCGCGCAGACGGTGCGCAACATCGACGCCTGGTACGACGCGTTCGAGGCCAAGCCCGGCGAGCAGTTGTATTTGGCGCCGGAGGACCGGGTCAGGATCTGGTGATGCGCTTTTGCTGGCACGATGCGACAGGGAAGCGGCCTTCGGGCCGCTTCTTTTTTCAGTGGTCTTCCAGGATCTTCTCCGCCTGCCCGGCGAAGTCCCGCTGCATCTGCGCATCGAAGTCGTGCGCAACGCCGGCATACGGCGTCATGCTGACGTCGTAGTCCATTTTCTGCAGCAGTGCGATGGCGTCGCGGGTCGGACCGATCGGTACCGTCGTGTCCGCGTCGCCGTGCATCGCACGGATAGGTGAACAGCTCGGTTCGCATGTATTGGCTGCCGGCATCCATGACGGCAGGAAACGCGACGCGATCGGAAACGATGCGCTGAAGAGCTGCGGGTGCCGGATGGCGAGCAGAAAACTCAAATCACCTCCGTAGGAAATGCCCATCACTACCGGCTTGCCGCGACTCGGATGACGCTTGCCGACACGTTCGACGAAAGCCGCGAGTTTTTCCCCGGTGGCAGATACCACCGCGTCCTGTTGCGCCGGGGTGAGGTCGGCGTAGTCGCCTGGAAACCAGGAGTAACCCTCGCGCCGCGTGTATTCGCCTTGCGGCAACACGATCCGCGCCGGGAAATCGATGCTGTCGAAGTATTCGAGCATCGCTTCGGGCCGGGCACTGGAGTAATGCAGGCCGATGATCATCGCCAGCGCTTCGTCCGGTTTCGCATTGGCAGTTTCGAAGACCACATATCGGAATCCGGCAGCCGATGCTTCGCGCGCCTGCGGCGTCGGCTTGTCGGCCGCCACCGCAGCGAACGACAGTACCGCCAGGAGAAGGGCCTGCAGCAAACGTTGACGCATGGGTTCCCCTGATGGATCGAAGCTGCGGCGGATGCCCGGCCCGCTTCGGCCTTGGACGCTCACGATGCCGCAAGTGCATTGCCGGACCTGCCCTTTTTAAACCATGCGCCGGGGCAGCGCATCTCCTTCTGGATGTGTACGGGAGCTGGCCTCCCTCTTCCACCCAGGAGTCCAAGCATGCTGCACCTGCCCCGTTGCGCACTGGTTTTGCTGGCCTTGTTCGCGCCTTCTCTGACGCACGCCCAGGCTCCCGGACAGACCGTCGTCACCGCCGATGTCGACCGCTTCTGGAACACTTACGATCGCATCCAGGCCACGTCCGACCCCAAGCAGCAACTGCAACTGCTGAAGGCGCTGTATATCGATCCGGGCAGCGCCGGCCTGAAAGCTTTCATGGAGGTCAAGGGCTGCACTGCCGAAAAATACGTCGATCTGCTGCGCAAGTATCCGCGCTACTGGGCCAGCATCCGCCCACTATCGCTTTCAGTGAAGACGCGGACGGTGTCGCTGGCGCCCGAACTCGAAAAATTCGAGGCGCTCTACCCGGCCATGCGGCCTGCGCAGCTCTATTTCCTGGTTGGCTGCATGACCTCCGGCGGCACCACGCAAGGCGACAAGGTGCTGATCGGCACCGAGTTGGCGATGGGCGACGAGAGCGTCGACGTCTCCGAACTGCCCGACAAGACCCGGACCTGGCTGAGCGGCTACTTCAGGACGCGGCCGGCCGACGGCCTGGTTCTGCTCAACATCCACGAGTATGTGCACACGCAGCAAAATGGACCGGGGCCCACTCTGTTGGCGCAGGTCCTTTACGAAGGCGTTGCCGACTTCGTCGCTGAGAAGATCACAGGCCAGACGCCGCCGTTGCCGTACATGAGCTACGGGCCGACGCATCTTGAAGCGATCAAGGCGCGTTTCAAGATGGAGATGGATCAGCCTTCGTACGACGGCTGGCTCTACAACAGCGCCGCAGGCAGCCATTTCGGCGTGGGCGACCTCGGTTATTACGTCGGCTACGCGATCGGCAATGCGTATTACCAACGCGCTACGGACAAGAAAGAAGCGATTCGCAGGATGATCGAGCTCGACTACACCGATGCCGAAGCCGCACGCGGGTTTCTGGCCGATTCCGGTTTCTATCCCTGACGATGCGCTAGTGCAGCGCAGGCTCCAGAGCGGTCATTGCGGCGGCGCGGACAGCTCCTTCGCGCTCAGGAAACCATCGCGGTTCGCATCCTGGCGCTTGAAGCGTTCGGCCAGGCGATCGCGATGCTCGGTGCGGGTGATCGGCGTGCCTCGGCCACCCGGCTGCTCTTGCGGTGACAACGTGTCGTCGCGGTTCCTGTCCATGCCGTCGAAGGCATAGCTGAGCCAATCCTGGTATTCGGGCAGCGATACGCGGCCGTCGCGGTCGGCGTCCATGCGCGACAGGTAGTCGGTTGTGGCGTTGACCTGCGCGAATGCGAAAAGCGGTGCGCCAACCGAGGCCGCAAAAAACAAGAAGCCCGGCCAAACGCGACCGGGCTTCCTGCGACGAGAGCGGAACTTCACGCCAAACTCAGGCGCGCACCGACTGCAGCGAATAGCCCTTCAGCCGCGCCGAGAATTCCTGCAGCGCGCGGATGCCGCTGGCCTCGGCCTCATGGCACCAGGCCTGCAGGTTGTGCAGCGATTCGGCGGCGTTCTGACTGCGCGCTTCCAGCAGCGCGGCCAGGCGCGCGCGGTGCTCGACCAGGGTGCGGATGCGCGGGCGCTGCGACACCCACTGCTGCAGCTGTTCGCGTGCATCGGGCTTGAGCCAGCGGCCATCGTCGACCAGGCCCTTGCGCAGCTTGCGCGGCAGCAGCGAACGCAGCTTGGCGCCCGCGGCACCGGCCTCCTCACGCAGCGCGGGCATGATCACGTTGCGCTGATAGTCGGTCATCGCCTGGAAGCGATGTGCCAGCAGCGCCTTCATGGTGTCGCCGTCGGGCACGTGGATGTTCGGGCGCACGTCCAGCGATGGCGCCACGCGCAGCACCTTGGCCAGGCCGAGCTTCTCGAAGCCCTTGATCGCGGCCCAGCCGATGTCGAACTCCCAGCGGCGCAGCGCGAACTTGGCCGAGCTCGGGAAGGCGTGGTGGTTGTTGTGCAGTTCCTCGCCGCCGATCCATACGCCCCACGGCGTCAGGTTGGTGGCGGTGTCGGTGGTCTCGAAATTGCGATAGCCCCACCAGTGGCCGAGGCCGTTGACCACGCCGGCTGCCCAGAACGGAATCCATGCCATCTGGATCGCCCAGATCGCGATGCCGGCGAAACCGAACAGCGCGAAGCTGATGAACAGCAGCAGCGTCGGCCCCATCGTCGCGTGCGGCGTGTAGAGGTGGCGCTCGATCCAGTCGTTCGGCGCGCCCTTGCCGTACTGCTCGATGTCCTCGCGCTGCGCGCGCGCCTCGCGGTACAGCTCGACACCACGCCAGAACACTGTGCTGATGCCCTTGAACTGCGGGCTGTGCGGATCGTCCTCGGTCTCGCACTTGGCGTGGTGCTTGCGATGGATCGCCACCCACTCGCGCGTGATCATCGACGTGGTCAGCCACGTCCAGAAGCGGAAGAAGTGCGCGAGCACCGGATGGAAATCGACGCCGCGGTGCGCCTGGCTGCGGTGCAGATACAACGTCACCGAGAAGATGGTGAGCTGGGTCGCGATCAGGAAATAGATGGCCAGAGCGCCCCAGCCGAACTGGAGCAGGCCGCCGGCGAGGAAATCGAGCAGGGAAGCAGGCATCGCGTGTGGGACTCGTGGGTGAACCCGGTCATGATGCGGGCGGGGGGAAGTGAATTCCATCCCTGCGCCGGCGTATGTTCATACACGATCGTCGCGATCGCGCCGCTAGCCGGTTTTGGCAGCCTGCTGGCGCGCCAGTTCAGCATGCAACAGGCGTTTGATCTCGTCGATGATCGACGCCAGCGAATCCTCGCCGTAACCGACGTGGTGGCTGGCCACGCGGCCCTGCGGATCGATCATCCACAGGTTCGGGTACCCCTTCACGCCATAACCTTCAGCGATCTCGCCATCGCGGTCGCGGGTCATGACCAGGGTGTAGTCGCGCATCTGCTTCATCATCGCGCGATAGTCGGCCGTGTCGTCCTTCACGTTGACCGCGATGATCTTCAGCCACTGGTCGCCGGCCTGCGCCTGCAGGCTGTTCAGTTCCGGCAGTTCCTTCAGGCAATAGCCGCACCACGACGCCCAGAACGTGACGATCACCACCTTGCCGCGCAGCGCATTCAGGTCGACCGCATTGCCATCGCGATCCTTGCCCAGCAATGGCGGCGGCGTAGCGCCGATCTCGGGTGCCTGCCCGGCCACACTTCCCTGCGCGCACAGCAACAGCGCGGCCGCCAGCAGCCAACGTCGCAGCATTTCGTTTCTCCTCCCCAGGATGGCGCGAGTCTAGCCGGAGGCCGGCACGGCGGAACAGGCCGTCGCACTTTGCGACACTGTCGCCATGCCCGAACTGCCCGAAGTCGAAACCACCCGCCGCGGCCTGGCGCCGCACGTCGAACAGCGCCGCGTGCAGTCGGTACTGCTGCGGCGTCCGGCCCTGCGCTGGCCGATTCCGGCGGAGGTTTCCGCGCTGTTGCCCGGACAGCGCATCGACGCGGTGCGCCGTCGCGCCAAATACCTGCTGCTGGACACCGACGCCGGCAGCGCGCTGCTGCACCTGGGCATGTCCGGCAGCCTGCGCGTGCTGCCGGCGCAGACCGCGGCCACCACCCACGACCATGTCGACATCGCGCTGGATTCCGGCCACGTGCTGCGCTTCAACGATCCGCGCCGCTTCGGCAGCCTGTTGTGGCAGCCGCCCGGCGAAACCCACGAACTGCTGCAGGGGCTGGGGCCGGAGCCGCTGTCGGACGACTTCGACGGAGACTATCTGTTCGCGCGCAGCCGCGGCCGCAGCGCGCCGGTCAAGACCTTCCTGATGGACCAGCGCATCGTAGTGGGTGTCGGCAACATCTACGCGGCCGAGGCACTGTTCGCCGCCGGTATCTCGCCGCTGCGCGCGGCCGGGCGCGTGTCGCGCGAACGCTATGGGCTGCTCGCCGATGCGGTCAAGGCGATCCTCGCCCACGCCATTACCCGCGGCGGCACCACGCTGCGCGACTTCCTCAGCCCGGATGGCGCGCCGGGCTATTTCGAGCAGGAATTGTCGGCCTATGGCCGCGGCGGCGAACCCTGCCCGCGCTGCGGCCGTCCGCTCAAGCAGGCTTGGCTGGGCCAGCGCGCCACGGTCTGGTGCGGCCACTGCCAGCGTTGACGCCGGGTGACGGCCGGGTCGTGTCAGCCCGTTAAGGAAAGACTATATTTGCCGCCTTGGCGAGGGAACGACGCATGGCCAGCAGCACCGAGATCACCGTACTGCTGGATGCCGCGCGCGACGGCGATCGCGACGCGCTGGATCGCGTGCTGTCCACGCTGTACCAGGAACTGCACGCGATGGCGCGGCGGCAACTGGCCGGCCAGCACGGCCATACGCTGGACGCCACCGCGCTGGTCCACGAGGCCTACCTGAAACTGATCGGCCGCCGCGAGGCGCAGTTCGAGGACCGCGCGCATTTCTTCGCCTATGCCGCCTCGGCGATGCGCAGCGTGGTGGTCGACTACGCGCGCCAGCGCATGGCGCAGAAGCGCGGCGGCGATCTGCACCGGGTCACCGACCTGCCCGAGGACGTCGAAGGCAGCCTGCGCCTGGACGAGGACATGCTGGGCCTGGACACCGCGCTGACGCGGCTGGCCGCGGTCGACGACCGGCTCGCGCAGGTGGTGGAATTGCGCTACTTCGCCGGCCTCTCGGAACTGGAGATCGCCGCGCTGCTGAAGCGCTCGGAGCGCAGCATCCGCCGCGACTGGCAGAAGGCGCGGTTGTTCCTGCTGGCTTCGCTGAAAGACGACTAGGCGCCGCAACGCGGCGATGGGTGCGACAAACCAATGCGCACGCAACCGGGCATCCACCGTTTCCTATGCAATCCGCGGTCGAGCGGTTGCCGATTGCAGACCGTCGAGCGCAGTGGACGCGCCGCTGCTTTTGCTGTTGCTCTTCAGCCGCGTCGCCATGCAGACCCGAAGGGCGGCGGCCATGGATGGCCGCCGTTTTCCGACCGAGCCAGCATGGCGAGTCGGAAAATCCCCGCGAACCATCATGTACAAACGTTGGCTTTGATCGGGGAAGACCCTTTTCTTTGGTTACTTTCTTTTGGGTCAGCAAAAGAAAGTGACCCGCACGCGGCAGCGCGCGGAAAAGCCGACCCGCGAGGGTCGGGAACTTGCGTCGTTGCCTCCAATAGGTTGCCGGGAGTTTGCCGACCTTTCAGGTCGGGTTTCCGCCTGCTGTCGCAGTCGGGTCACTTTCTCTTGATGGGGCCAAGAGAAAGTAACCAAAGAGAAGGCCCTTCCCCGACAAATCAATCCGGCCAGTGGGATAGTGGCTCGCGATTTTCCGAGTCGGCATCCTGCCTCCATCGGAAAACGGCGGCCATCCATGGCCGCCGCCCTACGGGTCTAGGTAGCTACGCAGCTGAAAAGCAAAAGCAACAAATCTCGAAGCACATTTTCTCCGCCCTTTGCTTTTCAAAGAGACGAGTGAAACGCAAACCACAGGACGCATGCGTTCATTCGTCCCACAGCGATTGCAGCTGACCCATGGACCTCGA
>NZ_VLKN01000007.1 GCF_007830035.1 Luteimonas cucumeris | reverse complement strand
AAGCCGCAACATCGTGCCGTTGGCGCGCACGCAGGCGCCGACCGGCTTCGACCGCTTCATCGTCAAGTATCGCGATGGCAGTACTGCGCGCCGCACTGCGATGGCGACCGCCGATCACGCCGGCGCCGTGCTGCGCAGGACCGGGTTCGCCGGTGCCTCGGCGCTGTCGCTGTCGCACGTACGCAGGACCGGCGTCGGTGCCGACGTGATGCGCGCCTCGCGTCGTTTGAACAAGGCCGAGGCCGAAGCCTTCCTCGTCCAGTTGCGCCGCGATCCGTCCGTGCAGTTCGCGCAGCCGGATTACATCAAGCAGCGTTACGAAGTAGTGCCGAACGATCCGTACTTCGCGCAGCTGCAATGGGACTACACCGACCCGGTCGGCGGCATCAACGCAACCACCGCCTGGGACACCGCGCAGGGCGACGGCGTGGTGGTGGCGGTGCTCGACACCGGCCATGCCGACCACAGCGACCTGGATGCCAACCTGGTGCCGGGTTATGACTTCATCCACGATCCGGTCGTCGGCGGTGACGGCGATGGCCGCGACGCCGACGCGCACGACCCGGGCGACTGGTACGGCGGCGACGCCAGCTCCTGGCACGGCACGCACGTCGCCGGCACGGTCGCCGCGGTGACCAACAACGGCACGGGCCTTGCCGGTGTCGCCTACATGGCCAAGGTGCAGCCGGTGCGCGTGCTCGGCCACGGCGGCGGCTACACCTCCGACATCGCCGACGCGATCGTCTGGGCCTCCGGCGGCACGGTGGATGGCGTGCCGGCCAACGAGAACCCGGCCGAAGTGATCAACCTCAGCCTCGGCGGTTATGGCTCCTGCACCCAGGATCCGATGACGCAGGCGGCCATCGACGGTGCGATCAGCCGCGGTGTGACCGTGGTCGTCGCCGCCGGCAACGACAGCATGGACGCGGCCAACGCTTCGCCGGCCAGCTGCAAGGGCGTGATCACGGTCGGCGCGACCGGCATCGACGGTGGCAAGTCCTGGTTCTCCAATTACGGCGCCACCGTCACGCTGTCCGCACCGGGCGGCAACGCCACCAGCGGCAGCGATCCCGACGACCGCTGGATCTGGTCGACCGGCAACGCCGGCAGCGAAGGACCGGAAGCACCCGCACTCGTCGGGATGATCGGCACCTCGCAGGCCAGCCCGCACGTCGCCGGCGTGGTCGCGCTGATGCAGAGCGCGGCGGTCGCCGCCGGCAAGCCGGTGCTGACTCCGGCGCAGGTCAAGAACATCCTGCGCCGTACCGCACGTCCGTTCCCGATGCAGCCGCCGGTCAGCACGCCGATGGGCGCGGGCATCCTCGATGCCGCCGCGGCCACCCTGGCAGCCACGCAGGATGTCGGCGACGAACCGGCCGAGGCGCTGAGCAATCGCGTGCCCATGTCCGGCCAGACCGGTGCGGCCGGCGACGAGCTGCTGTACAGCATCGAAGTGCCGGCCGGCACGCGCAGCCTCAACCTGCGCAGCTACGGCGGCACCGGCAACGTCTCGCTCTACGTGGCTCACGACTACCTGCCGACCGCCGCGCAGCACGACCGCAAGTCGGCCAAGCCCGGCAACAGCGAAGCGGTGGTCATCACCAATCCGGTGGCCGGCACGTACTACCTGCGCATGGTCGGCGAGCAGGCCTTCACCAACGTCTCGGTGATGGCGTTGTATTGATCGTCCTGATTGATGTGTTGTCGTGACCAGGTGTTCTGGTTCGAAGGGGGCGGAAATTCCGCCCCCTTTTTTTATGCGGAACGCAAACACCAACAGGCCCTGCTCAGACGCCTATATCCCGCTCCATAGCGTGCGCTGCGCGCACGATCACTCCCGACGACGCGCTATGCGCGCTCATCAGACCGCAACCAGGCAAACCGCCTCGACGTTGTGGCCATCCGGATCACGCACCAACGCCGCGTAGCAAGACTCCGCCTAGGGATGCAAGCCGGGAGCGCTGTTGTCGGACGGATCGTCAGCGATCGTCGTGTTCGAGCGGAACCAGAAAATCCGCCACCGGCTCGAGAATCAGTTCCGGCAGGGTTTCGGCAATGGCTTCGCGCAGCTGCTGCCAGGCTTGAGGATCCACCGACGGGCGCGCCAAGCCTTCGGCTTTCGCCTCGGCCGATGGCCACTGGGTATAGCTGTACCAGACGTTGTCCGGCCCACGATGCAGGCGCGATCCCAACGAGCCGCGCTCGGTCACCAGCAACCGGGTAACCCGCGACCAGGCCTGGATGAAGGTCTGTTCGGCGCCGGGATGCAGGCGCCAACGATATATGGCGCAGAAAGCGGTACCTGCGTTGCTCATGTTTCCTCGTTTGGATGCATTTGGTGTGACCAATCCGCTGCGCCCAGGTTCTGGATCAAACCCATCGTGAGGCGGCTTGGTTCGAATGAATTCCAGTCGCTCACATCCGTTCGCCCGGCAGTCGACTGGCTTGCTCGACCCAGTCGACGAACTGCGCTTCGTCGAGTTGGCCCTCGTGGATGTCGAGATACCGCACTGCCTTGTGTTTCGACTCGCCGGGAGGCAGAGGACGCAGCGACGCACCGCGGAGGAAAGTCACCTTGATGTACTTCGTGAAGCAGTGAAAGCTGAGAAACCAGACGCCCTCTTCGATGCCATAGAAGGGCGAGTTCCATTTCACGGCCTTGCATACCCCGGGAACGGCGCGTTCGATGAGCGTATCCAGGCGGCGCCCAACGTCGCTTTTCCAGCCCGGCATAGCCGCGATGTAGGCTTGTACGGGCGCGTTGCCGTATCCCATCGCGATCTGGGGGTTGCCGCCGGAGAGCAGGACGACTTTGCCCGGCTTCGGCTTCGGTGCCGTCTTGCGCGGCTTGGCCGTCTTCGCAGAGCCTCGTTTGGCGGTGGCTTTCCCGGCGGCCTTCTTCGTCTTCTTCTCGACCATGCTGATCAACCCTCCACTTGTCGGCCCCATCACTTTGATCAATTCAAGCCGGACGGCTTCGATTCAAATGAAAGTTCAGAGCGCGGAATGGCGCGTCTAGCTGAGAATATCCGCACCGTTGTGACCGTCCGGAACGCCTTGGACCAAAATCACGTCGCCTTCGGTATGGTCCATGCGCAATGCTCGAATGGCCCGATACGAATCGGACTCATACCAGTCCTTGGCCGTTTCCATGCAAGGAAACTCGATGATGACCAGGTCTCCGGACCATGATCCTTCCAGCGGCTGATACGGACCGCCATGAACGCGGTACTTTCCGGAGAAGGGCGCCAGCGTCTCATCGATGCGCTGCAGGTACTCCTTGATCTCCGGCCCGAATCGCGTTTCACGGATCATCGCAACGGCATACGCAGTCATCATTATCCTCAATGTGAATGTTTCACTGCTTGGTAGCTGAGTAAGCCAAGCACCTCGAATTGCTAGACATCACCGTCATGGTTGAGCGCCCCGTGCCAGGATCGGACTCTCACTCGGTTAATTTTCGAGGCAGTGGCCCATATCGGAATTGAGGGGAAAGCGCTAGCTGCCGCTACTCCAACGCCCACCTCCACGCGTACAGCTGGACGGCAGATCAGCAAGGTCGCTGCCCAACCTTCCATAGTAGTAGGCATCCCGTTTGGTTTTGAGAAAGCCTCTGCAGATTCCTTGGGCTGGGCGCTTACACTGCTTCATGTAGGTAATCTTCCCGGCAGCGCCACCAAGAATCGCTGACGTATTGGCGAGCTTCTCACAAGATTGTTTGAAAGATTCTTCTGGCTCTTCTGGATCAGATTGCATGCAATCTTTCGATTTGACCGTGCGGCCAAGAACGGTGAACGAACCATCAATAAGGCAGGCCCGGTCCTCATTGTCTTTGGCATGAAGTTGACTTGGCAAGCAGATTGCAGCGGCAAGAAATGCACACAAAAGCGTCTCTTTCATAGAACCTCCATGTGTGATGAATCTCAGCAAGCGCCCCAACGCCAGAATTAAGCCGCGCAGGGAAGCGGCGTAGGCTTGAATGAACTGTTAGCCTTCACCGTGAGAAGGCTTGAACGATAGGCCCTTGGCTTTCAATGCATCCTTCAGCTTTGGCATTGAACTAGGCCCCATGCCATGTAACTCAAGGACTTGAGCTTCGGTATGCTTGGCAAGCTGAGACAGCGTGGCAATACCTTTGCTTTCAAGCGCGCGCCTTGCAGGGGCAGCTAACTCAGACAAGAAGCCAGCCTCAGGCTTGCGTTGCGCTTCGCACTTGGGACACGTAGGGCAATCCGAACTTTTGTAGTACTTGTGCCCGCTAGGACAGGTCTTGAGAGTTCCTTTAGGTCCCGCCATTGAGGTCTCCGATCACGGCAATGCTGCTAGTGAAGGCTAACTAGGAATAGGTGCCACTATCGGGGCATAACGCCGATCCTGCTGGTTCCTTTCAAGCCGTCAACGGGATGTCGATACATTTTACCGGCAGGCGCAGCCCTGCGAAACGTGCTCGCTCGCGTCCTACGTGGCGGGCTGCTGCTTCAGATCAATCGGCGCGTGGTTCTGCAGCGTCTGCAGCAAGGCGGCGTTGAAACGCTCGGGCGCTTCGACCTGGGGCGAGTGGCCGAGGTCGTTGAACTCGACCAGGTTCGCGTTCGGAATCAGACGCGCGGCGCGCTGGCCGAGTTGGGGATAGTCGCCGAGTTGCTTGGCCAGTTCCGGCGGGGCCAGATCCTTGCCGATCGCGGTGCGGTCACGTTGCCCGATCAGCAGCGTGGTCGGCACGCGCAGGCGCGGGAATTCGTACAGCACCGGCTGGTTGAAGATCATGTCCGAGGCCAGTGCCTGGTTCCAGGCCACGCTTTCCTTGCCGGCGCCGGCATACATGCCGGCCAGCATGTCGACCCAGCGGTCGTACTCGGGCTTCCATTGGCCGCCGTAATACACGGCCTGCTGGTACTTCCTGATGCTTTCGGAACTGGTTTTCAGTTCGTTGCCGTACCAGGCATCGACGCTGCGCCACGGCACGCCTTCGGCGCGCCAGTCTTCCAGCCCGATCGGGTTGACCATCACCAGTTGTTCCGTCGCCTGCGGATACTGCAACGCGTAGCGCGCGGCCAGCATGCCGCCCATCGAATGGCCGACGATCGCTGCACGCTCGACACCGATCGACTGCAGCAGCGCATGCGTGTTGCCGGCCAGCTGTGCGAGGCTGAACTGGTAACGCTCTGGCTTGCTCGATTTGCAGAAACCGACCTGGTCGGGCGCGATCACGCGATAACCAGCCGCGCTGAGCGCAGCGATCGCCGATTCCCAGGTCGCGGCGCAGAAGTTCTTGCCGTGCATCAGTACCACGGTACGGCCGTTTGCCTCGCCCTGCGGTGCGACATCGAGGTAGGCCATCACCAGCGGTTGCCGCTGCGATTCCAGGGTGAAGAACTGCACGGGATGCGGGTACTCGAAGTCCTCCAGTTGCGGACCATAAGTGGGCTGCTGCGCTGCGAAAACAGCGAGCGGGAACACCAAGGCCAGCAGCAAGGCGATCGACGAAGGACGGTAGCGCATGACGCTCTCCTGCAAAATTATTCGCAATGCTAACGCGTCATGCGTCAACGATGCTTCAGCAATGCTTCGCTTGGCGGTTCGCGGTGTTCGACACGGCGCAACAATAATTACTTGTCATCCCGAGCGCAGTGAGGAACCTGCTGTGTGGGACTTTTGGCGCCATTACAACAACAGGTCCCTTACTGCGTTCGGGATGACAGGTTTTCAGGCCGGACACTTGCCCGGCTCAAGCTTCGGCGCAATGTATCCCAGCGGATCGACATCGCCGGTCTGCGCGCGTAATTAGGTGATGCGCGCCTTCAGCCGCGCGATGCGTTCGGCATGTTCCGGCGCCGCGATCAGGTTGACCCGTTCGTCCGGATCCTTCCGCATGTCGTAGAACGTCCATTCCTCCGGTTGCTCCCCGAAGTGGATCAGCTTCCAGCGATCGGTGCGCACGCCGCGGTGTTTGCGTGCGCAATGCACGGTGCCTGCGCCAGTGCACCCGGCAGCGATAGGCCGGCCATGCCTGCGCCCATGAGTTGCAGGGCCTTGCGGCGGCTGAGGTGGGAGGACATGGCTCGACTCCGTGGCGGATCGATGCAGCCGGCGCATCGCGCCGGGACTGCCAAGCGGGGAGTCGATATCTTCGCCTCATGTAACCGTTTGCATATTGCGGCGCGGCATGGCCGCTGGGCGTATGCGCAGCGCGGGCACGACGTTGTCATGCGGCTGTCGTGTCGTTGTCGTGGCGCCGGGCGCCTGCTTGCGGGACGCTGGCGTGGTTCCTATCTTGGAAGGAGGCAGCAACCGTGGTTCCCGATATGAAGGTAGACCTCAATCTGGTCAAACGCCTGCGCGAAGAGCGGGCCTGGTCGCAGGAGCACCTGGCGACGGTAGCCGGTCTGAGCACGCGCACCATCCAGCGGATCGAGACCGACGGCCGCGCGTCGCACGAGTCGCGGCTGGCACTGGCCGCGGCGTTCGGCATCGCCGCAGAGCGACTGGTCGCCGTCGATCAGGCCGCGCAATCACGGCCACTGCGGGAAATCATCCCGGACACGCTGGCCTGGCTGGATTTTTCCCGGCGCGATGTCCGCGTCATCGCCGGAATGGCGGCCGTGTTCGCGGCTGTCGTGTTCATCTACCAGGCCGGACATGCCGCCGGGACGTTCGTGTATTACGTGACGCACTGAACCGCGCGCGGCGCGCTCAGCACTCGATGACGTTCACCGCCAGTCCGCCGCGGCTGGTTTCCTTGTACTTGTCCTGCATGTCGCGGCCAGTGTCGCGCATGGTCTTGATGACCTTGTCGAGGCTGACCTTGTGCTTGCCGTCGCCGCGTTGCGCCATGCGCGCGGCGTTGATCGCCTTGACCGCGCCCATCGCGTTGCGTTCGATGCACGGGATCTGCACCAGTCCGCCGATCGGATCGCAGGTCAGGCCGAGGTTGTGTTCCATGCCGATTTCCGCGGCGTTCTCGATCTGTCCCGGCGTGCCGCCGAGCGCGGCGACCAGGCCGCCGGCAGCCATCGAGCAGGCCACGCCGACTTCGCCCTGGCAACCGACTTCGGCGCCGCTGATCGATGCGTTTTCCTTGTACAGGATGCCGATCGCCGCCGCGGTCAACAGGAAGTCGAAGATGCCCTGCTCATTGGCGGCCGGGCAGAAGCGCTCGTAGTAGTGACCGACCGCGGGGATGATGCCGGCGGCGCCGTTGGTCGGCGCGGTGACGACACGGCCGCCAGCGGCGTTTTCCTCGTTGACTGCGAGTGCGTACAGGTTGACCCAGTCGAGCACGGTCAAAGGATCGCGCATCGCCGCTTCGGGCTTGCTCGACAGCTCGGCGTACAGCGCCGGCGCACGCCGCGCGACATGCAGGCCGCCGGGCAGCGTGCCGGTCTCGCGGATGCCTCGCGCCACGCAACTCTGCATCGCCTTCCAGATCTCGCGCAGGCCGTCCCTGATCTCGTCTTCGCTGCGCCAGGCCTTCTCGTTGGCGAACATCAGCTGCGCGATGCTCAGCCCGTTGCGTTGTGCCTGCGCCAGCAGTTCGTCGCCGCTGTGGAACGGGTAGGGCAGTTCGGTGGTGTCGGCGACGATGCGGTCTTCCGCGGCCTCGTCCTGGTTGACGACGAAGCCGCCACCGACCGAGTAGTAATCGCGCGTGGCGATGACGTTGTCGTCGGCGTCGTAGGCGGTGAAGCGCATGCCGTTGGTGTGGTACGGCAGCTTCTGGCGCTTGTTCATGACCAGATCGCGCTTCTCGTCGAAGCCGATCTCGTGGCGGCCGAACAGGTTGAGCTTCTTGCTGCCGCGGATGCGTTCCAGCGCGGCCGGGATGATGTCCGGATCGATCAGGTTCGGCCAGTGGCCTTCCAGGCCCATCAGCACGGCCTTGTCGGTGCCGTGGCCGCGCCCGGTCAGCGCCAGCGAGCCGAACACCTCGGCGCGGATGCGCGCGACATCGGTCACGCGGTCGCATTCGACCAGCCATTTCTCGACGAAACGCGCCGCCGCGCGCATCGGTCCGACCGTATGAGAGGAACTCGGCCCGATGCCGATCTTGAACAAATCGAAGGTGCTGACAGCCACGTAACGACTACTCCGGTGAGCCCCGCGAGGGATGGCAGGCGGGGACAGCCGCTATTCTACGCGTCACCCCGGGGCAGCCCCGCCAGCCGCCGATGCCGACACGCCGATGCCCCTGATCCTGTACCAGCGCGACGATTGCCATCTCTGCGATCTGGCGCTGGAGGTGCTGGCGACGGTGCGCGCGCCGGAATTCGAGAGCGTGTTCATCGACGACGACGAGACGCTGGAAACCGCCTACGGCACGCGCGTGCCGGTGCTGCGTGACGACACCGACGGCCGCGAGCTGGAGTGGCCGTTCGATGCGGCGCGGCTGCGCGCGTTTCTGGCTTCGTAGCCAGGTAGCGTGCGCCGTGCGCACGATCGCGTGGAGCCCCTTACGTGCGCGCAGCGCACGCTACGTCACGCAGCCAGGTAGCGTGCGCTGTGCGCACGACGGCGTGGAGCCCCTCGTGCGCACAGCGCACGCTACGTTGGGCGAAGCCGGCGCTACTTGGCCGGCTGCAGCACGACCTTGGTGCTGATCGCCACTTCGTTGGGGATGGACGCGGTGTCGGCCCAGTCGCCGCCGCCGACGCCGAAGTCGAGGCGCTTGACCGTGGCCTTGCCGGCGAGCACCGGTTGCGTGCCCGGTGTCCAGGTGAAGGTCAGCGTGACCGGTTTGCTGACGCCGCGCAGCGACAAGGTGCCGTCGGCGGCGTACTGGTTGCCACCGAGCGCGCGGAATTTGCTGGCGCTGTATTGCGCCTGCGCGAACTTGGCGACATTGAAGAAATCGGCTTCCTGCAGTGTCGAATCGCGATCGGCATTGCCGGTCTTCGCATTCGCCAGCGGAATGGTCACGTCGAGTTTCGCATCCGCCAGGTGCGCGGGATCGAAGCTCAGCTTCGTCGCGAAACCTGGAAAGCTGCCGGTGAAGGTTTCGCCGTCGTACTGGCTGGCGAACACCAGCGTCGAGCCCGGCGCCTGCACATAGTCGGTGGCGAACGCGGGCGTTGCCATCATCGCCACCAACGCGGCGGCGACGGCGGCGGGCGAGGACATTTCATGCGACATCGTGGTGCTCCTGTAGCGGTGGTTTGCGACGCCCGCGCGGCAGCATGCGCGTCAGCGTGGCGTCGTTGCGGAAGAGGTGGTGGTAGAAGGCCGCGCCGACATGCACGGCGACCAGCGCCACCAGCACCCAGAACAGCGTGCCGTGGGCCTGGTGTGACAACTCGCTGAGCGATTCGTTCGGCGCGCTGAGTTTGGGCACGTTCACCAGGCCGAACCAGTGGAAAGGACGCAAACCGCTGGATGAGTCGTACAGCCACCCGGACAGCGGCATCGCGAAGATCAGCGCGTACAGCAGCCAATGGGTGACGCCGGCAATGCGCGCCTGCCAGCGCGGCGTGCCGGGCACCGCTTGCGGCGCTCCGGCGAACAGGCGCCAGGCCAGGCGCAACACGGCCAGCGCCAGTACGGTCAGACCCAGCGACTTGTGCAGCGTGTACACCCAGAAATATTTCGGCGTGCGCGGCAGCGAATCCATGGTCAGGCCGATGATGGCGATGGCCAGGATCAGCACGACGATCAGCCAGTGGAAGGTCTGGCTGACGCTGCCCCAGCGGTCCGTGGTGTTCTTCAGGGTCATGGCGTGGATGCGGGTTCCTGGGTTGCGGAGGTCTGCGATGGCACGGCATCGACTGCGCCATCTCGCGCATTCGATGCGATCGGCTGCGCTTCGGCTTCGATCCGCAACTCGACGCTGTCGCCGATCACCGCCGGCCAGGCATCGATGCCGAATGCCTTGCGGCTGATCGTGGTGGTGGCGGAGAAACCGGCGGTTTCGCGAAATGGCGGCATCGGATGGCGCTTGAGCTGGTTCAACTTGACGTCCAGCCGGATCTCCTTCGCCGCGCCATGCAGTCTGAGCGTGCCGAACACGGTGGCGTGATGCGCGTCGATCGGCTCGATGCGGGTCGAGGTGAAGGTCGCTTCCGGATAGGTATCGACGTAAAGCAGCTTGCGACCCTGCACCGCCTGGTTCCATTCGGCATCGCCGAGGTCGATGCGCGCCAGCGGCACGCTGACCTCGAGTTTCGCGCTGGACCAGTCGGCAGGGTCGAATTGCAGCGTGCCGGTGCTGCCCGAGACGGTGCCGATCGCCTGCGAAAACCCCGCATGCGATACCGCGAACATCACCCGCGTATGTACCGGATCGAGCCGGTACTGCGTCAATCCGGCGGCGGACGCGGCCGGTGCAAGCGCCAGCCACAGCAGCCCGCCCAGGCAGTGCAGCGACATCGGCAGGACGGCACGATTCGAAAACATGTCGGGATTCTAGGCCGGTCACGGTGAATGTGTGCAGGCGCCGGCCGCGCGGGCGCGGGCTTGCGGCCGCAACGCTGCGTTGCGAGCATTGCCCGGGACGCCCGCATCGCGCGGCCGGGGAGGGATTCCATGCTGCGCACATTGATGGTGCTGCTGGCGTTGTGCTGGACGGTGGCGGCGCAGGCGCAACTGCCCGAGACGCCGCAGTTCCGCCGCTTCGGTTTCGAACAGGGCCTGCCCAAGAGCGCCATCCACCTGGCGGTGGATCGCCAGGGTTACCTGTGGATCGCGACTTTGGACGGACTGGCGCGCTACGACGGGGTCGAATTCAAGCTGTGGCGACAGGCGATCGGCGCGTCCGACTCGTTGCCGGACAACGCGCTGCAGGTGGTGCACGTCGATGCGCAGGATCGCGTCTGGGTCGCCAGCATGACCGCATTGAGCCGGCTCGACGGCGACCGCCGCGGTTTCGACACCTTCGACTTTCCCGATGCGCTCGCCGGCTGCCAGCGCGAAATCACCTCGATTGCTTCCACGCCACAGGGCGACCTGTGGTTCGGCAACTACGACGGCGAGCTCTGCCACCGCGATGCGCAAGGCAGGATCAGGCGCCATGCCGCCGGCGCCGCGCAATCCGAAGGCCTGCCGGCGGCCGCGGTCATGGCCTTGCTGATCGACAAGCGCGGGCGCCTGCTGGTCGGCACCGACGATGGTCTGGTGCGCCTGGAACAGGGCCGTTTCCGGCGCATGGCTCCAGGCATGTTCGAAGGCACCAAGGTCGCCGGACTCAGCATGGAAGCCGACGGCACGATCTGGATCGGCAGCGACAAGGGCCTGCACCGCTTGTCGTCGAACGACCTGCTGACGCCCGCGCCGTGGCCGATGCACGAAAACGCGACCCATGGCGTGGTGGTGCGCGATCGTCGCGGCGGGCGCTGGATCGGCACGATGGGTGGCCTGTATCGCGAGAAGTCCGGTGTCTTCCAGCTGATGCAGCGCGATGGCGGCATCGGCCTGTGGGGCCCGGAAAGCGGCGTGCTGTGCATGGTGCAGGACCTCGAAGGCGGCATCTGGTTCGCGACCTACTCGCAGGGACTCGCCTACCTGCCGCCGGACTGGGACCGGTTCGCGACGATGACTTCGGTCGATGGGTTGATGCTCGACAACCTCGACCTGCGCGATTCAGTGGCCGATCGCGATGGCGGTTTCTGGGTGGCGACGGCCACCGATCTCTATCGACTGGAACGCGACAGTCGCAGCCTGCGCAGGATCATTTCCGCGAAGGACCTCGGCGTGCAGTGGATCCACTCGCTGGCGTCGCGGCCGGACGGCAGGCTGTGGATCGGCCACGCCACCGGAATGAGCCTGTACGACCCGGTGCAGCGCCAGGCACGACGCTGGCCATCGCCCGCCTCGGACGAACTCGGCAGCACGATCTCGCAGATCATGGAATTGCCGGACGGACAGCTCTGGCTATCGCTGTACGGTGGCGCCGTGCGCGGTCATGCCGCTGACGGCACCTTGTTGGTCGAGATCGATCCCGACGATGCCGGCCACGCGGGCTGGCGTGGCACCACCTTGCTGGTGCGCGGCCCGGACGACCGCCCGTGGTGGCCTTCCGCACAGGGCCTGCAGCGATGGGAGGGAGGGGGCACCGTCAACGCGGCGATCGAACCGGGCCCGGCCGTGCACGCATTCGCCTTCGCCGGCAGCGATCGCGTATGGGTCGCGCGTTTCGGCATGCTGGAGTCGTATGACTGGGACGGTAGCGCGTTGAAGCTGCGCGAGCGCATCGACAACGGCGATGGCCTGCCGGCGGTCGACATCGACGGCATGCTGGTCAGTCCCGGCGGCCAGATCTGGCTGAGCACGATCCGCGGCCTGCTGCTGTATTCGCCTGGAAGCCGCCGCCTGCGCATGTTCGGCGCGCAGGACGGCCTGCCGGATCCGGATTTCTCCTTTGCCCAGCCGCGGTTGGGCAGCCATGGCACCGCGCTGGCGATCTCGGCTGGCGGCGTGGCGCTGTTCGATCCGGAAATGCGCGTGCCCGATCCGAGCCCGCCGCCGCTGGCGATCGAAAGCATCAGCGTGCTGCGCGACGAGGATAAGCTGCCATTCGACCTGTCCGCGCCGATCGCGCTGCAGCCACAGGACCGCGACCTGCGTATCAGCGCGCGACTGCTGTCATACGCCGATCCGCGCTCGCATCACTACCGCTTCAAGCTGGAGGGCTACGACCCGGACTGGATCGTGCAGCAGGGCAATGGCGAGCGCGTGTTCTCGCGGCTGGATCCGGGTCGCTACCGGCTGATGGTGCAGGCCGCCGGCGCCGATGGCGGCTGGTCGAAGATGCAGGATTTCCCGATCGTGGTGCCGCCGCCGTGGTGGCGATCCGCCTGGGCGCTGGTCGGGTTCGCACTGCTGGGCGGCGCGGTGCTGGGCAGCCTGGCGCTGGAATACCGGCGACGGTTGCGCGGCCGCCAGCAATGGCAGCTGGCGCGGCACAAGCACGAGCTGGCCGAACAGGCGTCCGAAGCCAAGACCCGTTTCCTGGCCACGCTCGGCCACGAAGTGCGCACGCCGATGACCGGCGTGCTGGGCATGAGCGAACTGCTGCTGGGTACGCATCTGGACGAACGCCAGCGCGGCTACGCGCAATCGATCCGCCGCGCCGGCGAGCATCTGCTGCGACTGGTCAACAACGCGCTGGATCTGGCTCGCGTCGAAGCCGGTCGCCTGGACCTGGAGGAAGTCGATTTCGACCTGCGCGAACTGATCGACGACGTGGTCGCGCTGATGGCGCCGATGGCCGAATCGCGCAGACTGCAGTTCAGCGATGAAATCGATGCCGACATTCCGCGCGTGCTGCGCGGCGATCCGATGCGGCTGCGGCAGATCCTGCTCAACCTGCTCGGCAACGCGATCAAGTTCACCGAGCGCGGTGATGTCGGCCTGCGCGTGTCGCGACTGTCGCCGCGCGGCGTGCGCCTGGAGGTGAGCGACACCGGTCCCGGCCTCAACGAGGAACAGCGCACGCGCCTGTTCCGCCGCTTCGAACAGGCCGACGGCGCGCGTACCGCATCGCGTTACGGCGGCAGCGGGCTGGGCCTGGCGATCTGCCAGGAACTGGCCGCGGCGATGGGCGGACGCATCGATGTCGACAGCACGCCGGGCGTCGGCAGTCGCTTCGTGGTCGACCTGCCGCTGGCCGAAGGCGATGCCGCCGCACTCGCGTCGGCGCCGGTGGCTGCGACCGTGACGACCGCGCCGGCATCGTTGCGCATCCTGCTGGTTGAAGACGATCCCACCGTCGCCGAAGTCGTCGGTGGCCTGCTGCGCACGCGCGGCCACCACGTCATCCACGCCGCGCATGGCCTGGCCGCATTGACCGAAGCGGCGATGGCGCCGTACGACGTCGCGCTGCTCGACCTCGACCTGCCCGGCATGGACGGCCTGGCGCTGGCACGGCAACTGCGCGCGCAGCGTTTCACCGCGCCGCTGATCGCCGTCACCGCGCGCTCCGACGCCGATGCCGAACAGCAGACGCAGGACGCAGGCTTCGACGGCTTCGTGCGCAAACCGGTGACCGGCGCGATGCTGGACGAGGCGATCGAGGCGGTGCTGCCGGAGGCCAGTCTGCGTAGGGCGCAGTAACCGAAGGGCATTGCGCCGCGTGGCCATCCGGAGCTTGTGTCATCCGGCGCATTACGCCTGCGGCTAATGCGCCCTACGCAGCTAGAAGTGCTCCGGAAGATGATTGGCGCCTTCCGGAATCCGATCCGGGTCTTCGTCAAGGCACCGGCGCGCTTCCGCAAGGCGATTTTTGCCTTCGCGAACCCTGAAATCGCCTTCCCGAGAGGTCGAATCACCTTCCCGAATCCGAAAATCGCCTTCGCGACAGGCTGGATCGCGTTCCCGAATCCCTGAGTCGCCTTCGCAAAGGATCGAGTCGGCCAATTCAATACCGCACGGGATTCCGCCGTATGGAACGTCCCTTTGCGAGGACGAAGGCAGTCAAGCCGATACGAGTGCGGTGAGCAGGTCGCCTGCCGCTGTCGACATCGCGCAGGAAATCGACCAGCGCCCGGGATGACGGTCTACGTAGGGCGCAATAACCGAAGGGCACTGCGCCGCATGGCCATCCGGAGCTTGCGTCATCCGGCGCATTGCGCCTGCGGCTAATGCACCCTACCGGGTTGCGGATCGATAAAGCAGAGCTTTGCAATTCAGCCGCCGCTGTCGACATCGCGCAGGAAATCGATCAGGCCATTCATGTAGGTTGCCTGGTCGTCGTACATCGCCATGTGGCTGCCTTGCGGGCAGTACAGGTAACGGCCCTGCGGCAGGCGCTTGCTCATCATTTCCATGAAAGCAGGATCCATGGTGTCGTACCGCGCGCCGATCACCAGGGTCGGTACCTCGATTTTCGCCAGGTCGTCGGTGCGATCCCAGTCCTGCAGGATGCCGCTGGCGCCGAGTTCGCTCGGCCCCTGCATCGGCACGTACACCTTCTTGTTGATCCTGGCGAAGGCTCGATTGACCGGGTCGGGCCATTGCGCCGCCGGCATGCGCAGGACGTGCTGCTCGTAATGCGGCGTCAGCAACTGCATGTAACGCGGGTCGTCGTACTGCTTGGCCGCTTCCATGCGCTTGATTTCAGCCAGCGCGGCCGGGTCCATCTGCGGCATCAGCGTCTGTTCGGCATAACGGTTGTAGGCCGGGATGCTGGACATCACGTTGGAGATGATCAGACCCTTCAGATGCTGCGGGTACTTGAGCGCATATTCCGTCGCCAGGATGCCGCCCCAGGAATGGCCGAGCAGGTAGAAGTTGTCCTTGTCCAGATGCAGCGCCTTGCGCACCTGTTCCACTTCCTCGACGAAGCGCGCGGTATCGAGCAGCCGTGGATCGTCCGGCTGGTCGCTGTAGGCCGAGCCGAGCTGGTCGTAGTAGTAGTACTCGATGCCCGCGTCCGGCAGATAACTGTCGAAGGCCTCGAAATATTCGTGCGTGGCGCCGGGACCGCCGTGCAGGAGCAATAACTTGATCCGGGGATTGTTGCCGACGCGCTTGGTCCAGACCTTGAAGTCGCCGACCGGGGTGTGGATCGGGATCATCCGCGCGCCACCGCTGAGCACGTCGTCGCGGCCACTGTTGTCGAAATAGGCGCTCGAGGCTGGTTTCGCTGGATCGGCAGCCTGCGCGATACCGCACAGCAACAGCAACGCCAGCATGGCGAATCGTTTCACGGCGACAGCTCCCCGTTGGTTGGCAGTGTCGAGCGTAGTCGCGCGTCGAGCGGCCATGCAAGCCAGGGCTGGGTGGCGTGAGCCGCTGTTGCCTGCGGTGTAGCTGTCCAGCGTGTGCTTTACCTGGGCACGGACGGAATTGAAAAGGCCCCGATGACTTGGTTCGTGATCACGGCGGAAAAGCGGAATCAGCGCGCATTTGCCTTGAACGGGTTTAGCCGCCGGCGACTTTTGCCAGAAACGGCCGCGCGGCGCGCAGGGCGGTTTCGGATTCGTCGCGCAGCCATTCGCGGAAGCGGGCGACCTTGCGCTGTTCGCTGCGGGCCACGGCGCTGACGAACCAGAAGCTGCGGCCGTCGCTGGCGACGGTGTCGTGGGCGGGGACCAGGCGGCCGGCGTCGAGTTCGGCGCGGAACAGGATCGGCGAGCCGATCGCGATGCCGTGCCCGGCAACCGCGGCGGCGACATCCAGGTGCTCGGCCGAGAATGTGGTGCCGAAACCATCGTCCGGTAACGCACGTTCGAGGCCGCTGGCTCGACACCACAGCGTCCACCAGTCCGGCCGGCCGAGCAGCGGCACGTCCAGACGCGCGCGCGGATCGGCCAGTGCGCGCGCCGCGTCGCGCAGCGCCGGCGCGCACAGCGGCATGAACACGCTGGGGAACAGCGCATCCTCGCGCAGTCCGGACCAGCCGCCGTGGCCGTTGCGGATGGCGGCGTCGTAACGGCCTCCCGCCAGATCCTGGGCTTCCGCCGACAGATCCAGTTCCAGCACGATCTCCGGATGGCGCGCGCGGAACGCACCCAACCGCGGCGTGAGCCAACTGGTGCCCAAGGTCGGCAGGGTGGTCAGCGTGAGCCGCGCCGCGTCCATGTCGGCGGCGCGGACGAAGCTGGCGCGCAGCGCTTCGAAGGCCCGGGTGGCCTCGCCGGACACCGTGCGCCCCGCGTCGGTGAGTTCGACATGCTGCGCGTGGCGCAGGAACAGGCGCACGCCGATCTGCTCCTCGAGCCGACGCACGTGGTAGCTCACCGAGGCGGCCGTGGTGTCCAGTTCCTCCGCCGCCTTCGCGAAGCTGCCCAGGCGCGCCGCGGCTTCGAAGACGCGGATCGAGGCAAGCGAGGGAAAGCGGTTGGCGACCATAAGTCTGGCTTAGCCTGCAGCCGCATTCCCGAATGGTCAACGCGTCCGGCCGGCAGTCACCATGCGGCGTATCGATATGGACGGAGCAAACGCATGCGACGACGCGATTTCATCGCATCCCTGGGCTCGCTGGGAGCGCTGGGCCTGCCGCCGCTGCGGGCATTCGCGGCCGGGCTGCCTCCCGGCGCCGCCGCTGCGGCCAACCATGCGGACGACTGGCGCTGGCTGCTCGGCAGCTGGGACGTACGCCATCGTCGGCTCAAGGAGCGGCTGGTGGGCGACACGCGCTGGGAGGAGTTCGCCGGCAGGAGCGCGCTGTGGCTGACCCTGGGCGGACTCGGCACGGTGGACGACAACCTCGTCGAACTGCCCGGCGGCGGCTACCGCGGAATGAGCCTCCGCGCCTTCGATCCGGCGACGGAAACCTGGTCGATCTGGTGGCTCGACGGTCGCAATCCCACCCGCATCGATCCGCCCGTGCGTGGCAGCTTCGCGGGCGATACCGGCACCTTCCTCGGGCGCGATACCCTCAAGGGCCGGCCGATCGTCATGCGTTTCCGCTGGCGCGACATCCATGGGCCGCGGCCATGGTGGGAACAGGCGTTCTCGGCCGACGACGGCGCCAGTTGGGAAGTGAACTGGCGCAACTGGTTCACCCGCACCGCCGCGCAGCCCGCAGCGCTGCCGGCGCTGTCCGACGCTCCTGGCGATTTCGACTTCCTGGCAGGCCGCTGGAACGTGCGCCATCGACGCCTGCGCCAACGCCTCGTCGGCAGCGATGCCTGGGACGTGTTCGACGGCACCCTGCACAACTGGCCGGTGCTGGGCGGACATGGCAACGTCGGCGACAACGTCATGGCCTTTCCCGCCGGCACCGTGCGCGGCATGGGCATCCGCAGCTACGACCCGGCCAGCCGGCAGTGGCTGAGCTGGTGGCTGGACGGACGCGAGCCTTCGCGCATCGCCGCGCCGCTGCGCGGGGGATTCGCCGATGGCGTGGGCACGTTCACCGGCGACGACATGGTCGGCGGGAAGCCGGTACGGGCGCGCGTGCTCTGGTCGCGCATCACGCCAAGCTCGGCACGCTGGGAGCAGGCAGCCTCGGCCGACGGCGGCGCGACCTGGGAGACGAACTGGGTCAGCGAATTCGAGCGGCAGGGCTGAGATGCGACGGTCGGCGCGAAGCATCACGTCGGCGGCATGCGGCGTCGCACTCGGGGTTTGCGCCTGCATGTGCGTGCAGGCGCAGCGGGTCGTACAGAATGAAGCGGTAGTGTGGGTCGACGGTGCAGCCGAGTTGTTCGCACCCGGCGTCGCGTCCACGTCGGCCAGCGAAATCCGGTTGACACTCAGTCCCGACGGCGCGATGGCGCTGTGGTTCAGCCGCGACCGTCGTGGTGGGCCGGGCGGCTACGACATCTGGATGGCGCGTCGTCGCGATGGACGCTGGAGCGCGGCCACGCCGGTGTCGTTCAACTCGCCACAGCGCGACTTCGACCCCGCGTTCTCCGCGGACGGCCGCTACGTCTACTTCTGTTCCGACCGGCCCGGTGGCCTGGGCGGCGATGACGTGTATCGCGTGCCGGTAACGGACGAGGGCTTCGGCAACGTCGAACCGCTGGGCGCGGCGATCAACAGCGCGAGCGACGAATTCGCGCCGATGCTTTCACCGGCCGGCGACCGATTGCTGTTCTCCAGCGATCGCACCGGCGGTGCCGGCGGGCACGATCTGTATCTGGCACCGATGTCTGCGGGAAAACTGCAGACCGCACGGCCCATTGCCGGCGGCATCAACACCGTGGCCCACGAATTCGACGCCACCTTCCTGTCCGACGGCGCGACGATCGTGTTCGCGCGCGCTCAGGATTTCGACAAGGCGCGCGTGGATCTGTTCGCTGCCGCACCGCACGCAGGCCGCTACGGCACCGGCACGCGCCTGCCGCCGCCGGCGAACCATGACGAAGGCGACAGCTACGGACCCATGCTTGACTGGTCGCAGCCGGACTGGTTCACGCTGTCGGCGCGGCGCCCCGGCAGCGGCGGGATGGATCTGTATCGGGTGCACTATCGCTTGCCGGCGAATGGAGTCGTTGAAGCGCCATGAGTCGCGAAACTCGGCAAATGCTTTCGCATGTAGTTAGGACGTAGGGCGCAATAACCAAAGGGCATTGCGCCGCATGGTTGTCCGAAGCCCGTGGCATCCGGCGCATTACGCCTGCGGCTAATGCGCCCTACGGGAATTGGCGATACACCTGGGCCGCTCAGCGCCGGCTGAACTCATGCACCGCATCGACCAGCGCACGCACGTGCTCCGGATCCATGTCCGGCGACAGGCCGTGGCCGAGGTTGAAGACGTGGCCTTCGCGCGAGCCGCCGTTGCCTTCGGCGTAGCTGTCCAGCGTGTTCCTCACCTGTGCACGGATCGCGTCCGGGGAACCGTAGAGGATGGCCGGATCGAGGTTGCCCTGCAGTGCGACCTTGCCCTGGGTGCGACGCGCGGCTTCCGACAGTTCGACCAGCCAGTCGACGCCGACGCCTTCGGCGCCGCTGGCGGCGAGCGCTTCCAGGTACGGGGCGTTGCCCTTGCCGAACAGGATCAACGGCGTCCCATGATCCCGCTCATCCTGGGTCTGTCGAAGGACCTGAGCCTGTCCAAGACCCCGCTCGTCCTGAGCCTGTCGAAGGACGCCGCGCTGCAGTTCGTGCGCGATGCGGGTGAGATAGGGCAGCGAGAATTCGCGGTACATCGATGGCGACAGCACGCCGCCCCAGGTGTCGAACACCTGCAGCACCTGCGCACCGGCCGCGCGCTGCGCCGACAGATAGGCGATCACCGCGTCGGTATTGACCGACAGCAGCTGGTGCAGCGCCTTCGGATCGTTCAGCGCCAGTGCCTTGATCCGCGAATAGTTGTCGCTGCCGCCGCCTTCGACCATGTAGCAGGCCAGCGTCCACGGACTGCCGGAGAAACCGATCAGCGGCACGCGGTTGTCCAGTTCGCGGCGGATCGTGCGGATCGCGTCCATCACGTAGCGCAGTTCGGTTTCCATGTCCGGCACCGCGAGCTTCGCGATGCTCGCCGCGTCGCGCACCGGATGGCGGAACTTGGGGCCTTCGCCTTCGACGAAGTACAACTCCAGCCCCATCGCGTCGGGAATGGTGAGGATGTCGGAGAACAGGATCGCGGCGTCCAGGTCGAAACGCGCCAGCGGCTGCACGGTGACTTCGCAGGCGATGTCCGGATTTTTTGCCATGCCGAGGAAGCTGCCGGCGCGCTGGCGGGTGGCGCGGTACTCGGGCAGATAGCGACCGGCCTGGCGCATCAGCCATACGGGGGTGCAGTCGACGGGTTCGCGGCGCAGTGCGCGCAGCAGGCGGTCGTTCTTCGGGGTTGTTGCGTCAGTCATTCTTCTGTCCTTGTCATCCCGAGCGACGCGAGGGATCTGCTTTCGGATGCGTAGCCGCAAGCGGATCCCTCGCCGCGATCGGGATGACGGATGGGGAGTGGGTTATCGGGGCGCGTCCGTACCCTGCGCGAACATCATCTGGAAGCCGCGCTTGAGTTGCTGGTCGCGCGCGTGTTCAAGCGCGGCCAGTGCGCTGGCGTGATCCAGGAACTGCTCGCGCTTGAGCTGGCTGCGGCCGCCGATCTGGCCGGATTCGCGCACCAGTGCCCAGCCGCCGAGCAGGTCGGCTTCCAGCATCAGTTGCACGAAGCGAGGAGCTTCGCGGCCATCGGGGCGTTGTTGCAGGAGGAGGCGCATGGGGCCGTCATTGTACGTAGGGTGGGCCCGGGCCCACCATTGCGATGGTCATCCCGCGAGTTGGTGGCGTTTCGTGGTGGTGGGCCGGGGCCCACCTTACGAATCGCCGAGTACCGCAAGCACCGCGTCGTCGGCCACGCCGGCGATCATGCGCGCCGCGCCGATGCCGTCCCACAGCACGAAGCGCAGGCCGTTGGCATCGGCCTTCTTGTCCAGTCGCATGCGGGCCAGCAGGGCTTCGGCGTCGAGTCCGGCGGGGATCGCGACCGGCAATTCGAGGCGGGCGAGCAGGACTGCCAGCCGCTGCGCATCGGCGTCGCTCGCCAAGCCCAGTCGCGCGGACAGTTTCGCTGCCAGCACCATGCCGACGGCCACCGCCTCGCCGTGGTTGAGGCCGCCGAAACCCTGTTCGGCCTCGATCGCGTGGCCGAAGGTATGGCCGAAATTGAGCAGCGCGCGCTCGCCGTGTTCATAGGGATCGCGTTCGACGATCTGCGCCTTGTGCCGGCAGCTGCGCGCGACTGCTTCGGTCAGCGCGGCGTCGTCGCTGGCGAGCAGGGCTTCGGCGTGCGCTTCGATCCAATCCAGAAAAGCGGCGTCGCGGATCGCGCCGTACTTGGCCACTTCTGCCAATCCCGCGCGCAGTTCGCGCGGCGGCAGCGTCAGCAGCGCTTCGGTATCGGCGATCACCGCGCGCGGCGGATGGAACGCGCCCACCAGGTTCTTGCCCTGCGGCAGGTCGACCGCGGTTTTGCCGCCGACCGAGGAATCGACCATCGCCAGCAGCGTGGTCGGCACCTGCACGCAGTCGATCCCGCGCATCCAGCAGGCCGCGACGAAGCCGGCCAGGTCGCCGACCACGCCGCCGCCGAGCGCGATGATGCAGGCATCGCGGGTGGCGCCGATCGCGGCCAGTGCATCGATGGCCTCGGCGAACGTGGCCAGCGTCTTCGACGCTTCGCCGGCCGGCAGCACGTAAGCGTCGATGCGCAGGTCGTCGCGCACGCCACGCAGCGCATGCGCGACGCGTTTGGCGTACAGCGGCGCGACGTGGCTGTCGCTCAGCAGCAGCACGTGGCGACCGCGCACGCTGGCGGCGAGCAATGCGCCGTCGTCGAGCAGGCCAGGACCGATCGAGATCGCGTAGGGTCGCTCGCCCCCGACTTCGACGTTGGTGCGTTGCAGGTCTGCGATCGTGCTCATGCGGCGGCGATGTTCCGTTTCCAGTGCGTGGCAAGCAGCATCGCCAGCTGCGACGTCGCCTCGGCGGGCGACAGGCCGCGCGTATCGAAGCGCAGGTCCGCGGTTTTCGCATACAGCGGCTCGCGCGTCACGGCCATTTCGCGCAGCACCGCTTCGCGATCTGCGCGCTGCAGCAGCGGCCGGTTGGTGCAGCGCGCAAGCCGCTGCAGCTGGCCTTCGACGCCGACGTGCAGGTGCACCACGAAACCATGCCGGCGCATCAGCGCGCGGTTGCCGGGATCGAGCACGGCGCCGCCGCCAGTGGCGACCAGTGTGGCGTGCCCGGCCAGCAGCCGCGCCAGCGTTTCGCGTTCGCGTTCGCGGAAGCCGGCCTCGCCCTCGCAATCGAAGATCGTGGCGACGCTGACGCCGGTATGCACCTCGACCTCGCGGTCGGCATCGACGAAAGCCAGCGCGAAGCGCTCGGCCAGGCGTTTGCCGATCGAGGTCTTGCCGGCGCCCATCGGGCCGATCAGTACCAGGTTGGGAGCGGTTTCCATCCTCGCGATCTTAACAATGAGAGGCCTAAGGTGGCCGTTCTGGCGGCTTTGCCGCCCTGTTTCGAAGGAGAACGCGCATGTCCGTCGCCAAGGTCATCGAACTCAATGCGGCTTCCAAGACCAGCATGGAGGACGCGGTCAAGATCGGCCTGAAGAAGTGCTCGGAAACGGTGCAGGGCATCCAGGGCGCCTGGGTGAACGAGATCAAGGTGGTCACCGACGGATCCGGCAACGTGACCGAATGGCGGGTCAACCTGAAGGTCACCTTCCTGGTGCAGTAACGCATCAGGCGGGCGGCAACGCTTCACGACTGCGGACGGCGCTGCGCGTCCAGTGCGACGGTCCATTCCGCGATCGCCGGCAACGTCCGCCAGGCCTGCCGGCCGACGCGTTCGAAATGCTGCACGAAACGCTCGACCTGCACCCGGTTCATCGCCGGACGTGCGGGATCGGCGGCCTGCAGCGCGCATTCCTGCTGCCAGCGCCAGTCCGGCACCACATCGAAACCCGGGCCGTGCAGCAGCAACAGGCGATCGATGCGCTGCCAGAGCGCCGGATAGTCGCGTGCGAGCGCGGTATTGCAATGGCGTCGCCAGCGGCCGTCGCGATCCTCCTCGCGTTCCAGCGCATTGACGGGCGTGGCCAGTGCCTCGTCCATCTGCGGCGGCGTCTTCAGGAACCAGCCCTCGATGATCAGCAGGCGCTGTCCCGGATCCGACCCGGGCACGACTGGCCATTGCGAAGCCGGCAGGCGGTCATCGCCGAGCTTGTCGAAGCGCGGCAGGCGGCAGGCCTTGCCCGCGCGCAGCGCATCGACCAGTTCGCAGGCCAGCGCCACGTCGTGCGTGCCGGGTGGGCCGCGCGTGGCCAGCAGGGGATGCACGTCACGCGCCAGCTGCAGCCGCTCGCTGCGGGTCACGTAGACGTCGTCGATCGACAATACCGCCACTTGTATCCCGCGTGATCGCGCCAGCGCCGCAACCTGCGCCGACAGGGTCGACTTGCCGCTGCCCTGCAGGCCGGTGATGCCATGGACGCGGCTGTCGTGGGACAGGGCGTCGTCGAGTACGGCGGCCACGAAAGCGGGAGCGAAGCCGGCAGGATGCGCGTGCGGAGCCATCGCGCGACAATAGCGCAATGACCGACGACTGCTATGCCGAAGCCCTCGCCACCTTCGATCGCCTGTTCGACGAGGCCGCCGCTGCCGGCGAGCCGGACCGCACCGCGATGGTGGTCGCCACCGCCACGCTCACCGCGCGCCCTTCGGCGCGCACCGTGCTGCTGAAGGCGCACGACGCGCGCGGCTTCGTGTTCTACACGCACCTGGACGGGCGCAAGGGGCGCGAGCTGCAGGCCAATCCGCATGCGGCGCTGCTGTTCCACTGGCCGCGCGTGCGCCAGGGCGTGCAGGTGCGCGTCGAAGGGGCGGTGGAGATCGTCAACGACGCCGAGGCCGACGCCTATTTCGCATCGCGCCCGCGCGGCAGCCAGCTCGGCGCATGGGCGTCGAAACAGTCGGAAACCCTGGATTCGCGCGAGACCTTCGAACAGCGCCTGGCCCAGGTCGAGCAGGAGTTCGAAGGTCGCGATGTACCACGGCCACCGCGCTGGGGCGGCTTGCGGGTCAAGCCGGAGCGCATCGAGTTCTGGTACGGCGCCGACTACCGTCTGCACGAGCGCCAGTTCTACGAACGCGACATCGCCGGCAAATGGTCGCGGCGGATGTTGTTTCCGTGAACCCCGGGATTGGTGATTCGTGATTCGTGATTCGGCAAGAGCGGGCGGCGCGGTGCTGGACGAGAAGGGCGTTCGCCGTCCCGAATCACGAATCACCAATGACGAATCACGGCGCTTCGGGCCGAACCGCATCGTCTGCCTCACCGAAGAGCCCACCGAGGTGCTGTACGCGCTTGGCGAGCAGCATCGCATCGTCGGCATCAGCGGCTTCACGGTGCGACCGGCGATCGCGCGCAAAGAGAAGCCGAAAGTCAGCGCGTTCACCAGCGCGAAGATCGGCGAGATCCTGAAACTCAAGCCGGATTTCGTGATCGGCTTCTCCGACATCCAGGCCGATATCGCGGCCGAACTGATCCGTCATGGCATCGAGGTGTGGATCAGCAACCACCGCAGCGTCGACGGCATCATCGAGTACGTCCGCAGGCTCGGCGCGCTGGTCGGCGCCGCTGACAAGGCCAATGCGTATGCCGACGAATTGCGCCGCGGGCTCGACACGATCGAGCACGATGCGCGCGCGTTGCCGCGCCGGCCCAAGGTCTATTTCGAGGAGTGGGATGATCCGCTGATCAGCGGCATCCAGTGGGTGGCCGAACTGGTGCGCATCGCCGGCGGTGACGACGTGTTCCCGGAACGCGCCAGCGAGTCGCTGGCCAGGCAGCGCATCCTGGCCGATCCGGGCGAGGTGATCGACCGCGCGCCGGACATCATCCTCGGCTCGTGGTGCGGCAAGCGTTTCCGGCCTGAAAAAGTGGCGGCGCGTGCCGGCTGGCAATCCATTCCCGCGGTCCGCGACGGCGAGCTGCACGAGATCAAATCACCGATCATCCTGCAGCCCGGCCCGGCGGCGTTGACCGAGGGCTTACGCGAAATGGCGCGCATCATCCGCGCCTGGGCGCTGTCCCGGTAGCCCGGACAGGCGAAGTGCGCCGGGGATGGCGTGTGTCCCGGGTGCGCTTCGCATACCCGGGCTACGGTTATCATCCGGCATCGATCGATCAGGGGATGCCCATGAACCAGGCCGCACAGCAAGACCTCGGCAAACTCGTCCTGCGCGTGGCGCTGGGCGTGCTGATCCTGCTCCATGGCATCGCCAAGCTGCGCTTCGGCCTGGATCCGATCGCCGGCATGCTGCAGTCGCATGGGCTTCCGCATTACCTGGCCTATGGCGCGTTGGTCGGCGAGGTGCTGGCGCCGCTGCTGCTGATCCTGGGCTGGTATGCGCGCATCGGCGCCGCCCTGGTCGCGGTCAACATGCTGTTTGCCTTCGCGCTGGCGCACATGGGCCAGTTGACACAACTCAATGGCCAGGGCGGCTGGGCGCTGGAGCTGCAGGCGATGTTCCTCGCGTCCGCCGTGGCGTTGCTGCTGCTGGGGCCGGGCAAATATTCGCTCAACCAGCGTTGATTTCTGTAGCTTGCGCCTTTCGTAGCGTGCGCTATGCGCACGATGAAGGCTGGGCGATGCGATTCGTGCGCGCAGCGCACGCTACGCATGTGAAGCGCGGAGCAGGCTCCGCTCTGCACGCGTCGTAGGACGGCTGCATCCTCGATACCCGTACCGGGCCTGGGCCCGGCCTACCGAGCGAAGAACTCGCGATTGAAGCGTAGCGTCGAGCGGGCGCCATCCTCGCGCACGACGTCGACTTCGAAGCGCAGCGTTTCCGGCAGCGTGGTGTCGACGGTTCCCACGTAGTCGAGCAGTTCCCCGGTGCGCTGTTCGCGCATCGGAATGTCGCGGCGGCCGCCGGTCAGGCCGGTTGCGCTGGCCGTCACCCGTGCCGGTACGCTGGTTTCCGCGGTGCCCTGGCCCTTGCGTACCGCGACCAGCAGCATCACGGTGCGGTCGTCGCGGGCGATGTCGTACCGGCGCGCGATCGCTTCGTTGAGGCTGGAGGTCTGCAATGCGCTGGCGCGGATGGTGACGTCGCCGATGGTCGCCATCGCCTCGCCGCTGTCCGCGGCAATGGCGGCGGGCGCCGGTGGTGGCGAGCCGCCACATGCGGTCAGCATCAATGCGGCAATGAGGCAGGTGCCGGGAAGCAGCGGTTTCATCGTGTCACCTCTCAGTCGTTGGCGGCGGACAATTGCCGGCCACGTTCGGTCGCTTGTGCGATGGCCTTGGCGACCAGTTCGCGAAAGCCGCCGGCTTCGAAAGTCTCGATCGCCGCCTGCGTGGTACCGCCGGGCGAGGTCACGCGACGGCGCAGTTCGGCGGGCGGCGCATCCGATTCGACCAGCATGCGCGCGGCGCCGAGCACGGTCTGCAGTACCAGCGCGCGCGCCGCGTCGTCGGGCAATCCCTGTTCGCGCGCGGCCGATTCCATCGCTTCGGCCAGCAGGAAGACGTAGGCCGGACCGCTGCCGGAAACGGCAGTGACGGCGTCCATCAGCGCCTCGTCGTCGATCCACACCGTCCTGCCGGCGCTGGCCAGCAAGGACTCGGCTTGCGCGCGCCAGTCCGCAGTCACCTGCGCATTGGCGAACAGGCCAGTGACGCCGGCACCCAGGAGGGCCGGTGTATTCGGCATGCAGCGCACCACGGCGATGCCACCGCCAAGCCAGCGATCGATTTGCGCGGCGGTGATGCCGGCGGCGATCGACACGACCAGGGGCCGTGCCGTCCTCGCCGGCAGCGCCAGGTTCTCGCACACCGAACGCATCACCTGCGGCTTGACCGCGAACACCCAGGTGCCGGCGCCAGCGACCGCATCGATGCTGTCGCCGAACACGGCCACGCCACAATCATGCGCCAACGCCTCGCGCAGCTCCGGCACCGGTTCGGCGACGCGCACGGCGCTGGCGGGCGTGCCGCTGGCGATCAGTCCGCCGATCAGGCTGCGCGCCATGTTGCCGCCGCCGATGAAGGCGATGCTGCCCGGGGAGCCGGGAGTCAGGAATGGAGGATCGGGGATCGGAGGAGCAATCATCGGCAACTGGACACAATGCGCATGAAGCCGGGATGGTAGGACATTCCTGCGCGAGGGATGGACGCTTCCATCACGATGTCTGGGGCTTCGCCTGATTCCCCATTTCCGATTCCCGGCGTTCTCGTCGCCCGAACAGGCCGGTACCCACCCGCACCATCGTCGCGCCTTCCTCGATCGCGATGGCATGGTCGTCGCTCATCCCCATCGACAGCGTGTCGACCTGTGGATGCTGGCCGGCCAGATCGTCGAACAACGACCTCATGCGCCGGAAGGCGATGCGTCGACGCTGGAGATCGGGATCGGGTGCGGGAATCGCCATCAGGCCGCGCAGGGCCAGGCGCGGCTGCGCGACGATGGCGCCAGCCAGCGCCGGCACGTCATCCGGACGGCAACCGTGCTTGCTGGTCTCGTCGTCGATGTTGACCTGGATCAGCACGTTCAGCGGAGGTCGCGACGTTGCGCGCGCGGTGGCCAGCAGCGGCACGAGTTTTTCCCGGTCCAGCGTCTGCACCCAGTCGAAGGCAGTTGCCGCGATGGCCGCCTTGTTCGACTGCAGGTGCCCGATCAGGTGCCACTCCAGCGCATCGTCGTTCAGGCTTTTCTGCTTGGCGAGGGCCTCCTGCACGTAGTTCTCGCCGAAGGCGCGCTGGCCCGCTGCCGCCAGTTCTGCGACCGCGGTCGCAGCTTGTGTCTTGCTCACCGCGAGCAGCCGCGGCACTGGCCGCGCCGCGTCGCGCGCCGCGTTTTCAAGTCTTTGCAGGACTTCGTGCAAGGTGTCGGAAAGCACGTCGGGGCATCCGTCGGGAGTTCCGGTTGACGGCCGGATTTGAGCGCTATACTGCCTGCGGGGACACCAATCGTTCCAGTCGCGACACCGTCGCGGCGGGGGCTTCACAACGCCGCTCGGGGAAGCTGCGCATGGATATTGCGGAACTACTGGCCTTTTCGGTCAAGAACAAAGCGTCCGACCTGCATCTGTCGGCGGGCTTGCCGCCGATGATCCGCGTCGATGGCGACGTGCGCCGGATCAACATTCCCGCACTCGACCACAAGCAGGTGCACGCACTGGTCTACGACATCATGTCGGACAAGCAGCGTCGCGACTACGAGGAATTCCTCGAGGTCGACTTCTCGTTCGAGATTCCCAGCCTGGCGCGTTTCCGCGTCAATGCGTTCAACCAGAACCGCGGTGCCGGCGCTGTGTTCCGCACCATTCCGTCGGAAGTGCTGACGCTGGAGGACCTGGGCTGCCCGAAGATCTTCCGGGATCTGATCGACCAGCCGCAGGGCCTGATCCTGGTGACCGGTCCGACCGGTTCGGGCAAGTCGACCACGCTGGCGGCGATGCTCGACCACGTCAACAAGAACGAGTACGGCCACATCCTCTCGGTCGAGGATCCGATCGAATTCGTTCACACCTCGCAGAAGTGCCTGATCAACCAGCGTGAAGTGCATCGCGACACGCACGGCTTCAACGAGGCGCTGCGGTCGGCGCTGCGCGAAGACCCGGATTACATCCTGGTCGGCGAAATGCGCGACATCGAAACCATCCGCCTGGCGCTGACCGCCGCGGAAACCGGCCACCTGGTGTTCGCCACGCTGCACACCAGCTCGGCGGCCAAGACCATCGACCGCATCATCGACGTGTTCCCCGCCGGCGAAAAGCCGATGGTGCGCTCGATGCTGTCTGAATCGCTGCGCGCGGTGATCAGCCAGGCGCTGCTGAAGAAGACCGGCGGCGGCCGCACCGCGGCCTGGGAAATCATGGTCGGCATCCCCGCCATCCGCAACCTGATCCGCGAGGACAAGGTCGCGCAGATGTATTCGGCGATCCAGACCGGCCAGCAGTACGGAATGATGACGCTCGACCAGCATCTGCAGGACCTGGTCAAGCGCGGCATGGTCACCCGCCACCAGGCGAAAGACTATGCGAAGGACAAGCGGCTGTTCGAGTGAAATCGGGATTCGTGATTTGTTATTCGTGATTAGTCAAAGCCGGGGTTCGTAAAGGTGAAACCTGATTCGCTTGCGTGAGGCGTTGCCTTTTGCGAATCACCAATCACAATCACGAATCACGGCTCCGCAGGAGCCACCATGAGCACCATCGATTTCACTTCCTTCCTCAAGCTGATGGCGCACCAGAAGGCGTCGGACCTGTTCATCACCGCCGGCATGCCGCCGTCGATGAAGGTCAACGGCAAGATCGCGCCGATCACGCAGAATCCGCTGACGCCGCAGCAGAGCCGCGACCTGGTGCTGAACGTGATGTCGCCGCCGCAGCGCGAGGAGTTCGAGAAGACGCACGAATGCAACTTCGCGATCGGCCTGTCCGGTGTCGGCCGCTTCCGCGTCAGTGCGTTCTACCAGCGCAACCAGGTCGGCATGGTGCTGCGCCGGATCGAGACCAAGATTCCGACCGTCGAGGAACTGAACCTGCCGCCGGTGATCAAGACGCTGGCGATGACCAAGCGCGGCATCATCATCTTCGTCGGCGCCACCGGCACCGGCAAGACCACCTCGCTTGCGGCGATGATCGGCTACCGCAACGCCAACTCGACCGGCCACATCATCACCATCGAGGACCCGATCGAGTTCGTGCACAAGCACGAGGGCTGCATCATCACTCAGCGCGAGGTCGGCATCGACACCGACAACTGGGAAAACGCGCTGAAGAACACGCTGCGCCAGGCGCCGGACGTGATCATGATCGGCGAGGTGCGCACCCGCGAGGGTATGGACCACGCCATCGCCTTCGCCGAAACCGGCCATCTGGTGCTTTGCACGCTGCACGCGAACAACGCCAACCAGGCGATGGACCGCATGATCAACTTCTTCCCTGAAGACCGTCGCAGCCAGCTGCTGATGGACCTGTCGCTGAACCTAAAGGGCGTGGTCGCGCAGCAGCTGCTGCCGACCGTCGACGGCAAGAGCCGGCGCGTGGCGATGGAAATCATGCTGGGCACGCCGCTGGTGCAGGACTACATCCGCGACGGCGAGATCCACAAGCTCAAGGAAGTGATGAAGGAATCCACCAACCTCGGCATGAAGACCTTCGACCAGAGCCTGTTCGAGCTGTACCAGGCCGGCGAGATCAGCTACGAGGACGCGCTGCGCTACGCTGACTCGGCCAACGAGGTGCGACTTAAGATCAAGCTTGCACAAGGTGGCGACGCGCGCACGCTGGCGCAGGGCATGGACGGCGTGGAAGTCGCCGAGGTGCGTTGATCCGGATGTGACGCGGGTCGTGAAAGCCGGGCTGGTCCCGGCTTTTTCATGTCCGCGCCAAGCGGTAGCCTAGGGTCCGACGCGCGCCGGAGCATGATCCGACGCCGTCGTCCCCCGCCGCATGGAGCCGTCATGGAAATCGCAGATCGCCGCATCGCCACGATCCACTTCACCTTGTTCGACCATCAGGGCGAACAGATCGGCAGTACCCACGGCCACGATCCGCTGGTGCACATGTATGGCACCGGCGGCATCGTGCCTGGCCTGGAGAAGACGCTGCCGGGAAAGAAGGCGGGCGACCGCTATGAAGTCGAGGTCGTGCCCGAGGAAGGTTTCGGGCCGCATCATCCGGAGCTCGTGCAGACCGTGCCGCGCACGCTGCTCGGCAGCGCCACGACGCCCGTCGTTGGCGCCAGGCTGCTCGCGCAGACCGCCAAAGGCCCGCTCGACGTGAGGGTCATCGCCATCGACGGCGATACGATCACCGTTGATGGCAACCACCCGCTGGCCGGCAAGCCGTTCCGGCTGGAAGTGGAGGTGCTCGATGTGCGCGTGCCGACTGCGGAGGAATTGCAGTTCGGGCCCTGAGCCGGAGTGCTGCATTGCGTATCGGGTGCCGAGCCCGGAATGCCGATGTTCAGGCGGTCAAGCGGCATCGTCGTCCGGCGCCCGCGACGACGGGAAATGCGAACGCGCACTGTCGCCTTTCTGGCCTAGAATCGGACAGCTGCGCGCGGATTCGTTCAGGCTGTGATGCGCGACGTGCCAAGGCCTTGCGCGGCGATGGCGCCGTCCGGAGGGAACATGGATACGACGCGGGAACAGGCGCTGCTCAAGTTTTCGATCCGGGTGACGATGCTGGTGTGCATCATCGCCATCACCGCGGGCGTGGTGTCGGGATCGCAGGCGATCATTTTCGACGGCATCTACAGCCTGCTCGACGTGGTGCTGACGCTGTTGTCGCTGGCAGTGTCGCGCCTTGTCGCCAGCGAAGGAAGCCACCGCTTCCAGTATGGGTATTGGCACCTGGAGCCGATGGTCGAGGCCCTCGGCAGCGCGATCCTCAGCCTGATCTGCATCTACGCGGTGATCAATGCGGCCCGGACCCTGCTGGCCGGCGGCAGCGAGATTTCCTTCGGCATGGGCGCGTTATGGATCGGCGTGATCTCGGCGATCGATTTCGCCATGGCGATCTACATCCGCCGGCAGGCCCGGACGATGGAATCGGGGCTGCTGGATCTGGATGCGCGCGCCTGGTTGCTGACTGGCCTGTTGAGCGTGGCGGTGTTCATCAGTTTCCTGTTCGCGCTGTTGCTGGATGGTGTCGGTTATGCGCACCTGACGCGTTTCGTCGATCCGCTGGTGCTGTTGGTGGTCGGTATCGGCATGCTACCGTCGCCGTTGCGCGCCGCCTGGCGTGCCATGCGCGAAGTGCTGCAGGTGGCGCCGGATGAGCTCGACCGGCAGGTGCAGCAGGTGATGGCCGCTTTCGTCGCCCAGCATGGCTTCCTCGGTTTCACCAGCCACGTCGCCAAGGTCGGGCGGGCGCGTTTCGTCGAGGTCCACGTGCTGACGGCGCCGGACTATTCGCCCGGTACCATCGGTGAGGTCGACCGCATGCGCGACGGCATCGCCGACCAGCTGGACGCGCATGTGCCGCAATTCTGGCTGACCATCGACTTCACCGCCGATCCCGACTGGACATGAGCGGCGGCGGCGGATGACGCGTCGCCATGCCTACGCCATCCATCCGGGCTTGAGCCGGACGATGCGCTTCATCGCCGGACAGTCGGCGCGATGCGCGCCGGGCAGGTAGCCCAAGCTCATCAGGAATTCGCCTGTGATTTCGCCACCGGTGAAGCGGAATGTCTTCTTGAACAGCTTTACCCACTCTGCTTTCGACAACGGGTGCTGCGCATCCAGCCACGCGGCGAAGCCGCCATGGGTGGCGCGCAACTGCTGGACGACCTTTGCGTTGTGGATCGCGGCGTCGACCTTGAGCCGATTGCGGATGATGCCGACATCGCCAAGCAGCCGTTCGCGATCCTGTTCGCCGTAGCCGGCAACGCGGTCGACGTCGAAACCATGGTAGGCGCGACGGAAACCGTCGCGTTTCCTCAGGATCGTTTCCCAGCTCAGGCCGGCCTGGTTGATCTCCAGCACCAGTCGCTCGAACAGGACCGCCTCGTCGTGTTGCGGAAAGCCGTATTCGGTGTCGTGATAGGGCCCGTGGATCGGGTGGCCTGGGGCGATATCGCAGTATCCGGACATGGCGCCATGGTAGCGCTAGCAAGCGCAGCGCAACCGCGGCGCGGATCGGTGTGACAGGATATTGGTCATGGCCCCGAGTCAAACCTTCGTCGCGCTTGGCAGCGGCTTCGCATCCGCGAGTGCCTGGGCCGCGATGGCCTGGGGCCTGGCCTTCTTCGCCGCGATCTATGTGCTGCTGTGCGGCGGCAACTGGCTGCTGACGCGGCACCTGCTGCCGGCCCTGCGCATCGGCCGGCGCATCGATCCGGAGCCGTTGCGCGACGGGCAGATCCGTTACGAACTGTTGCTGTCGGCGCTGTCCATCCTGATCTTCGGCATTGGCACGATCCTGCCCTGGGCTTTCCTGCAGCTGGGATGGGCGCGGCTCGCCAGCGATCCCGGGCCGGTCCAGGTCGCGGTCGAGATGCTCGCGCTGCTGGTCTGGAACGACATCCACTTCTATGCCAACCATCGCCTGCTGCATACCCGCTGGCTGCGGCGGTTCCATGTCCAGCACCACCGCTCGCTGGTGACCACGCCGTTCTCGACCTACAGCTTCCATCCGCTGGAAGCGATCCTGCTCGGCAATGTGATCCTGCTGCCGATGCTGCTGCACGACTTCAGCTTTGCCGCCCTGCTGTCGTTGCCGGTGATGAGCCTGTTGCTGAACAACCTGGGTCATTCCAATTACGACTTCGCGCCGGCAGCCGGCCACGATCACTGGTTGTCGGCCAGCCGCCGCCACCACCTGCACCACACCCGTTACCACGGCAACTACGGATTCCTGTTCAATTTCATGGACGGCTGGTTCGGCACGCGCCTGCCGGAAGAACCACCGCCGACAACGGCGGGCACGGCCCCGGAGTGACCGCCGCATGGGCGGGCCGGCCATGCGACGCTGCTAGAATGGCGCCATGTCGGACGACACGATGCAACTCGCCAACCAGGTGCTGATCGCGCTGCCGGCGTTGGCCGATCCCAACTTCGCGCGCGCCGTGGCGCTGATCTGCCAGCACGACGACGATGGCGCGATGGGCGTGCTGCTCAACCGCGCTTCCGAATACACGCTGGGCGACGTGCTGGCGCAGATGCAGATCGAGACCGACGACGAATCGCTGCGCAACCAGATCGTGCTGGCCGGTGGCCCGGTGCATCCGGAGCGCGGTTTCGTGCTGCACGACGGCGGCGACTGGGACTCGACCCTGGCGATCACCGACAACCTGCGCCTGACCACTTCGCGCGACATCCTCGAGGCGATGGCCAAGGGGCAGGGGCCGGAACAGGTGATCGTCGCGCTGGGATGCGCCGGCTGGGGTGCCGGTCAACTGGAACACGAGATCGGGGAGAACAGCTGGCTGACCGCACCGGCCGACGCCGAACTGCTGTTCGACCTGCCGCTGGACGAACGCTGGCAGGCAGCGGCCGGGCGCATCGGCGTGGACATGTCGCGGATGGCGGACTATGCCGGGCATGCCTGACGCGACCCTGATCAAGCGCGATGGCACGGTGCTGGGCTTCGACGTCGGCGCGCGCCGGATCGGCGTGGCCGTCGGCAGCGCGTTCGGCCACGGCGCACGCGCGCTGGCGGTGATCGACGTGCATGCCAACGGACCGGACTGGAACGCGATCGACAAACTGCACAAGGAATGGCGGCCGGATGGCCTGGTGGTCGGCGACCCGATGACCCTCGACGGTGGCGACCAGCCAATCCGGCAACGCGCGCGCCAGTTCGCGCAGATCTTGCGCACGCGTTATGCATTGCCGGTGGTGATGGTGGACGAGCGCACCAGTTCGATCGAGGCCGCGCAGCGGTTCGCGTCCGACCGCGCCGAAGGCCGCAAGCGCCGGCGCGATGCGGCGGCGCTGGATGCGGTGGCGGCGGCGGTGATCGTCGAGCGCTGGCTGGCATCGCCGCAGGATGGGATGGTCGTTCCCTGATTCGTTTTTCCTCCTTTCCGACGGGACGGGAGCTCCACTCGCGCACGGATCTGATTGACGATGAACCAAGTCGATGAAAGCGGCCGCCTGCGCCACCTGCTGACGCTCGAAGGGCTGCCGCGGGAAACGCTGCTGCACCTGCTGGACCACGCCCAGGCCATTGTCGAGGACGGCGCCGATCGCTCCCTGCTGGCCGGCACTGCGGTGTGCACGCTGTTCTTCGAACCGTCCACGCGCACGCGGCTGAGCTTCCAGCGCGCCGTGCAGCGACTTGGCGGCGACGTGCTGAATTTCGACGCGGCCACCTCGTCCACTACCAAGGGCGAGACCGCGCGCGACACCTTGAAGAACGTCGAGGCGATGGGCGTGCGCGGTTTCGTGGTGCGGCATCCGCAGGACGGCGCAGTAGCGGAGCTGGCGGGGGACGTCGACACCGGTACCGCGCTGGTCAATGCCGGCGATGGCCGCCATGCGCATCCAACCCAGGGCCTGCTCGACATGCTGACCCTGCGTCAGGTCAAGGGCGGCAATTTCCAGGGCTTGAAATTCCTCATCGTCGGCGACGTGAAGCACTCGCGCGTGGCGCGATCGGACCTGCATGCGCTGCGCACGCTTGGCGCTGGCGAAATCCGCATCTGCGCACCTGACGCGCTGCTGCCGCAGGGCGGCACGCTGGCCGGCTGCACGGTCACACAGGATTTCGACGCGGCGCTCGACGGCGTCGATGCGGTGATGATGCTGCGCCTGCAACGCGAGCGCATGGAAGAGGGACTGGTGGCATCGCTGGACGATTACCACCGCGACTACGGCCTGAGCGCCACACGCCTGCGCCGTGCGGCTGCCGATGCCGTGGTGCTGCATCCGGGCCCGATGAACCGCGGCGTGGAGATCGACGACGACGTCGCCGATGGCCGGCAGTCGCTGATCCTGAAGCAGGTATCGAACGGCGTGGCCGTGCGGATGGCGGTGCTGGCCGCCTTGCTGGGCCGATCGTAGCGGGAGGTTTTACCGTACGGAAGGTGAGAATCGGCGCCGCCAGCGGCGATCACTTCCGCACCTGTAGCGCGCACTCTGCGCGCGGACCGAGGCCTGTCAAATCACATCGTGTGCGCAGCGCACGCTACGCCGGCCGAACAGGCGTGACTCCACGAAAGAGTTTCCGAGTTACTTCAACAGGATCAGCGTCGCCAGTCCGAGGAATGAGAGGAAACCGAGCGTGTCGGTCATCGCGGTCAGGATGACGCCGCCGGCGAGGGCCGGATCGAGGTTCATGCGCTTGAGCGTGAGCGGTGCCAATACGCCGGTCAGCGCAGCGACGCAGAAGTTGAGCGTCAGCGCGCTGCCGATCACCAGGCCCAGGCGTGGATCGTGGAACCACGCCCAGGCGACGCTGCCGACCACGGTGCCGAGCAGCAGGCCGTTGAGCAGCGCGACGCGGATTTCCTTCCACAGCAGCGTGCGCACGTTCGAGGCGCCGACCTGGCCCAGCGCCAGGCCACGCACCATCAGCGCCAGTACCTGGGTGCCGGCGTTGCCGCCCATGCCCGCGACGATCGGCATCAGCACCGCCAGCGCGACGATCTTCTCTATGGTGGCCTCGAACTGCCCGACCACGCTGGACGCGATGAACGCGGTGACCATGTTGACCGCCAGCCATACCACGCGCCGGCGCACCGCGCGCGGTACCGGACTGAACATGTCGTCGTCTTCGTCCAGGCCGGCGGCGCTCAACGCCTGGTGTTCGGCCTGGTCGCGGATGATGTCGACCACGTCGTCGATGGTGATGCGGCCGAGCAGGATGTTGTTGTCGTCCACCACGGGCGCACTGAGCCAGTCGTGGTCGGAGAACTGGCGCGCGACTTCGTTGGCGGACTCGTCGACGTCGATCGCCGCCTGCTCGTCGTCGATCAGCTTGTTGATCGGCGTGCCGGGCTCGTGGGTAAGCAGCGCGGCCAGTGCGATGCGGCCGATGTACTGGTGGCGACGGCTGACCACGTAGAGGTGGTCGGTGTGCTCGGGCAGTTCGCCACGCAGACGCAAGTAACGTAGCACCACGTCGACGGTGGTGTCGGCGCGCACCGTCACCACGTCCGGATTCATCAGGCGACCGGCGGTGTCCTCGTCGTAGGACAGCACCTGTTCCAGGCGCTCGCGGTTCTCGCGGTCCATCGACTTGAGCACTTCGTCGATGACCGTGTCGGGCAGGTCCTCGACCAGGTCGGCGAGGTCGTCGATGTCGAGATCCTCGACGGCGGCCACGATCTCGTCCGGATCCATGTCGGCGAGCAGGCTTTCGCGTACCTCGTCGCCGACGTGGACCAGCACTTCACCGTCGTCCTCGGCATCGACCAGGCCCCACACCACTTCGCGCTTGCCCGGCGGCAGCGATTCGAGCAGGTTGCCGATTTCCGCAGGCGACAAGGTGTTGACCAGCCGGCGCACGGGACCGAGCCGGCCGCTGTCCAGTGCATCGGACAGCAGTCGCAGCTGGCGCGCGGTCTTGTCGTGGCGGACGGCTTCGGCCATTCGGGGCTTCCCGGCTTCAAAAGAAGCGTGGCGCGTCGCACCACGAGGGCGCGACAGGATCAGGCTTTCATGCGTGCATTATCGCCGGGAATGGCGAATCGGCAATCATCGGTGGGCGATGCGGAGGCGCGCACTCATCGTCGCGCGCGAAAATAGGCGCGCTTGGCCAGGTACAGGATCCGCCCGAGGGCACCGCGATCGCGCGCCGCGGTCAGCTCGTGCAGTTCGCGATACAGGCGTTGTATGTGATGGTCGCGACGGGACAACAGCGCCTGCAGTTCCTGCATGTCGCCGTCGTCGAGCACGTGTCCGGCGCGCAGGTGCTCGGGCAGGGGCCGGTCGATGTAGACCGTGGTGTGTTTGCCGACCGTTTCTTCTTCGGGCCGGTCGCGGGTGTAGAAATACAGTGCCACGGACTTGCGGGTCAGCGATTGCCGGTCTTCCGGCATTCGGATCTCGGGAAATCCGTGCCAGCTGACCTCGTTGGTTTCGAAGATCACCGCACGGTTGAAGACCGGCGCGATGGAAGAGGTACGGTTGTCGTCGCGACGGGGATCGCTGTGCAGTTGCAATTGCCCGCCCCAGCTGTCCTGCCATTCCGGATTTAGATAGACGATCAGGTTCAGCCGCCGGTGCCATTCGTCGACCGGGTGGTAGTTGAAGTCGACGTGGGCATCCAGGCTTTGCCCGCTGCGGTTGCTGTGGGTACCGCCGCCCAGGTAGTAGGGGTCGTAAAGCAGTTCGGGGATGCCGGTGATGCGCTCGATCAGGCCGAGGAATTCGCGGCCCTGGATGACGTCATCCATCTGCTGGTAGGCCGGCCCCAGCTTGCGCACCGACTCGACCACGGACTTCCCGCCTTTCTGCCGGTATTCGTTGTTGCTGTTGCCGCGCTCGAAGTCAGGGAACTGCGCAAGCAGGGCGTCGGCGAAACCGGCGTCCAGGAAGTCATCGATCACGATGTGCCGGAACGGCTGCGCCCCGCAGAAGCGCGCACGCAGGTTGTCGACGTCGGACAGGACTTGCGGGGAAACGATCATGGGCGGGCGATGGCTGCGGACCGGCGCGCAGTATCGCATTGCAGATTGCGACGGTGCAGGCAGCTGTTGCGCCTGGCGGCCCGAGCGGGTCGTCAGGCCGCCGTGTTGGCCTGCATCCAGCGCTCGATCGCCTCACGGTCCCGCGCCCGCAGCAATGCGCCGCTGCGCTTGCGCAGCTCGACCAGGTTGCATTCGCGAACAGCCTTGCGCACTTCCAGCAGCGTGGTCGGATGCAGGCTGAATTCGCTCAGGCCCAGCGCTAGCAGCAGCGGCGTAAACAGCGCGTCGCCCGCCATTTCGCCGCACACCGCCACCGGCTTGCCGCGCATGTGCGCGGTGCGGATCACGTTGTGCAGCAGGCGCATCACCGCGGGGTGCAGTGGCGAGTACAACTCGGACAGCGCGTCGTTGTTGCGGTCCACCGCCAGCAGGTACTGCACCAGGTCGTTGGTGCCGACCGACAGGAAGTCGATCGCGCCGATGAACCCGGGCAGGGCGATCGCCGCGGCCGGGACCTCGATCATCGCGCCCAACGGGATGTGTTCGGCGATCTCGTGGCCGCTGTTGCCAAGCTCGCGGATCACGCGCTTCAGCAGCTTGCGCACCACCATGATTTCCTCGCGGCAGCTGACCATCGGCACCAAAATACGTACCGGGCCGTAGCCGCTGGCGCGCACGATCGCGCGCAGCTGCGTCTCGAACAGGCCGGCGTGCGACAGCGACAGCCGCACACCGCGCACGCCGAGCGCGGGATTGGGCTCGTCGCCCATCACCAGGCCGGTGCGGTCGGCCTTGTCCGCGCCCAGGTCGAGGGTGCGGATCGTCACGGTGCGCCCGGTCATGCCCAGTACCACGTCGCGGTACGCGCGGAACTGCTCGTCCTCGTCGGGTACCTCGTTGCGCTGCAGGAACAGGAACTCGGTGCGGTACAGGCCGATGCCGGCAGAACCCAGTGCGTGCGCCTCCGCGACGTCGTCGCGCGATTCGGCGTTCGCGTACAGCTTGATGTCGATGCCGTCGAGGGTGCGCGCCGGTTCGCGGCGCAGGCGATGCAGCTGCTTGCGTTCGCGCGCCAGTTCGCGCACCCGGATGCGATGTGAACGCAGATCGGCGGCGTCGGGCTCGACGATCAACTCGCCGTTGCCGCCATCGACCATCAGCACGTCGCCGTCGTTGACCTTCTGCAGGGCCTGAGCGGCGCCGACGATCAGCGGCAGGTGGAGGCTGCGGGCCAGAATCGCGCTGTGCGAAAGCACGCTGCCCGCCGAGGTGACGATCGCGACCACGCCCTGCGCCTGCAACTGCGCGATCTCCGCCGGCGCCACGTTGTCGGTCACCAGGATCTCGCCGGAGGTGCCGCGCGGGCGGACATCGCGCCGGTGCAGAGCGGCGTGGATGCGTCCGATGACCTGGTCGATGTCGTCGACGCGGCTCCTGAAATACGCGTCGTCCATACCGGCGAACACGCCCGCCAGGCGGTCGCGCTGCAGTCGCAGCGCATAGTCGGCACTGTAGCGTCCGGTGCGGATCAGGTCGTCCAGGCCCTGCAGCAGTTCCGGGTCATCCAGTAGCAGCGAGTGCAGATCGAGGAACTCGCCGACCTCGTGCACCAGCGCGCCATGCAGACGTTCGCGCAGGTCGCGCATTTCGCCACGCACGATATCGATGGCGGCGTGCAGCCTGGCCAGTTCGGCATCGACCTTGTCGGCGGCGATGCGTTCCTCGACGACATCCAGCACATGCGGCAAACGGACCCGGGCGCGGCCCAGCGCGTTGCCGCGCGAGGCACCATGACCGGGCAGGAGTTGCCGCATCAGGAACCCTCGTCGAAGTTGCGCGCGAACAGGTCGCTGGCGGCATCGGCCGCCGCGGCCTCGTCCTCGCCGTCCACGTGCAGGGTTACCACGGTGCCCTGGCCCGCGGCGAGCAGCATCACACCCATGATGCTTTTGGCATTGACCTCGCGGCCCTTGGCGGTGAGCGTGGCATTGCATCGATAGCCGGACAGCAGCTGCACCAGCTTGGCGGTGGCGCGCGCGTGCAGGCCGAGACGATTGCTGACGACGAGTTCGCGTTCAAGCATGGCAGGGGGATTCCATTCCGGTGTTCGCGGAAAAAAGGACAGGGGCGGGCAGGCGCTCAGGCGTCATCGACGATCGCTCCGTTGCGGGCACCGGCGGCGGCGATCGCCGGCAGTTCGTCCAGGGCCAGGTCGGCGTAGTTCATCACCCGCAGCAGCATCGGCAGGCTCAGGCCGGACACGCGCCGCAGCGGCGTGCCGAGGCGGGCGAGCTTCGCCGTCAGGTTGCTGGGCGTGGCGCCGTACAGGTCGGTCAACACCAGCACGCCGTCGCCGCCGTCGACCCGGCGCAATGCGGCGCTGGCCTCCGGCAGCAGGGCGTCCGGATCGCCGTCGAACGATACCTCGAACGCCTCGGTGCGCAGCGGCAACTGCCGTAGCAGCTGCGTCGCCACCGCGATCAATGGCGCGGCGATGCCTTGGTGGGTGATGAGCAGGATGCCGACGGCCATGCGATCAAGTTAGCAGACCAGGGTGACGGCAAGAAAGCGGGCCTGCGGGATGGAGCATCGCACATCCGCGTTGCCCGGTTGTTCCCGGCCGACGCAACCCGGCAATGAATAATTCGATGCAGTGATGGGACCAGCGCGCCGACCTGGATTGCCGGGCGATGTCGCACGGATGCCAACAGCCGTGGTGACAGATGCTCAGCGAGGCTGGCCACCGAACGACCGCGAGAAGCCGAAGAATACCGACGGCACGCCACCGCTGTCGTCATCGACCAGGGGACTGTCGACGATGCTGCTGGGCAGCCAGCGGTAGTCGACGGCGGCCACGAACAGCCAGCGATCGCGCAGGCGTTGCAGGTAGCCCAGGCCGACCTCGGGTACGACCGCCGAGCCGGGCCGGTAGCGCGGCACGCCGCGCTTCTCTTCTTCCGGCAAGGTGCCGTAGTAGTAGTCCGACAGTCCGCCGGACCAGTGGCTCACGCCGACATGCGGCGTCAGCAGGCCCGGCCCGACCCGGAACGCGCTTCTGTAATCCAGCGCGACTTCCACGCCGCCGCTGGCGTTGATGATGTCGCCCTTGGCCGACAGCGAAATCTTGCCGGCCCTGCCTGTCCAGGCCAGCTCCAGCCCGGCATCCAGGCCCGCGTCGCGATCGCTCAGCAGCGCACGGTCGATGCCGACCGCGGCCAGGCGGGTTGCGTCCAGGTCTTCCGCGTCCCAGCCGTCGAGCCGGACCGCGACGATCGCGTCCAGTTCGAAACCATCGCGCTGGAGCAGGTGCACGCCACCGTTGATGCCGCGGAAGAACACGCGTTCGCCTTCGTAGGCGATGGTCGGCACGACGTAGGTGCGGGTGTCCTCGCCGAGCAGCAGGCCTTCGCTCCACATCACCGCCACGCCCAGCGATACGCCGCGCGACATCCGTGCATACGCATCCGCTGATGCCTCGTCCTGCACGGCCGTGGACGCACCCTGCATATCCGCGCATCTAGCCTCCGCGACCATGGCGGCCGACAGCAGAGCGGTCGCGAGAAGCAGCGGGGCGCGTGAATTCATTGACGGCAGCGTGTGTGCGCGGCAGTGAAGGACATGTCACGAGGCGGCGCTGGACGGACAGCCCCAGGAATATCCTGTCAATCCAGCTCGCGATGGTGCACCGCCACTTCTGCCCAGCCGCGCTCGCGGGCGTGTGCGGCAAGGCGCTCGGCCAGGTACACCGAACGGTGGCGGCCGCCGGTACAGCCAAAGGCAACGGTGACGTAGCTGCGCGTGTCCGATTGCATGCGCGGCAGCCAGGTGTCGAGGAAGGATGCGACCTGGGCGACGTATTCGCCAGCCTCGGACTGCGCTTCGAGGAATTCGCGCACGGCCGCGTCGCGGCCGGACAGCGGCCGCAGTTCCGCGTTCCAGTGCGGATTGGCCAGGCCACGTGCGTCGAACACGAAATCCGCATCGGCCGGCACGCCGCGCCGGTAGGCGAAGGATTCGAACAACAGCGACAGCTTCGCGTCGGAATTCAGGCCGAACTCGGTGATCACCTGCCGCCGCAGCTGGTGGACGTTGAGCGTGCTGGTGTCGATGACCACGTCGGCCAGCGTGCGCAGGGGCTTGAGCACCTGCCGCTCCAGCGAGATCGCATCGGCCAGCGACAGGCCGAGGTGGCTGAGCGGATGGCGCCGGCGCGTATCGGCGTAGCGCTTCAGCAGCACTTCGTCGTGAGTGTCGAAGAACACCAGCCGCGGATCCAGCCCCAGCGCGCCGACCGCGGACAGCCATTGCGGGAGGTTGGCCAGGTCGCTGCGGCTGCGGATGTCGATGCCGACCGCGAGTTTTTCCGGCATGCCGTCGTCGCGCGCCACGCCGCGCACGAAATCCGGCAGCAGTTCCGCCGGCAGGTTGTCGACGCAGTAGAAGCCCAGGTCCTCGAACGTCTTCAGCGCCACCGATTTGCCGGCGCCGGACATGCCGCTGACCACGATCAGCGTCTGGTCGGTGTCGTCGTTGGTCGGGGCAGGGGTATTCATGTGGCGGCGGATCCGAGAGTGTGCGTGATCATCCGTTTTTGTGTAGGTAGAGTCGAGCTTGCTCGACTGCTCTTGATTTTTTCCTTCCCCTTCAAGGGGAAGGCCGGGATGGGGATGGGTTTGATGTTGCTGTGAAGTACAAAGTCAAACCCATCCCCACCCAACCCTCCCCTTGAAGGGGAGGGCCAAGAGCAGTCGAGCAGGATCTCTACGAAAGTGGGCGGGGCTCACGTGGCGCGCTCCAGGAAATGCGAGTGCCGCGCCATGAACGCCGCCGCCGGATCCACGCCCTTGGCGCGCAGGATATGCGTGCGCGTGGCCGCCTCGGTCAGCACCGCCAGGTTGCGACCCGGCATCACCGGCAGGGTGATCATCGGTACGTCGAGGTCCAGCACGCGGCGCAGGCCGACATCACCCGTGAGCCGTTCGATGCCGCTGGGCTGGGGTTCCAGGTGCGGTCGCGTCAGGTGCACGATCAGGCGCAGGTATTTGTTACGTTTCACCGCGGTGTCGCCGAACATCTGACGGATGTTGAGCACGCCCAGGCCGCGCAGTTCCAGCAGGTCCTGCAGCATTTCCGGGCAGGTGCCATCGAGTACGTCGGGCGCGATCTGGGTGAACTCCGGGGCGTCGTCGGCGACCAGGCGATGGCCGCGCGTGACCAGTTCCAGCGCCAGTTCGCTCTTGCCCGATCCGGATTCGCCGGTGATCAGCACGCCGATCGAATAGATCTCCATGAACACGCCATGCAGTGTGATCCGCGGCGCCAGCGTGCGCGCCAAGTGGTATTGCAGGTGGTTGAGCAGTTCGTGGCCGCGCTTCGGCGAGCTCCACAGCGGCGTGTCGGATTCCTCCGCGGCCAGGCGCAGGTCTTCCGGACAGGTCTGGTTCTTGCTGATCACCAGAGCCAGCGGTCGGAACTGGATCAATTTCTCGATGGTTTCCCAGCGCTGGCGCGAATCCAGCGCATCCAGCCACGACAATTCCTCGGTGCCGAGGATCTGTACCTTGTTGGGATAGATGATGTTGAGGTAGCCCGACAGCGATGGGCGCCGGGCCACGGTGTCGACCGATTCCAGCACGCGCTCGGCGCCGCGCTCGCCGGCCAGCCAACGCAGTTCCAGGCGTTCGCGCTGCTGCTCGAACAGCTCGCGCGCGGTGATGCGTTCGCTCATGCCCGCCTCGCGTCCGCGTGCAGTGTTTCCACTGGTCCTGCCAGCAGGCGCAGCAGCGCCTGCGCGTCGTCGGCTTCGCGCAGTGCGGAGCGGAAGTCGGCGTCGGCGAAGCGCTCGGCCAGCTCCGACAGTAGCTGCAGATGCTGCTGGGTGAAATGTTCGGGCACGATCAGCGCGAACACCAGGTCGACGGCTTGGCCGTCGCTGGCGCCGAAATCGATCGGCTCGACCAGCCGCAGGAAGGCACCACGCGGTTCGCCGAGGACGGCACTGCGACCATGCGGGATGGCGATGCCGTGGCCGATCGCGGTGCTGCCCAGGCGCTCGCGCTGGCGCAGGCCGTCGGCGATGGCGGTGGCCTGTGCCGGGTCGTCGCCGGACAGCAGGCGCGCGGCGACCTCGATCACGGCGGCGCGGTCGCCGGCTTCGACCGCGGGCAGGATCCGCCCCGCGGACAACAACTGGTTGAGCGGCATGGCCGATGGCGGCCCGTCAGCCGAAATCGCCGCTGCGTGCGATGCCATCGCCACGGCGGTGTTCGACCATCTTGTCCTTGTGCTTGACCAGCAGGCGGTCGAGCTTGTCGGCGAGGAGATCGATGGCGGCGTACATGTCGATGGCATTGGCGTCTGCGTGCAGGGTACGGCCGGCCAGGTTGACGGTGGCTTCGGCGCGGTGGTCGGGTTTGTCGATGCTCAGCTGGGTGCGCACATCGAAGGGCTGGTCGAAATGCCTGGACAGCCGCGCGAGTTTGCTTTCGACGTAGTCGCGGAGGGCCGGGGTGATCTCGATCTGCTGGCCATGGGTTTCGATGCGCATCGGTAACCTCCTGCGTGGTGTGGTGGCGAAACGAGTGTCAAGCCGGATTGAAGCGTGACCAGCTTCGCCGATTCGCGGCAAGCCGCGGTGAAGGCAAGGTTAAGTCCGGGCCGTTGGCCGGCTTCGGCGCGAACGGGTTCAGCCGATCCTGACGCGCTCATGGGAGGAGGGGATATGCATCGCTTCGCGGTATTTTGCCACGGTGCGGCGCGCCACCGGCACGCCGGCCGCCTTCAGCGACAACGCCAGGCTGGCGTCGGACAGCGGTTTGCGTGGATTCTCGGCGTGGATCAGTTCGCGGATCATGGCCTGGATGGCCGTGCTGGAGGTGCCGCCGCCGCCGTCGGTGTCGATGCCCGAGGCGAAGAACGCGCGCAGCGGAATGGTGCCGCGTGGGGTGCGCACGTACTTGCGCGCGATCGCGCGCGAGATCGTCGACTCGTGCAGGTCGACTTCGCCGGCGACCTCGCGCAGCGTCAGCGGGCGCAGCGCCTGTTCGCCGAATTCGAGGAAGCCCGACTGCTGGCGGATCAGGCAGCGCATCACCTTGAGGAGGGTTTCACCGCGTGCTTCGATGCTGCGCAGCAGCCAGCGCGCTTCCTGCAGCCGGCCGCGCAGGTAGCCGGCATCGGCCTGCGAGGCGCCGCCGATCATGCGTTCGTAGCCGCGATGGATCGATACCCGTGGCGCGTAGTTGTGCGCCAGCGCGGCACGCCAGACGCCGTTCTGGCGCCAGACCACGCAGTCGGGGCTGACATAGGTGTCGCTGGCCACGCCGCCGACCTGCGCACCCGGTCGCGGATCGAGCGAACGCAGTGCCTGCACTGCGACGTTGACGCTGTCGACATCGCAGCCCAGTTCCTGCGCCAAGCCGTCGATGCCGACCTTCGGCAAGCGTTCGATCGGCCCGGCAGCGATCCGCAGCGCCAGCGCCTTGCCGGGCGTTTCGTCCGGCAGCAGCGCCAGTTGCAGGCTCAGGCATTCGCCCAGCGTGCGCGCACCGACGCCGGCCGGGTCGAAGCGCTGGATCTGGCGCAGGACGGTGAGAATCTCGTCATTGCTGGCGTGGACATCGGGGCGCAGGCTGTCGGCGATCGCATCCAGCGATTCGCGCAGGTAGCCGTCATCGTCGAGCGCGTCGATCAGCATCGCGCCGATGCGACGGTCGCGCAGCGACAGATGGGTCAGGTGCAGCTGCCATAACAGGTGGTCGCCAAGCGTTTCCGGCTCGGCGACGCGATCGGCGGCGTCATCGTGATCGTCATCGCGATCGGAGGACGGGCCGATGCGTTCATGCCAGGCTTCCTCGCCGATCGTCCACGGCTCGTCGTTTTCCTGGCCGGCGGCAGGCTGTTCGGTCGCGCTGCTGCCGTTGCCGGTGCCGTTCTCGGCGTGGCGGCCTTCGGGAATCGCGATTTCCGGGGGCGCGGCTTCATCGGTCCAGTCCAGCAGCGGATTGCTCTCGACAGCCGCGGCGATCTCCGCTTCCAGCTCGGTCGCCGACATCTGCAACAGCTGGATCGCCTGGCGCAGCTGTGGCGTCATCACCAGGTGTTGCGACAGGGAGGTCTGGAGTCTGGGCTTCATATCCGTAACAGGTAACGCATCCAGGCGGGCCCGTCGGCCGTGCGTTACAGGCGGAAAGCTTCTCCGAGGTAGACGCGGCGGACATCGGGGTTGGACAGCAGCGCGTCCGGAGCCCCCTGCGCGAGCACGCTGCCATCGTGGAGGATATACGCGCGGTCGCAAATGCCCAAGGTCTCGCGCACGTTGTGGTCGGTGATCAGCACGCCGATGCCGCGGCTCTTGAGGTGGGTGACGATGCGCTGGATCTCGCCGACCGAGATCGGGTCGACGCCGGCGAACGGCTCGTCGAGCAGCATCAGGCGCGGACGGGCGGCCAGCGCGCGCGCGATCTCGACGCGGCGGCGCTCGCCGCCGGACAGACTGGCGCCGATCTGGTCGGCGACGTGGGTCACCTGCAGTTCGTCCATCAGGCTGGCCAGTTCGCGCTCACGCCCAGCGGAATCCAGGTCCGCGCGCAATTCCAGCACCAGGCGCAGGTTGTCGGCCACGGTGAGCTTGCGGAACACCGACGGCTCCTGCGGCAGGTAGCCGACGCCGAGCTTGGCGCGGGTGTACATCGGCTCGTGGGTGATGTCGCGGCCGTCGAGCACGATCTCGCCGGCATCGGCCGGCACCAGGCCGACGATCATGTAGAAACACGTGGTCTTGCCGGCGCCGTTGGGGCCGAGCAGGCCGACCACTTCGCCGGCATCGAGGGTCAGCGCGAAATCGCGCACCACTTCGCGCGAGCGGTATGCCTTGCGCAGGCCGCGCGCGACCAGCATTACTTCTTCCCTTGCGCGGGCTGGGCGGCCGAGCGCGGCAAGATCGTGGTCTTGACGCGGCCGCCGCTGCCGCCGCCGCTGTCGATGCGTCCGGTGGTCATGTTGTAGGAGATCTTGGGGCCGCTGGTGCTGCCGCGCGCCTGCTCGACCAAGGCGTTGCCGATCAGCAGGATGGTTTCGGTGTTCAGGTCGTAATCGATCTTGTCGGCGCGCGCGGTCATCGGCGAGCCGTCGTCCATCTGCTGCTTCATCACCACCGGTGCGCCGGTGAACACGACGCGGCTGGGCTCGCCGTTCTTCAGCGTGACCTCGGCGCGTTGCGCACGGATGTCCAGCGAGCCCTGCTGGATATGCACGTTGCCGCTGATCACGTTGACGCTGTTGTCGGCGAAAGTGCCCGACTGCTGGTCCGAGGCGATGTTCATCGGCTGGTTGCGATCGTTCGTGCGCGCCAGGGCCGGCGCGACGAAGACCGTCGCCAGCACGGCGGCGAGGAGGGCCAGGCTAAGGGCTGGTCGAAGGGTCATAAGTGGATCGAACCTGTGAGTTGAACTGGTATTGCTTGGTCTTCAGGTCGGTTTCGAAGCCGCGACCCTGCAGTATAAAACCCGGTCGGGTGATGGTAACGAGCTCCGGCGTGCGGGCCAGGCTCTTGTCCGGGAATACGTTCAGCTGCGAAGTGGTCATCTTCACCGGCTGCGGTGCATTGTCCGGGCTGTCGACGCGGACATCGCCTTTCAGCCGGACTTCGTCGGCCTTGGCGCTGACCCAGGCGGTCTGCGATCGCGCCTGCCAATGCCCGCCCTGCTTGTCGGGGAAGAAGAACAGCGGCGTGGTCAGCGTCATGGTCTGGTCGTCGGGACGCCGGTTGAGCAGCGGCGCGCGCAGCGTGAAGGCCTCCGTGCCCTGCTTGTTGAGCGCGACCACTTCGAAATCCTTCAGCACGTAGTCGGGGCGGTCGCTGCGCTCGTCGGAAGGCCGGCGTTGATCGCGATGCGTCCACAGCGACCAGCCGGTGGCGATCGCGGCCGCCAGCAGCACCAGTCCCAGGATGATGCGCCAGCTCATGTGCCCAACGCCTGCAGTTGTCCGCTCCGGTCCTGAGCCACCAGCAGCATGTCGCAGAACTCGCGCGCCGCGCCTTCGCCGCCCCGGGCCTGGGTGCGCCAGTGGGCGTGGGCCAGCATCGATGCGTGCGCACTGGCCGGCACGACCGCCAGGCCCACGCGCGACATCACGGCCAGGTCGGGCAGGTCGTCGCCCATGAACGAGACTTCATCCAGGCCGATGCCGAGCCGCTGCGCGATCTGCTGCACGCAGTCCAGCTTGTCCTTGACGCCGATGCAGGACTCGACGCCGAGGTCGGCGGCGCGCCTCTCCGAGGCCAGGCTGGCGCGCGCGGTGACGAAGGCGACATGGATGCCATGCCTGCGCAGCAGCACCAGTCCCTGGCCATCGAGCACGTGGAAGGCTTTCGATTCGCGGCCTTCGCTGTCGAAGTACAGGCGTCCGTCGGTCAGCGTGCCGTCGACGTCGAAGCAGGCGAGCCGGATCCTGGTGGCGCGCGCGAGCAGATCGGCAGGGTAGTCGGCGGCTGGAGGCATCGAGTGTTCGGACTTGGGAAGAAAGATGGGGAACAGGACGCGGACAACGGGATGCTTCGCTTCTGCTTCGGCGATTCCTAATTCCCGGTCCCCAGTCCCGGCATTTAAACCACCCGCGCGCGCAACAGGTCGTGAATGTTGAGTGCGCCGACCACGCGACGCTCCTCGTCCACCACCAGCAACGCGTTGATCTTGTGCGCTTCCATCAGTTGCGCAGCCTCGACCGCCAGCCGGTCCGGAGCGATGGTCTTGGGCGCATGCGTCATCACCTCGGCAATCAGGGTGTTGCGCAGGTCGGCATGATCGTCGTCGAGGGTACGGCGCAGGTCGCCATCGGTGAACAGGCCGAGCAGCCGATCCTGGCCATCGACGATCGCGGTCATGCCCAGGCGCTTGCGGCTCATCTCCACCAGCGCCTCGCTGAGGCGAGCGGTCTCGCGCACTTTCGGCACTTCATCGCCGGCATGCATGACATCGGCGATGTGCAGCAGCAGGCGTCGGCCGAGCGTGCCGGCGGGGTGCGAGCGCGCGAAATCGTCGGCGGTGAAGCCGCGCGCCTCCAGCAGGGCCACGGCCAGCGCGTCGCCCATCGCCAGCGATGCGGTGGTGCTGGAGGTGGGCGCGAGGTCGAGCGGGCAGGCCTCGGTCGGCACGCTGACATCGAGATGCACGTCGGCCTCGCGCGCCAGCGTCGAGGCCGCGCGTCCGGTCATCGCGACCAAGCGGTTGCCTTGGCGCTTGAGCACCGGCAGCAGCATCAGCACTTCGTCGCTTTCGCCGGAATAGGACAGCGCCAGCAGCACGTCGGCGTCGGTGATCATGCCCAGGTCGCCGTGGCCGGCCTCGCCCGGATGCACGTAGAACGCCGGCGTGCCGGTCGAGGCGAGGGTGGCGGCGATCTTGCGCGCGATGTGGCCGGACTTGCCCATGCCGGTGCAGACCACGCGGCCGCGGCCGGCCAGGATCAGCTCGCAGGCGGCCGAGAACGCGCCGTCGATGCGCGCGGCCACGGCATCGAGGCCACGCGCTTCGATTTCGAAGACGCGACGGCCGCTGGCGGCGAGGGAACTGGAGGCGTCGGGAGTAGCGGGAATGTCGTTTGCCATTTCGTGGACGCAGGCTTTCCGCTAGGCTATTGCCTGCATTTTACGCGCTTCCCCCGTGAAAACCGCACTTGACACCGCGGTCGCACGGCGCGTCGCCCATCCGGCCGCTGGCCGACCTCCCCGTTTTCATCGCAGGCTCAGAATTGGACGCCAACACCATTCGTGGATTGATCGAACAGGGCCTGCCCGGTGCGCATGTCGTGGTTTCCGGCGATGACGGCGTGCATTTCGAAGCGACCGTGGTCGCCGAGGCCTTCCGCGGCAAGATGCCGCTGGCCCGGCACCGCCTGGTCTACGCCACGCTCGGCGAGTTGATGGGTGGCGCGATCCACGCGCTGGCGTTGAAGACGTTGACGCCGGAAGAAGCGGGGGCTGGGAGCTAGGGACTGGCGGAACCAAACACGTTCATTGCTTCAAGAAGTCACTGAATTATTCCAGTCCCCATATCCCAGATCCCGGCTCCCCCAATACACATGCAGAAAATCGTAGTTACCGGCGGTACGCCGCTCCATGGCGAAGTCCGCATCTCCGGCGCCAAGAACGCCGTGCTGCCGATCCTGTGCGCGGCGCTGCTGACCGACGAGCCGGTCGCTATCAGCAACGTGCCGAACCTGCACGACGTCAAGACCACGCTGCGGTTGCTCGCGGAGCTTGGCGTGGCGGTCGACGAAAACGGTGGCTCCCGCCTGACGCTGGATGCACGCAGCGTGCACAGCCACGTCGCGCCCTACGAACTGGTCAAGACCATGCGCGCATCGGTGCTGGTGCTGGGGCCGTTGCTGGCGCGTTTCGGCGATGCCGAAGTCTCGCTGCCGGGCGGCTGTGCGATCGGCTCGCGGCCGGTCGACCTGCACATCAAGGGCCTGCAGGCGCTAGGCGCGGAGATCAATGTCGACCATGGCTTCATCAAGGCCCGGGCCGGTCGCCTGAAGGGCGGGCGTGTGGTGTTCGATACGGTGTCGGTTGGCGCGACCGAGAACGTGCTGATGGCGGCGACGCTGGCCGCCGGTACCAGCGTGCTGGAAAACGCGGCGATGGAGCCGGAAATCGTCGATCTCGCCGCCTGCCTCAACGCACTGGGTGCCGACATCGAAGGCGCGGGCAGTGCGCGCATCGTGGTGCATGGCGTCGAGCGCCTGCATGGCGGTACGCACGGCGTGCTGCCGGACCGTATCGAGACCGGCACCTTCCTGGTCGCCGCGGCAATGACCGGCGGCCGCGTCACGGCCACGCACGCGCGTCCGGACACCCTGCAGGCGGTGCTGGCCAAGCTTGAGGAAGCCGGTGCGCAGATCGGTGGCGACGGCGACCGCATCACGCTCGACATGGGCGGCCGGCGGCCGAAGGCGGTCAACATCGTCACCGCGCCGCATCCTGCATTCCCCACCGACATGCAGGCGCAGTTCATGGCGATGAACTGCATCGCCGAAGGCGTCGGCAGCATCGACGAGACCATCTTCGAGAACCGTTTCATGCACGTGCAGGAACTGATCCGGCTCGGTGCCGACATCCGCGTCGATGGCAACCACGCCACGGTCCACGGCGTCGCGAAGCTTGGTGGCGCGCCGGTGATGGCGACCGACCTGCGCGCTTCCGCTTCGCTGATCCTAGCCGGACTGGTCGCCGAGGGCGACACCACGATCGACCGCATCTACCACCTCGACCGCGGCTACGAGAACATCGAGCAGAAGCTCGGCGATCTGGGCGCGAAGATCAGGCGCATCGGATGAAGACTCCCGCCTCGCGAAACCGCTTCAGCCTGCGCCGCAAGGTGGCCGCGGGCCTGTTGCTGCTGGTCGTCGCGTACGTCGCCTACGGCTATTTCGTCGGAATGGCATTTACTGCGGGCATACCGACCAGCGACATGGACTGGAATGGCGATGGCGTCGTGACCGGCAACGAGGTCGCGCAGGCCTGGCATGCCGTCGTGGTAAAGAAAACCGTGGAAGGCCAACGCGAATGCAAGGCCTTCAGCTGGCGCCGCAGCGGCGAATCGATCCGCGTCGATTGCCGTACGACGATGCAACCGTAGGGTGGGCCCCGGCCCACCGCCACACCCATCGCCGCGTCAATAAAAACTCACCGCAACGAAGTCAGCGTCAAATCCATCTCGTCCTTGCCGTCCCTGCGCTGAAGGATGCGTGCCGGCACCGGAAGCCCATCGACCACCCACACGATGTTCTCCTTGTTGCCGTCGGTGAACACCACCTTGGTCGCGGACTGCGCCTTGCCGTCGACAGTCAGCGTTTCCTTGCCGGCGATCTTGTAGTCCAGCTGCTTGATGCGGCCATCGTCGACCATGCGGTAGTGCAGCGGCTTGCCTGCGGCGACATCGCGGGCGATGGCGAGGTTGATCAGCATGCCGTCGAGGTCGCCGGGCTTGAGCTTCACCGGGCCGGCGCGGTCGGGCTTGATGTCGCCGGTCCAGCGCGCTTCGCCCTTGTCCCAGTCGTAGCTGGCATTGCGGTTGACCTTCTTGATCAGCAACAGCGAGGAGTCCTTGCTGGACAGTGGGCGCCACTTGCCGTTGTGGTCCTCGAACTCGGTCGACTGGGTGAGGTTGGCGACGTTGCTGCGGATGTTGAGTGTCACGGTGCCGCGATTGCCTTCGCCCGCGACGAGTTTCATCTGGCCCTTGCCGAGCATGCCCATGTAGTTGGCATCGTAGTCGGCGGTGAAGGGCTTGATCGCCCAGGCCGGCAGGCTGGCGGTGGCGATCAGTAATGCGGTGGTCGCGATGCGGACGACGTGCTTGCGGGAAATCATGGCCATGGTTACTGACTCCTGGTGTATTGCATGAGACGCAGGTCGAGGACGTCCTCGCCATCCTTGCGTTGCACGATCCGGACCGGCGTCGGCACGCCGTACGAGATCCAGAAGATGTTCTCCTCGTTGCCACTGCGCACGCGGGTGACGCGCATGGCGTTGTAGTCGAGGTCGTCGATGCTGACCTTTTCCAGTTCCGGCGATACCAGGTATTCATGGTCGCGCACGCGGCCGTTGTCGACAAAACGGTAGTGCAGCGATTTGCCCGGCTCGGCATCGCGGACAATCGCCAGATTGATCAGCAGCGCGCTCATGTCGCCGTCCTGCAGCGGGATGGCGGCACGGCGATCCTTCTTGACGTCGCCTTCCCAGACCGCGGAGCGGCTGTTCCAGTCGTAGGTGCCGGTGTTCTGCTTGTTCGAGAAGCGCGCCTTGCGCACCGTGCTCTGGGTCAGCGGCCGGTAGTGGCCGTCGGCGACGTCGAACAGGGTGCTTTGTTCCAGGTTGAGCCCGGCCAGCCGCGCCAGGCCGTGCGTGCCCTTCAGGCCCAGGTCGATGCGCCAGCGACCGCCGTCCAGTTGCACCACCTGCATCATCGCATCGCCGATCGGCTTGCCGCCGCGATAGACCTGGTAATCGGCGACGAAAGGCTGCAGCGGCGCCTGCACGGGTGCGGCGACCACCATCGTGTTGTCGGGCGCGGTGGCTTCCTGCGTCGCCGCGGGCATGGCCACGGGCATTGCCGGATCCTGCGCATGGGCAGCGGGAGCCAGCAACAGCAGCAACAAGGAGAAGATGCGGATCATTCAGCGCCTGCAGGGTGGACGAGGTCGCCGGCGCAATCTAAGTGCAGCGGCGTAAACAAGGTATGACCGTCCACGGCCACGGTTGTTCCGCATTCAGTCAATCGCCCGGCAACCGCGAGCCGCATCACCGCCACCAGCAACGGATGTTCCCGAGCCAGCACCCGCGCCGCCAGCGTTTCCGGGCTGTCGTCCGCATGTACCGGCACCCGTGCCTGCGCGATCACGGCGCCTGCATCCAGTTCCGGAATCACGAAATGCACGCTGGTACCGTGTTCTTGGTCTCCTGCCTCCAGCGCGCGGGCATGGGTACGCAGGCCGCGGTATTTGGGCAGCAGCGACGGATGGATGTTGAGCAGGCGTCCGCGGAATCGCTCGACGAATGCATCGCCGAGGATGCGCAGGTAGCCGGCGCAGACCACCCAGTCCGGCGAGCAGGCAGCGACGGCATCGCCCAGTTCGCGATCGAAATCCCCGCGCCGCGCATACGACTTCGCATCGCGGCTCCAGCGCAGCATTTCCGGCACGCGCTGCAGGGCCGGTGCGGCCGGCTTGTCGGAGAATACGCCGACGATTTCGCCATCGAGACGATTGCTGACGATGGCGTCGAGTAGTGCCTGCAGGTTGCTGCCGCGACTGGACGCCAGGACGGCAATGCGGCGCGGCCGGCCGCGTGAGGCGGCTATACCGGCGTCAGTCCCGATGGCCGGGGCCGAAGCCCCTCCGGAAAGCGGGCGGATATCTGACAAGAGTGAAGCCGTCAGGCGATCTTGACGCGTTCATCGCTGCTGGTCGCGACGACTGCACCGATCCTGCGATGCGCCAGGCCGAGCCTGTCGAGGTCGCCTTCGACAGCCGTGGCATCTTCCTGCGCCACCACCAGCACGAAGCCGACGCCGCAGTTGAAGGTCCGCCACATCTCCTCGCGCGGCACCGCACCTTCGCGCTGCAGCCAGTCGAACACCGGCGGCAGCACGATGGCCGACGCTTCGATGTCCAGGCCCAGCCCATCGGGAATCACGCGGATGATGTTCTCGGTCAGCCCACCGCCGGTGATGTGCGCCATTGCGTGCAATTCATGCGTGCCGAGTAGTTCCAGGACCGGCTTGACGTACAACGCGGTCGGCGCCATCAGCGCGTCGATCAGCTTGACGCCGCCGACATCGACATCGTCCGGGCGCCCGGCACGGTCGTAGATACGGCGGATCAGCGAATAGCCGTTGGAATGCGGGCCGCTGGAGGCGATGCCGATCAGCACGTCGCCGGCGCGTACCTTGCTGCCATCGAGGATCTTCGACTTTTCGACCGCCGCCACGCAGAAGCCGGCCAGGTCGTATTCGCCCGGCGGATACATGTCCGGCATCTCGGCGGTCTCGCCGCCGATCAGCGCGCAGCCGGACAGCTCGCAACCCTTGGCGATGCCGCCGACCACGGCCACGGTGGTGTCGACGTCGAGCTTGCCGGTGGCGAAGTAATCGAGGAAGAACAACGGCTCGGCGCCCTGCACCAGCACGTCGTTGACGCACATGCCGACCAGGTCGATGCCGATCGTGTCGTGGCGGTTCAGCTGCTGCGCCAGCTTCAGCTTGGTGCCGACGCCGTCGGTGCCGGACACCAGCACCGGCTCGCGATACTTGCCCGACAGGTCGAACAGCGCGCCGAAGCCGCCCAGGCCGCCCATCACCTCGGGGCGGAAGCTGCGCCTGACCAGCGGTTTGATGCGTTCGACGACTTCGTTGCCCGCATCGATATCGACGCCGGCATCGCGGTAGGTGAGGGGAGTGGGAGTCGTCACGGCTGCTCGCAGGTCGCTGGGACCGCGATTTTAGCAGCGACGGCGTCGATGCCGGGCCGGCCGACATGGACGCCGGAGCGCCACTGCGGCACCATTTCGGTTGACGCAGCGCAGCGACAGGCAGGATAGGGACGATGCATCGAGCAATCCGGTGGGCGTGGACGACGGTTTGGCTGCTGGCCGGCGCGCTGGCGCTGGCGGGCACGGCCTCCGCGCAGCGCGTGGAAGGCGACCGCGCCGGCGCCCAGGGCGTCTACGAGGCCGAAGTGCCGGTCAACAACCAGAGCGAAAGCGCCCGCGACGCGGGCCTGGCGCGCGCGCTGGCGCAGGTACTGGGCAAGCTGTCGGGCGAAGGCAACGTTGCCTCGCGTCCCGGCGTGGGCCAGGAACTGCGCCGCGCCCGCGATTACGTCGAAAGCTACGACTATCGCCAGGACGAAGGTGTCTCGCCCACCGGCGCGCCGACTTTCCGCACCACGCTGATCGCGCGCTTCGACCCGGAGAAGGTCGACGACATGGCTGCGTCGCTGGGCGTGCCGGTGTGGCCGTCGCCGCGACCCAAGCCGGTGCTGTGGCTGGCGATCGACGATGGCAGTGGCCCGCGGCTGGTGGGACTGTCCAAGGCCGATGCAGCGCGCTCCACGCTCGATCGCGCCATCGAACGTGGCTACAAGCTCGGCCTGCCGACCGGCAGCGCCGCGGAACAGGCCGCGGCCGGCGCGATCTGGCGCGGCGATACCGGCGCCATCGCGCGGCTGTCGTCGCGCTACAACCCGCCGATGCAGCTGATCGGCAAGCTCTATCGCGCCCAGGGCGGGAAGAGCGGCTGGATGGTAAACTGGACCTTCGTCGACGGCGGCAAGGTGCTGACGCAGAAATCCGTCGACGGCGCCGATGCACGGCGCGTGCTGGCATCCGGCGCGGACGTGGCGGCTGATGCGCTGTCGCGCAAGTACGCACGCCAGAACGCCGTCGGCCCCGCCGGCACGTATCGCGTCGCGTTCACCGGCGTCGACAGCACCGACGATTTCATCCGCCTGTCGGCCTATCTGCAGAAACTGCCGGTGGTGCGCGCGATCACCCCGGTGCGCGCCACGCCCGGTGCGATCGAATACGACCTGGAGCTGGTGACCGGCATCGCCGGGTTCAAGCGCATGGCGGACGAGGACGTGCTGATCGGCGGCGACGGCGAGCCAGCCACTTTCCTGCTGCGCTGATGAATACCCCCTTGAACGACGCCGCCCTGGCCGAGATCGCGCTGTTCCTCAAGCGCCTGCAATGGGCCTTCGTCATTGTCGGCGCATTGGCAGTAGTGTGGCTGCTGGCGCCGATCCTGACGCCTTTCGTGATGGCCGCATTGCTTGGCTGGCTCGGCGACCCGCTGGTCGACCGGCTGCAGCGCGCCGGGCGTTCGCGCAATGTCGCGGTGACGCTCGTGTTCACGGCGATGGTGCTGCTGGTGCTGCTGGTGGTGGTGCTGCTGGTGCCGGTGATCGAGAGCCAGATCGCCAAGCTGGTCAAGTCGCTGCCGCACTACCGTGACTGGTTCCTGGGCACGGCGCTGCCGTGGCTGGAAGGCCGGACCCGGCTGCAGCTGAGCAGTTGGCTGGATCTGGATCGTCTGGTCGAACTGGTACGCACCCACTGGGAAAAGGCGGGTGGTGCCGCGGCGACGATGCTCGGCTACCTGTCGCGTTCCGGCTTCGCGGTGCTGGCGTGGGTGGCCAACATCGTGCTGCTGCCGGTGCTGACGTTCTTCTTCCTGCGCGACTGGGACGTGTTCATCGATCGCGCTGCCGCATTGGTGCCGCGCAAGCATCTCGCCACCGTTACCCGGCTGGCTAACGAATCCAGCGCCGTGCTCGGTGGTTTCCTGCGCGGTCAGTTCCTGGTGATGGTGATCCTCGGTCTGATGTACGGCGTCGGCCTGTGGCTGGTCGGGCTGGACTTGGGCATCCTGATCGGCATCGTCGCCGGACTGTTCACTTTCGTGCCTTATCTCGGCCCGACCACCGGCGTGGTGTTCGGCGTGATTGCGGCGCTGGTGCAGTACGGCGACTGGAAACATGTGGTCGGCGTGCTGGCGGTGTTCGGCATCGGACAGGTGATCGAGAGCTACTGGCTGACGCCGAAACTGGTCGGCGACCGCATCGGCCTGCATCCGGTCGCGGTGATCTTCGCGGTGCTGGCCGGGGGCAAGCTGTTCGGCTTCCTCGGCATGCTGCTGGCGCTGCCGGTGGCGGCGATCGCCAACGTATTGCTGCACTACGCGCGCGATCGCTATACCCATAGCAGGCTGTACGGCGGCGACCAGCCGGAGATCCTGCTCGACACGCACCTCAGCAACGGCGGCATCATCGTCCCCGACGATAACTCCGGCGGCAACAAGGACGCCGGCCAGGCGTGAGCGCGCAACTGCCGTTGGCGCTGCGCTACTCACCGGACCAGCGTTTCGAGACCTTCGTCGGAGCGCCGGCCGGCGCGATCGCGCTGTTGCAGGCATTCGCCGAACGCCCTTCCGCCGACTGGCTGTATGTCGCGGGGCCGGCCGCGGTCGGCAAGACCCATCTCGCACTGGCGACCTGTGCGGCGACCGAACAGGCCGGGCGTCGCGCGGCCTATCTGCCGCTGGCCGCCGCAGCGGGACGCCTGCGCGAAGCGCTTGAAGCGCTGGAAGGCAACGACGTGATCGCACTGGATGGCATCGGTTCGATTGCCGGCCATCGCGACGACGAGGTCGCGCTGTTCGATTTCCACAATCGCGTGCGCGGGACGGGCGTCAACGTGCTGTACGTCGCCGCGGCCATGCCCGATGTCCTGGCCCTGGACTTGCCGGACCTGCGCTCGCGCCTGTCGCAATGCGCGCGCATCACGCTGGCGCCGCTGGACGACGCAGGCCGGCGCGAAGTATTGCGACTGCGCGCGCAACGACGCGGGCTGGTGCTTGAGGAAGCCGCGCTGGACTGGCTGCTGAAACGCGTCGATCGCGACCTCGGCAGCCTGACCGCGCTGCTGGACCAGCTGGATCGCGCCTCGCTTGCGGCGCAGCGCAAGGTCACGGTGCCGTTCCTGCGCGAAGTACTCGGCTCGTGGCCTGAGGCCTTATAGGGCGGAGCTTGATAGAGCGGAGCTTGCTTCGCTGCTTTGACCCGTCACGTAGCGTGCGTCGTGCGCACGAGCCAATGCATCGTTGTCAGGTCGTGAACACAATGCACGCTACCGCAGCGAAGCAGCTCTGCTTTACAGATCCGGTTTGCCGGCATCCAGCTGCTGGTCGAGTTGCGCGAGGCGTTCCGGCGTGCCGACATCGGTCCAGCGTCCATGATGGTGCTCGCCGGAAACGCCCTGGCGTGCCATCGCCGCGCGCAGCAGCGGCGCCAGCTTGAAGCGCGGCGGCGATTCCTGCGCCGCCGGATCGTCGCCGATCACGCCACGCCAGCCGTCGAACAGCGCGGGACGATAGACGCCGATGCCGGCGAAGGTGAGTTTTCCGGCCGAGGAAGCGGCGCCGGCGAAGAACAGGCTCGAAGCCGGCTGCGCCTTCGCGGTGGATTGCGACGACGTCATTCGTGCCGGTGCGGACGCATCGAGGCCGCGAGCGAAGACCCTGCCATCCGGCGACAGCGAAAAATCGCCCTGCGGATGCTGTGGCGGATTGTCGACCAGCACCAGGTGCGCCTGCCCTTGCGGTTCGCTTGGCAGGCGCGTGAAGTCGTAATCGGTCCAGATGTCGCCGTTGATCGCGATGAAGGGTGTCTCGCCGAGCAACGACAACGCCTGCAGCATGCCGCCGCCGGTCTCCAGTGGCGTGGCGCCTTCGCGGGAGTAGTGGAGCGACAAATCCCAGCGACCGCCATCGCCGAGCACCTGCGGAAACTGCTCGGCCAGCCAGCTGGTGTTGATCACTACGTCGCGCACGCCGATGGCGGCGAGTTTTTCCAGGTGCCAGACGATCAGAGGTTTTCCGCCGGCGGACAGCAATGGCTTCGGCGTGGCGTCGGTGAGCGGTCGCATGCGTTCGCCGAGGCCGGCGGCGAAGATCAGGGCTTTCATGACGCGCTCCCGGGGGCATCGTCATGGGGCGACAGCGCCTGCATCGCCGGGCGAATGTGCGCGTCGAACAGTTCGCGCAGTGGCGCCAGTTCACGATGGCGCGGCAGCACTTCGTCGAGATAGGCGATGAAGCGCGGCGCATCAGGCAGGTATTTCCGCTTGCCGTCGCGATGATGCAGCCGCGCGAAGATGCCGAGGATCTTCAGGTGCCGCTGCACGCCGAGCCAGTCGGCATCGCGCATGAAGGTTTCCAGCGTGGGCACCGGCAGGCCGACTGCCAGCGCACGGGCGTGGTACTGCGCCAGCCAGCCGTCCACGCGCGCCAACGGCCAGCTGACGAAGGCATCCTTGAACAGGCTGACCGGATCGTAGGCGATCGGCCCGCGCACGCAGTCCTGGAAATCCAGTACCGCCGGACCGGGGGACACCGGCATCAGGTTGCGCGGCATGAAATCGCGATGGGTCAGCACGCGCGCCTGCGCCAATGCGTTGTCCATCAGGCGGCGTTGCACCCGTTCGAGCTGGTCCAGGTCTGCACGATCCAGTTGCAGGCCCAGATGCCGGCGCAGGAACCATTCCTCGAACAGCCCCGCATCGCGCTGCAGCAGTGCTTCGCCGAACTCGCCCATTCCGGCGGGCGGCGCGATCAACTGCAGCCGCAGCAGCTGTTCGATGGCGGCGCCGAAGTGGGCATCGGCATTGTCGGCGTCGAGTGCCTGCGCCAGCGTCGGTCCACCCAGGTCCTCGAGCAGCAGGAATCCGGCCTCGACGTCGCGCGCCAGCACCCGCGGCACACGCACGCCACCATTTTCCAGCAGGTCGTGCATGCGCAACCACGGCCGAACGTCTTCGAGGCCGGGCGGCGAGTCCATCACGATGTGGCTGGGCGCGTTGCCGAGCGTGCGCCAGTAACTGCGATGGCCGGCGTCCACCGACGCGCGCTGCAGCACCATGCCGGCGTCGTCCAGCACGCGTCGCGCCCAGCCGAGCCGGGCTTCTTCGCGGTCGATGAAAACGGAAGCTGCGTTCATGCGATTCCCTGCGGCAAGCGCATAGCTTAAACCGGCGCCGGGATCGGACCCGTATTGCACGGCGAGCATGCCCATCACCCAAGCCCGTTACGCGGCCGGCCAACGAGCGCACGGCACAGTGACGGTAATCACCCTACAAGCGAATGGCTCGCAAGGGGCCTTCCTCACCGGTAAGTGGATAGGTTTCGCCCCTGACCCTGGCAAGCTATCGCAAGTGCCGAGCGAGTTGGCAGACCCGGAGGGCGGCGGCCATGGATGGCCGCCGTTTTCCGACCGAGCCAGGATGGCGAGTCGGATAATCCCCGCGAGCTATCACATGCAAACGTTAGCTCTGATCGGGGAAGACCCTTTTCTTTGGTTACTTTCTTTTGGGTCAGCAAAAGAAAGTGACCCGCACGCGAAGTGGGCGGAAGCTTTGCTCTTGCAGAAAAGAGCGGTGGCGCGCCCAGCTCTATAAACGTGCAAAGTCACTGGGTCTTACGACCCCCGGCCATCGCGCACGGCGCGATGGCGCTCTGCTCCGCGCGAGCCAGTGACTCGCAAACACGGCGCCTCGCCCCGCCTTCGCAGTGATGACGACATACAAAGCAACAGCTTGCACAACCGCTCGCAACAGTGGGCTAGAAAGCCCTCAGCGCCCGCGAAACAACCCCACCAACGCCAGAATCGCAATCGCCCCGAATAGCGAAGCGAAGAACCCCGCCGACTGCCCGGGCCCATACCAGCCCATGTACTGGCCGACCAGTCCGGCCACGACCGCGCCGGCAATGCCCAGCAGCGTGGTCAGGATGATGCCCATCCGGTGCCTGCCGGATACGAAGAACCGCGCCAGCACGCCGACCACCAGCCCGATCAGGATGGTGACGAACCAGTGGTTGTTGCCCAGCAGACTCCGCAACTCTTCCATATCCCCTCCACGTGGAAAAAACAGTTCGAACACAGGCAAGGCGCAACCGGCCACGCCAGCGACGGCGTGGCCGGGACTTCAAGGCTATCGGCCGGCTCAGCAGCAACCGTGGTCGCCGTGCTGCTCGCCGCCGGCTACGGCCGCCACGCCCGTGGTCTCGCCGCGCACGCTGGCGGCGTGGTGCTCGGCGATGACCCGGGCCACCGATGCGGTGACGCGCTTGCCCATCGGGATATGCAGGAACTCGTTCGGGCCATGCGCGTTGGAGTGCGGACCAAGCACGCCGGTGATCATGAACTGCGCGCCTGGGAACTTCTCGCCGAGCATGCCCATGAACGGAATCGTGCCGCCTTCGCCCATGTACATCGCCGGTGCCTTGAAGAATTCCAGGCTGGCGGCATCGATCGCTTTTTCCAGCCACGGCGCCATCGCCGGCGCGTTCCAGCCGGTGGAGGCCTTCTCCAGATCCAGCGTCACCTGCGCACCGTTGGGTGGATCGCGCAGCAGCGCTTCCTTGAGCAGTTCGCCGCCGCGCTTGCCATCCAGGGTCGGCGGCAGGCGCAGGCTCAGCTTCACCGACGTCTGCGGTCGCAGCACGTTGCCGGCCGACGACAGCGGCGGCAGGCCGTCGGCACCGGTGACCGACAGCGCCGGTCGCCAAGTGCGGTTGAGCACCAGTTCGGTCAGGTCGTCCGCCATCGGCATCATGCCCGGAAGGAACGGGAATTTGTCGTAGACCGCGGTGCCGAGGACCTGCGCGCATTTCTTCGCCTGTTCGAGACGCGCCGCGGGAATCTCCGCATGCAGGGCATCGACCAGGATGCGGCCGGTGGCCTCGTCCTCGATCCGCGACAGCAGCTGCCGCAGCAGGCGGAAGCTCGACGGCACGATGCCGGACGCATCGCCCGAATGCACGCCTTCCTCCAGCACCTTGACCGTGAAGTTGCCACCGGCCATGCCGCGCAGCGAAGTGGTGCACCACAACTGCTCGTAGTTGCCGCAGCCCGAATCCAGGCACACCACCAGTGACGGCTTGCCGATGCGCCCGGCGAGGTGGTCGACGTAGGCGGGCAGGTCGTAGCTGCCGGATTCCTCGCAGGCCTCGATTAGGATCACGCAGCGCGCATGCGGCACGCCCTGCTGCTGCAGCGCCTGGATCGCGGCCAGCGATCCGAAGATCGCGTAGCCATCGTCGGCGCCGCCGCGGCCGAACAGCTTGTCGCCCTTGAGCACCGGCGTCCACGGGCCAAGGTCATCGTCCCAGCCGGTCATCTCGGGCTGCTTGTCGAGATGGCCGTACAACAGCACGCAATCGTCGCCGGTTTCCTGTCCCGTCGCCGGAATGTCGATGAAGATCAGCGGCGTGCGGCCTTCCAGGCGCACCACTTCCAGCTGCATGCCGGGAATCGACTGTGCCCGCGCCCACGACTCCATCAGTTTGACCGCATCGTCCATGTAGCCGTTCTTGACCCAGTCGGCGTCGAACATCGGCGACTTGTTGGGGATGCGGATGTATTCGACGAGCTGCGGGACGATGTCGTCGTCCCATTTCTCGGCAATGAAGCGGTCGACCTTGCTGGCGTCCACGGCGGGGCCTTTGTCAGGGGAAGACCGATGATTTTAGCGCCGCAGGCGTTAGGTAGGAGTTTTCCTACACGCCCGCGAGGCATATGCCGCCTTGGGTGCGGCCGATCCGACGATAGGACCAGGGCCGGCGGTTGCCGACACTGTCCACACCGGCGGCGCACGCCGGCAAGAACGGAATCCCACCACCTCAAGGAGAATCGACATGAAGTCTTTCAAACTGGTCCTGAACTCGTTGCTGCTGTCGCTGGCGCTGATGGGCAGCGCCCTGGCGGCGGACGAGAAGGTCAACATCAATACCGCCGACGCAGCCACCCTGGATCGCGTGCTGCTCAATGTCGGCGCGTCCAAGGCCGATGCGATCGTCGCCTACCGCAAGCAGAACGGCGTCTTCAAGAGTGCCGATCAGCTGGCCCTGGTCAAGGGCATCGGCCTGAAGACCATCGAGAAGAACCGCGATCGCATCGTGGTCGGCGGCGGCGCACCGGCACGCAAGCCGGCCACGAAGCCAGCCGCTGCCAAATCCGTGGCCAAGCGCTGAGCGGACAAGCACCGCGGGTCGCGCAGGGACGCACGACCCGCCGGTGACGGGGCCGGATGCCCCACCGGAATCTGGCAGGACGCCAGTACAGGGACGTAACGCCGCCCGGCCACACCTGGATGTGTGGTTGGGCGGCTTCTTTTCCGTCTTCGCGAATGCGGCGCGCGCGGGCGATGACGTCATCCCGGGCATGGCCATGGCGCCGCTTCCGGTCGCAGCGGCTAGACTCGCCGCATGCACGACAGCACCGATGCCTCCTGGGTCATTCCAGCCAACGAATACCGCCGCGAGCGCTGGAAGAACGGCGCCGGCTGGACGCGCCAGATCATCCGCGTCCCGGATCACGATGAATGGCAATGGCGGCTGTCGATTGCCGAGATCGAACAGGATGCGCCGTTCTCGGCATTCCCCGGCATCGATCGAGAACTCGTGCTGTTGAGCGGTAACGGCCTGCGCCTGCATTTCGACGATGGCGAGTCGCACACGCTGCTGCCTCCGCACGAACGCCTGCGTTTCAGCGGCGAGCGCGCGATCAGCGGCGAACTGGTCGACGGCCCGACTCACGACTTCAACCTGATGTGGCGACGCGACGCGATCGACGCACAGCTCTGGCATCGTCCCCTGGTCGGGCCGATGGTGATCTTCATCGACCCGGGTACGACCTGGGTGGTGCACCTGCTGGCCGGCGGCGCGCGGTTCGCCGACGATTCCGACCTGCCGTCGCTGGCCGCCGGCGACACGGCCTTCATGCGTGCCGATGCATCGCGGCGCCGGCACGTGCTCGACGGCGGCGGCGAAGCGTTGCTGATCCGTATCCAGCCGCGATCAGGCTGAGTTGTAGCGCGAAGCTGGCTCAGCCTGCGCAACAGGATGGAACTTGAGCAGGCGAGTCAGTAGACGTCGCGGCGATAGCGGCCATCGATGCGCAGGCGCTCGACAGCGTCGTCGCCGAGTACAGCGCGCAGCACGCCGTCCACGCCCGGGGCCATGCCCTGCAGGCTGCCGCACACGTAGATCGCCGCGCCGTCGTCGGTCCATCGGGCCAGTTCATCGCCGGCGGCGGCCAGGGCGTCCTGGACGTAGCGATGGCCGCCTGGGTCCCGCGAGAACGCCAGGTCCAGGCGTTGCAGGAAACCTTGTTCGCGCCAGCGCAGGATCTCGTCGCCGAAGAAGAAATCCCGATCGGCATTGCGTTCGCCGAACAGCAGCCAGTTGCGGTGTGCGCCGGCGGCGATGCGCGCCTTCAGGTGTGCGCGCAGGCCGGCGATGCCGGTGCCGTTGCCGACCAGTATCAGTGGTCGCAACGTCAGGGGAGGATGGAAGTTGGGATTGCCGCGGATGCGCAGCGCGATCGCACTGCCGGGCACGGCGTAGTCGCACAACCAGCCGCTGCCGATGCCGGGACTGCCGTCGGGCCTTAGCATGCGTCGCAGCAGCACCTGCAGGCTGCCGTCCTCGGGCAGCGAGGCGATCGAATATTCGCGGTGCGGCAAGGACTGCAGGCTTCCCACCAGCGTTTGTACATCCAGCCCGATGACATCCGCAGCGGCAGGCAGGTGCGAGCGTGCGAGGACGTCGTCGAGGCGCTCTTCCCGTCCGTCGGTGTCGACGACCGCATCGGGCGCAAGCGCCAGTTCTTCCAGCAATCGGCCCACTGCCGCGGGCGCGTTGCGGGGACCGATTTCGGCGATGTCGCCGGCTTTCCAGTGGGGCGCCGTCGCCGCCGGCGGCGACAGGCTGATGTGGAACGCCGCCGCGCCGGCAGTGCCGGGATTGAGCTGGCGTCGTTCTAACAGGCGCCAGCTGTCGTACGCCGGTGGCGTCCAGTCGGGCAGGTCCGGTTGCTCGGCAAGCAGCGCCAGATGGTGCTGCCAATGGCGCAGCGCGCCTTCGTCGCCATTGTCCACTTCGACCAGGTCGAACAGCGGCTGTGCGCCGCAGTGCCGCAGCCATTCGTCCAGTGCATGACCGAAGCCGCAGAAATGGTCGTACTCGCGATCGCCCAAGGCCAGCACGCCATAACGCAGCGCATGCAGCGACGCGGGATGGCCGAGCACGTCGCGCACGAACGCCAGCGCAGGATCGGGCGCGTCGCCTTCGCCGGTAGTACTGACCAAGAACAGTGCGCGCTCGCTGCCGGCAAGCACGGCGGGATCGAGCCGACCCAGGTCGCACAAGCGAACCGGCAGCCCGGCCTCGCGCAGGTTGCGCGCGCTGCGCTCGGCAAGCTGCTGCGCGAAGCCGGTCTGGCTGGCATAGGCCAGTAGCAGCGGTTTCCCGTTCGCCACGGGATCGGCCGGCATGTTGGTGGTGTTGTCGCGTGCCTGCGGGCGCCGCAGCATCCAGCCGCAGAAACCGGCATAGGCGAGCAGGGTCATGCCCGCGCCCAGCCAGCGTCCACGGCCAGGCGGCACCGCGAACCAGTCGAGGTCGTGCAGCTGCAGGAAAGCCAGTGCCAGCGCGAGCAGTGCCAGCAGCAGTGCGGCGTTGCCGAGGGCGGCGCGGGTCAGCCGCGCCGAACGTGTCGTCGCGATGCTCATGTGTCGAGACGGTCGTCGAATTCGCGAGTGGTCGCGACTTCCATGCCTGACGTGCCGCGAGTGACGAATCGTGCGGCCAGCGCATGCCGTCGCGCGAATGCCAGTCCCGCTTCCGCACCCATCACCGACAGGGCAGTCGCCCAGCCATCAGCATGCATCGCATCGTCGGCGACGACGGTCACGGCGACGGGCGCGCGTTCGAGCGGCCTGCCGCTGCGTGGATCGAGCGTGTGCGCGTACTCGTTGCCGTCATGCCGGTAGCGATGCCAGCGATCGCCAGAGGTAGCGACGGCGCATCCGCACAGGCGCAGTACCTGGGGCTCGCCGGTGTCGTCGCGATCGGGAACGGTTTCGACCAGGACGCGCCAGTCGCTGCCGTCCGGTTTGCGGCCGTAGCCATAGAGCTCACCGCCAACCTCGACTAGCGCACTGTCGATGCCATGTAGTTGCAGGTGCGCTGCGACCAGGTCGACGGCATGGCCCTTGGCGATGGCGGACAAGTCGAGCTGCACCTCGCCAGGCTGCAGCGCCGTACGCGAGTCGTGTCGCAGCGCCAGGCGTTGCCAGCCGATGCGCGCACGGATCGCCGCGATTTTTTCTGCGCACGGAACGCCTTGCCCGCGCCCTCGAGGCCCGAACCCCCAGGCATCGACCAGCGGGCCGATGGTGGGGTCGAACGCGCCTTCGCTGGCCTGCGCGATCTGCAGTGCGCAGGACAGCACTTCGAACAGGGCTTCCGGCAGCGCGACCCAGCTTCCAGGCCGCGCGCGATTGAAGCGGCTGAGGTCGGAATCATCGCGCCAGGTGCTCATCTGCGCGACGACCTTGTCGAGTTGCGACTGGATGCCGTCGTGCAGCGTGTGCAGGCTGGCGCGCGGCGCAACCAGTTTCACGCACCAGGTCGTGCCCATCGTTTCGCCACCGAGCGTGTCGATGCTGGCGGGTGCGGGTGTGGCGTCGATCGCGAAGGTCATCGTGGTCTGCTTCCTCGCCCCGCGGGCGAGCGGGGCGGGGCCGAACTCCCGCCAGGCGGGAGAAGAAAGCGTTACTGCGGCAGCACTTCGAGCGTAGCCACATAGCCGAGGCGACGCTGCTTGGCGCCGGGCACGTTGACCTTGTCGTCCTGCGTGCTGACTTCCAGCCAGTACATACCCGGCTGCGGCCAGGTCACGGCGAACTCGCCGCTGGCGTCGGTCTTCACCTTGATCTCGTCCTGCGCGTTGCGATAGCGCGTGCCGCCGCGGATGATCTCCACGTCCAGGCCCGCCGCAGGCTTGCCGTCGATCTGGAAGCGGAACTTCGCTTCCTCGTTGGCGTACAGGTCGTTGGGATGGGTTACCGGCACCAGTTCGAGGCCGCTGCCGCTGGGCTTGAGCGCGGTGTCGTTGGGCGAGCCGTGGGTGACGAAGGTCTCCACGCGGCTGACTGACTGGCCTACCTGCAGATCCTTCGCGCTCTTCGGCACTTCCGTGGCGAAGGTGGCCGGCGTGCCGCGCCAGCGCTTGGGCTTGCCGTTCTCTTCCCAGCTTGCGGTCGCGTAATCGTTGGTCACGCCAATGCGGTACGTGCCTTGCTGCTTGAGTTCGACGTCGAACACGCTGCGGTACTTGCCGGTCGCCGGGCTGGACGGCTGCAACGGGCTGCCATCGGGAGCGACGATCGCCAGGTTGTCCAGTCGCAGCGGCACGTGGTTGAAGTAGAACAGGTCGTTGGATACCGCCGCGTCGACGGTGATGACCGGATTCTCGCCGGCGATGACCGTCTGCGACGGCAGCAGCCACGCCTTGTGCGCGAGGGCGGAGAGCGGCAACGCCGCCAGCGAGAGGGCGAGTACGACTGCTTTGCGTTTCATCGGGAACTCCAGCGGTGCGAAGAAGGTTTGACGTCAGAAGATGTTCGTGTGGAAGCGTTTCGGCGCGGTCGCCGGGCAGGTGTCGGATCAGCGTCCTTCGCCGCGGAACGATCAGGGTTTGGCGGCCAGCGTCACAGTGCCAAGTTCGCTGCTGCCCTGTGCCTTGCCCGACTGCGACGCCTTGACCGGCCAGGTGAAGGGAATCTTCAGCAGTTCGCGGCCGCCGACTTCGCGCACCGCCTCGACCACCAGCGTGTAGTTTCCGGGCGCCATTTTTGCCAGCTCAGGCTGGCGGTCGTCGAACTTCAGCGCGTGCTTGCCGACCGGGCGCGTGGGACCGGTGACGCCATCCACCGGTACCTTCAGCGTGCGTCCGGAACGGCGCCACCATTGGCGCAGGTCGGGTAACCACTTGGTGCCATGGCCTTCCTTGGTGTCCTTGTTCTGGTACCAGACAGCGAGATTGGCGACGGCTTTCTGGTCGGCGCCTTCGATCCACATCGCCACGTAGGGACGGTGGTATTCGGCGGCATTGATGCGCGGGATCTCGACGTTGATCTCCAGCTCGGCCGCGTATACCGGCATTGCCAGCAGGGTGCCCAGCACGATCGTCAGTTTGGCTCGCATGTCGCTCTCTTCGTCGAATGGAAATCAGTGGATGAACAGCAGCGCCAGCAGCACCGGGACGACGAGGCCCAGCCCGACATAGGGCCAGGTCATGCGTCGTTGCCGCGCGTGCATCTGCAGCAGGAACAGGCCGGTGATGCAGAACACCAGCGTGGCGATCGCGAACACGTCGATGAACCAGCCCCAGGCCGGCCCGGCGTTGCGGCCCTTGTGCAGGTCGTTGAGATAGGAGATCCAGCCGCGGTCGGTACGTTCGAACTCGACCGCACCATCCGCGCGCTGGATGCTGATCCAGGCGTCGCTGCCGGGGCCGGTCATCGACAGGTAGATCTCGTCGGCCGACCATTCCGCATCGCGCGCGCCGACCGCGACCGGCAGTTCGTCGCCGAGCCAGCGTGCGACGGCCGCGGGCAACGGCGCATTGCCTTCGTCATGCCGCTCCAGCGACGCCATCAGTGGCGCCGGCAGGGTCAGCGTGCGGTGGTCGATCCGCGGTTCGGCTTCGATCTTCGAGGCATGGTTGAGAGTGATGCCGGTGATCGCGAACAGCAGCATGCCGACCAGGCATATCGCCGAGCTGATCCAGTGCCACTGGTGCAGCGTGCGCAGCCAGAAGCCACGACGTTGCTGGCCGCCGATGGCTCCCGTCGCGGCGCGCGCGCGTTCGCTCACGGCGTGGCCCAGCGACGCAGCAGGTTGTGGTAGACGCCGGTCAACTGCACCAGGGCGGCATGGTCGGGAACCGACTGCGTGAGCTGGCGGATCGACACGTCCAGTTCGAACATCAGGCGCCGCTGCGCATCCTCGCGCAGCAGGCTCTGGATCCAGAAGAACGACGCCACCCGCTCGCCGCGGGTCACCGGCATGACCTTGTGCAGGCTGGTGCCCGGGTACAGCACCAGGTCGCCGGCCGCCAGCTTGATGCGCTGCGTGCCGTAGGTGTCCTCGATGACCAGTTCGCCACCGTCGTATTCCTCCGGCGCGCTGAGGAACAACGTCGCCGACAGATCGGTGCGCACCGCGTCGCTGCCACCGCGGCTGCGGTCGTAGCGGATCGCGTTGTCGACGTGGTAACCGAACGACTGGCCGCCGGCATAGCGGTTGAACAGCGGCGGATAGATCCGCCTGGGCAACGCGGCCGAGAAGAAGGTGCTGTTGCGCGACAACGCCTCCAGCACCAGCGCGCCAAGCTCGCGCGCAACCGCCGAATCCTCGGGCAGCTGCGCATTGTCCTTGGCCTTCGAGGACTGGTAGCCGGCGGTGATGCGGCCGTCCGCCCAGTCGGCGCCATCCAGCCGGGCGCGGCAATGCGCCACTTGGTCGGCGGTCAGGACATTGGCGATCGGCAGCAGCATGGTGTTTTTTCCGCGGCATGGGCGCGACGATGTTGCCGCGCCCAGGCTGCGATTTTGCCTCAGAACCGGTAGGTGGCCGTCAGCACCGCCGAGCGCGCCTCGCCCGGCGTGGCCCAGCCGTTGTTGCGGATGCGCAGGTAGTACTCCTTGTCCAGCAGGTTGCTGACGTTCAGCTGCAACGCGAGGTTGCGGTTGAACTGATAACCGACCATGGCGCGGTGGGTCCAGTACTCCGGCGTCGTGTACAGCGCGGTCGGCGTGCCGTCGCGCTCCAGGAAGCTGTTGTTGAGGTAGTACTCGCCCTGGTAGGTGGCGCCGTAGCCGAAGGTCCACTGGTCCAGCGTGTAGGTGGTCCACAGGCTGGCCGAATGCCTGGGCGTGTTGGTCAGCGGGTTGCCGCGCTGCGGATCCGGGAACTGCGCGCTGTTGCCGCAGCCGGCCGCGCCCGGGTTGGACAGGCAGTAATCCGACACGCTGCTCAGCACTTCGCTGTCGAGGTAGGTGTAGTTGGCGAACACCGACCACGCGCGGGTGATCTGTCCGGCCGCGCCCAGCGCGATGCCGTCGACGCGTGCACGACCGTCCAGCGACTGCTCGCCGCTGAGGTTGGCCGGATCCGGATCGGCGACGCGATAGTTCTCGCGCTCGTTTCGGAACACCGCCGCGGTCAGCGCCAGTCGGTCGCCAAGCACCTGCCACTTGGTGCCCAGTTCGATGTTCACCGCGCTTTCCGGTTCGACCGAACAGTTCGCCGTGCCGGTGGTGCTGGTCAGCGTGCAGGAACCGTTGACGGTGGCCTTCGACGGCGTCTTCGAGTTGGCATAGGACAGATAGACCGTGCCGTTCTCGGCCGGCTTGTAGACCAGGCCGGCGCGGTAAGAGAACAGGTTGTCCTCGCTCTCGGCGCGTGCGTGGGTGTCCTTGCCGAGATTGGCGCCGATCGAACCGGGCGCGGTGGAAATCGTGTAGGGCGTGGTATCGCCCTGGTTCTGCTCGTAACGGGCGCCGAGGTTGAGCATCCATTGCTCGTTGAACTTGATCGTGTCGAACACGTAGGCGGCCTGGTTGCTGAGTCGCCCGGAAGTCTTGCCGGTCAGCGTGCGGTTGATCGGACCGGTGTAGTACGAGTCGGGATTGAAGATGTCCATGAACGGCAGGTGGTTCGGCGCCGTGAATGGATTACTGCCGTCGGCATTGCGGAACAGGTTGCTGGTGTCGAGATCGAAGGTCTCGCGCGAGAACGACACGCCGGCGACGAGTGCATGTTCGACCGCGCCGGTGGCGAAGCGCGCGGTCAGGTCGGTCTGGCTGATCGCGATGCCGTTGCTGGTGTCGCGCATGTAGCCACGCGGTCCGCTGGGCAGATACTGGCCAGGCGGCACGGTGATCGCGTTGGCGCCGTTACCGGATACGCAGGGGGCGTTGGTCGGCGTGACATTGCCGGACAGGCACCAGGTGCCCTGCACGGCGTCGACGATCGAAACCTGGTCGACTTTCTGGAAACGCGCCAGGCTGCGCAGGCTCAACTGTTCGTTGAAGTCGTGCTCGAAGATGCCGGTGAGCATGTCGACGGTGATGTCCTGCTTGTCGACATTGTGGTAGCCGTAGTAATTGCTGCTGTCGACGCCCGGCAGTGGGCCGTCGTTGTAGGCGTTGCGGTAGTAGGGCACGCCGTACTGCGGGACGTTGTCGTCTTCCTGATGCAGGTAGTTCACGGTGAGGCGCGTGTCGGAGCCGAGGCCGAAGGCCAGCGAGGTCGCCAGGCCCCAGCGTTCGAAGCTTTCGTGATCGCGGCCGGGGACGTCGTTCTGGTGGGCCATCGCATTGACGCGCAATGCGGTGCCATTGCCGAAGTCGGTGTTGCTGTCGGCGGTGATCCGGCCGTAGCTGTCGGTGCCGGCGCCCGCGGTTGTCGTGGTCGCGCTGCCGAGGTGCGCCTGCTTGCTCACCATGTTGATGTTGCCGCCGACCGAACCGGCGCCGGAGAACACCGAGTTGGCGCCGTTGACCAGTTCCAGCGACTCCAGGTTGAAGGTGTCGGTGCGCGTGTACTGTGCGCTGTCCCGGACGCCGTCGGTGGTGATGTCGCCGTTGGCGCTGAAGCCGCGCAGGTTGATGCTGTCGCCGTAGCCGCCGCCGCCTTCGCCCGCGCCGAAGGTGATGCCGGGCAGGTTGCTCAGCACGTCGCGCAGCGACAGCAGGCCCTGCTGGTCCATCGTTTCCTTGGTGACCACGGTGATCGTCTGCGGCGTGTCGTTGAGCGCCTCGGTGTACTTGGGCGACGACGCCTTGGCGATGTACTTGCCTTCGACCTTCACCTTGTCCAGTTCGGTCGGGTCGTGCTGCATGAGGGCAGGCGCTTCGACCGGGTGGGCCTCGACAGCCAGGGCCGGAGAGGAAAGCGCAACAGCAAGCGCGGCCGCCAGTGGAGCGACGGCAAATCGGGAGGGAGTCATTGCAAACCTGTCAGTTCGGGCCGGACGGCCTTGTCCGACGCGGATTGTAATGATAATGATTCGCAGTTACAAACATCCGCATCGCACGGATCTGGTCAACGGTCGTCGCGCGTCCACACGGCGTCGCCCTCGACCTTGACCGGGAACTTCACCACCGGCGCATACGCCGGCGCGTTGAGCGCGCGGCCGTCGCGCACGTCGAACTTCGAACCGTGCAGCACGCACTCGATGGTGGCTTCCTCGCCGTCGAATTCGCCGGCGGACAATTCGAAGTCCTCGTGGCTGCAGCGGTCCTCCAGCGCGTAGTAATCGCCGTCGTAGTTCACCACCAGGATCGGCGTATCGCCGTCCCAGGCAACCTTGCTTTCGCCGGGAAGCAGTTCCGAAGTCGTGCAGACGCGTACCCAGTCGCTCATCGTCTTTCCCTTGTTGTTGCCAGGTACCGCCGTGATGCGATGCCTTTGCGACGCACGCCTACAGGCGTTTTTCCAGTACTTCGAAACGCAGGTCGTCGCGTTTCGGTCGTCCGAAGCGTTCGTCGCCATGCGGAAACGGCTTGTAGATGCCGGTGCGCACGTAACCGCGTCGCTCGTAGAAGGCGATCAGTTCATCGCGGATGTCGATCACCGTCATCTGCATCGTCGGTAGTTGCCATTCGTCGCGGACCACGCGCTCGGCCTCGTCCAGCAGGCGCTTGCCGATGCCGCTGCCCTGCAGGTCCGGACGCACGGAGAACATGCCGAAATAGCCCGCGCCATCTTCTTCGGCCACGTGCGCGCAGGCCAGCAGTTCGCCGGCCTGTTCCGGGTCGGTCGAAGGGCGCTCGCCGACGAGCACGCGGCTGCGCGGACGCGCCAGGTCCTGGCGCAATACCTCGGGATCGATGCGGTTGCCGTCGAGCAGGTCGGCTTCGGTGGTCCAGCCGGCGCGACTGGCGTCACCGCGGTAGGCGGAGGTGACCAGAGTCACCAGCGCATCCACGTCGGCCGGCGTCGCATCGCGGAAGCGGAGCGGGGCGATGACATTCATGCCAGCAAGCCCCGTACCTTGACGAGTGCGGCGGCAAAACGCTCGACTTCGTCGTGTGTGTTGTAGAACGCCAGCGAGGCGCGACAGGTGGCGGCAACGCCATAGAAATGCATCAGCGGATGCGCGCAGTGGTGGCCGGAACGCACGGCCACGCCTTCCAGGTCGAGCAGCGTGGCCAGGTCATGCGCGTGCGCGCCTTCGACGAGGAAGCTGACCACGGCCGCCTTCTCCTCGGCATTGCCGAAGATGCGCACGCCGTCGATCCGTGCAAGCTCTTCGTTAAGGTGCGCGAGCAATTCCATTTCGCGCGCTTCGACCTGCGACATGCCGAGCGCGTCGAGATAGTCGACGGCAGCGCCAAGCCCGATATGGCCGGCGATGTTCGGCGTTCCGGCTTCGAACTTGTGCGGCGGATCGTTGAACACGGTGCCGTCGAAACGCACTTCCCGGATCATCTCCCCGCCGCCGAGGAACGGCGGCATCGCGGCAAGGTGTTCCTTGCGCGCCCACAAGGCGCCGGTGCCGGTCGGGCCGCACATCTTGTGGCCGGTGAAGGCGTAGAAATCGCAGCCGATCGCGGCAATGTCGACCTTGCGGTGCGGCAGCGCCTGCGAACCATCGATCAGCGTGGCGATGCCGCGCCGGCGCGCCTCGCGGCAGATCTCGCGCACCGGGTTGACGGTGCCGAGCACGTTAGAGACGTGGGTGACTCCTAGCAGCTTCACCTCCGGCGTCATCGCCGCATACAGGGCGTCGAGGTCCAGCGCGCCGTCGGGCGTGATTCCGGCGACCTCGATCGTCGCGCCGGTACGTTGCGCAACCAGTTGCCACGGCACGATGTTGGCGTGGTGTTCCATCTGCGTCAGCAGAATCACATCGCCCGGCTGCAGCCGGGGCAGCGCCCAGGAATAGGCGGCCAGATTGATCGCGAAGGTGGTGCCGCTGCATAGCACCAGTTCATCGGGATGGACGTTGACGAAGCGCGCCAGCTTCCTGCGCGCACCTTCGTAGGCCTCCGTCGCTTCGCTGCCCAGTGTGTGCACCGCACGGCTGACATTGGCGTTGTGACGACGATAGAAATCGTCGACCGTCTCGATCACGCTGCGCGGTTTCTGGCCGGTGTTGGCGCTGTCGAAGTAGAGCAGAGGCCTGCCGTTGACCTGGCGTTCGAGCAGCGGGAAATCGCCGCGGACGGCGCTCCAGTCGACGGCTTTGCCGGCGGTCATGCTCATCTGGTTCATGCGACCGCCAGCTGCTGCAGGCTGGCATCGAGCGCGACGGCCAGCGCATCGCGCAATGCCGGATCGTCGATCACGGTCAGCGGCTCGCGACAGAAGGCCGCGGTCAGCAGTTGCCGCGCTTCCGCTTCGGGCAGCCCGCGCGAGCGCAGGTAGAACATCGCGGTCGGGTCGAGTTGGCCGACGGTCGCGCCGTGCGCGGCCTTGACCTCGTCGGCATGGATCTCGAGCACCGGCTGGGTATCGACCTCCGCGCCTTCGCTGAGCAGCAGGTTCTTGTTGGACAGATTCGCGTCGCTGCCGTCGGCGCCGGCGTGGATGGTGATGCCGCCGTGGAATACCGCGCGTCCGCGTCCGCTGCCGATGCCGCGCCAAAGCAGGTCGCAGGCGGTGTCGCGGGCGATGTGCTCGATGCCCAGGCGCGTGTCGACGTGGCGGCGACCGTCGGCCAGCAGCACGCCGTTGGCGGACAGTCGTGCGTTGTCGCCTTCGAGGCGCACGTTCAGTTCGTGCCGGGAAAGCGCGGCGCCGAGTTCGAGATCCAGGCGATGATAGCCGGCGGCGGATGCGAGCGCCGCGTCGGTGCGCAGGAAAGACGTTGCGCGCGCGGCCTCGCACTGCGCGCGCGCGTGGATCAGCTGCGCGCGTGCAGCCAGTGTGATCGACATGGCATGGTTGGCCAGATGCGCATGCTCGCCGGCGGCGAGATGATGTTCCATCACCACTGCGCGTGCACCTTCGCCCAGTTCGATGCGGTGTCGCAGATGCCAGGCGCGGTCGTTCGCCTGCGGCACGCCCAGGAAAACCAGGTGCACAGGCAGGTCGATGCGTGCGCCGGCCTCGACGCGCAGCACGAAACCTTCATCGGCCAATGCGGCATTCAGCCGGGCAAAGACCTCGTCGGCGCGCTGCGCAATCCTTGCATCCGTTCCGAACCTGGCAGGCAGCGACGAAAGCGCTTGCAGCGTCATGCCGGCCGGTAGCGCTCCGGTATCGGAATGCGCGGCATCGAACCGGCCGTTGACGAAGACCAGCCGCGGTGCGGCGATGCCGGCGATGGCGGCCGCATCGAATGCCGGCATGTCGGTGGACGGCGCGAACGTACGGCGCTCCAGCGCACGCAGCGGCGTGTATTTCCAGGCTTCGCTGCGCGGGCCAGGCAGGCCGTCGCGCAGAGCGGCGTCGAGCGCGGCGCGGCGGGCTGCGTCGCCGTCGAAACCGGAAGCGAGCGAATCGAGCAGGGCGTTCATCAGGCTGCTGCCTGCGGCGCGACACGGTCCTTCACCCAGGCGTAGCCGTGCGCTTCCAGCTCCAGCGCCAGTTCCGGGCCGCCGCTTTCGACGATGCGGCCGTCGGCGAGTACGTGCACCACATCCGGCCGGATGTAGTCGAGCAGGCGCTGGTAGTGGGTGATGACCAGGAATGCGCGTTCCGGCGTGCGCAGCGCATTCACGCCTTCGGCGACGTTCTTCAGCGCATCGATGTCGAGGCCGGAATCGGTTTCGTCCAGCACCGCCAGTTTCGGTTCCAGCACCGCCATCTGGAAGATCTCGTTGCGCTTCTTCTCGCCGCCGCTGAAACCTTCGTTGACGCCGCGCTGCAGCAGCTTGTCGTCCAGGTGCAGCACGGCGAGCTTCTCGCGGACCAGCTTCAGGAACTGCATCGAATCCAGCTCTGCCTGGCCGCGCGCCTTGCGCTGCGCGTTGAGCGCGCTGCGCAGGAAATAAGTGTTGTTGACGCCGGCGATCTCGACCGGGTACTGGAAGGCCATGAACACGCCAGCCGCGGCGCGTTCCTCCGGTGCCAGCGCGAGCAGGTCCTGGCCGTTGTAGCTGACCGTGCCGGCGGTGATCTCGTAACCTTCGCGTCCGGACAGGATGTTGGCCAACGTCGACTTGCCGGCGCCGTTCGGACCCATGATGGCGTGCACCTGGCCTGCTTTCACGTCCAGCGAGAGGCCCTTGAGGATTTCACGGTCGCCGATGCGGGCGTGCAGGTTTTCGATTGTGAGCATGGGATTCGTGGTTCGTTATTTGTGTTTCGTGATTGGTAGTGCAGTGATACGGGTCGTGGATGGGTTTTCGAATCACCAATCACGAATCACCAATGACTGCCCTTAGCCCACTGAGCCTTCCAGCGACACTTCCAGCAGCTTCTTCGCCTCCACCGCGAACTCCATCGGCAATTCGCGGAACACCTGCTTGCAGAAGCCGTCCACGATCAGCGACACCGCATCTTCCTGCGAGATGCCGCGCGAGCGGCAATAGAACAGCTGGTCGTCGCTGATCTTGGAGGTGGTCGCCTCGTGTTCCACCGTTGCGCTCGGGTGCTTGACCTCGATGTAGGGGAAGGTATGCGCGCCGCATTGCTTGCCGATCAGCAGCGAATCGCATTGGGTGTGGTTGCGCGCGCCCTCGGCGCTGCGCTCGACCTTGACCAGGCCGCGGTACGAATTCTGGCCGCGCCCGGCACTGATGCCCTTGCTGACGATCTTGGACTTGGTGCGCTTGCCGACGTGAATCATCTTGGTGCCGGTGTCGGCCTGCTGGCGATGGTGGGTGAGCGCGACCGAATGGAACTCGCCGGTCGAGTCGTCGCCCAGCAGCACGCAGCTGGGGTATTTCCAGGTGATCGCCGACCCGGTCTCGACCTGGGTCCAGCTGATCTTGCTGCGTGCGCCGCGGCACTCGCCGCGCTTGGTGACGAAGTTGTAGATGCCGCCGCGGCCTTCCTCGTCGCCCGGATACCAGTTCTGCACGGTCGAATACTTGATCTCTGCGTCTTCCAGCGCGACCAGTTCCACCACCGCGGCATGCAGCTGGTTTTCGTCGCGCATCGGCGCGGTGCAGCCTTCCAGGTAGGACACGTAGGACTTGTCCTCGGCGATGATCAGGGTTCGCTCGAACTGGCCGGTGTTGATCGCATTGATGCGGAAATAGGTGCTCAGCTCCATCGGGCAGCGCACGCCTTTCGGGATGAACACGAAGCTGCCATCGGAGAACACCGCCGAGTTCAGCGCGGCGAAGTAGTTGTCGCCGGTCGGCACCACGCTGCCCAGGTACTGTCGCACCAGCTCCGGATGATCGTGGATCGCCTCGGACATCGAGCAGAAGATGATGCCTTTCTCGGCCAGTTCCTTGCGGAACGTGGTGCCGACGCTGACCGAGTCGAATACCGCGTCGACGGCGACGCCGGCCAGCTTGGCGCGTTCGTGCAACGGCACGCCGAGCTTGTCGTAGGTGTCGATCAGTTCCTGCGGCACTTCGTCCAGCGAGGCGTACTTGGCTTTCGGGGCGCTGAAATAGCTGATCGCCTGGAAGTCGATCGGCGCGATCTTCAGTTTGGCCCAGTGCGGCACCGGCATGGTCAGCCAGTGGCGGTACGCGGACAGGCGCCACTGCGTCATCCATTCCGGCTCGCCCTTCTTCGCGGACAGGGCGCGGACGACGTCTTCGTCCAGGCCCGGGGCGAACGAGTCGGACTCGATGTCGGTGATGAAGCCGGCGTCGTAGCGGCGGCCCAGTTGTTCGATGATTTCGGCGTTTTCGATGGCCATGATGGCGACCCTCAGTTGCTGGCCAGCGCGGCGGGAATTGTCTTGGCGCCAATCCTGCGCACGGGCGCGGCAGGCACGGGCGGCGCCACCATGTCGGCCAGCGTGACGCCGCGCAGGGCGTCGGCGACGACGTCGTTGATGCGGCGCCAGTTGGCGCGCGCGCTGCAGGATTGTTCGATCCCACAGGCGCCGGCATGGACGCTGCATTCGGTCATGCCCAGCGGACCTTCGATCGCTTCGACGATCTCGATCAGAGAGATGTCGACCGGCGCGCGGGCGAGACGATAGCCGCCGTTGGCGCCGCGAAAGGCCTCGACCAGGCCGGCCTGCGCCAGTGGCTTGAGCACCTTGGCCACGGTCGGTGGTTCCAGGCCGGCGCGTTCGGCCAGTCCGGTCGCGCTGAGCACGGTGTCGGGCGCGCTGGCCAGCACGGTCAGCACCACGCTGGCGTAATCGGTGAGTTTGGTGACCCGGAGCATCTCGTTGGCTCGAAGCGGCCGCGGGCGGCGCTTCTGGCTGGCTGTCCTCTAATGAGGACTGAAATTGTACTGATTCAGCGCGCCGGAGCCAAGCGGAAGGGACGAACGGTTCAGCCGGCCGCGACGGCGACCGGTGGTGCCGCCGGCAGCACCAGCTCGAAGTAAGGACGGGCCGGCGTCTGGCCGGGCGGCAGGTAGGGCGGGGCCGGCGAGCCGGCGGGCCCGAGCGAGCGGATGAAGCGATAGATGGCGCGGCGATCGTCCGCGCTCATCGCGCGCAGGGCGAAGTCCGGCATCAATGGCCGCGTGCGCAGGCTGCCGCTGTAGTCGAGCCATTGCGCCTCGTCCATGTCGGCCAGTTTCAGGCGCAGGTTGGCCGCGTACGTCGTGCCCCACGGGCCCTTGTAACCCATCGGCGAGCCGGTCAGCCATTGCGCCTTGTCGAGGTTGCCCTGCTGCTCGGCATAGCCGGCGGTGTGGCAGTCGTTGCAGCCGGAGGTGCGGATCAGGTACTCGCCGCGGGCCAGCAGCTCGCCGTCGGACGGGATCGGCGCGAATGGTGTCGATGCGGCGCCGACGTGCGCGTTGGCGGCATCTTCGGCGGGCAGCCTGCTGCAGCCGCAACCGATGATCGCGGCGGCGATGGCGAGAATGGGGAAAAGACGCATGGAGGGCTCACGACGGGGAAATGTAGCCAAGCCAAACGTGTCAATCACGATGGACCGGACAGGCGGCGTAGCCTGTGCAGGGTCATTCGGGACACAATGTCGTCTCCCGGACCCATGGAAAACTCGATGCCGCGCAAGAAGATCGCCGCCCGCCTGTCCCCGATCCACGGCAACGGCGTGTTCGCCACCGAAGCGATCAGGAAAGGGGAACGGATCGTCCGCTACAAGGGCAAGCTGCGTACTCACGACGAAGTCGACGAGGCCTACGGCGAGATCGACGAGAACGGCCACACCTTCCTGTTCACCCTCAACGACGAATACGTGGTCGACGCCAACATCGACGGTGGCATCGCGCGCTGGATCAACCACAGCTGCAAGCCCAACTGCGAAGCGGTGATCGAGGAGAACGACAAGGGCAAGCGCCACAAGGACAAGGTGTTCATCGAGGCGATCCGCGACATCAAGCCGGGCGAGGAACTGACCTACAACTACGGCATCGTCCTCGACGAGCCGCATACCGCCAAGGCGAAGAAACTGTGGGCCTGCCTGTGCGGTTCCAGGAACTGCACCGGGACGATGCTGCAGCCCAAGCGCTGAGCTGGCGGGGCGTCCGCTCCGCGGGCGCTTCCACGTTTGCCTGTCACGATGTTGGCGCCGGCGGCTGCGCGTTGGCCGCATTCATCCGTCCTGATCCGTGTCATGGGCGGTTTTTGCATGCTTGTCACCACGGGATGCATGCCAGGCGGAAAAGGTTGCCATGACTGATGCCAGTCGGTAACGCCGATCGCCGTCGGTAAGGTGCGCGTCGTCAGGGCTGAAGCCCGTTGGGGAAAACATCGTATGCGCGGCGCATGTCTGGCCATGGCTGTCCTGTCGGCGCTGTCCGCACCGGCCTATGCGATCGAAGTCGATGGCCGCATCGATCCGGCCGAATGGCAGGGCGCCCAGCACATCACCGACTTCCGCAAGGTGCAGCCGCTGAGCGGCGAGCCCGGTTCGCAGCCGACCGAGGCGTGGATCCTGGCCACGCCGGATGGTCTGGCGATCGCGTTCCGCAATGTCCAGCCAGCGGGCGTGCCGCGCACGCGGCAAATGGTGCAGCGCGACTTCGAGCAGCAGGTCGATCGCGTCAACCTCATGGTCGATTTCGATGGCAGCGGCCGCACCGGCTACAACTTCACCGTGTCCTCGACCGACGGCATCGCCGATGCGGTCATCACCAACGAAAGCCAGTTCAACGACGACTGGGACGGCAACTGGCGGCATGCGGTCAGCGAGGATGCCGACAGCTGGTCGGTGGAGATGCTGATCCCCTGGTACATCGCGCCGATGCACAGGGCCGAGGGCGGCACGCGCACGATGAAGGTCTACCTGGACCGGGTGATCGGTTCCACCGGCGAGCGTGCGGGTTGGCCGGTGGCCAGCTTCGAGCGCCCGCGCTTCCTGTCCGATTTCGCGCCGGTCGTAGTACCGCAGTACAGCCAGTCGCTGTTGGCGATCACGCCCTACGTATCCGGCCTGTACGACAACGTGCATGGCGGCAGCGACTTCGACGGCGGTGCCGACTTCCTGTGGAAGCCGAACGGACAGTTCCAGCTGACGGCAACGATCAACCCTGACTTCGGCCAGGTCGAGAGCGACGACCTGGTGGTCAGTTTCGACGCCACCGAGACCTTCATCAGCGACAAGCGCCCGTTCTTCACCGAGAACCAGGGGTTGTTCGAGTTCACCACGCCATCGGATTTCAGCCAGCTGCTGTATACGCGCCGCATCGGCGCGCCGGCCGATGATGGCAACGGTTCCGGCGACATCACCGCCGCGGTCAAGGTCAACGGCAGCGTCGGCGAGACCAAGTACGGCGTCTTCGCCGCGGACGAGGCGGACGAGGTCGGTCGCTCGTTCCGCGCGTTGCGCCTGGTGCGCGACTTCAGCACGCAGAACCTCGGCATGATGCTGACCCAGGTCGAGCGCCCTTACCTGGACCGCGAAGCCACCGTTTTCGGCGTCGACCACAACTGGCGGCCGACCGAACGCGTCAGCGTGGAGACACGACTGATCGGCAGCCAGATCGACCAGGTCGTCGAAGGCGCCGCGGACGACAGCGTGCGCGACTACGGCGGCACCATGTGGGTCAACTACGAGATGGACCATGGCTGGCGCCAGCAATGGCTGGTGATGCATTTCGGCAACGAGCTGCAGATCAACGACATGGGTTACCTGTCGCGCAACAGCACCAACTACGGCAACTGGCAGGTGATGCGTCGCTTCACCGACCTGCCGGCGGAATCGCGCTACGCCTCCAAGGACTGGCGCGCGCGCATCACCGGCAGCTACAACAACCATGGCGACCGCCTGCAGCAGCAGCTGCGGATCAGCCGGCAGAGTGGCCTGCGCAACGGCAGCAGCGAGTACGCACAGATCAACATCAACAGCGCCGGCGTCGACGACATGCTGACCCGTGGCAATGGCGTGGTGAAGTTGCCGCCCAACTTCAACGCCAATTTCTCGTATGAGCGTCCGCGCAAGGGCAACTGGTCGTACGAGATCGAGGCCCTGGCCTTCAGCAGCGGCCTGGCCGGCAACAGCAAGATCGGCTACAGCGTCGAGTTCCAGCCGACCTATTTCATCAGCGATGCCTTCAGCGTCTATGCCGGCGTCTACGCCGACCGCACGCCGGACTGGCTGTTGTGGCAGCACGACAACCTGATCGGCAGTTTCGACGGCGGCGAATGGCACTTCAATGCCGGCCTCGACTGGAACATCGGCAACAAGCAGGAGCTGCGGGTCAAGCTGCAGGCGTTGGCGATCGATGCGCAAGCGCGCCAGGCCTGGCGCGTGGATTCCGCCGGCAACGCGGTGGCCAGCGACGATCCGATCGAGGATTTCAGCCTGAGCAACCTCGGTTTCCAGATCCGTTACCGCTACGAGCTGGCGCCGTTGTCCTACCTGTACGTGGTCTATGGCCGCGGCGGTTTCAATCAGAACGAATTCTCCGAGAACGGCGGGCGGCTGGTGCGCGACAGCTTCGACCTGCGCGACGACGAGCAGTTGCTGGTCAAGCTGAGCTACCGCTTCGAGTTGTAGTTGTAGCGAGCGATGGGCGTCCCGCCTGCTACACAGTCGTGCCAGATCTGTAAAGCGGAGCTTGCTCCGCTGCTCTTGCTGACATTTTCAAAAAGCTTCCGCCCGCTGCGCGTGCGGGTCACTTTCTCTTGATGGGGCCAAGAGAAAGTAACCAAAGAAAAGGCCCTTCCCCGACAAAGCTCCCGTTGCGCTTGGTCGTCCTCGTAGATTTTCCGACTCGCCATCCTGGCTCGGTCGGAAAACGGCGCGCATCCATGTGCGCCGCCCTCCGGGTCTATGAAGTGGCTTGGTTGACGGTTGCTTCGAGCCACAGCAGTGAGTGTGCTGTGGCTCTCGTGTTGCTGTTGTTCTTGGCCGTCATCCCCGCGAAGGCGGGAGTCGCAAGACCCAATGACTTTGTTTTGCTGTTGTTTGGCTGTGCGAAGCATTTGCCGGCTTTCAGGTCGGACCAATCTTTAGCTGTTGTACTTCCGCTGCCGCAGTCGGATCGCCCTTCGGCCGGCTCAGGCAGGCATTTTTCTCGTCAAGGGCAAGAGCAACAACTGAAGCCGTCTCAGGGCTTCACTTCCCGCAGATCCGCCGATGCGATCCGCCACGCCCGCTGTTCGGCGCTGGCGCCATCGACGACCGCGCGGCGCAGCACGTAGCTGCCCGTGTATCCGCGTACGCTGCCATCGTGCGCGGTGGCATTGATCGCCACCGGCACCTCGATGTAACGCGAACCCGCCGCGGCCTCGACAGGGCCCGGCTTCTGGATGGCGATGGCGACCTGCGCGGTGCCGGCGAAACCGTCGGCGAACTGCTGTGGCGATTGTCCACTGCTGCGGCCTTCGTCCGACCACAGCGAATAAGCGCGCGCGTAGCTGCGGCTGTTGATCGAGTCGTAATAGTCGCGGATCACGGCCACGGCATCGTCCGGCGTGGGCTCGACCGGCGCTGACGCCGGCATTGCAGGATCGCTGCCGTCGCTGCCGACAGCGACGCCGCCGCCGGGCAGGAGCCCGGTTTCGGGATTGGCGGCGTCGAGCGAGCCGTCGACCACGATCGCGTTTTCCACGGGCGCCTGCCCGGTGACAGGCGCGGGCACGGCCGGTGCGGGTTTGTCCGGCATGCCGGTGACAGGTCCCGTACTGCGGGCCGGCGCCGGCAATGCGCTGTCGCCGCTGGCTTCATCCTGGCGAGCGTCAGTCGCGGCTTTGCGATCCGAGCACGCCGGAAGCATCATCGTGCATAGCATTACCAGCAGCATCGCATGCTTCATGTCGGCTCCGTTCTACTGCAGTCGCACGATCACGCGACCCTCGTCGATGTCGACGGCACCGATGCGCCTGCCGGCAGGCAGTTTGTCGAGCAGCGCCGGTTCCAGGCGGTACACCGGTTCGCTGCGTGCGTACTCGGCGAGCAGGCTGTTGACCACACCTCGCGCGCCGCCCTTCAGCAATGCGCCGGTACCGGGCACGTCGAACTGCAGCAGTTCCGGATCGACCAGGTGCAGGCCCTGCGTGGTGGCGTCGTAGCGCAGGCCCGCGCTCAACGCCAGGCGACCGTTCGGCACGCCCTGGCTGCCGAGCGCGCCCATGCCCATGTCGAACTCCAGGCGCAGCCGGTTGTCGCCAGGGGGCAGCGACAAGCGTGGGTTGGCCAGCGTGACCGAAACCAGGCCGCCGAGCTTGTCGAACTCGCGCGGAAAACGCTGGTCCAGATAGCGCTGCAGTTGCGGCGCACTGAAGCTCACCTGGTCGTTGAGCCAGGCCGACATGGCGCCGATCGTCGAGCAGGCGGCCAGGGAAATCGCGATGAGCGCGGCAAAGAAGAAACGTGTGGAAGGCATGCAGGACTCCATGGGCAGGCAGGCAGCCTACGCCGTGGCGGTGAATGGACGGTTAGCGGCGCGACGGCGGCGCGCATGCCGGTTTTGGCTAGAGCACCACGCGTCGCGGCTGCAGGTAGGCGATCAGCACGCCCAGCAGCAGGAAGCGGATCGTGTCCAGCACGACCTGCTTGACCGCGAGCGCCGCCGGCGTCGGCTGCACCGCGAAATAGATCAGGTGCATCGGCACGCTGGCCAGCAGCGCGACCGCCAGGCCGAAGCGCAGGCCCTGGCCGATGGTCGAACGGCCTTCCGAAAATCCGAAGCGGTAAAGCCAGGTCATGGTGAAGCCGATCAGCACGTCGGCCAGCAGCATCCACGGGAACAGGCGCTGCGCGTCTTCGGGCGTGCGCAACAGCGTGCCGACCAGCGGCGCGTAGTCGTCGGCCAGCAGCAGGCCATGCACCACGAAGCCCAGCAGCAGGGTCGCCACCGACATCGCCAGTCCGCAGATCCAGAAACGCTTGTCCATGGTCGACTCCGTGTTCGAGATCAAAGGTGTGTTGTCTGCATTCGAGCCGATACTAGGATCGGCGATGTGATGGCGCGCTAACGACTTTCGGCCTTGACCGAAGCGGAAGTGATTTCCCAGTCGCCCCTGACCGGGTCCAGCGCACGTAGCCGATACCAGCCGCGGTAACGGCGATTGGGCGAGCCGTCCAGGCTCGCGCGCAGTTCGACCGGGATTTCCACTGCGGAAGGCACCGGCTGCGAATCCAGAGGCACGGGTGCCGTGTTCTCGATGCGCAGCGCACGCAGTCCCTGCAGGTTGCGCAGGTCGGCCTCGTTGGACTGCGCCGGCGGGCGGCCGTTGGCCCAGAACGCATCCGCCTTGGCGCGATCCTCGCCGCTGAGCGCGGCCAGGTAGCGATGCAGCGTGTCGGCAGCGCCAGACAGCGCTTGCTGGCGCTGGCTGGCCTGCTGTTGCGCAGCGTCCGCATGCGCTGCGTTTCCGTCGGGGACGATCGCAGTCGCGGTTGGCGATGGCACGGCGTCAACGATCGACGCGTCTTCGCCAGCGCAGGATCTTCCCAGCAGGATCGCAATGCCTGCCAGCAATGCGATCGCGAACAGCCAGAGGCTGCGGTGGGCCATATGCGCTTCCGGGCGGGGCGGTATTGCCCGACATGCTAGCGCCTGCCACGCGTAAGCGGCACATGGCGGCGGCCGGTCGTCGAAGCCGCGTCCGGCGGGCGATCAGTCGCGCGCTTCCACTTTTGCCAGGAATTCGCGCAGTACGGCATTGAAACGTTCCGGCTGGTCGACGAACACGCCGTGCCCCGCATCCTCGATGCTCACCAGCGTCGCGCCGGGAATCTGGCCGGCCATCGCCCGCTGGGCTGCCAGTTCCGGTGATGCGGCCGCGGCGACGACCAGCGTCGGCCGGTCGATCTTCTTCAGTGCGGGGCGCCGGTCGGCGCCGTACAGGTCGAGGACCAGCATCGCGATGCCGGCGCTGACGGGTGTCTGCATCGCGACATCGACGCGTCGTTTCAGGGCTTCGTCGGGCATGGACTTCTTGAATACCGCTTTCATCATGCCTTCCAGGTACGGGCGCTGGTGAGCGGCATAGAGCGCCATGCGTTCGAAGGTCAGCCGCGCGGCGGCGGGATCGCTTTCAATGGCCACGGCACCAGCCGCGACCGGCGAATCCACCAGCACCAGGCCGGCCAGGCGCTGGGTGCCGAAACGTTCGACATAGGCGGCGATGTCCTGCACGCCCTGCGACCAGCCGATCAGCACCACCGGATCCAGCGACAACTCGCGCATCACCGCGTCGATGTCGCCGGCGCGGGCCTCGGGCGTGTTGCTGGCGAGGGTCTTGCTCGACGCGCCCTGCGAGCGCGGATCGATGGCGATGACACGGTGGGTTTTCGAGAAGGCCGCGATCTGCGCGTCCCAGACCGACGCGTCCATGCCCCAGCCGGGCACGAACAGCAGCACGCCGGCGTTGCGATCGCCCTTGTCGACGTAATGGATACGCAAGTCGTCGCTGCTGACGATCTCGCCACTGCTTGCCGTGGCCGGCAGCGAGGCGCCGGCACTGCTGACGATGGCGAACAGGCAGGCGAGCCAGCGTTTGCGTCGGCCTGATGGGGCAGGGAAAGCGGCCACGGTCCCGGGTTCCTTCAGCGGCGGAAACCAAGAGTATCCGGTCATGCCCGGCCGCATCGAGAGGCCCGGCGCGGGTCAGCCGGTCGCGTCGCGCACCTGCTGTTCCAGTCGTGCCTTCAGCCCGTCCTCGAGCTTGAGCTGGCGCGCAAGCTCGTCGAGGTAGGCGCGTTCCATGTAGCTTTGCTCGTCCGCCGCCAGCACGCTGGCCAGGTACATCTCTGAAGCCATTTCCGGCGTGGTCGCGGCGCGCGCCACTTCCGCGGGATCCAGCGGCCGCTCCAGTTCCGTGCTCAGCCACTGGCGCAGTTCGGCGTCGTTGTCGATGCGGCTGAACTCGCCTTCGATCACCGAGCGTTCGCGCGCATCGATATGGCCGTCGGCCTTGGCGGCGGCGACCAGCGCCTGCAGGATCGCGCGGCTGTGCAGTTCGACCTCGGGTGCGGCGATCCGGTCGACCGTGCGCGGTTCAGCCGTGTCGCCATGCTGCTGGCGCTTGTAGTCGCCATAGGCCTTGTAGGCCATCACGCCGAGTGCGGCCAGGCCGCCATAGGTCGCCAGCTTGCGGGTGGTGCGGTTCCTGCCGAGCAGCAGACCCAGCGCACCACCGGCCAGCGCGCCCTTGCCGAAGTCGGCATTGAGCAGGCCACCTTCGCGCGGTGCGTCGCGTCGCTGCGCGGGCACCGGCTGTGAGCCACCACCCAGCAGGCCCTCCAGGCCTCCCGAACCCATTCCCTGTTGCGCGGTTTTCAGCAGCTGGTCGAGAAAGCCCTGGGTCTTCATGCATTGCTCCGTCGCGATGGTTGCGTTACGACCTGTGGGCGAACCGGCCGTGTTCAAGCAGTTTCGCTCATCGTCGCGACGGGTCGCATCGAAGGTTCAGGGCCGCTGTTGCAGCGCTAGCCGCAGGCCCAGGCCCACGAATACCGTGCCGATCAGCCGTTGCCGCCAGCGTGCGACACCCGGTTTTCCGGAAAGCCTGCGACCGAAGCGGCCGATGGTGAAGGCCAGCATCGAGCTGTTGCAGAAACCGATCAGCGACAGCAACACGCCCAGCAGCAGGAACTGCAGCCATACCAGGCCATGCTCCGGATGCACGAACTGCGGCAGGAAGGCGAGGAAGAACACCGCGACCTTGGGATTGAGCACGCCGGTCAGCACCGAGCGAAGGTAGACATGGCGATCCTCGCGCGCTGCAGTCGGCAATGCCGTGTCCGATGTCGCCTGCGTCGCGCCCGTTTCGCGCCAGGCCTTGAGGCCCAGCCAGACCAGATAGGCGGCACCGGCGTACTTGAGTACTTCGAACGCCAATGCCGACGCGGCCAGCAACGCCGACAAGCCCAGCCCGGCGGCGATCGCATGGATCAGCGTGGCGGTTTCCAGTCCCAGTCCCGCGCGCAGTCCGCGCCGCGTGCCGCCTGCGATCGTTTGCGCGACGATCCAGGCCGTGCCGGGCCCGGGTATCAGCACCAGCACGGTGGCCGCGGCCAGGTAGGCGAGCAGGGTGGGGAAGTCGAACAGGGCCATGGACATCGCATCGGGATCGGGCAACGGAGCCTAGCGTGTCCTGCGTGCCAATGGCGACGCCGATGCGTTCCATCGGCAGGCGTGATGCGAGGTGGCGATCAGCGCGTCCTGCGACGTGGCGGCAGCCAGAACCAGCAGGCCAGGGCCAGCGCGGCGAACGCGCTGTACGCGAACACGAAAATCCACCAAGGCGCCTGGAAGAAGATCAGCCGCGACAGCCAGTGTTCGATGAAGGATCCGGCGTAGGCGGTCTGCCCGGCATGCGCCCGCAGCGCCTGTTCCCACAGTGTCAGCGGACACAACTGCCCGAACCAGGACTGCACTGCGATGAAGGCCATCAGCACGAGGTGCGCGACGCGGAAGCGGAAGTCGCGTATCCAGCGCCAGCGGCGCCATGCGCCGACCAGGATTGCGCCCTGGCCCAGTACCACGAAGGCAACGATGCCGACATGCAACGCCAGGATGGCGTCGGCGAGGAGTGCGGCGAAGGAAGGAGAGAGTGCGTGCATGACGCGGGATCATCACGGCAGTCGCGCGGTGCGGCGCTGCCGGAAACCGTCCGGAACGGCGATGTGCCGTTCCGGCGGGATGGCGTCGCGATCAGGCCGCGGCGTCTTTCAGCTTCTTGAGCGGACGCACCTTGACCTTGACCGAAGCCGGCTTGGCAGCGAACCACTGCTCTTCGCCGGTGAACGGGTTCTTGCCCTTGCGCTTCGGCTTGGCCGGCACGGCCACCGAAGTCACCTTGAACAGGCCCGGCAGCGTGAAGGAACCAGCGCCCTTCTTGCTGATCGAACCGGCGATGGCCTGCTCCAGCGAAGCCAGCACGGCCTTGACGTCCTTGCCCAGCACGCCCGTCGCTTCGGCGATGTGGGACACCAGGCCGGACTTGCTCAGCGCTTCCTTGATGGGCTTCGGCGCGCCGCTGGTCTTGGCGGCAGCCTTCTTCGGAGCGGCTTTCTTAGCGGCTTTTTTCGCACTCTTTGCCATAGTTGTCCTGTCGATACTCGTTGGTTGGTTGTCTGGGCCGACCCCGTCGGCAAGCGAAATGTAGGGCATGCGCAGCGCCACGCCAAGCCTTTTTTTCAGGCATTTGGCAGGAGTCGACGAACGGGGATGCGGAAATTACCGGGGTGACGGGCCGGGATATCGTCGCGCGGCCCGGAACGAAGCGGCAATACGCGCTCCTTTTGTCGATGCCCGGCAGCGTTCGCCACGTGATACAGCAATCCTTGCAGGGCGAAGCAAGCTCAGCCCTGCAAGGCGTTGCCGCAATCAGTCTTCCTCGTGCTTCGGCTTGTACGCCTCGACCAGTTTCTGCTGCACCTGCGCCGGCACCGGCTCGTAGTGGCTGAAATCCAGCGAGTAGCGGCCGCGGCCGGCGGTGATCGATTTCAGTTCGGCCGCATAGCCTTCCAGTTCCGACAACGGCACCTGCGCCTTGACCACGATCTCGCCGCCGCGCACCGAGTCGGTGCCGTTGATGCGCGCACGCTTGCTGGCCAGGCCGCCGCTGATGTCGCCCATGTGCTGCTCGGGTGCGTTGACATCCAGGTCGACGATCGGCTCCAGCACCTGCGGCCTGGCCTTGGCGATCGCATCCAGGAACGCCTTCTTGCCGGCGGCGACGAACGCGACCTCCTTGCTGTCCACGGCATGGTGCTTGCCGTCGTAGACGATCACGCGCACGTCCTGCATCGGATAACCGGCGATGGCGCCGCCGGACAGCACCTGGCGCACGCCTTTCTCGACTGCCGGCAGGAACTGACCGGGAATCGTGCCGCCTTTCACTTCATCGACGAACTCGAAGCCGCCGCCGCGCGGCAGTGGTTCGATGCGCAGGAACACCTCGCCGAACTGGCCGGCCCCGCCGGTCTGCTTCTTGTGGCGATGATGTCCATCGGCCTTGGCGCCGACCGTCTCGCGATAGGCGATGCGCGGCGGCCGCGTGCTGACATCGACGCCGTACTTGTCCTTGAGCCGCTGCAGGTTCACGCGCAGGTGCAGGTCGGACAGTCCGCGGACCACGGTCTCGTTGGTTTCCGCCTCGTGCTCGACATGGAAGCAGGGATCCTCCTCGGCCAGCTTGTGCAGCGCGGTGGCGAGCTTCTGTTCCTGCCCCTTGCTGGCGGCGCTGATCGCCAGGCCGAACATCGGACGCGGAAACGACAGCGGTGCCAGGTGGATCTGGTCCTCGTCATGGCTGTCATGCAGCACCGCGTCGAAATGCAGGTCCTCGACCTTGGCCACCGCGGCGATGTCGCCGGGAATCGCCTGCGCGATCTCGGTGTGATCCTTGCCCTTGAGCTTGAACAGGTGCGCGACCTTGAACGGCTTCTTGCCGTCGTCGACGAACAACTGCGTGTCCTTCTTCACGGTGCCCTGGTAGACGCGGAACACGCCGAGCTTGCCGACGAACGGATCGTTGACGATGCGGAACACGTCGGCAATCACGTGCGCGTCCGGATCCGGCCGCGCCTCGATCGGCTGGGCATCGGCGCCGGTGCCTTTCCGGAACGGCGGCGCATTCGCTTCGCCCGGATGCGGGAACAGCCTGCCGGCGACATCGAGCAGTTCCCTGACGCCGGTGCCGCTGCGCGCGGACAGGAAACACACTGGCACCAGGTGGCCTTCGCGCAGGCATTGCTCGAAGGCATCGTGCAGTTCCTCGCCGCTGAGGCCGGACTCGCCGAGGTCGAGGTAATGGTCCATCACCGTTTCGTTGATCTCGACGACCTGGTCGATGATCTTCTGGTGCCAGTCGGCGATCGGACCGAGATCACTGTCGCCCGACGACTGGCCGAAGCAGTCGACGACCGCCTTGCCGCCGTCCGCCGGCAGGTTCAGTGGCAGCACTTCCGGACCGAAGCTGTCGCGCAGCTCGTCGAGCAGGCGCGCGCTGCTGGCGCCGTCGTGGTCGATCTTGTTGATCACGATCACCCGGCACAGGTTGCGCGCCCTGGCGTGCTCCATCATCCGACGCGTGCCGTAGCCGATGCCGCTGTCGGCATCGACCACGATCGCCACCGTTTCCACTGCCGCCAGCGCGGACAGGGTCGGGCCGCGGAAATCCGGATAGCCGGGCGTGTCGATCAGGTTGATGTGGACCGGCGCCTGCCCCGCGGGTGCATGGTCGATGCTGGCGATGGCGGCGTCGATGGAATGGCCGCGTTCCTTTTCCAGCGGATCGAAGTCGGACACCGTGGTGCCGCGTTCGATCGTGCCTGCCGTCTGGATCGTGCCGCCAGCATGCAGCAGGGCTTCGAAAAGCGTTGTTTTGCCGGCGCCAGGGTGGCCTGCCAGGGCCACGTTGCGGATCTGCTCGGTACTGTAGGACATGAGTCCGTTTCTCCCTGTGTCTGGGTGGAAAGGACGTCATGGTCGGCGTGGCGGAAGCGCTGCCTGGTCGCGTCGGGAGTGGTCGCAGCTGGCGACCGCGCGTCGGTCATGGCGGAGGCTAACCTTAGCGCGGCATCGGCGTCGTGCCCAGCGCCGTCGCCGCTGCGGCGCAACATGGCAACGCCTGCGTAACGTATGTCCAACTATTCTGGTCGGCAACCGCAACACACACGACCATCAATCCGGAGAACGACATGGGTATTTCGCGTCACGCCACCGCGCACTGGGAAGGTGACCTCAAGACCGGCCAGGGCCAGCTCAGCACGCCGCAGAGCGGGCTGATGGAGAACACGCGCTATGGTTTCAACAGCCGCTTCGGCGACGTCAAGGGCACCAATCCCGAGGAGCTGATCGCCGCCGCGCATGCCGGCTGCTTCACGATGGCACTGTCCGCCAAGCTGACCGAGGCCGGTCATCCGCCGGAGACGCTGGATACGCGCGCCGAGGTCGACCTGTCGATGGAAGGCGGCCCGACGCTGAGCGCGATCCGGCTGAAGACGAAGGCCAAGGTGCCGGGTATCGACGCGGCGAAATTCCGCGAGATCGCCGACGACGCCAAGCAGAACTGCCCGGTGTCCAAGGCACTGAGCGCGGTGCCGATCACGCTGGAGGCCGAGCTGCTCTGATTCCAGCCATCCTTCATTCGCCCAGCGCCAGGCTCAGCATCACCCGGCGCTCGGGCTCGTAGGACTGGATGCCGCTGCCGCCTACCGTCCAGGCATACCTGTCGGTGGCGTTGTAGACGCGGAGGCGCAGCACGGCCGGTACCGCGTTCCATGCGAAGCGGTAGCGCATTCCGACGTTGAACAGCGTGTAGCCGGGCGTGCGGTAGCGATTGCGATCGTCGATGAATCGCGGCCCGTAATAGGTGGCGTCGGCGTCGATGGAAAATCCACGCCAGCGCGTGGGCGCGTAGTCGAAGCTGGCCAGTGCCAGCTTCGCCGATCGCCCGACCGGCTGCTCGCCGATCTCGCCGGCTTCCACGCGCTCGCCCCGCAACCGCATGCGCATCCAGGAAGCGCCCGCGACCACGTGCAACCCTTCGGCGACATCGCCGGCCAGCGACACTTCGACGCCACGATGCCGGACGTCGTCGAGGAAGCGATAGACGTTGCCGGCGTCGAATCCTGGCTCCGGCTTCTCGATCTCGAACAACGTGCCGATCAGCGACAGCGTGGGCACCGGTTGCCATTTCAGGCCCAGTTCCGACTGCCGCGCCAGCACCGGCGGCAGTACCTGGAAACGGTTGGCCGCGTTCTCGGGCGCGCTGCCTGCTTCTTCGATGCCGCGCGTGGCGGCCACGAACGCCGTCAGTCGCGACGACAGCGGAGCCACCAGCGAGCCGTTGTACAGCCATTGCGCCGAGTTGCGCGTCGCGCGCACGCCACTGGCCTGCGCCACGGTTTCGTCGATCACGACGCGGCGGATTCCGATGTCGGCGGCAAAGCCACGGCGGTGCTGGTAACGCCAGCCCAGCCCCCATTCGTGCTGCGCGATGCGGGTACTGCCTTGGCCTGCGGCCCGGTCGCCGGGCGCCGGCAGTTGCGGCACCGGGCCCCATATCGAGGCATTGCCGACATCGAGGACAGTCGTACGCGGATTGCGGTAGTCCGAGTGCCGGGAACGGGCGAGCAGGGTCAGTTCGTGGCGCTGTCGTTCGCCGGTCCAGTCACGGCGGGCGATGCCTTCCAGGGCTTGCGAATCGATGCCGCGGTCGCGTGCCACCAGCGTCGACGCGGATGTGCGGCCCGCGGCGTCGATGCCGGTGAACAGGTTGAAGTCCGAACGCGGGCGATCCACGCGCGAACGCACGGTGGACAGCGAATAGTCCCAGGCGTTGTCGCGCGCATCGGAGGAAACGATCGCGCCGGAAGTGACGTTGCGCGTATCGAACCGCGACCACGCCTGGCCCAGGTAACGCAATCGCTCGACCTGCGGTAGCCGCACGCCATCGGCCGCGACGAAGCCGACATCGGCCTGGTAGCGCTGGACATAAAGGCCGTGGAAGCCTGTGATCTGCCAGTGTTCGCCCAGTCGCAGGCGCGGCACCAGGCCCACGCCGTAGTACCGGGCTTCATTACCGAACATGTAACGCGCGCTCGGCGAGCCCAGCAGTCCGCCCGACAGCGAGAACCGGCCGTCGTCGCTGCGCCGAGTGAAGAAGCCACGCAGATACGGCCGGGGATTGCTGTCGAGCAGATGCTGGAAACCGAATTCGATGCGGCCGCGCTCGCGCTCGCCCGGTAGCAACCTGTACTGCACGATCCCCGACGGCGCTGGAAAATCGATCGGCAATGCGCTCGCGCCGACCCGGATCTGCGACGAAGCGACGATGGCATCGGTGGGGCCGGCGGCACGCACGAAATAGACGTCCTCGATCCGGTAGTTGCCGGCCTGCTGCAGGTCGAAACCGCGCACCATCGATTCCGAGTACAGACCGATGCTTTCCTGGCCGATGCGGCTGCCGAAGGCGTCGTCCGCGCTGCCGGCCACGTCGTCCTGGGCCTGGGCAGCGACCCCGGAGGCGGTCGCGGCCATGCCGATGAAGACTGCAGTGCGGATATGTAGCGGTCGGGTAGAGCGCATGGGTGTCGTGCGGTGCATGGCGATCGGTTGGCGGGCGACCGGCGCATGCTCGCCGTTGCCTGATCGTTGACATAGGACAACGATCGGTGATGAGGTGTTGCGTTGTATGCACAGCTCATCCCTGCCACCCCTGGATGGCTTGACCGCAGTGGTCGCCGCGCATCGCACCGGTTCCTTCTCCGCGGCCGCGGAATCGCTCGAGCTCACCCATGGCGCCGTCAGCCGCCGTGTGCAGGCGGTCGAGCGCTGGCTGGGTACGCCGTTGTTCGAACGACATGGCCGTGGTGTGCGGGCGACGCCTGCCGGCCAACGCTTCGTCGCGCAGGTAGAGCAGGCGCTGGGCGCGATCCGCGAATCCGCCGATCGCTGGCGACCGCGCCGGGAACTGCCGACGATCCGGATCAGCGTAGTGCCATCCTTCGCGAGACTGTGGTTGCTGCCGAGATTGCCGGCATTGCAGGAGTCGCCGCTGCAACGACGGATAGAACTGGCGATCGAGCACCGCGTCGCCGACCTCGCTGGCGGCCAGTGCGATCTTTCGGTGCGCTACGGCAAGGGCCAGTGGCGTGGTACCCGTGCACAACTGCTGTTCGCCGAACAGCTTTATCCGGTGGCGGCACCGGATCTGGCCACAAGCCTGGGCGGCAATGCGAAACCCGCGCGCTTGGCGGAACAGGCGCTGCTCCACGATTCGGACACCAGCCAGTGGCGCCACTGGCTGGCCGAGCAGGGCGTGCGTTTCCGTGCGAAGTCCGACGACCGCCGTTTCGAGGACTACGACCTGGTGCTGGCGGCCGCGCAGGCGGGGCTTGGAATCGCGCTGTTGCGCTCGCCGCTTGCCGACGAGGCGGTCGCCAGCGGACGCCTGGTGCGCATCGCCAGGCCGGCGATACGCAATGTCGCCGGCCATTATCTGGTCATGGCCGCCGACGAGGAGCGCGCATCGGTGCTGCGGATCGCCGACAAGCTGCTGTCGATGACGGCGGGTTTGCGCCGATGAGGTCGGCGCTGCTGGTCCACGGCGCCGGCGGCGGTGGCTGGGAATGGAACCTCTGGCGTGGCGTCCTGGCGCAAGACCTGCGGGTCGACGCGCCCGATCTGCAGCCGGTGCCGGCCGGACTGCAGGCGACCGCCTTCGACGATTACCTGTCGCAAGTGCGCGACGCGCTGCATGCACTGCCGCGCCCGCGAGCGTTGATCGGCGCCAGCCTCGGCGGCTTGCTGTGCGCGGTCGCTGCTGAAGCGGCCGACGCGCTGGTGCTGGTGAATCCGATGCCGCCCGCGCCCTTCCACGACCGGTTGCCGCAGCGATCATGGACGCAGCTTGTGCCATGGCATCGCGATGCGCGTCTGGCCGCGACGCGACGGGCGATGCCGGACGCCGATGATGCGGCTGCGCTTTACGCCTTCCGTCGCTGGCGCGACGAAAGTGGCGCGGTCCTGGATACGGCGCAGGCCGGCGTGGTCGCCACCCGGCCGGATTGCCCGGTGTTGTGCATCGTTTCGGAGCTGGATGAGGACGTGCCGGCGACAGCGACCCGGGCGTTGGCCGAGGCATGGCAAGCCGACCTGATCCGCCGGCCATCGGCCAGCCATGTTGCGCCACTGCTCGGTCGCGGCGGCGTCCAACTGGCGCGGCGGGTCGCGGCGTGGCTGTCGGCATGGTAAATCCGGCGACATCGCAGCGCTGGAAACGGTTTCGGTTCAGCACGGCTTTACCCGCTGGCCCCTAGCGTGCGAGTGCGTCATCCGGCGCCTGGAGTCACTCATGAAACGCCTCGCCACTTCGGTCCTTGCCTTCGGCCTGGTCGCCGCCTTCGGCACCGCCGCAGCGCAATCGTCGGGCTATTCCTCCCGCTACGGCCAACCCGTTGTCGACCGCTACGGACAATCCTCAGGCGACTATTACGATTACGCGCGCGTGATCCGTGTCGATCCGGTGATCCAGTCCGGTTATCGCAATACCAACAGCTATTCCAGCGGTACGCAGCGCTGCTACACACGCAACGACGGCTACGTGTCGAACGATGGCTATTACGACCGCGACGGCTATTACCGCGATGACGGTGCCTATCGCAGCAATGGCTACTACGGCAATGATGGTGCCTACCGTGGCGGCAGCGACACCAGCCGCACCGTGGCCACCGTGGTGGGCGGTGTCATCGGTGCCGTGGTCGGCAGCCAGGTCGGTGGCGGGTCGGCGCGCTATGCGAGCTCGGCGATCGGTTCGATGGTCGGCGGGCTGGCGGGCCGTTCGATCTACGACCAGTCCGTGCGCCAGCGGCGCAATGCCAGCGTCACCGTCTGCGATCCGGAACCGGTCCGCGACAGCTATGGCTACAACCGCGTCAACGATGGCCGCGTCGCCGGTTACGACGTGACGTACGAATATGCCGGCCGCACCCATCGCACCCACACCGATTACCATCCTGGCGACCGCATCCGCGTGCGCGTGGATGTTCGTCCGGAGTGATCCGGCGAGCAGCAGATACCAGACAACCGGGGCCGAAAGGCCCCGTTCTTTTTTGCGCTTAAGGGACCGCCCGGACGCACGGACTCGCATCGGAATCCGGGTTAGGATCGGCCTTCGCGACGTCCATGCCGCGCCCTCGGGGAGGTGTTCGTGCCAGACAGCCTGCTGATCCGGATCGGCTTGCCGATTGCCATCGCAATCATCATGTGCGGCATCGGCATGACCCTCAGCGGCGCCGACTTCCGCCGCATCGGCGAAAGGCCCAAGCCGGTGCTGGTCGGACTGGTCGGCCATTACCTGCTGCTGCCGCTGCTGGGCTTTGCCGTGGCATGGCTGTTCCGGTTACCGACCGAACTTGCGGTCGGGCTGGTGCTGGTGGCGGCCTGTCCCAGCGGCAGCACCTCCAACGCGCTGACCTATCTGGCGCGCGGCAACGTCGCATTGGCGGTGACGCTGACGGTGATCAGCGCGCTGGTCACTTTCCTGAGCGTGCCGTTGCTGGTGAACCTGGCCTTGCAGCTGTTCGGCGGCGAGACCCGTGACATCCGCCTGCCGGTGGCGCAGACCATCGTCCATCTCGCCGCACTGGTGCTGGTGCCGGTGCTACTGGGCATGGGCGTGCGCCGTCATGCGCCGGGATTCGTACGTCGCGTGGAACCGTGGGTGAGCCGGTTCGCGCTGGGATTCCTGCTGCTGCTGATCATCGCGATCGTGGTCGCCGAACACGAGCAGCTGCCGATCTGGTTCGTACAGTTGGGGCCGGCGGCGCTGACGCTGGGCTGCGCGGCGATCGGCCTCGGGTTCCTGCTCGGACGCGTCAGTGGGCTGGTACTGCGCGATGCGATCACGGTCGGCATGGAGGTCGGCGTGCAGAACAGCACGCTCGCGATCGTGATCGCCTTGACCTTGCTGGAGTCGCCGCAGATCGCGCTGCCCGGCGCGATGTATGGCCTGCTGATGTATTTCCCGGCGCTGGCGCTGGTCGCGCTCGGCCGCCGTGCGGTGGCGCGCGAGGAGGCCGCGTTGCCCGGCGCGAATGCGGGCCCGTCGTGAGCCCCGGCGATCGAGGGCGGCGATGAGACAGTGAAGCCGCCGCGCATTGCCGCCGTCGCGGCGTGCATAGTAAAAGGGTCGAATCGTATCCAGGAGAAACACATATGCGTTCCATCGTTCTGGCCGTGGCCCTGTACTGCTCGCCGCTCGCGACGCTGCATGCCGCCGAAGTGCAGGTGCTGACCGCTGCGCGCATCCATACCTCGGATGCGCAACAGCCGACCGTCGAGGCCATGGCCTGGGACGAAACCGGCCGCGTGCTGGCGCTGGGCGATGCCAAAACATTGCTGGCGCGCTATCCCGAAGCGCGGCGCATCGATGCCGGCAAGGCCACGGTGATCCCCGGCCTGATCGACGCGCATGCGCACCTGATGGGCCTCGGCTACGCGCTGATGCGCGCCGACCTGGTCGGCAGCAAGGACAAGGCGGAAATCATCGCGCGCCTGCGCGAGTACGAGAAGACCTTGCCAGCCGACGCCTGGCTGCTCGGCGGCGGCTGGGACCAGAACGACTGGCCCGAGAAATCGTTTCCGACCGCGGCCGACCTGGACGCCGCGTTCCCCGACCGTCCGGTGTGGCTGGAACGCGTCGACGGCCATGCCGGCTGGGCGAATTCGGCGGCGTTGCGCGCGGTCGAGAAGAAACTTGCCGGAAAGGAACTGCAGGGCGACTGGCACCCGGACGGCGGCCGCATTGTGCGCGAAGGCGATGCGGCGACGGGCGTGTTCGTCGATGGCGCGATGCAGTTGGTCTACGAGGTCATTCCGGCACCCGACGCCGCATTCCGCGAACAGGCATTGCAACGCGCGCTGCAGGCCACCGCGCGCAACGGGCTGACCGGCGTGCACGACATGGGCGTGTCGCGCGATGACCTGGCCTTGTATCGCCAGTTCGCCGACAGCGGCCGCCTGCCGCTGCGCATCGCCGCCTATGCCGATGGCGACGGCGCCGCGCTTGCGGAGCTATGCGCCAAAGGCCTTTACCAGCACGCCAGCGATCGCGTGCGCATGCAGGGCGTCAAGCTGTACGTCGATGGCGCGTTGGGCAGCCGCGGCGCCGCCTTGCTGGAGGACTACAGCGACGAACCCGGCAATCGCGGCCTGCTGGTCACGACGCCCGAGGCTTTCGAAAGCGCGGTGCGCAAGGCCAAGGATTGCGGCGTGCAGGTAGCCACCCACGCCATCGGCGACCGCGGCAACCGCATGGTGCTCGACACCTACGCGAAGGTGCTCGGCGACGAGGCCAAGACCGATCACCGCTGGCGCATCGAGCATTCGCAGATCGTGGCGCTGGAGGACATCCCGCGTTTCGCGCAACTTGGCGTGATCGCCTCGATGCAGCCGACGCACGCCACCTCCGACATGCCGTGGGCGCAGGACCGCGTCGGCAGGGAACGCATCGCCGGCGCCTACGCGTGGCGGCGTTTCCTCGACAGCGGCGCGCGACTCGCGCTGGGTTCCGACTTCCCGGTCGAACACGTCGATCCGCGCCTGGGCCTGTACGCAGCCGCGACGCGGCAGGATCGCGCCGGCCATCCACCCGGCGGCTGGCTCGCCGACCAGAAGCTGACCGCAGCGGAAGCGCTGCGCGGCTTCACCGCCGATGCTGCCTGGGCCGGCAAGGACGAGGATGCGAGCGGACGACTGGCGCCGGGCCTGCACGCCGATTTCGTGATCGTCGAATCCGACCCGCTGGCGATGCCGGTGTCGCAACTGGACGAACTGAAGATCCGCTCTACGTGGATCGATGGCAAGCCGGTGTATGAGGCTGAGTAAATACAGGTACTCTCGTCATGCCGAGAAAGCACACGCCTCCCGCGTTCCTCTCCGGGGTTGTCGCGCCGGAAGCATACGAGCGCTGGCTGACTCGCAAAGCAGCAGCTCACGTCAAGCGTGATCGCAAGCGTGGACATATCTGTGCCAATGCCATGTACAAGGAGGCAATTCATGCCGCCGTGTTGCTATCTGCAGGCCTTGACGCCTACACGGGCGAGCCGCTTGACTGGTCGTTGATCAGCACATACAAGAACGAAGATTCGCACAAGGGGCGTCATGCCTACAAAGCCGGGTTCGCACTGCTTCCAACCGTCGATCACCTCTCATCTGACGCAACCGAGGCAAGCTTTCGAATTTGTGCTTGGCGCACCAATGACTCCAAGAACGACCTTTCGGTAGATGCGTTCATGGATTTGTGCCAAAAGGTGCTTGCCCATGCTGGATTCCAAGTGTCTGCGCCGGGCGCGATTCACTCGAGCTAAGCTCGCTCTCCGGACCGGCTTAATCAGTGTTGGGCGCCAAGAGACACTCTATGGATGACAGAGTAAATAAGCTGAAGACCCCCGCAGCGTGTGAGTGTTTGCAAAGAACGCCAAGAAAAAGAGTCGTGATGATCTTGTTCTACAGGCGAAGCAACGCGCCGTTGAACTCCGTGCCGCCGCTTACGGCGCAGCATCGGACGCGGAGCGTGAGTGCTTAGAGGCTGTCTACGCTTACGAGGAGGTGCTCTCGGCAAAAAACGGCAAGCGCACACGTGCTTCCCGCACTTGGCAAATGATCAAACGCTACGGGGTTATCGCTGCCACAGAGCGCGCCGTAGATCGCCCGGATGAAACGGCTGGCTTTGCCGCACTCCAAGAGGTAGGCCTCGGTCGATACGCGTTTGAGGCGGTCATCCTGCGTCATCCCAGCCTGTTCTCAGAGAGTGCGGTGGCCCGATCTCGTGAGCGCATGGCTATATCCGGCGCCTGACAATTCAATCAGCTTGATTCTGGCGTTGCCGCGGCGCCGTGAAGCGTGATCGAAGATTTCCTTCGTGCAGTCATCCGGCGCGTTACCACCTTCGGCTAGTGCACCTTACGGCTGCACTCCCGGTGTCAAAGGGATTGGCGGGTCGTCGGCCACGTGAAGGGACACTGCGAACTATCAAGCAAGCGCATCCTGTCGCACGCCGCCGGTTCACCTGCACGCGGCGCATTAGCCTGCAGCCCACGTGTCAGGCAAGTGCTGCGCCTCAAGGCCAGTCAATCTGCCCGCTGACCACCGTCACCACGCGTCCGCCCGACCAGACTTCGCCATCGGCGTCGACCTGCAGTTCGATGATCGCGTCGTGGCCGACTTCGCGGCCCTGGCTGATACGGTAGAAGCCGGTGTCGCCGGGCAGCGCGTCCTGCGAGGCCAGCCAGGCGGCGAGGGTGGCGTTGGCCGCGCCGGAGGCGGCGTCCTCGAATTGCGCCGGGGCGCCGACCCAGGCGCGCACGGCCAGGTAGTAGACCGGGTCGTCGCTGCGCGCGAACACGCACAGGCCCATGCTGTCGGTGGCCTGCGCCAGTCGGCCGATCGCCGCCCAGTCCGGCGTGGCGGCGCGCAGCAGGGCTTCGTCGCGTAGTTCCGCCAGCCACCAGCGGCGGCCGCCGTCCATCAACGCCGGCGGTAGGCTGCCCAGTGGCAGGCCGGCGAGCGCGTCATGCAGCTGTGGATCGCTAGCCTCGGCAGTGGTCATCACCTTGGCCGGCGGCGTGCGCACGGCGATCGTGCGCGACGCGTCTTCGCCGGCGACGCGCAGCGGCAGCTTGCCGGCGATCCCGTCCTGCACCAGCAGGCCGTCGCGCGGCGTGGCCAGGCCGGCTTCGAGCACGGCGTGCGCGGTGCCCACGCTGGGATGTCCGGCGAACGGCACCTCGCGGCGCGGACTGAAGATGCGGATGCGATAGCTGCTGTCGGCCGAGACGGCCGGCGACACGAAGGTGGTTTCCGGCAGCCGCGTCCAGCGTGCGATCGCCTGCATGGCATCGGCGTCGAGTCCCTCCGCGTCCAGTACCACCGCCAGCGGATTGCCGGCGCCGGGGCGGTCGGCGAAGACATCGAGTTGCAGGTAACGGCGAAGCGTCATCGGTGCAGAGTCCGGAGGAATTATTCGACTAGAATTGCGATCTTTGTGGCCGCATCCCGTGCAGGTCGCACGGAAGGGCGACATTCTAGGCGCTGGCCGGCAGTGGATGCCGGACAGTTGCAGGCGTAATCGTTATTCCCATATTTCACCCGGTGTGTTCCATCCGGGTCATCAACCACTCACTCAAGAGGCAATGCGGTGGCGCAAGCGAATCGCTGGGTAGTACTCAAGTTCGGAGGCACTTCGGTGTCACGCCGGAACCGTTGGGACGCCATCGGACGCATCGCTTCGAAACGCAGGGCCGAGGAAGACGCGCGCGTGCTGGTGGTGGTGTCGGCCCTGTCCGGCGTCACCAACGAATTGCAGGCGATCGCCGATGGCGATGGCGTTGCTGCTCGCATCGCCGGGCTGGTCGAACGCCACCGCGCTTTCTGCGCCGAACTCGGACTCGATGCCGACGTGGCGCTGGGCGCACGCCTGGCCGCGCTGCTGGCGCTGGCCGACGATCCGCGCGCAGGGTCGCGTCCGCTGGACTGGCAGGCCGAAGTGCTGGGACAGGGCGAACTGCTGTCGTCGACGCTGGGCGCCGCCTACCTGCATGCGCAGGGACTGGATTTCGGCTGGTGCGATGCGCGCGAATGGCTCGATGCCGTCGCACTGCCAAACCAGAACGCGTGGTCGACGCGGTTGTCGGTGTCGTGCCGGCGCGAGGCCGAGGGCGACTGGCAGGCGCGCTTCGCCGCGCAGCCGGCGCCGTTGCTGCTGACCCAGGGCTTCATCGCCCGCCACGGCGATGGCGGCACCGCGATCCTCGGCCGCGGCGGCTCCGACACGTCGGCTGCGTACTTCGGCGCGCTGCTCGGTGCGCAGCGCGTCGAGATCTGGACCGACGTGCCCGGCATGTTCAGCGCCAATCCGCGCGAGGTGCCGGACGCACGCCTGCTCAGTCGCCTCGACTATGCCGAGGCGCAGGAAATCGCCACCACCGGCGCCAAGGTGCTGCATCCGCGTTCGATCAAGCCCTGTCGCGACGGCGGCGTGCCGATGGCGATCCGGGATACCGAGAATCCCGACCTGCCCGGAACCCGCATCGACGGCAGCGCGGCCACCGTGCCTGGCGTCAAGGCGATCAGCCGCCGCAACGGGATCGTGCTGGTGTCGATGGAAAGCGTCGGCATGTGGCAGCAGGTCGGATTCCTCGCCGACGTGTTCGAGCGCTTCAAGCGCCACGGCCTGTCGGTCGACCTGATCGGTTCGTCGGAAACCAACGTCACCGTGTCGCTGGACCCCAGTGAGAACCTGGTCAGCACAGACGTGCTGGCGCGCCTGTCCGCCGACCTCGCCGAGATCTGCCGGGTCAAGGTGATCGCGCCGTGCGCGGCGATCACCCTGGTCGGTCGCGGCATGCGTTCGCTGCTGCACAAGCTGTCCGACATCTGGGCGGCGTTCGGGCGCGAGCGCGTGCACCTGATCTCGCAGTCGTCCAACGACCTCAACCTGACCTTTGTCATCGACGAGGCCGATGCCGACGGCCTGCTGCCGCACCTGCACGCGCAACTGGTGCGCGGCGGTGCGATGCCGGTGGACGATGCCAGCGTGTTTGGCCCGAGCTGGCGCGAAATCGTGCAGGGCCCGCCGGCGCCGGCACCGGCGCCCTGGTGGCATGCACGCCGCGACGAACTGCTGCGCGTGGCCGCGCGCGGCACGCCGCGCTACGTCTACAACCTGGCCGTGGTGCGCGAACGCGCGCGCGCGCTCAACGACGTGGCCGCGATCGATCGCCGCTTCTTCGCCCTCAAGGCCAACCCGCATCCGGACATCCTGCGCACGCTGGTCAGCGAAGGCTTCGGTCTGGAGTGCGTATCGCTGGGCGAGCTGCAGCATGTGTTCGGGCTGTTCCCGCAGTTCGCTCCGGGCAACGTGCTGTTCACGCCGAGCTTCGCGCCGCGCAGCGAGTACGAGGCCGCGTTCGCGTGCGGCGTCAACGTCACGCTCGACAATGTCGAGGCGTTGCGCAACTGGCCGGAGGTGTTCCGCGGCCGCCGGCTCTGGCTGCGCATCGACCTCGGACGCGGCGAAGGCCACCACGCCAAGGTCAAGACCGGCGGCAGCGCGTCCAAGTTCGGCCTGCCGGTCGCGGCGCTCGACGTGTTCGTGGCGCGTGCGCGCGAACTCGACGTACGCATCGTCGGCTTACACGCGCACCTCGGCAGCGGCGTCGACCTGCCCAAGCACTGGCGCGAGGTCTATGCCGAGCTCGCCGGCCTGGCCGACGGCATCGGCACGGTCGAGACCATCGACATCGGCGGCGGCCTGCCGATTCCGTACAAGCCGGATGCGCGCGCGTTCGACATCGCCGCCTGGGCCGACGGCCTGGCCGAGATCAAGGCCGCGTATCCGCGCTTCCAGCTGGCGATCGAGCCCGGCCGCTACATGGTGGCCGAGTCGGGCGTGTTGCTGCTGCACGTGACGCAGGTGGTCGAGAAGGACGGCGTGCGTCGCGTCGGCGCCGATGCTGGCATGAACGCGCTGATGCGGCCGACGCTGTACGAGGCCTACCACGGCATCCACAACCTGTCGCGGCTGGACGATGCGCAGAGCTTGGCCTTCGACGTGGTCGGCCCGATCTGCGAATCCGGCGACGTGCTCGGCCATGCGCGTCCGCTGCCGGCGGCGACCGCGGAAGGCGACGTGCTGCTGATCGCCGATGCCGGCGCCTACGGCCACACCATGGCCAACACCTACAACCTGCGTGAGCTGCCGCAGGAGGACACCATCGATGGCTGATGCGTCGTCGATGAGTCCGCGGGCAGGGTTGGTGGTCGCCAGCGCGCTGGTCGCGATGGCGCTGGCGATCGTCGCTTACGGCCTGGTCGTCGCGATGAGCGGCGCGCAATGGATGTGGGCGAGTCTGAAGCCGTTGTTGGCGATCGCGCCCGCTGCCGCCGCGTCGGCCGGACTGGCGGCCTGGTGGGTCGGCGGCTGGCATGCCGGCGATACGACCGGCAAGCCGCCGCTGCGCATGGCGTTCCGCATCGTGGCGCTGGCGTTCGTGCAGTTTCCGGTCTTCGTGCTCGCCGGCCTGCTGGTTTCGCAGCTGCTGGACCAGGTCTTTGCCGCGCAGTCGCTCGGTTTCCGCGAGGCCTGGCCGCTGCTGTCCGCAATCGCAGTCTATGCATTGATGCTGGGTGTGTTGTTGGGAGCATTGCCGGCGATGGCGATCGAACTTTTCATTTGCCGGCGCTACCTGCGACAGACGGCGGCGACGGTGCGGGGTGGCAAATGACCGTGTTTGACAGGGACTCCATCCAGTCCTTCCATTTCACTGGCTGCGATTTCGATGCGGCCAGCGGCGTCGCGCGCCTGCGCTATGCCTTCGACGACGGCGCCGAGCTGGTCGAGACCGTCACCATTCCGGGCGCGCCTTTCGTGCTGGATGGCGCACGCGCGCAGGCCGCGGAGCAGGCCCTGCGCCTGCTGCATCTGATCGCCGGTGTCAGCTACTACAAGGCGGCGGTGCCGGAACGGATCCGCATCGACGGCTATGCCATCGATGCGGCGACTGCGGCGTTGATGGAGGAGATCTATGTCAACGGCCTCGGCGAGTTCGCTTACCGCAATGGCTTGAACCTGCATGGCCGCATCCGTTTTCCCGCCGATGGACAGGGCATCGCCAAGGCGCCGACACTCGGCCTGCGTCGCCATGCCCTCGTCGCCATCGGCGGCGGCAAGGATTCGCTGGTCAGCATCGAGGCCCTGCGCGCGCTGGATGTCGAGCAGACCGTGACCTGGATCGGTGGTTCGCAACTGATCAAGGCCTGCGCCGAGCGCACCGGACTGCCGACGCTCAACATCGGTCGCCAGCTGGCATCGGAGTTGTTCGAACTCAACCGGCAGGGCGCTTACAACGGCCATATCCCGGTCACCGCGATCAACTCGGCGATCATGGTGTTCGCCGCAGTGCTGCTTGGCGTCGACCAGGTGGTGTTCTCGAACGAGCGTTCCGCCAGTTACGGCAGCATGATTGAAGGCACGGGCGAGGTGAACCACCAGTGGTCGAAGGGCTGGGCGTTTGAGCGCGACTTCGGTGGTCACGTGCAGCGCACCGTCGCTGCCGACCTGCATTACTACTCGCTGCTGCGTCCGCTCAGCGAACTCGCCGTCGCCCGGCAGTTCGCCAGGACCGATCGCTACGACGCGCATTTCTCCAGCTGCAACCGCAACTTCCACCTGCTCGGCGAACGCCCGGCCAGCCGCTGGTGCGGCGTCTGCCCGAAATGCCATTTCGTGTTCCTGGCACTGGCGCCGTTCATGCCCAAGCCGCGGCTGGTGTCGATCTTCGGGCGCAACCTGCTCGACGACCCGGCACAGACCGCCGGCTACGACGCGCTGCTGGAATTCCAGGACCACAAGCCATTCGAATGCGTGGGCGAGGGCAGGGAATCGCGTGCGGCGATGGCGACTGTGGCCGAGCGGCCGGAGTGGCGTGAGGATGCGATCGTCGAGCGCTTCCGCCGCGAGATTCGTCCGCAGCTGGATGCAGGGGAACTGGACATCGCGCCATTGCTGGTGATCGACGACGAGCACCGTGTGCCGCAAGCGCTCTGGGGCAGGCTGCGTGCGTATCTCGCAACTTGAAGGTCAGCGCGTCGCGCTGTGGGGCTGGGGCCGCGAAGGCCGGGCTGCCTATCGGGCGCTGCGCGCCGGGGTTTCGGGATTCGGGACTGGGGATTCGGCGCGAGCAAAGGCTGCCCAGCCGCTGACCCTGTTCTGCACCACGGAGGAAGCGCTCGATGCGGCCGCGCTCGGCGACCCGGCATTGCACATCGAAACGGAGGCCAGCGCCGGCCGCCTGTCGGCCTTCGATATCGTCATCAAGTCGCCGGGCATCAGTCCCTATCGTCCGGAAGCGATGATCGCCGCGCACGAAGGCACGCGCTTCATCGGCGGCACCGCGTTGTGGTTCGCGGAGCGTCCCGATGCGCGCACGATCTGCGTTACCGGCACCAAGGGCAAGAGCACCACCACTGCCTTGCTGGCGCACCTGCTGCGCGCGGGTGGGCATCGCACCGCGCTGTGCGGCAACATCGGCCTGCCGCTGCTCGAGCTGGTGAACGCAAGCGCCGAGTTCTGGGCCATCGAACTGTCGAGCTACCAGACGCGCGACGTCGCAGGCTCCGGCGTGCGGCCGCACATCGCCATCGTCACCAACATCTTTCCCGAGCACCTCGACTGGCATGGCAGCGAGCAGCGTTACGTCGACGACAAGCTGGCGCTGCTGACCGAGGGCCAGCCGCGCATCGCGGTGCTCAATGCGCAGGACCGCCGGCTTGCCGCACTGTCGTTGCCCGACAGCGAGGTGCGCTGGTTCGGCCGCGAGGATGGCTGGCACCTGCGTGGCGCCGCGCTGTATCGCGGCGGCGATTTCGTGTTCGATACCGCCACGGTGGCGCTGCCAGGTCGCCACAACCGCGGCAACCTGTGCGCCGCCCTGACCGCGATCGACGCGCTGGGCGTGGACGCCGCAGCGCTCGCGCCGCAGGCGCAGGGCTTCGTGCCGCTGCCGCATCGCCTGCAGACGCTGGGCACCCGCGACGGCGTCACCTGGGTCAACGATTCGATCAGCACTACGCCGCACGCCAGTCTCGCTGCGCTCGAAGTATTCCGCGGGCGCCGGGTGGCGATCCTGCTTGGCGGGCACGATCGCGGCCTCGACTGGCAGGACTTCGCCGAAGCGATGCAGTCCGCGCCGCCGGCCGCCATCGTCACCATGGGCCAGAACGGACCGCGCATCCACGATCTGCTGGCGCCGGTCGCGGCTTCGAAAGGATTCCGGCTGCAACAGGCCGATGACCTGCAACAGGCCGTCGAGCATGCCCGTCACGCGCTGGCAGGCGAGGGCGTGGTGCTGCTGTCGCCGGGCGCACCGAGCTATGGCCCCTATCGCGACTACACCTGGCGCGGCCGCCACTTCGCACAGCTGGCCGGCTTCGATCCGGATATCATCGCGGCGATATCCGGTCTGGGTATTTCGCCGTAAAGCGGTGCTTGCTGCGAGGTCGCGCGACGGAGCAAGCTGCGCCCACATCATGGTTTGAAGTCCGCTTCGTCACCTGGAGATTGCCATGTTCCGTTCGCTGCTTGCCGTTTCGTTGCTGCTGTCGTCGCTGCCCGCATTTGCTGCGATGCAGGCCAAGCCGATCGAATACAAGGTCGGCGAGGACAGCTTCAGTGGCTACCTCGTCTATGACGACGCCAATACCGAGCGGCGCCCTGGCCTGGTGATGGTGCCCAACTGGATGGGCGCTACGCAGGACTCGGTGGAGAAGGCCAAGCAGATCGCCGGCGCCGACTACGTGGTGCTGGTCGCCGACGTCTATGGCCAGGGCGTGCGGCCGAAGGACGCCAAGGAAGCCGGCGCGCAGGTGCGCGAGGTCTATTCCGATGGCGGCGTCACCTTGCGCGCGCGGGTTGCGGAAGCGGTGAAGGTGCTCAAGGCGCAGGCAGGCGACGCGCCGGTCGACGCCGCGCGGATCGGCGCGCTCGGGTTCTGCTTCGGGGGTTCGGCGGTGCTCGAACTGGCGCGTTCCGGCAGCGACATCAGCGGCGGCGTGGTCAGCCTGCATGGCGGCCTGGAAAGCTACCTGCCGACCCAGGGCAACGTGATCCGTACGCCGGTGCTGGTGCTCAACGGCGCCAGCGACGCCAGCGTCACTGCCCAGAACATCGCCGATTTCCGCAAGGAAATGGACGCCGCCAAGGCCGATTGGCAGTTCGTCGATTTCGGCGGCGCGGTGCACTGCTTCACGCAGCCGGAATCGAACAGTCCTCCGAACTGCGTCTACAACGAAAGAGCGGCCCGCCGTGCGTCGCGGATGATGCGCGATTTCTTCGCCGAGCAGTTCGCGGCGAAGTAATCGGAGGCGGGCAGCGACGGCCGTTTTTCAGCTGGGGAAAAGTGTCGCCGCGTCCTGCATGACAGCGGCGATGTGGCGTGGCGAAACGTGGCCGTGATCAGTGCTTGCGGTCCACCGCGTAGCGTGCCAGGCCGTGCAAGGCCGCGACGGCATCGTTCTCCTCCATGCCATCCAGCGCGCGTCCCGCGGCTTCCGCGTAGCGACGCGCGCACTCGCGGCTGTACTCCAGCCCGCCCGTGGCATCGATCGCCGCCAGCACTTCCGGCATCGACGACGCGTCGCCGTTCTCGACCACGGTACGCAGGCGTGTGGCGACTTCGGGCGGGCTGTGCGCGATTGCGTGGATCAGCGGCAACGTCGCCTTGCCTTCGGCGAGGTCGTCGCCCAGATGCTTGCCCAGGTCGGCTTCGTCGGCGCTGTAGTCAAGGACGTCGTCGGCGATCTGGAAGGCGTAACCGAGGTTCAGGCCATAGTCGTGGAAGCGCTGCAGCAGCGCTTCGTCGGCGCCGGCCAGCAGCGCACCGAGCCGTGTCGCCGCGGCGAACAGCACCGCGGTCTTGCGCTCGATCACGCGCAGGTAAGCGGGTTCGTCGGTATCGGGATTGCGTACGTGCAGCAGCTGCAGCACTTCGCCTTCGGCGATGGCGTTGGTGGTGTCGGCGAGGATCCGCATCACCTCGATGCGGTCCAGTTCCACCATCAGCTGGAAGCTGCGCGAGTACAGGAAATCGCCGACCAGCACGCTTGGCGCATTGCCCCACAGCGCGTTGGCGGTGCTGCGGCCGCGGCGCAGGTCGGACTCGTCGACCACGTCGTCGTGCAGCAGGGTGGCGGTATGGATGAACTCGATCACCGCCGCCAGTTGATGCGCATCGGCGCCCGCATGGCCCAGCGCCCGTGCGGCCAGCAACAGCAGCATCGGCCGCAGCCGCTTGCCGCCCGCGGCGACGATGTGCTCGCCGATCTGGTTGACCAGCACCACGTCCGAGGCCAGGCGGCGTCGGATCAGGGCGTCGACGGCGGCCATGTCCGTCGCGGCCAGCGACTGGATTGCGGCCAAGGAGAGTCCCTGGGCGGACCCGGCAGCGGGCGTCAGCGGGCGGGAGGGCGCGTAATCCATTGCGAGACCAGTGCGGGAGATGGCCCAATTATAGGGAGAGGATGCCGACAGGCGGTTCAGACAAACCTGACCCGGCAGCGCTGCATCGCCCGACTCCCGCGTGCCGCGCGGCTATAATCCAATGATGCAGCCCGATCCGGGCGCACGAAGATAAGGACGGCAAGACATGGCCCGCGGCATCAACAAGGTGATCCTGGTCGGCAACCTCGGCAACGATCCGGAAACCAAGTACACCCAGAGCGGCATGGCCGTGACCACGATCAGCCTGGCCACCTCCAGTTCGCGCAAGGACAAGGACGGCAACCAGATCGACAAGACCGAATGGCACCGGGTCAAGCTGTTCGGCAAGCTCGGCGAGATCGCCGGCGAGTACCTGAGGAAGGGGCGCCAGGTCTACATCGAGGGCCGCATCGAGTACAGCACCTCCGAGAAGGATGGCGTCACCCGCTACTTCACCGACATCATCGCCGACCAGATGCAGATGCTGGGTGGCAACGAGGGACGCGGCGAAGGCTCGGAACGCAGTGGCGGCGAACGCTCTTCGCGCCCGGCGCCGGCGCAGCGCCGCGAGCCGGCACCGCAGGCTTCACGGGCGCCGATGGACGACTTCGCAGATGACGATATTCCGTTCTGAGGATTTTGCGTCCGGCATTCCCACTTAGAGGCTGTACCCGCGTGCAAACCTGGCTGGTAACCGGCGGTGCCGGATTCATTGGTGGCAATTTCGTGCTCGAGGCGGTGCGCAGCGGCATTCGCATCGTCAACCTCGATGTCCTGACCTACGCCGGCAACCTCGATACGCTGTCGTCGCTTGACGGCAATCCCGCGCATGTCTTCGAGCAGGGCGACATCGGCGACCGCGCGTTGGTGACGAAGCTGCTCGCCGGGCATCGCCCCGATGCCATCGTCAATTTCGCCGCCGAAAGCCACGTCGACCGTTCCATCGATGGTCCGGCCGCGTTCGTGCAGACCAACGTGGTCGGCACCCTGGCCCTGCTGGAAGCCGCGCGCGACTACTGGAAAGGACTGGAAGGCGCGGCGAAGGATGCCTTTCGTTTCCTGCACGTATCCACCGACGAGGTCTACGGCTCGCTGGGCGACAGCGGCAGGTTCACCGAGGAAACCGCGTACGCACCCAACTCGCCGTACTCGGCATCGAAGGCAGCCTCCGACCATCTGGTGCGTGCGTTTCATCACACCTACGGCCTGCCGGTGCTGACCACCAACTGTTCGAACAATTACGGCCCTTACCAGTTTCCCGAGAAGCTCATTCCGCTGGTGATCGCCAAGGCGATCGCAGGCGAGTCGCTGCCGATCTACGGCGACGGCAAAAACGTGCGCGACTGGCTGTATGTCGGCGACCACTGCGCTGCGATCCGGGCGGTGCTGGAACGCGGACGGATCGGCGAAACCTATAACGTCGGCGGCGACGCGGAACGCCAGAACATCGAGGTGGTCAATGTGATCTGTGCGCTGCTGGACAAGCGCCGTCCGCGCGCCGATGGCAAGCCGCGCAACTCGCAGATCACCTATGTCAAGGATCGGCCCGGTCACGACCGGCGCTATGCAATCGATGCCTCCAAGCTGCAGAACGAGTTGGGCTGGAAGCCGGCGCATACCTTCGAACAGGGCATTGCCGATACCGTCGACTGGTACCTCGACCAGCAGCCGTGGGTGCAGCGCGTGCTGGATGGCAGTTACCGGCTCGAGCGCATCGGCGCAACTGCCTGATCACTCCCTTCGGCGTGGGCCGATTCGTGCTACCAGCACGATGCTTGATTGGCGCCTAGCCTACCTGATGCGCATTCAGTAAATGAGACAGGAAATCAGATGACCCAACGACGCGGCATCATCCTCGCTGGCGGCTCCGGTACCCGCCTGTATCCGTTGACGCAGTCGATCAGCAAGCAGCTCCTGCCGGTATACGACAAGCCGATGATCTATTACCCGCTCAGCGTGCTGATGCTGGCGGGGATCCGCGAAGTGCTGATCATCAATACCCCGCACGAGCAGGCGCTGTTCAAGTCGCTGCTCGGCGATGGCTCGCAATGGGGCATGCGCATCGAGTACGCGGTGCAGCCGAGTCCGGATGGGCTGGCACAGGCCTACCTGATCGGTCGCGATTTCGTGGCCGGGCAACCGAGTTGCCTGGTGCTGGGCGACAACATCTTCCACGGCCCCGGCCTGACGGCGCTGCTCAAGCGTGCCGACGGGCGCGAAAACGGTGCGACCGTGTTCGGTTACTGGGTGCGCGATCCGGAGCGCTATGGCGTCGCCGACTTCGACGCGGATGGAAGGGTGATCGGGCTCGAGGAAAAGCCTTTACAGCCTCGTTCCAACTACGCAGTCACCGGCCTGTACTTCTACGACGGCCGCGCCAGCGATTTCGCCGCCGGCCTGAAGCCGTCGCCGCGCGGCGAACTGGAGATCACCGATCTCAACCGTCGCTATCTCGAGGAAGGCTCGCTGCACCTGGAACAACTCGGTCGCGGCTACGCCTGGCTGGATACCGGTACCCACCAGTCGCTGCTGGAGGCGTCCAATTACATCGAGACCATCGAGGCGCGCCAGGGCCTGCGCGTGTGCTGCCCGGAGGAGATCGCCTGGAACAATGGCTGGATCGATGCGGCGCAACTGGAAACCCTGGCGCGACCGCTGGTCAAGAACGGTTATGGCCAATATCTGCTCTCGCTGGCCGGACGCGGATTCGTGCCATGAAGGTGATCGAGACGGATATTGCAGGGTGCCTGATCATCGAACCACAGGTATTTGGCGACGACCGCGGCTGGTTCTACGAATCGTTCAACCGAGACAAGCTGGCCGCGCATGGCCTGACGCCTGATTTCGTGCAGGGCAACGTCTCCAGTTCGGCGCGCGGCGTGTTGCGCGGCCTGCATTACCAGTGGCCGAAGTCGCAGGGCAAGTATGTGTCCGTGCTGGATGGCGAGGTCTGGGACGTGGCGGTCGACATCCGTCGCGGCTCGCCGACGTTTGGAAAATCGACGGCCGCGATTCTTTCGGGCGACAACAAGCGCCACTTCTGGATACCGGAAGGCTTCGCGCATGGCTTCGCCGTGCTCAGCGAGCGCGCCACGTTCACCTACCTGTGCACCGAGACCTACGATCGCGACGCCGACGCTGCGATCCGCTGGAACGATGCACGTCTGGCGATCGACTGGCCGGTCAGCGCGCCGCTGCTGTCCGACAAGGACGCACGCGCGCCATTCCTCGATGATGTGCCGGAGCATCGCCTGCCGGTCTACGTCGCGTGAGCAACCAGCCGTGAGGATCCTGCTGCTCGGTGCGAATGGCCAGGTTGGCAGCGAACTGCGCCGCAGCCTGGCGCCATTGGGCGAAGTCGTCGCGACCACGCGCAGCGGCAGACTGGATGGCACGGCCTGCGAAGTCGCCGATTTCGATGCGCCTGGCAGTCTGGCCGGCCTGATCGCACGGATCGCGCCCGATGTCGTCGTCAATGCCGCGGCCCATACCGCCGTTGACCGTGCCGAGGACGAGGTCGACGCAGCTGTCCGCGCCAACGCGGAAGCGCCAAGCATCATCGCCGCCGCCTGCGCCGCACGCGATGCCCTGCTGGTGCATTACTCGACCGATTACGTATTCGATGGCAGCGGTCGTCAGCCCTACCGCGAAGACGATGCGACTGCGCCGCTGGGCGTGTACGGCGTCAGCAAGCTCGCCGGCGAGCAGGCGATCCGCGACAGCGGTGCGCGCCATTTCATCTTCCGCACGGCTTGGGTATATGCGGCACATGGCAGAAATTTCCTGCTGACCATGCTGCGGCTGGCGAAAGAACGCGATGAACTGCGCGTGGTCGGCGACCAGATCGGCACGCCGACTTCCGCGTACCTGATCGCGTACGCCACCGAGACCGCGATCCGTTCGCAACGATCCCCCGGCCTGTGGCACCTGACGGCGTCCGGTCAGACCAGCTGGCACGGGTTCGCGGAAGCGATCATGCGCGAAGCCCATGCGCGTGGCCTGCTGGCGAGGCCACCGCGCGTCGTGCCGATCACTACGACGGACTATCCGACGCGCGCGGCGCGGCCGGCGTATTCGGTGCTGGACAATTCGGCGTTCCAGCGCGATTTCGGCATCGAACTGCCGAACTGGCACGAAGGCCTGGTGCAGGTGCTGGACGAACTGGCGGCCTGAACGTTGTCCAGCGCCTACTTCCGAGACGGCATCGTAGCGTGCGCTGTGCGCACGACATCGTGCGACATTCAGGGGTTGTCAGGTTGCGGGTCGTGCACGCAGCGCACGCTACATATCGAGCGTATTCCGACCATTGCTACTTCACCCCATGCATCATCCGCCGCAGCAGCGGCGCGATGAGGAAGGCAACGACGGCGCAGCCCAGTCCGATCCACAGCATCAGCCAGAACAGGTCCGCGTACTTCGCTGCCGCGCTGGCGACATCGATCGCTTCGCCAGCCGGCACCTCGATCGAAGCCAGCTTGCCGAACTGCGCGGCGAGGACTTCCGAGTAGGCCGTCGCCAGCCAGAAGCCGCCCATCATCAGCCCGACCACGCGCGCCACCGACAACTGAGTGACGGCAGACAGACCGATCGGCGACAGGCACATCTCGCCGATTTCCAGCAGGAAATAGGCCAGCACCAGCCACCACACGCTGGCCAGCGCGCCGCCCTGCGCGGATTGCGCGGCAGCAATCAGCGGCAGGAAGGAAAGTCCGGCGAACAGCAGGCCGATCGCGCTCTTGAACGGCTTGCCGGGATTGCGGCCGCGCCGTTCCAGCCACGGCCAAAGCCAGGCGAACAGCGGCGACAGCACGACGATGAAAAACGAACCGAGAAAAGTCAGCGAGCCGGCGGTCTGCGGCACCAGCACCACGTCGCGGAAGCAGGCGATGGCCATGCCGACGACCAGCAGCAATACCATCGCGTGCGCCAGGCGCAGGTTGCCGCGATCGCTGGCGCGCAGCGCGGTCACCATCAGCAGCGGGCTTGCCGCCATCACGTACAGCGACCACGGCAGCGTGCCACTGGCATCGCTGACCAGCGACGGGAACAGGTCCTTGCTCAGCACGCGGTCGGTGAAAGTCAGCCACGAGCCGTAGGTCTGCTCGTACAGGGTGAAGAACACCAGTACCGCGATGATCGTCACCAGCAGCGCGATCATCTGCTGGCGCTCCACCTTGCTGCAGTGGCGCAGCAGGAACCACACGAACCACGCGGCGAAGGCGATCGCGACCAGGTGCATCGCGCCGTGCACGGTCCAGGTGCGCTGGATCAGCTGCCAGACCACGGCGACGCCGGCGAAGGCCGACAGGTAGATCCACCACTCGCGCGTCAGCACGAAATTCTTCTCGCGCAGTTTCGCCGGATCCGGCGGTTCGGCGTGGCCGTGCAGGTATTTCTGGCCCCACAGGAACATGCACAGGCCGGCGAACATGCCGATGCCGGCCGCGCCGAAGCCGTATTTCCAGCCATAGGTCTCGCCGAGGAAGGCGCACACCAGCCCCGCGAACAGGCCGCCGACGTTGATGCCGGCATAGAACAGGGTGAAGCCGGAGTCGCGACGCGGATCGTTCGACGCGTACAGCTTGCCGACGATGGTGGAGATGTTGGGCTTGAGGAAGCCGACGCCCATGATGATCAGCGCCAGCGAGAAATAGAACGCCTGCAGCGCGTTTTCGTCGCGCACTACGGCGCCGTCGACCAGCCGCGCCTGCTCGCCTTCGACCGCCATGCCCAGGTGGCCCAGGCACAGCAGCACGCCGCCGAGTACCACCGACTTGCGCATGCCCAGCCAGCGGTCGGCGACCAAGCCGCCGATCACCGGCACCGCGTACACCAGCCCGCCGTAGGCGCCTATCAGGTCGTAGCCGGCGTCGTCGCCGAACAGGTGGTGCTTGAGCAGGTACAGCAGCAGCAGCGCCTTCATCCCGTAGAAGGAGAAGCGCTCCCACATCTCGGTGAAGAAGCAGACGTAGACGCCCTTGGGGTGGCCCAGGAAATCCTCGCGGCCGGGGATGTCGCTGCAGGCCGTGGCGGACATGAGGGCGCCGTTGCTGGGTTGGGCCGAGTATAGCCATGGTCTGTGGTCCGCTGGACTTGCCGGGACCTTGCCTTTAGCGTGTCGGGCTTCCGTGGAACAGGGAAACCCAATGAACAAGCCTGCGACTGCCATCCCGCAGCTGACTTTCCGCGCCGTGCTGCTGGCGATCGTGCTGGCGATGATCCTGGCCGCGGCCAACGCCTACCTGGGGCTGTTCGCCGGCCTGACCATCGCCACGGCGATCCCCGCCGCGGTCGTGTCGATGGGGGTGCTGCGCCTGCTCGGCGGCGGCACCATCCTCGAGAACAACATCGTCCAGACCGGCGCGTCGGCGGGTTCGTCGATCGCGGCGGGCGTGATCTTCACGATCCCGGCACTGATCATCCTCGGCTACTGGGACGATTTCCGTTACTCGTGGGTGCTGGCGATCGCCGGCCTGGGCGGCCTGCTCGGCGTGCTGTTCTCGGTGCCGCTGCGGCGTTCGATGATCGTCGAGGAGCCGCTCGCGTTTCCCGAGGGCAAGGCCGCGGCCGAAGTGCTGAAGGCTGGCGAGAATCCGGGGCCGGGTCTGAAGATCCTGGCCATGGCCGGTGCCATCGGCGCCTTCGTCAAGCTCGCCGCAGAGAGCGGCCTGCGCCTGATCCCCGACAACGCCGTGGCCTCGGGTTTCATCGGCAAGTACCTGGGCTACATGGGTACCAACCTGTCGCCGGCGCTGCTCGGCGTGGGCTACATCGTCGGCCTCAACGTCGGCATCGTGGTGGTGTCAGGCAGCATCCTGTCCTGGCAGTTCGCGATCCCGATCTACCAGGCCTTCTTCATGGACAGCGATCCGGCACTGGCCGCTTCGGTCGCCGGCGCCGGCGCCGCCGACATCGCCGGCGCGATCTGGTCGGCGAAGATCCGCTACCTCGGCGTCGGCGCGATGCTGATCGGCGGCGTGTGGACCCTGTTTTCGCTGCGCAAGTCGCTGATCTCGGGCGTCAAGAGCGGCTTCGCCGCCGCGCGCAAGGGCGCCGGCCACGTCGTCGCCGAGACCGAACGCGACCTGCCGATGAAGTGGATGCTGATCGCGCTCGCGGTCTTCGTGATTCCGCTGTGGATGCTCTACCAGGCCATCGTCGGCTCCTGGGGTGTCAGCCTGACGATGACGGTCATCATGATCGTCGCCGGCTTCCTGTTCGTGTCGGTGTCGGCGTATCTCGCAGGTCTCGTCGGATCTTCGAACAATCCGGTATCGGGCATCACCATCGCGACCATCCTGTTCGCGTCAGTGGTGCTGATGCTGCTGCTTGGCCGCGATTCGGATATCGGCGCGGTTGCCGCGATCATGATTGGCGCTGTGGTGTGCTGCGCGGCGGCGGTCGGCGGCGACAACCTGCAGGACCTCAAGGCCGGTTATCTGGTCGGCGCGACGCCGTGGAAGCAGCAGCTGATGCTCGGCATCGGTGCGTTCTCCTGCGCGCTGGTGATGGCGCCGGTGCTGAACCTGCTCGCCAGCGCCTACGGCATTGGCGCGCCGACGGCCGAGCATCCGAATGCGTTGTCGGCGCCACAGGCTACGCTGATGGCCGCGGTCGCCAAGGGCATGTTCGGCGGCAAGCTGCCGTGGACGATGATCGCGATCGGCGCCGGCATCGGCGCGGTGGTGATCGCGCTGGACGAGTGGCTGAAATCGCGTGGCTCCAAGTTCCGCGTACCGGTGCTGGCCGCGGCGATCGGCATCTACCTGCCGCTGGAACTGATGGTGCCGATCTTCCTCGGCGGCCTGCTGTCGCACCTGGTCGAGCGCAGGCACAAGATCGGCGACGACGAGGAAGCACGCGATCGCATCCATCGTCCCGGCACGCTGTTCGCTGCCGGCCTGATCACCGGCGAGGCGCTGATGGGCATCGCCATCGCGGTGCCGATCGTGGTCGCCGGCTCCGCCGATGTGCTGGCGCTGCCCGAGAGTCTGCATTTCAGCCAGTGGATCGGCCTGGTCGTGCTGGCGCTGGTGGGCTGGTTGCTGTATCGCACCGGCGCCCGCGCCAATCCCGCCAAATCCACCGTCTAGCCGCATCGCGGCATGACCATCCACCTTTGTGGCGCCGTCGCCCCGGCGCCTAACATCCAGGTTTTGCCGATCCAAGGGGAGTTGCCATGAAGCTTCGCCACGCCATCCTGCCGCTCGCCATGCTGCTTGCGGTGCCGTCCCTGGCGCTTGCCGCGCGCGGTTTCGAAGTGCGCGACATGGTCAAGCTGGACCGCTATTCATCGCCGACGCTGTCGCCGGACGGACGCAAACTGGTGTTCGCCAAGCGCGTGCTCGATGCCAGGACCGGCAAGGCCAGCACCGGCCTGTGGATCGAGGACCTGCTGACGCGCGATGCCGCGCCGCCGAAGCGCCTCACCCCGGAAGGCTGGAACGTCAACTCGCCGTCATTCTCGCCGGACGGCGGCACGGTCTACTTCCTCAGCGGCAAGTCCGGCAGCTCGCAGCTGTACGCGATGCCGGTTGCCGGCGGCACGCCGGTGCAGCTCACCGCGTTCGCACTCGACGTGGACGGCTACCAGCTGTCGCCCGACGGCAAGCGCATCGCGTTCAACGCCGGCATGTTCGCCGACTGCAAGTCCGACTTCGCCTGCACCAAGGACAAGCTCGCCGCCGTCGAGGCGAAGAAGGGCAGCGGCATGGTGTTCGACCAGATGTTCATCCGTCACTGGGACACCTGGAACGACGGCCGCCTCAATCGTGTCTTCGTCGCCGCGCTGCCCGCCGCGAAGGCCAAGCCGGCGGCGACCGCCACGCTGGTCGGCGCTGACGTGCTCGGCGACGTGCCGTCAAAGCCGTTCGGCGGCAGCGACGAATACGCCTGGTCGCCGGACGGACAGTCGCTGGTGCTGGTCGCGCGCAAGTCCGATCGCAGCGAGCCGTGGTCGACCAACTTCGACCTGCACCTGGTCAACGCCGACGGCAGTGGCGCGGCGAAGAACCTCACCGCGGCCAATCCGGCCTGGGATACCGGGCCGGTGTTCAGCGCCGACGGCAACACCCTGTACTACCGCGCGATGAAGCGCCCCGGCTTCGAGGCCGATCGTTTCGCGTTGATCGCCATGGATCTGGTCACCGGCAGCAAGCGCGAGATCGCGCCGAAGTGGGATCGGTCCGCCGACGGCATCACCCTGTCCGACGACGGCAAGACGATCTACACCACCGCGCAGGATCTCGGCCAGCATCCGCTGTTCGCGGTCGACATCGCCAGCGGCGAGCCGAGCAAGCTCGTCGGCGACGGTTCGATCTCGTCGTTCGATCTCGCCGGTTCGGGTGCCGGTCCGCGCACGCTCGCCTTCGCGCGCAATTCGCTGAAGACCGGTGATCAGTTGTTCACCGGCGGCATCGATGGCGCGCCACTGCGCCAGATCACGCCCAGCGCCGGCGAAATGCTGAAGGACGTCAGCTTCGGCGACTTCGAGCAGTTCAGCTTCAAGGGCTGGAACAACGAGACCGTGCACGGCTACGTGGTCAAGCCCTGGAATTACGTGGAAGGGCAGAAGTACCCGGTCGCGTTCCTGATCCACGGCGGCCCGCAGGGCAGCTTCGGCAACGGCTGGAGCTATCGCTGGAATCCGCAGACCTACGCCGGCCAGGGCTATGCGGTGGTGATGATCGACTTCCACGGTTCCACCGGTTATGGCCAGGCGTTCACCGACGCGATCAGCCAGCACTGGGGCGACCGTCCGCTGGAAGACCTGCAGAAGGGCTGGGCCGCGGCGCAGCAGAAGTATCCCTTCCTCGATGGCAGCAAGGCCTGCGCGCTCGGTGCCAGCTACGGCGGCTTCATGGTCAACTGGATCGCCGGCAACTGGAACGAGCCGTGGAAGTGCCTGGTCAACCACGACGGCGTGTTCGATCAGCGCATGATGGGTTATTCCACCGAGGAACTCTGGTTCACCGAATGGGAAAACGGGGGCACGCCGTTCGACGTGCCGGAGAACTACGAGCGCTTCAATCCGGTCAACCACGTCGCCAAGTGGCGGGTGCCGATGCTGATCGTGCACGGACAACTCGACTTCCGCATTCCGGTCGAGCAGGGCATCGGTGCATTCACCGCGCTGCAGCGCCAGGGCATCGAGTCCAAGTTCCTGTACTTCCCGGACGAGAACCACTGGGTGCTCAAGCCGGACAACAGCGTGCAGTGGCACGACACCGTCAACGCCTGGCTGAAGCAGCACCTCGGCCAGTAATCCAGACGCACCGGCACGCCGCAGCAATGCGGCGTGCTTCGTTTCGCAAACGGAATCATCCCGCGCATGCCAGAGACCAGCACCGCCCTGATCACCAACGACATCGTCGTCCTCGGCCTGATCGCCGCCACCCTCGGCGTGGTGTTCTGGACCTCATCGCGCGAAACCGGGATGTGGAAGAAGTTCTACACCTACGTGCCGGCGCTGCTGTTGTGCTACTTCATCCCCGGCATCTACAACAGCATCGGCCTGATCGACGGCAATGCCAGCAGGCTCTACAACCCGGTCGCCAGCCGCGTGCTGCTGCCCGCGGCGCTGGTGCTGCTGACGTTGACCATCGACCTGAAAGGCGTGCTGCGGCTGGGGCCCAAGCTGCTGGCGATGTACGCCACGGCCTCGCTGAGCGTGATGGTCGGCGCATTCGTCGCATTCTGGCTGATGGGCGTGTTCCATCCGGCGACCGTCGCCGGCGACACCTGGGGCGGCATGGCCGCGCTCGCCGGCAGCTGGATCGGCGGCGGCGCCAACATGGTCGCGATGAAGGAAGTGTTCCAGGTCGACGAGACCACATTCGGTCAGTTCGTCGTCATCGACGTCGGCGTCGGTTACGTGTGGATGGCGGTACTGATCTTCCTCGCCGGTCGCGCGGATGCCATCGACAAGCGCAGCGGCGCCGACACGCGCGCCATCGAGACGCTCAAGCAGCGATTGGCCGACTACCAGGCGCAGCACCAGCGCATCGCCAGCCTGTCCGACCTGATCATCATCGTCGGCATCGCGCTGGGCGCGGTCGGCCTGTCGCATGCGATCGCCGGACCGATCTCTGCGTGGTTCGCCACCAACGTGTCGTGGGCACGCACCGTGAGCCTGCACGAACCCTTCGTCTGGGTGGTGGTGCTGTCGACCTTCATCGGCCTGGGCCTGAGCTTCACCCGCGCGCGCACCTACGACGGCGCCGGCGCATCCAAGATCGGCACCCTGTTCCTGTATTTCCTGATCGCCTGCATCGGCATGCAGATGGACATCATGGCGCTGGCCGACAAGCCCTGGCTGTTCGCGCTGGGCGCATTGTGGATTTGCGTCCACATCCTGCTGCTATGGGGCGTCGGACGCCTGCTGCGCGTGCCGTTCTTCTATTTCGCGATGGGCTCGCAGAGTAACATCGGCGGCCCCGCCTCTGCACCAGTCGTCGCGTCGGTATTCCACCCTTCGCTGGCACCGGTCGGCGCACTGCTCGGCGCACTCGGCTACGCCACCGGCACCGTGCTGGCCTACATCACCGGCATCACGCTGCGGGCGATGGCGGGTGCGGGCTGACGCGTAGTGGACACTATGGGTTCAACCGACGAAGCCTGGTCGCTCAGGCCGCTAGTCTGCCATCAGCCAGGAGCAGACACCGCAGGGAAGCACCACTGGGCGGTATGCGGCCTGAAAGGCACCGCAAGTAACGGGAGCCCCGATGTGTGGTGTCGTGGCGCAGCCAACGCGTACAGCAGGACTGCACGCGCCGGCGGCGGGCTATGTCACTTGGCCAGATAGTCGTCGGCCGAGGTGACCGTCGCATATCCGAACGCGAGCGCTGACATCAGCGCCGCGTGGACCTGTCCGGCAGGCACCACTTTCCCCTCGAACTCGAGTTCGCGTGTTGCGCAGGCGTCGTGCACGACGGTGGTCCTGTAGCCGAAATCAGCTGCGGCACGCGTCGTGGCGTCGATGCACATGTGGCTCATCGCGCCGATGACCGTGACTTCCTCGACGCCCTCGGAATCAAGCGTCTGCTTGAGATCTGTCTTCAGGAACGAGTTCGGATAGTTCTTGGTGATGACGTGTTCGCCATCCTGCGGCGCTACCTTCGGGTGGATCAGCACGCCTTCGGTGCCGGGTACGAAGAACGGCAGGTCGCCGACGGACTCGTGGCGGACGTGGATCACCTTGTCGCCGTTGCCGCGTGCCCCGGCGATGACGCGTGCCGCGTTGTCGAGTGCGGCGTCGATGCCGGTCAGCGGCAGCTTGCCGGTGGGCAGGTATTCGTTCTGGAGGTCGACAACGATCAGTGCTCGCTTGCTCATGGGGATTCCTCGTAAGTGAGGAGCACATGGTCGCGCTCTGCGACGCCTCCCACCATTGGCCTTGATGACGTCTGACGATGTTTTTGGGCCATTCGGCGGCCCGGCCTGGGTAGAATCAGACGACCCGATGGGACTGAGGCAAGCATGAAGCCCGTTCGCGTAGCCGTCCTCGCGTTTGACGGCATCAGCCTTTTCCATCTTTCGGTGCCGGGGCTCGTCTTCGGCATCGAACCAGCGCCGCCCGGCTTGTCTCCGCACGCGGTCATCCATTGCGCGGAAGCGCCTGGCGAGGTGCGTACGTCGCAAGGCATCTCGATCAACGTGCCGTGTGGGCTGGAGGCGATGCGGAAAGCCGCGATCGTGATCGTGCCGTCCTGGTCGGCACCGGATACGCCTGCCTCCCCGGCCGTCGTCGAGGCGCTGCTCAAGGCGCATCGGCGCGGAGCCCAGATCGTAGGACTCTGCCTGGGCGCGTTCGTGCTGGGTGACGCGGGACTGCTCGATGGGCGCCAGGCGACGACGCATTGGGCTGCACGCGATGTCTTCGCTCGTCGGTTCCCTGCCGCAGACTTCCGACCCGAAGTGCTGTATGTCGCGGACGATAACGTCGTGACGTCGGCGGGTACGGCTGCAGCGATCGATTGCTGCCTCAACCTGGTCCGCCAGAGGGATGGTGCCGACGTGGCGAACCGGGTGGCGCGAATGCTGGTCACGCCCCCGCATCGGCAAGGTGGGCAAGCCCAGTTCATCGAACAACCCGTGCCCGAACTACCGAGTGAGCACCGGCTTCCTGGCGTGCTTGAGTGGGCCATGGAGCACCTGTCCGAGCCGCTCTCGGTCGATCTCCTCGCGGATGCCGCCCGCATGAGCCGCCGTACCTTTACCCGGCGTTTCCGTGAAGCCACGGGAACGACCGTATCGAAGTGGGTAGCGAACGCCCGGCTGGCACGCGCCCAGCAATTGCTGGAGACGACGGAGCTTCCCGTCGAGCGGATCGCAACCGAGGTCGGCTTCGGGACGGCGCTGAGCCTGCGTCAGAATTTCAGCGAACAGTTTGGTTCGACGCCATCCGAATATCGACGCACCTTCTCGGGCCGACCTTTTGCGGCTTAGAAATGCTCAAAGAACAACGTACTCGATGTCCGCCAAGGGTCGGATGCGGTCACTCAGCGTTATTCGTGAGGCCGAGCCACGAGCAGCGTCAGCCGCAGCGCTGCCTCGCACACCAAAGGCAACACGCCGACGCGCCCGTCACTGGCGGGCGGACCGTGCGCGCCTTCCATCGTTGCGTTGCGTAGTCGCGCGACTTTGCGCGAACTCCGGGAAGGTCTCCGCTAGCGACGCCTCATCCGGCAAGATGTAGAACACGCCGCCTCGCTTGAACGTCGCACTGATGATCTGCTCGTAAAACTCGGGCGAGACGTTGATGCAGCCATGCGTGACGCGGTTGTCGTCCGGCGAAGGCGATGCAAGGCGTTCGGGGCGTTTCTCGGCCGGGACGCCAGTAGCGGTAGGGTGGATGGAGACCGCGGAATCGTAATCCACCCACAGCACGCGCCCAGCGTCGATTGACGGACCGAAACCGCCCACAAAGCGGCCCGCAGGCGTCGTGCGGTCCCGACCCGGAATCTCGCGAAGCGCGAGACCGGCGATGCCGGGGGCCGTATGATCGCCGACCGCCGAACCAAAGAGCCCAGGTGCCGCGCCGCGAAGCCGGCCGTCGCCGCCGAACACCAGGATCTGTGCCGCGGCCTTGTCTATGACCGCGAACGGATAGCCTTGGTTGTCGTTGGCTGCGACGACCCAGCCGGCGAGCTCAATCACGGTGCCGGACACTTCCTGGCCTTGCGGAAGCTGGTCGACGGCGGCGACCGGTTGCGCGGCGTCTTCCTCGGCGCTGGCCGCGCTGAAGCTCGCGAACGCCAGCGCCAATGCCACGCCATAAACGGCCCGGATCGTAGGGTGTGTGCAGGTACGGATGGGAAGGTTCCTTGAAACTAGGACTGACACAGACAAGGAGACCGGTGGCCAGCAAAGGCCACCGGTCCCGGTTCAGAGCATTCGTCGCGAATTGTGCAAGAGCGACTAACCGCGCGGTGGGCGGCCCGGCTTCGATTCGAGCTGCTGGACGCGGCTTTCGATCTGATCCAGGCGTTGGTTGGCCTGCTGCGCGGACTGATTGGCGGATTCAGCGCTCTGGGCCGCGCTCTGCACCCTCGTGTCGAGTTGATCGAGGCGCGAGTTGATCCCTGCAAACTCGTCACTGTAGGTGGCGCAGCCGGCAAAGCCCACGGTGGCGACGATCGCCACGCCGAGCGTACGCGCCGTCTTCAGATGTTGCTTGGTCATGAACATTCCAATCTCCTCGTCGGGTGTTTCGGAAATATAGCGGCCTTTTTTGCCGGAGTTATGACTTGCCTTCAGCTGGCGTTGGAATACGTAAATGAATTGTGAAGTTGTGACAGCTCGTGAGAGTTGCGGCTTGAAACCATCGATTTCCACGAAAATTCGCGGCATTTGATCGACCGTGCGACCTTACCGCAGTCACCGATCCACACAACGTGAACAGTACATCCGAGCCGTTTTACACCGACCGATATTCAGAGACTTCTTCGGCTGCTCCCAATTCATCAGTAAGGAAAGCCATGCCGGCCCGCCAATGCGTCCAGGCGGTCGGCACGGTCTCTCCCGGCATCACTCGCGCGTTTCTTGTGGCGAGGTCGGCAGGAGGAGAGGAACGAGGGAGTCCGCTTTGCGGGCGATTGGGCTCCGGGCGTCAGGCCCGAAACAGAGAGCTGACACCATACGGTGGAATCCCCTGTGGTATTGAATAAGCCGCGCCGACCTCTCGCGAAAGCGTTTTTTGCCTTCGAGAAGGTGGTCGGAGCTATCGGGAAGGCGTTATCTGGGCTCGCGAAGGGTCAAAACGGATTCGCGAAGGCGAAAACAGCCTTCCGGAAGGCTGCCAATGCATTCGCGAAGGCCCGGAATGCTTTCCTGAGGACCGCAACGCTTTTCGTAAGCCATGCCGACCTGTTCGGACAGTCCGGGAACCTCTTCGTGACCGGCACGGTGCCGACCTGGGTTGTCGGCATCAAGTCGCAGGTGAGGTTGGACGCCGGCCAGGCGGCTTGGCGTCGGACTTAGAGCCGCGCGCTTCCCGGGCTTCTTCTCAGCGCGGATACAGCAGCGTCAGCACCAGTCGGACGCCCCAGTCGGGCCCGCCGTCCGGTGTTTCGAGGTAGCCGCGCACGCCGCCGGCATAGCTGACCATCTGGTTACCGATCTTCGACACCTTGCTGTACATGACATTGACCGGCACGTTCCACTGCTCGGCTTCCCAGTCGTAGGTCGACTCGAAGTTCAGCGTCACGGTGCGGCCTTTGCCGAGGCTGCGCGACAGGAACGGCTGCAGGAAGGTGGAGTTGATCTCCGCGCGCCGGTCGCCGGTGCCGCGCACGTCGACCAAGTGATTGACCAGCGCGCCATAGGTCCAGGCGCCGTCCTGCTTGAGTACGACCGCGGTCGGGCCCATCGCCCAGGTATCGGCGCTCAGGTCGTCGGTGCCGGTCGGCAGCAGGATTGCCGGGCCCACGCCCCAGATCAGGCCGGACGCGCTCGGCTCCTTCGGCGAGAAGAACAGGCTCTGGGTGACGTCGCCGATGCCGGCCTGGTCGGTGCCGGGGATCACGTCGTTCTGGTACACGATCGGCAGGATCGTGCGCGAGATCATGTTCACGTGCTCGGAGACCGAAATCGGTACCACCGGTTGCACGTTGAGGCTGTGGCGGTAGCCCTCGTCGCCGTAGGTCTCGTCGTAGTTGTATTGCAGTGGCACGCTGATCAGCGCCGCCACCGGGTTGGACAGGGCCTTGGCGAGCGCGTCGGCATCGGCTTCCTGCGCGGAAACCGCGGCGGGCAGGGCCAGGGACAGAACGCAAACGCACGGCAGCAGTCGCATGGTCATTGGTCCTTCCACCCTGTGTTGCCTGGATCGGTTGCAAATGCAGACCTGACGGCATGCGCGTCGCAGCCGAAGAAGAATGTGAACAGCAGCCCCCTGTGGATGGGAGCGTGGGGCGGCGTGTGTTCAGCCCATGTGAACCGCAGGGAAGGGCGGATCGGCATCGGCGAGCCGTCCGACTGCGACAGCACCGACGCTGCAATCCTGGCGCATCTCCGGTGTGTTTACACGCTGCCGTGCCGGTTGCCGGCGCGGCATGTCGAGCCGGGGATCGGCGGGTTCCGGCAGGAGGGGCGCTGCCGCGCCTCAGCAGCAGCGGAATCCGCCGCGTCCGCCATAGCGCGCTTCCTGGCGCTCGCGGAAGAAGGTCGGATAGTCCATCGGCTCGCGGTCGGGATGCTTCTCGAGTACGTGCCGGACGTAGTTGTCGTAGTCCGGCACGCCGCAGCACAGCCGCGCGGTCTGCACCATGCGCCGCCACACCCTGCGGTGGACGGCGTAATGGTCGAGCGGAACGAGTGTGGTACCCATCAGGTTTTGTCCATCAGTGCGCGCCCGTCACGGGTGCGCGGCCTGCTGTTCGGACGTGAGCGCGATGTACGGCGTCTCACGATCGGTGCGTTGCGTGCTGCGACGCGCCTTGGCGATGGCGCCGATGGCGTAGAACAGCACGCTGAACACCACGAACAGGAACAACGCGGTCAGGCCGGCGTTGACGTAGTTGTTGATCATCACCTGCTGCATCTGGCCGAAGTCCTTGGACGGCGCGATCAGTTCGCCGGCCTCGATCGCCGCGCTGTACTTGTTGGCCTGCGCCAGGAAGCCGACTGCCGGGTTGCTGTCGAAGATCTTGATCCAGCCGGCGGCGGTGGTGCAGATCAGCAGCCACACGGTCGGCACGATCGACACCCACGCGTAGCGCTCCTTCTTCATCTTGAACAGCACCACCGTGCACAGCATCAGCGCGATGCCGGCGAGCATCTGGTTGGCGATGCCGAACAGCGGCCACAGCATGTTGATGCCGCCGAGCGGATCGGTGACGCCCTGGTACAGGAAGTAGCCCCACAGCGCGACGCAGCCGCCGGTGGCGAGCAGGTTCGGGCCCCAGGCTTCGGTGCGGCGCAGCGCCGGCACGAAGTTGCCGAGCAGGTCCTGCAGCATGAAGCGGCCTGCGCGCGTGCCGGCATCGACCGCGGTGAGGATGAACAGCGCTTCGAACAGGATCGCGAAGTGGTACCAGAACGCCATCGTGTTCTCGCCCGGCAACACGCTGTGCAGGATCTGCGCGATGCCCACTGCCAGCGTCGGCGCGCCCCCGGCGCGGGAGAGGATGCTGCTTTCGCCGATGTCCTTGGCGGTCTGGGTCAGCACGTCCGGCGTCACCACGAAGCCCCAGCTCGACACGGTCTGCGCGACGGTGTTGACGTCGGTGCCGACGATGGCAGCGGGGCTGTTCATCGCGAAGTACACGCCCGGATCGATGATCGCCGCGGCGACCATCGCCATGATCGCGACGAAGGATTCCATCAGCATGCCGCCGTAGCCGATGTAACGGGCATGGGTTTCGTTGGCGAGCAGCTTGGGCGTGGTGCCCGAGGAGATCAGCGCGTGGAAGCCCGACACCGCGCCGCAGGCGATGGTGATGAACAGGAACGGGAACATCGTGCCCTTCCACACCGGGCCGGTGCCGTCGGTGAACTGGGTCAGCGCGGGCATGCGCAGTTCCGGCATGACGATGACGATGCCGATCGCCAGCGCGACGATGGTGCCGATCTTGAGGAAGGTCGACAGGTAGTCGCGCGGCGCCAACAGCAGCCACACCGGCAGCACCGCGGCGACGAAGCCGTAGCCGATCAGCATCCAGGTGATCTGCTTGCCGGTGAAGGTGAACGCCGGACCCCAGGTCGGATGCGCGGCGACGTGGCCGCCGAACCAGATCGCCAGCAGCAGCAACACCAGGCCGATCACCGAAATCTCGCCGATCCGGCCGGGGCGGATGTAGCGCATGTACAGGCCCATGAAGATCGCGATCGGCATGGTCGCGATCACGGTGAACATGCCCCACGGGCTGTCGGCCAGCGCCTTGACCACGATCATCGCCAGCACCGCGAGGATGATGATCATGATCAGGAAGGCGCCGAACAGCGCGATGGTGCCGGGTACCGGGCCCATCTCCTCGCGCACCAGGTCGCCGAGCGAACGGCCGTTGCGGCGGCTGGAGATCACCAGCACCATGAAATCCTGCACCGCGCCGGCCAGCACCACGCCGGCGATCAGCCACAGAACGCCGGGCAGATAGCCCATCTGCGCGGCCAGCACCGGGCCGACCAGCGGACCGGCGCCGGCGATCGCGGCAAAGTGGTGGCCGAACAACACGTGCTTGTTGGTCGGTACGTAGTCGAGGCCGTCGTTGTTGATGACGGCAGGCGTGGCGCGGGTCGGATCCAGGCCCATCACTTTGTTGGCGATGAACAGACCGTAGTAGCGATACGCGACCAGGTAGATCGACACCGCCGCGGCGACGATCCACAGGGCGTTGATCGGTTCGCCGCGCCGCAGCGCCAGCGTGCCGAGGGAAACCGCGCCGAGCAGGGCCAGTGCCGCCCAGGCCAACTTGCTGAATCCGCCTTTCATGTGCAACCCCTTCGACCGGTTGCTGGCAGGGTCGCGCCGCAGCCCGCGCGGGTCAATGCGCAATGCCGCATTACAGCGGTGCGGCGGCTAAGACTTTGGTCGAAACGGGTAGGGCGGGCCCGGCCCGCCATCAGGCATCGGGAATAGCGCCGTAGGGCGCATTAGCCGCAGGCGTAATGCGCCGAATGTCGCGTTCTCCGGATAGCCGTTCGGCGCAATGCCCTTCGGTTATTGCGCCTCTACAGCCAGCGCACCTTCTTGAGGTAGGCGTAGCGCCGTAGGGCGCATTAGCCGCAGGCGTAATGCGCCGGATGTCGTGTTCTCCGGATAGCCGTTCGGCGCAATGCCTTTCGGTTATTGCGCCTCTACAGCCAGCGCACCTTCTTGAGGTAGGCGTAGAGGCCGGCGACCACGACCGCGACGATGCCGATCAGCACCCAGTAGCTGTGCGGGCCGTGCAGTTCCGGCATGTGGGTGAAGTTCATGCCGTACCAGCTGGCGATCAGCGTCGGCGCGGCCAACAGCGCGGCCCAGCCGGCCAGCTTCTTCACCACTTCGCCCTGGGCGACGGTGACCAGCGACAGGTTCACGCTCATCGCAGCGGTCAGCATCTCGCGCAGGGTATCGATCGATTCGTTGAGCCGTACCACGTGGTCGAGCACATCGCGGAAATAAAGCTTGGCTTCCTCGCCGACCTGCGTCGACTGGCTGCGCATCAGCTGCGCCAGGATGTCCTGCAGCGGCGCCACCGACATCCGCATCTGGGTCAGCTGCTTCTTCAGGTCGTATAGCTTGACGATGGTGTCGCGGCGGTAGGTCTCGCCGAACACATCCTTTTCCAGCTCGTTCAACTCGTCGCGGAAATCGTTGACGATCGGCTGGTAGTTGTCGACGATGTAATCGAGCACGCCGTACAGCGCGAAAGCGGGGCCGAACTGCAGCAGTTCCGGCTCGCGCTCGAAGCGCGCACGCACCTTGGTGTAGGACAGCGACGCGCCGTGGCGCACCGTGACCAGGAAACGCGGGCCGACGAAGGCCTGGGTCTCGCCAAAGCGCACGCTGCCTTCCAGCAGCTGCGCCGTATGCACGGCGATGAACAGCGAATTGCCGTAGGCCTCGATCTTCGGGCGCTGGTGCGCGTGATGCGCATCCTCGACGGCCAGGTCGTGCAGGCCGAATTCCTCCTGCAGCTTGTCCAGTTGCGCTTCTTCAGGCTCGTACAGGCCGACCCAGATGAAACTGTCCTGGTCCTCTTCCTGAAGTACGTCGCTGATCTGGTCGAGGGTGATGTCGCGGCGCCGGCCTTCGCGATCGTAGACCGCGCAATTGATCACGCAGGCGGGGACGGCGGGAGAGGTCGGGCTGGGCGCGCTCATGGCGCGCATCGTGACCCGATCAGCCGGCAGCGGCAAGCCGACGCCGTGGCCACCACGCCATCAGCAGCGCCACATGTACCGGCAGCAGCAACGCGATCCAGCGCAGGTTCTGCTGCGGCGCCACCGGCAACCAGTGCAGGAACAGGGCCAGCACCGCGCCCGCGGCGACCACCGCCAGAACGGCGCGGAACAGGCTGCCGGCATCGCGACCGCGCAGGATGCGCCACGCGCCGGGCAGCAGCAGCAGGCACAGCGGATTGAGCAGCAGCGCGTTGGCGTTGCGCCAGCCCGACCAGTGCGCGGTGAATCCCCACAGGAACAGCAGCAGGCTGCCGAGCAGTGCGCACAGCAGCCAGAACGGCAACGCAACGGCGACCACGGCGCGCGGGCGACACCTGCCGACTGCGAGGATCGCTGCGGCGATCGCCAGCCCCGCCAGCGCGTACGGCCACCACGCACGCGGCGATTCGTCCGGCTCCGGACCGAGGTGGTGCGGCAGGACTTCCTGCTCCGATTGCACCAGCGGGCGGCCGTCGCTGCGCTTTATTTCGCGCAGGCTGTCGGCGAGCCGGCGCGGCACGAAGGCTTCTTCCCACAACGACATCGCCCGGTCCGCGAGTGGGCCGAAACCGATGTCGAAGCCCAGCCACATCCAGGTCGCAGGCTTCACCAGCCGCGTCGCCTCGCTGCGATAGGTGTTGCCGTGCGAACTGGCCGACAGTTTGCCGCGCAGTTGCCCGCCGAGCGCAGTATCGATCGCATCGCGCACGCGCGTGGAGCAGTTGTCGGTGAAATAGTCGTAGCGGTAGCGCGCGTTCTCGGGTTTGGCGTTTTCCGTGAGTGCCAAGGCCAGCGCCTGCGCCTGCGCCGGATCGAGGTCGAGCCATTGCACGTTCACGCCGCGGCCTTCCTGGCGGTAGGTTTCCAGATCCTGTTGCACCGGCAATGCCACCAGCGCGTACTGCATCTCGCCGCGCACGAAGCGGCCGATGAAGCCGGGTTCGGTCGGATCGAAGGAGCCGAAGTTGTAGGAGATCGGCGTGTCCGCATCCGGATCGTCGACCACGATCGCGTTGTGGCCGAAACGTTCCCAGAAGTATTCGCCGGGCGCCATCGTCATCACGCCGATGCGCGGCACGGCGGCGGCGGCGAAACTGCACAGCCAGAGCGCGAGCAGCAGGCAAAACGCCGGCAGCACGCCATGTCTGGCGCGCGCGGTTTCACGTGGCGAAGGCGCACGCCACGCCAGGTGCGACAAGGACGACGCGCTTGCCCCGACTTCAATCCTCGCCATGCACGCCCACGTGGAAGGCATGGATGCGGCGCGCATCGGCGCGCGCGACGCGGAACGCGAAACGGCCGAGCGTGAGTTCCTCGCCGGCTTCCGGCAGGTGGCCGATCGCCGCGGTGACGAGTCCGCCGATGGTGTCGTATTCGTCGTCGTCGAAATCGGCGCCGAAGCGCTCGTTGAAATCCTCGATCGGCGTCAGCGCATCGACCACGTACTGGCCGTCCGCCTGCGCGGCGATGAGCGCCTGCGGGTCTTCAGCGTCGTCGTGCTCGTCGTCGATCTCGCCGACGATCTGTTCCAGCACGTCCTCGATGGTGACGAGGCCGGCGACGCCGCCGTACTCGTCGACCACGATCGCCATGTGGTTGCGCGACAGGCGGAACTCGCGCAGCAGTACGTTGAGGCGCTTGGATTCGGGGATCAGCACGGCCGGCCGCAGCAGTTCGCGCACGCTGCCCGGACCGTTGTCGGCGACCACGCCGCGCAGCAGGTCCTTGGCCAGCAGGATGCCGAGGATCTCGTCGCTGTCCTCGCCATACACCGGGAAACGCGAATGGCCCGACTCCACCACCTGCTTCATCAGGTCGAGGAATTTCGCATCCGCCGGCAACGCCACCATCTGCGAGCGCGGGATCATCACGTCGCCGACGCTGAGGTCGGACACCGCGATGGCACCTTCCATCATCCGCAACGTGTCGGCCGCGATCAGGCCGTCGCCCTGCGCATCGCGCAGCAATTCGACCAGGTCCTCGCGGGAGGTCGGCTCGCCGGAAAGCGCCAGTCCTATGCGTTCCAGCCAGCCGCGCCGTTTCTCGGAAACTTCCGGCGCGTGGGTACTACTGTCGTCCTCGGACATCGCTATCGTGAATACGCCCGGATCGGGCGACGGCGAGAGTCTAACGCGAGACGGCTGCCGACTGGTGAAACGGCGCTGGAACCGGGCAAAAAGGATCGGAAATTTCCGACGGTGGCCACCGTCGTTTGCCTACGGCGGCGCGGCGCAAGGCCCCATGGCCGCGACCGGCATCGGCGGCCACGCTGTTGTTGCGGCATCCGCCGCATCTCATGGAGGAGTTCCTATGCGTATCCGTTCGTTACTGCCGGGGCTGGTGCTGGCGCCTTTCCTGGCCATGACATTGGCTGGCACGACCGTGCAGGCCGGCGAGCCTGCCGTCAGCGGCAACTATGCCGATACATCCGCCTATCTGCAGAGCGATGCCGACATCGATGCATGGTTCACGCTCGTGTTCTCGCTGAAGGATGGATTCGACCAGATCTGCGGCGACACTTTCTGCGAAGGCGAATACAGCAACATCGAGTCGCTGCGATACCGCTGCTCGGTCGATCAGGATTCCGGACGCATCGGCATGTGCGTCTGGGTGTTTGCCGCCAGCGACGAACAGATCGATCCGGCGACGGGCAGGATCGCCGTGCACCGTCAGTTCTGGCGTTGCCGCACGCCGCTGCTGCTGGGGACGACCATCCAGCAGCTGCTGGTCGCGTTGCAGGGCGATTCGCCGCTGTACGCGCCGTTGCCCGGTTCCGACAAGTCGATCTTCGATGGACTGATCGACTGTCTCTGACGCTGTCGATCATTTCTGCAGGGTCGAGCCTGCTCGACCCTGCAGGCCGATGGCCTCACGAGGCCAGATAGGGATCGGCGATGCCGAGCGCCGCGAGGATCTCGCGTTCCAGCTGCTCCATGCATTCGGCCTCGCGCTCGTCCTCGTGATCCCAGCCAAGCAGGTGCAGGGCGCCATGAACCGTGAGGTGCGCGTAGTGCGCGGACAGCGGCTTCTTCTGCTCGCGCGCTTCGCGCGCGATCACCGGCGCGCACAGCACCAGGTCGCCGAGCAGTGGCATCTTCACGCCCTTGGGCAGCTTGACGCCCTCGGCCATTTCCGCCGGAAAACTGAGCACGTTGGTGGCGTAGTCCTTGCCGCGGTAGTGGCGGTTGAGCGCGCGACCTTCCTTGCTGTCGACGATGCGGATCGCCAGGTCGGCTTCGCGGATGCGGCCGTCCAGCGCCGCGGCGACCCAGCGCCGGAAACTCACGGAAGAAGGCAGGCCAGTGCGGGGCACGGCGTAGCCGACGGAAACATCGAGGCGAACGGGACCGCGTGTCATATCGGTGAGTCTACGCCGCTCCCGATGCGCTGTCCTTGGCGTCGCGCGCGTCGTAGGCGTTCACGATGCGCGCCACCAGCGGATGGCGCACCACGTCGCGCGACTCGAAGAAGGTGAAGCTGACGCCGTCGACGCCATGCAGCACTTCGATCGCATCGCGCAGGCCGGAGCGCACGTGCTTGGGCAGGTCGATCTGGGTGGCGTCGCCGGTGACCACGGCGGTGCTGCCGAAGCCGAGCCGGGTCAGGAACATCTTCATCTGCTCGATGGTGGTGTTCTGTGCCTCGTCCAGGATCACGAAGGCGTCGTTGAGCGTGCGTCCGCGCATGTATGCGAGCGGCGCGATCTCGATGACGTTCTTCTCCAGCAGCTTGATCACTTTCTCGACGCCGAGCATCTCGTATAGCGCGTCGTACAGCGGACGCAGGTAGGGGTCGACTTTCTGGGTGAGATCGCCGGGCAGGAAGCCGAGCTTCTCGCCGGCTTCCACCGCCGGCCGCACCAGGATCAGCCGCTGCACGCGCGATTCGTTGAGCGCTTCCACCGCCATCGCCACGGCCAGGAAGGTCTTGCCGGTGCCGGCCGGACCGATGCCGAAGTTGATGTCGTGGGTGGCGATGGCGTGCAGGTATTTGGCCTGGTTGGGACCGCGGCCGCGAATCGTGCCGCGCTTGACCCGGATCGCGATGTCCTGCGGCACGAAGCCATCATCGCCGCCGTCGCTGGCCCCCAGGCGCAGGTTGATGGCGTGGTTGTCGAAGGTTTCCTCGCCGGCTTCCGCGTACAGCGCGCGCAGCAGTTTCTCGGCGCGGGCCACCGCGTCGTCCGGGCCGGTGACGCGGAACACATGGCCGCGATTGGCGATTTCCACGCCCAGCCGCAGTTCGATCTGGCGCAGATGGGCGTCGAACGGTCCGGCCAGATTGGCCAGGCGTTCGTGGTCTTCGGGGTCGAGGGTGAAATCGCTTTGACGGGGGTTCGGCATAGGCTGGAAAGGGTAGCGCGCGACCCGTTAAGGCGGCCATAGCGACCGGGTCGTTTGCAAATAATTAATCACTCAATTAATTTAAGTCCATGAAAAGTCAAACGCTACCCCGAGGCGCGACGGGACCGAGGACGAAGGCCCATAAGCAGATAACGGGCAAGCCAGCACCGGCCAAGCGCGCATCGGCCAAACGTACGCCGGGCCGGCCGCAGCGCGATGCCCAGGACCTGCGCCAGCAACTGCTCGATGCGACGGTGACCTGCTTTGTCCGCGACGGCATCGCGGCCACGTCGCTGCGCGCGATCGCCGCGCAGGCGGGTGTCACCCCGGCGCTGCTGCATTACTACTTCGGCGACAAGGCGCAATTGCAGGAAGCATTCATCGAGGAACGGATGCTGCCCGCCTTTGCGATCGTGCGCGGTGCCGTGCAGCGCGCCGGCGACGATGTCGCCGCAACCGTGGCGGCCTTCACCAACGGACTGATCGAGGCCGTGCGACAGCAGCCATGGTGGCCGCAGGTGTGGGTGCGCGAAGTGCTGTGCGAAGGCGGCGCACTGCGCGACCTGCTGGTGACGCGCATCGCACCGGAGCTGGCACGCGTGATCGCGGCGCGCTTTGCCGCTGCGCAATCGCGCGGCGAGCTCAATTCCGATCTCGACCCGCGCCTGCTGATGACATCGCTGATCGGCCTGACCCTGCTGCCGATCGCGGGCGCGCCGATCTGGCGCAGCATCTTCGAGGCCGACGACATCGCCCTGGACGACGTGCGCCGGCATGCCTTGGCCCTGCTTGACCGCGGACTGGAGCTGAAATGATGCCTGTCGCCAAGTCTGGAACACGCGTGCTCGTGCTGGTTGCGGCGATCGCGCTGCTCGTCGCCTGCAGGCAGGACCCGGCGCAGGCGCTGGGCACGCTGGAATACGACCGCATCACCTTGCCGGCGCCAGCCGCGGAAAGGATCGTGCGCATCGACGTGCGCGAAGGCCAGCGCGTGGCCGCCGGTGCACCGCTGATGCAACTGGAACGGACACGCACGCAGTCGCAGCTTGCCGCGGCACAGGCCCAGGCACGGCAATCGCGCGAAGCGCTGCAGGAACTGGAAGCCGGCCCACGCAGCGAGGCCATCGCGCAGGCGCGCGCCAACCTGTCCGCCGCGCAGGCGCAGGCGGCCGACGCGCAGGCGTATTACGCGCGCCTGCAGCCACTGGGGCGGCAGAAACTGGTGGCTGCGTCGGATGTCGATCGCGCACGCGCGGCGGCCGGCAATGCGCAGGCGCAGGTGCGTGCCGCACAGGCGGCATTGCTGGAACTGGAGCGCGGCACGCGCAGCGAGCAGATCGCGCAGGGCGAATCCGCGCTGGCGGCTGCAGAAGCGCAGGCGGCCACGCAGGCGGTGACATTGCAGAAGCTCGACCTGGTCGCACCGCGTGCCGGGCTGGTCGACAGCGTGCCGTACAAGGTCGGCGACCAGGCGCCGGTCGGCGCGCCGCTGGTGGTCATGCTGGTCGGCGATGCACCGTTCGCCCGCGTCTACGTGCCGGAGCCGATCCGCGCCGACGTCCGCGTCGGCCAGTCGGCGCGGGTCTATCTGCACGGTCGCGACGAGGCGCTGCCCGGGCGTGTGCGCATGATCCGCAGCGAGCCGACGTTCACCCCGTACTACGCGCTGATCGGCAAGGACGCGGCGCGATTGAGTTATCTGGCCGAAGTGCAGCTGGAGAAGGACGCCGCGGAACTGCCGGCAGGGCTGCCGCTGCGCGTCGAGTTCGACGCCGAAGCGCAATGATGATGCGCGCCTCCGCGAAAAGAATGTCAGCAGAAGCCACCCGATGATGGCGCATTCGAGTTCCACGTCCGACCTCGCCATCCGCGCCCGCGGCCTGAGCAAGCGCTTCGGCGACCTGCTCGCGGTGAACGACGTCGACCTGAGCGTGCCGCGCGCCTGCGTGTATGGCTTCCTCGGCCCGAACGGTTCCGGCAAGTCGACCACGATCCGCATGCTGTGCGGGCTGCTGACGCCGACCACGGGACAGATCGAAGTGCTGGGATTGAAGATCCCGGAGCAGGCCGAGGATTTGCGTCGCCGCATCGGCTACATGACTCAGAAGTTCTCGTTGTTCGAAGACCTGACCGTGCGCGAGAACCTCGAGTTCCTGGCGGCGGTGCAGGACATCGCGAAGGCGCAGGCGACGCGGCGAATCGACGAACTGGTCGCGCAGTTCCATTTCCAGGACCGGCAGAAGCAACTGGCTGGCACGCTGAGCGGCGGCCAGAAGCAGCGCCTTGCACTGGCCGGTGCGGTGATCCAGGAGCCGGAACTGCTGTTCCTCGACGAGCCGACCAGCGCGGTCGATCCCGAATCACGCCGCGATTTCTGGGAAAAACTCTTCGACCTCGCCGACGCCGGCACCACCATCCTGGTATCGACGCATTACATGGACGAGGCCGAGCGCTGCCATCGCATCGCCATCCTCGACCATGGCGCGCTGGTTGCCGACGGCACGCCGCTGGAACTCACCACGGCACTGCAGGGACGCACGGTACTGGTCGAGGCGGTGCATCCACGCCGCGCGCAGAAGGCGCTGATTGCGGTGCCGGGCGTGCTGAGCGTGGCGCAGATCGGCAACAGCTTGCGCGTGCTCGCCGATCGCGAGGGCGATGTCGCCACGCGCGTGCGCCAGGCATTGCAATCCGCCGGCCTGCAGGCTGAAGTCGTCGCTTCCGAACCGAGCCTGGAAGACGTGTTCGTGTCGGCGACCGGCGGACGCAGCGACGACGACCGCCAGGTCAAGGCGGACGCGGCATGAACCTGCGCCGGCTGTCCGCGATCGTGGTCAAGGAGATGCGCCAGATGCGGCGCGACCGGATCACCCTGGCGATGATCGTCGGGATTCCGGTGATGCAGCTGATCCTGTTCGGCTACGCGATCAACCTCAACCTGCGCGGCCTGTCGGCCGGCGTCGCCGATCAGGCCAATACGGCCGGCTCGCGTGCGGTGGTGATGGACATGGTGGCGACCGGCGTCATCGACCCGGCGGTCAGCGCGACCGCTCCGCAGGAACTGATGGAGCGACTGCGCCGCGGCGAGATCAGCGTCGGCATCGTGATTCCGCCGGATTTCGAACGGCGCCGCTTCGATGGCCGCGAGGCGGTGCAGGTGCTGGTCGACGGCAGCGACACGGTGGTGCAGAGCGCCGCGATCCAGCTGGCGCAGTTGCCGCTGGTCACCACCCCGACCAGCAACCTGAAATCGCAACGGACCGGCGAGGAACAGGTCAGCGTGGTCGCGTTCTACAACCCGGAGCGGCGCTCGGCGATAAACATCGTCCCCGGCCTGATCGGCGTGATCCTGACCATGACGATGGTGCTGTTCACCGGCGTGGCGATCGTGCGCGAGCGCGAACGCGGCAACATGGAACTGTTGATCGCCACCCCCGTGAGCCGCTCCGAACTGATGATCGGCAAGGTGCTGCCGTACGCGGCGATCGGCCTGGTCCAGACCACCCTGGTGCTGGCGCTGGGCGTATGGCTGTTCGAGGTGCCGGTGCGCGGTAGCGTGCTCGACGTCTACCTGGCATCGGTGCTGCTGGTCCTCGCCAACCTGACCCTGGGCCTGCTGATCTCGACCAAGGCGCAGTCGCAGTTCCAGGCGATGCAGATGACCTTCTTCGTGTTCCTGCCGTCGATCCTGCTGTCGGGCTTCATGTTCCCGTTTGCCGGCATGCCGACGATCGTGCAATGGCTGGCCGAACTGTTTCCGCTGACCCATTTCCTGCGCCTGATCCGCGGTGTGATGTTGCGCGGCGCCGGATTGTGGGAGCTATGGCCGGATGTGCTGGCGCTGCTGGCGTTCACCGCGGTGATGATGACGCTGGCGATCAGCCGCTTCCGCAAGCGACTGGATTGAGCGCGCTCCTACGGGCGCCGTGTGCGCAGGAGCGCGATCACACCGATCAACGCGCAAATCAGCGATCCGATCAGCCACAGCCAGGCGTCGAACGGCAGCGGCGTGCCGGACTCGCGCACCTTGGCCCAGAAGCGCAGCAGGCCCAGCGCAGCGATGCCGCAGAACCACAGGCCGAGCGCGTAGCGGGAGACGGGCCTGCTCACAGGCTCCGGTACATCACGTAGGTGTCGACCAGGCCGAGCCGTGGATGACGGAACGCCGCGGGTACGGTGCCGACGATCTCGAAGCCATGGCGCTGCCACAGCTTCACCGCGGCGGTATTCGTGCTGACCACGATGTTGAACTGCATCGCCGCGAATCCGGCACGCCGTGCTTCCTGCAGCGAGTGCGCGCACAGCAGTGCGCCGATGCCGCGGCCGCGCGCAGCCGACGCCACCATGTAGCTACCGTTGGCGACGTGGTCGCCGGGGCCAAGGTAATTCGGCGCGATCCGGTAGCAGCCCAGCACTTCGCCGTCGGCTTCGGCCACGAAGCAGCGCGCCGGCGGCGAGGTCCACATCGCGCGTGCCTGCTCGACGGACAGGGCGGGGTCGTAGGCGTAGGTCTCCTGGCCGGCGATCACTTCCTGGAAGATCGGCCAGACCGTTTCGAATTCGTCCGGTGCGATTTCGCGGATGACCGGAGGGGCGGTTGCAGCATCCTTCGACGTCATCGCTGCCTCATTCGTCCGTGGCCACGCGCCCGCGCAGCGAATTGGTCATCGCCTCGGTGATCGCCACGTCGACGAACTGACCAATCAGGCGCGGGTGACCGGGAAAGTTCACCGAGCGCATGTTCTCGGTCTTGCCGGTCAGCTCGTTCGGATTCTTCCTCGACGGGCCTTCGACCAGCACCGACTGCACGCTGCCGACCATGGCCTGCGAGATGCCGGCCGAATGCGCATTGATATGCGCCTGCAGGCGCTCCAGGCGCGCGTGCTTCACCGCATCGGGCGTGTCGTCCTCGAGGTCCGCAGCCGGCGTGCCGGGGCGGCGCGAATAGATGAAGGAGAACGACTGGTCGAAACCGACGTCCTCGATCAGCTTCATGGTCTTGTCGAAGTCTGCATCGGTTTCGCCGGGAAAACCGACGATGAAATCCGACGAGATCGAGATGTCCGGTCGCACCGCGCGCAGCTTGCGGATCTTCTGCTTGAATTCCAGCGCCGTGTAACCGCGCTTCATCGCCGACAGGATGCGGTCGCTGCCGGCCTGCACGGGCAGGTGCAGGTAGTTGGCCAGCTGCGGCACGTCGCGATAGGCCTCGATCAGCGAGTCGGAAAACTCCAGCGGGTGCGAAGTGGTGAAGCGGATGCGGCCGATGCCTTCGATCTGGGCGATCGCGCGTATCAGCAGGCCGAGATCGGCGACTTCGCCGTCACCGTAAGGGCCACGATAGGCGTTGACGTTCTGCCCGAGCAGGTTGATCTCGCGCACGCCCTGGGCGGCGAGCTGCGCGACTTCGACCAGTACATCCTCGAACGGACGGCTGACTTCCTCGCCGCGCGTGTACGGCACCACGCAGAAGCTGCAGTACTTGCTGCAGCCTTCCATGATCGACACGAACGCGCTCGGACCTTCGGCGCGCGGCTCGGGCAGGCGGTCGAACTTCTCGATCTCGGGGAAGCTGATGTCGACCTGCGGCTTGCCGGAATCGCGGCGCGCGCGGATCAGCTCGGGCAGGCGGTGCAGGGTCTGCGGGCCGAACACCAGGTCGACGTAGGGCGCGCGCTTGACGATGGCCTCGCCTTCCTGCGAGGCGACGCAGCCGCCGACGCCGATGATCACCGGCTTGCCGTCGGCCTTGAGCGCCTTCCAGCGGCCGAGCTGGCTGAACACCTTCTCCTGTGCTTTTTCGCGGATCGAGCAGGTGTTGACCAGGACCACGTCGGCTTCCTCGACGTTGTCGGTCAGCTCCAGGCCGTCGCTTGCTGCGAGCACGTCGGCCATCTTGGCCGAGTCGTACTCGTTCATCTGGCAGCCGTGGGTCTTGATGAACAACTTGCCCTTCGTGGGCATGGCTTGGGCGCGCTCGGGCGCGGCCGGGGAGGCGGTATCGGTCATGGCAGTTCCGGGTGGGCGGCGGTGATTCCGCGCCGGGTGAGGGCTGCGAGCTTAGCAGACGCCTTCAAAACACCGGCTGCGGTCGCTGCGCGCGTCCTAGTGGCGGGCGTTCCCTGTTCGGAAACGCGACTGTGTGGTCGGTCACGGCCATGGCGGTCCGGCAGCCGGTTTGCCAATCAAGGACTTGGCAACGCCGCCGGGAGGGGGGACACTCCGCGACGATGAAGGGGGCTCGGGGACTAGCGCTGCTTATCTGCCTGCTGGCGGCTGCACCTTGCGTGGCCGGCACGGTCTACCGTTGCGAGACGGCCGACGGATCGCGCAGTTACACCAGCAAGCGGGTGCCGAAGGCGAACTGCACGCCGATCAGCTATTCCGGTGGCGCTTCGCGCGGCAAGACGCCAGCGACAGTGAACGAGCCACCGCCGAACGCGGCCGTGGGCAAGGCCACGACGCCGGCCGTCGTCGCCGGATCGCCGGCCATCGGTTCCGCGCCCGCCGTGGCGACTCCGGCACCGGTGGCCAAGTCGGGCGCCCGGTCGCAGGTCAACAGCGGCACGATCTACTGTTATCGCCGCCACGGCACGCTGAACTGCACGTCGGGGCGCCCGCGCGGCATTCCGCTGGCCTCGATCCGCCGGATCACCTACAGCTTCATGGAAACCTGCTACGCCTGCGGCTCCAAACCCGGCGTCAACTTTGGCACGCTGCGCCTGAACACCGCCGCCTACCAGCAGGAAATCGCCAGCGCCGCGCGCGAGTTCGGCGTCGAAGAAGCCATCGTCCGCGCCATCATCCATGCCGAATCGGCATTCAATCCGAATGCGTTGTCGAGGGTCGGCGCGCAGGGACTGATGCAGCTGATGCCGGCCACGGCACGGCGTTTCGGCGTCGACAACGCCTTCGATGCCAGTCAGAACATCCGCGGCGGCGTGCAGTACCTGGCCTGGCTGCTGAAGCGTTTCAAGGGCGACCTGACCCTGGCCGCGGCCGGCTACAACGCCGGCGAGGGCGCGGTCGACAAGTACAACGGCGTGCCTCCCTATGGCGAGACCCGGCGTTACGTGCAGCGTGTCGGCGTGTTGGCCGAGCGCTATCGCGGCGGCCTGGCCCAGCAGTAAACGCACCGGGCCAACCCCGTCCGGCGCGCAAAAAGACCTCTGCAACACCCCGCAAACCGCGCTACGACGCCAAAACGTTGTCGGCACATTCAGCGTTCCGTTACACTTTGCCGTCTTTTGCGGCCGCTTCCGGGCACGGAACCGGTTCGCGGCAGCCACATAGCTACCAAACGTTTTTTGCGGAGTTCCGGATGTCCAACGATGGGGTCAAGGGTCCCGAAAACCTGGGCCGACGCCGGTTCCTGACGGCGACCACGGCAGTGGTCGGTGCGGTCGGGGTCGGGTTTGTCGCGGTGCCGTTCATCAAGTCATGGCTGCCCAGTTCGCGCGCCAAGCTGGCCGGTGCGCCGGTGACGGCCGATATCAGCGCGTTGCAGGAAGGCCAGCGACTGATGCTGGAATGGCGCGGCCAGCCGATCTGGATCGTGAAGCGCTCCAAGCAGATGCTGGAAGTGCTGCCGACGCTGGATCCACGCCTCGCCGATCCGAAGTCCACCACCGAGCAGCAGCCGCAGTACGCGCAGAACGAACTGCGTTCGATCAAGCCCGAGATCTCGGTGCTGGTCGGCCTCTGCACGCACTTGGGCTGCGCGCCGGAAATGCTCGCCGAAATCCGGCCCGAGCCGTTCGATCCGGAGTGGAAGGGTGGCTACTTCTGCCCCTGCCACAAGTCGCGCTTCGACATGGCCGGTCGCGTGTTCGCCGGTGTGCCTGCGCCGATCAACCTGCTGGTGCCACCGCATCATTATGAAAACGACACCACCATCGTCATTGGCGTCGACCCCAAGGAGGCCGCGTAAATCATGGCGAACTTCCTGACACGCGGCGCCAATGGCCTGATGGACTGGGTCAACGCGCGCGCGCCCGGCATGATGCCGGTGTACCGCAAGCACATGACGGAGTACTACGCTCCGAAGAACTTCAACCTCTGGTACTACTTCGGCTCGCTGGCGCTGCTGGTGCTGGTCAACCAGATCGTCACCGGCATCTTCCTGACGATGCACTTCAAGCCGTCCGCGGCCGAAGCGTTCTCGTCGGTCGAATACATCATGCGCGACGTGGAGTGGGGCTGGCTGATCCGCTACATGCACAGCACCGGCGCCTCGCTGTTCTTCATCGTCGTCTACCTGCACATGTTCCGCGGCCTGATGTACGGCTCCTACCAGAAGCCGCGCGAGCTGGTGTGGATCCTGGGCATGCTGATCTACCTGGTCCTGATGGCCGAAGCCTTCATGGGCTACGTGCTGCCGTGGGGCCAGATGTCGTTCTGGGGCGCCAAGGTGATCATCTCGCTGTTCGGCGCGATCCCGGTGATCGGCAACGGCCTGACCGAGTGGATCATGGGCGATTACCTGCCCGGCGATGCCACCCTCAACCGCTTCTTCGCCCTGCACGTCATCGCGCTGCCGCTGGTGCTGTTGCTGCTGGTGGTGTTGCACCTGGGTGCGCTGCACGAGGTCGGTTCCAACAATCCCGACGGCATCGACATCAAGTACGGCCCGAAGGGCAATCGCTGGGATGCGGCCAAGCCGAAGGACGGCATTCCCTTCCACCCGTACTACACGGTCAAGGACCTGGTCGGTGTCGGTTTCTTCCTGATGCTGGCGGCCTTCATCATCTTCTTCGCCCCTAGCTTCGGCGGCTGGTTCCTGGAGCACGACAACTTCACCGAGGCCAACCGCCTGGTGACGCCGGAACACATCAAGCCGGTGTGGTACTTCACCCCGTACTACGCGATGTTGCGCGTGGTGCCGTCGTTCTTCGCGATCAAGCTGTGGGGCGTGCTGGTGATGTTCGCGGCGATCGCGGTGCTGTTCATGGTGCCGTGGCTGGACCGCAGTCCGGTCAAGTCCTACCGTTACCGCGGCCTGCTGTCCAAGCTGATGCTGGGCCTGTTCGCGGTGTGCTTCCTGTGGCTGGGCAAGATCGGCGCCGGTCCGGGCACCGATCCGGTCGAGACCATCATCGGCCAGGTGCTGACCTTCCTGTATTTCGCCTTCTTCATCACCATGCCGCTATGGACCAAGCTCGACAAGACCAAGCCGGTGCCGGAACGGGTGACGATGCATGACTGACGCCATTTCCCCAGCCAGCCAGCCCTTCCGGAAAAACCGCATCGTGAAGAAGCTCGCCACGTTCGTCGCCGGCCTGCTGGTGTCGGCCACCGCCTACGCCGCCGGCGGCGGCAACCTGCAGCAGTCGGGTGTCGACCTGGGCGACCGCGCGTCGCTGCAGCGCGGCGCGCAGCTGTACATGAACTACTGCTCGGGCTGCCATTCGCTCAAGTACCTGCGTTACTCGCGCATGGCCGAGGATCTGGGCCTGAGCGAGGAAGAGGTGATGAACAACCTCAACTTCACTGGCGCGAAGTTCGGCGAGCACATCCTGGTGAACATGCCGGCCGATGGCGCGACCAAGTGGTTCGGCAAGATGCCGCCGGACCTGAGCGTGATCTCGCGCGTGCGCGGCAGCGACTGGATCTACACCTACCTGAAATCGTTCTACCTGGACGAAACCCGTCCGCTTGGCTGGAACAACCAGTTGTTCCCGAATGCCTCCATGCCCAACCCGCTGTGGGAGCTGCAGGGCCTGCAGCACGCCGAACTCGGCAAGCCCGATGCCACCGGTGAACGGCACGTGGAGCGGCTGGTGATTCCGCAGCCGGGCGCGCAGGACGCGCAGCAGTTCAGCCAGACCGTGCGTGACATCACCGCCTTCCTCGAATACGCCGGCGAGCCGGCTGCACTCAAGCGCCAGAGCCTTGGCGTGTGGGTGATCCTGTTCCTGGCATTGTTCACGTTCATCGCCTGGTTGCTGAAGAAGGAATACTGGCGGGACGTCGAGCATTGAGGCGAGTCCCCGGCAAGAGCCCGCGTGCGCCGCGGGCACTTCCGCAGGCGCCCGCACGGCATCGCGCGGGCGTGAAAGCAGGGTTTGCCGCCCGGGACAATGACGGCCGTCTGCAATGGGTGGACGGCGTTTGCTGCGAAAGGAGAGGTCGATGATGGCCGCCAGTCCGCGTATGCGTAATGCTCTGACGTTGTTCTCATCGGTCGACGACGTGCTCTGCCACCGGGTGCGCCTGGTGCTGGCGGCCAAGGGCGTGACCTACGACTTCGTGCCGGTGGATCCGCAGAAACCGCCGGAAGACCTGATCGACCTCAATCCCTACCACTCGGTGCCGACCCTGGTCGAGCGCGAACTGGTGTTGTACGCCGCGTCGGTGGTCAGCGAATACCTCGACGAGCGCTACCCGCATCCGCCGTTGATGCCGGTCGATCCGCTGTCGCGCGCACGCCTGCGCTTGGCGATGCTGCGCATCGAGCACGACTGGGTGCCGCAGGTGCAGGCGATCCAGCTGGGCAACAAGCAGCAGGCCGAAGCCGCGCGCAAGCGCCTGAAGGAACTGCTGACCGCCTCGGTGCCGCTGTTCAAGGCAAGCAAGTTCTTTCTCAATCCCGAGATGAGCCTCGCCGACTGCGCCATGGCGCCGATCATCTGGCGGCTGGATTCGCTGGGCATTCCGCTGCCCAAGGATGGCAAGGTGATCGAGGATTACGGCAACCGCATCTTCCGCAATCCCGGCTTCATCCGCAGCCTGACGGACGAAGAAAAGAAGCTGCGCGAAGTGCCGGCCTGAAGGCCGGGCCCTAGGCCCTCGGCCGCTGTCGCTTTAAACTGCGGCCATGACCGAAGGCAGCGCGCCACGCATGACCAGCCATCGCCCGTACCTGTTGCGGGCCCTGTACGAATGGATCGCCGACAACGGCATGACCGCGCACCTGCTGGTCGATGCGACCCTGCCTGGCGTGCAGGTGCCGGCCAGTGCCGTCAAGGAAGGCAAGGTGGTGCTGAACATCGCCGCCCGCGCCGTGGCGCGACTCGAGCTGGGCATCGACGCGGTCAGCTTCAGCGCGCGTTTCGGCGGCGTCAGCCAGTCGGTGATGGTGCCGATGGCCGCGGTGCTGGCGATCTACGCGCGCGAGACCGGGCAGGGCATGGCCTTGCCGGAAGACATCGACAATTCGGGACCTGATGACGAGCCGCCCGTGCCGACCGCGCCGGACGAGGAAAACACCGGCGCGCCGCCGAAGCGAGCGCACCTGCGCGTGGTCAAGTAGATAGCGCTGCGTCCGAACGCGCACTTTTTGCCTTGCGAGTCAAAACCCGTGGGGTTCTGGAAGTGAAGCTCAGTGCAGGGTGTCGCGCGCCGCGATCGGTCCGCTGAACGACACCAGTTCCGCGCCGCGAAGTACCAGTCGCCCGGAGTGCCGGTCATTGCCGTCGCGCGAGTAGTCGAATCGGAAACTGCGCTCGAAGCCGAGGCGTCCGTCGCGACCGCGACGCAGGCGTATGCCGGAGGCATGCACGCTCTGGTCGAGCCATTGCACGTTCGCGGCCTGGCAGGCATCGCGGCCGAGTATCTCGGCGCGCTCTGCAGCGGCGCGTGCGCTGTTCCACAGCGCGAAGCCGATCGCCACGGCGATCATCAGCAACAGAAGGGTAGGCATTGCCGGGAAGTGGTGGCCTGATGGCGGGGAAGCAAGTCTCGCTTCCTTTCACTTCCCGGAGAAGAGGCTCAGGGCACGGTCGTGGGCGGCGGTGGTTGCGGCTGCGGTTCGATAGCGGGCTGTGGCGCCGGCTGTGTTGGCTGAGGTGTTGGCACCGTCGGGGTCGCGGGCGGCAGGACGGGTTGTGTCGGTGTCGGCGTAGGCACAGATGTGGGGGTAGCGGGGGCAGGCGCGGCGGGTTGCGCCGGTACTGCCGCTGGCATTGCCGGCGCAGGCGTAGGCGTTGCCGCGGGTGCGGCGCGCTGCGGCGTGATGTAGCGCGGAGCCGTGGGAGTTGCCGCCGCTGGCGTCGCATAACGCGACACGGTCGGCCTGAGTTTCAGCAGCACCGCCCAGTTCTGCCGGTTGAAATTGCATGCCGTCTCGTTGGCCGGGCTGCAATAGGCCTCCATTCCCTGGGCCGCAAGGGTGTGCGGCAGGATCACGTAACCCTGCGGGTCCAGCTTGAGCTTGCGCAGGGTGACGCTGTCGAACACGTTGCCGCCGACCACGTGCAGCTCGCGGCCGCTGGCATCGCGTCCGATCACGATGTCGCAATGCGTGGCCAGCGAACCATCGTTGCCGCTGCCGAACCGGCTGCTCAGGCCTGCGTAACCGGGGATCGAACCGTTGTCGCGCACGAAGCACAGCAGGTCGCCGGGCGCGGGTCGATGCGCGATCGGATCGACGAACAGGTAGGGGCCTTCGCCGCGATAGGCCTGGCGGATGTAGTCGAAGTGGCGCGGCGAGGAGCGGAAGCCGGGCACGCCGGCCTGGATCATCACATAGGACACGAAGGCCGCGGACCAAGCATTGTCGACAAGGAACGCCCTGCATTCCGCCTTGCCCTGCGCATAGCCGCTGGGGTACTGGCAGGCATAGGCGCCGCCGATATTGCTCTGCGCCATCTCGTACAGCGTGCCGCTGTTGCGCCAGTAGCCGAGCACACGTTGCCAGGCCTCGGTGCCGTCGGCCAGCTGCGATTGTTCGGCTTCGGTGACGCCCAGGCTCGCCAGCCGTCCATTGCTGTCGATGAAGGGCTGGTACCACAACACGTGCTCGCGCCGGGCGATGCTGGTGATGCGTTCGGCCGAACCGAGGCTGCCTTGTGCCTGCGGCACGCGCGGCGATGCCGGCGTCTGTGGTTGTACGGGCGGGGTTGGTCCCGGAGGCGGTTTGCGGACGTTGGAACTGCAGGCGGTGACGATCAGGCTCAACAGCGCGGCGCAGGCAAGCGCTCCGGGGTTGCGATTCATGCGGCCACTCCGTGATGTATGCGCCGATGTTGGCAGCAGGACGTGTGTGCGTCCTGCGAAAGTCGCGGGCTTCAGGCCGGCGACGGTCCCAGCTTCAACGACAGGTCGATCGCCTGCACATGCTTGGTCAGCGCGCCGATCGAGATGCAGTCGACGCCGTCCTCGGCGATGGCGCGCACGCCAGCCAGGTCGACGCCGCCGGAAACCTCCAGCGGTATGCGTCCGGCGGCGATGGCGACGGCCTGCCTTCGGGTGGCGGCGTCGAAATCATCGACCAGGATCCGCGTGCAGCCTTCCTGCAGTGCCTCGTCCAGTTGCGCCAGCGTTTCCACCTCGACGATCAGTGGCAACGACGGACGCAGCGCGCGCGCGGCTTGGATTGCCGCCGTCAGCGAACCGGCGGCACGGACATGGTTCTCCTTCAGCATCACCGCGTCGTACAGCCCGATGCGGTGATTGACGCCGCCGCCCACGCGGACCGCGTATTTCTGCGCCAGGCGCAGGCCGGGGATGGTCTTGCGGGTGTCCAGGATCCGCGCCCGCGTGCCACGCACCGCATCGACGTAGGCGGCGGTGAGCGTGGCGGTACCGCTGAGCGTCTGAAGGAAGTTCAACGAGGTGCGCTCGGCGCTGACCAGGCTGCGTGCACGGCCCTGCAACGTCGCCAGCACCGTGCCGCTGGCGACGCGCTCGCCTTCGGCGATGCGCCAGTCGATGCGCACCTGCGGATCGAGCGCGCGATGGCAGGCGTCGAACCACGGCCGCCCGGCGATCACCGCATCCTGCTTGCACAGCAGATAGGCGCTGTCGGCGATGTCCGGCAACAGGGCTGCCGTGACGTCGCCGCTGCCCAGGTCCTCGGTCAGTGCCCGCGCGACGTCTGCCTCGATCGTTGCTCGCGGCGGTGGCGCGAAGTCGCGGCTCATCCGGCCGGGAAGCCTTCGACCTGCGCGGTGGCGATGCCTTCCTCGACCAGCAGCACCGGGATGCCATCGTCCAGCCGGTACACGGTCTTGCGGTCGCGCGTGACCAGCGCTTCGCGGATCGCATCGGCCTGCGCGCTGCCGTCGTTGCGCTTGACGTCGCCGCCGGCGATGGCCCGGTTGAGGGCATCGAGGCCGGCTTTGTCGAGCAGGGCCAGCGGTTGCCGGCTGGCGGGGCAGACGAGGATGTCGAGCAGTTTCCGGTCCATGACGATACCGTGGCGACGTGAGGCCGGTAGAATACGTCTTTGCGACAGGGATCGACCATGTCTGCCAATCCGGATCACCCACTCGTCGGCGTCGTGATGGGTTCCCGTTCCGACTGGGAAACGATGCAGCACGCAGTGCAGAAGCTCGACATGCTTGGCGTGCCGCACGAGGTGCGCGTGGTGTCGGCGCACCGCACGCCCGACGTCCTGTTCGAGTACGCGGCCAGCGCGGCGCAACGCGGCTTGCGCGCGATCATCGCCGGTGCTGGCGGCGCGGCGCACCTGCCGGGCATGCTCGCGGCCAAGACCGCGGTGCCGGTGCTCGGCGTGCCGGTGCAGTCCAAGGCGCTCAACGGCATGGATTCGCTGCTGTCGATCGTGCAGATGCCGGCCGGCATCCCCGTCGCCACCTTCGCCATCGGCAACGCCGGCGCGTCCAACGCGGCGCTGTTCGCAGCGGCGATGCTGTCGGCGGAACGGATGGACATCGCGGCGGCACTGGCGGCGTTCCGCCAGCGCCAGACCGATGAAGTCACCGGCCACGACGATCCGCGGACGTAATCGACAAGAAGTAATCGACAAGACATGACTACGGTAGGGATTCTTGGCGGCGGGCAGCTGGCCCGCATGCTCGCGCTTTCCGGCGCACCGCTCGGCCTGCGCTTCCTGGTGATGGACACCGCGGCCGATGCTTGCGCCGGCCAGTTCGTGCCGATGGTGGTCGGCGACTATCGCGATGAAGCGGCACTGTCCGAATTCGCATCGCGCATCGATGTCGCCACCTTCGATTTCGAGAACGTCCCGGCCGAGAGCGCGCAGTGGCTGAGCAATCGCGTGCCGGTGTTTCCGAATCCGCGCGCGCTGGCCACGGCGCAGGATCGCCTCGCCGAAAAGACGCTGTTTCGCGAACTCGGCATCCCGGTGCCACCGTTTGCGACCATCGACACGCGCGAGCAGCTCGATGCGGCGATCGCCGCGATCGGCCTGCCCTGCATCCTCAAGACGCGGCGACTCGGCTACGACGGCAAGGGCCAGTTCCGCGTGCGCACCGCGGCCGATGCCGATGCGGCATGGCAGGCGCTCGGCGCACAGGCGGGCAAGGTCGGCCTGATCCTGGAAGGCTTCGTCGCTTTCGAGCGCGAGTTGAGCGTGGTTGCCGTGCGTGGCCGCGACGGGGAATTCCGTGCCTGGCCGCTGACCGAGAACTGGCACGTCGATGGCGTGCTTTCGGTGAGCCTGGCGCCGGCGCGGGTCGATGCCGCGCTGGCCGAAACCGCGCTCGCCCATGCGCGCAAGTTGGCCGATGCGCTCGACTACGTCGGCGTGTTCGCGCTGGAACTGTTCTGCCGCGATGGCGAACTGCTGGCCAATGAACTGGCCCCGCGCGTGCACAACTCAGGGCACTGGACCATCGAAGGCGCCGAGACCTCGCAGTTCGAGAACCACCTGCGCGCCGTGCTCGGCCTGCCGCTCGGCGACACCCGCATGCTCGGCCATGCCTGCATGCTCAACTGGATCGGCGAGATGCCGGATGCGTCCGCCGTGCTGTCCGAACCGGGTGGGCACTGGCACGATTACGGCAAGTCGCCGCGTGCCGGCCGCAAGGTGGGGCATGCGACGTTGCGGGCGGATTCGACGCAGGGCTTGGCCGCATCGCTTCAGCGCATCGGTGCAGGCCTGGGTCGCGAGTCCCAGGTCGAGCCTGTCGTGCAGGCGCTTGCTCGCTAGCGTCGAACAGATTCGCGACGCGTTCGCCGGGCCGCCGCAATGGAAACGAAAACGGCCGGAATCGTCCGACCGTTTTCTTGCAGCGCGGATCTTCGCTTACTTCATGTTGGCAGCAACGAAGTCCCAGTTGACCAGGTTCCAGAACGCCTCGACATACTTCGGTCGCGCGTTGCGGTAGTCGACGTAGTAGGCGTGTTCCCACACGTCGCAGGTGAGCAGCGGGGTATCCGCGCCGGTCAGGGGCGTGGCGGCGTTGGGCGTGCTGGCCAGCGCCAGCGAGCCGTCCGGGCGCTGCACCAGCCAGCCCCAGCCCGAGCCAAACGTGCCGACAGCGGTCTTGGTGAACTCGTCCCTGAAGCGGGCGAAGTCGCCGAAGGCCTTGTTGATGGCGTCGGCCACCTTGCCGGTCGGTTCGCCACCGCCCAGCGGTTTCAGGCAGTTCCAGTAGAACGTGTGGTTCCAGACCTGCGCGGCGTTGTTGAACATGCCGCCTTGGGACTTGCGGACGATTTCCTCCAGCGGCATGTCGGCGAACTCGGTGCCTTCGATGAGCTTGTTGAGGTTGTCGACGTAGGTCTTGTGGTGCTTGCCGTAGTGGTAGTCGAGTGTTTCGCCGGAAATGTGCGGCTCCAGCGCGGTGCGGTCGTAGGGAAGGGGCGGCAGTTCGATGGCCATGGCTGGCGGATTCTCCGGTGGGGCTAGGCGGGTCCCCTCCGTTAGCGGAGGGATGTTCGGCCAAACAAAAGCGGCACAAGGCCGCCAAGGTTTAGAATTGCAGTTTAACCGACGGGCCTAGCCGCCCGTCCCGCAGGAGAAAAACGCAATGTCCGTACTGGAACGGATCCAGGCCGAAGTCGAAGGCCATCCGATCGTGTTGTTCATGAAGGGAACGCCGCAGTTCCCGATGTGTGGTTTTTCCAGCCGCACCGTGCAGGCGCTGAAAGCCGCAGGCGTCGGCCAGATGCACACCATCAACGTGCTGGAGGAGCCGGAGATCCGCGCCAACCTGCCGCGCTATTCGAACTGGCCGACCTTCCCGCAGTTGTTCATCAACGGCGAACTGATCGGCGGTTGCGACATCACGCTGGAACTGTACGAATCCGGCGAACTGGCGCGGATCGTGTCGGAGACGCAGCGCGCGTGAGTGCGACGCCGGGCATTGCCGTTGCTGCACAGTTGGCCGGTCGCGTCGTGCTGGTGGCGGGCGCCCATGGCGGCCTCGGCGCTGAGGCGTCGAAGGCCTGCGCGCGCGCGGGTGCCACCGTGGTCCTGTTGGGACGCAAGCTGCCGCGCCTCAATCGCATCTATGACGCCGTCGCCAAGGAAGGACCCGAACCGCTGCTGTATCCGCTGGACATGGAAGGCGCCTCGCCCGACGACTACGTCGAACTGGTGGGGCGCATCGAATCCGAACTCGGCCATCTTGACGGCCTGCTGCATTGCGCCGCCGAATTCCGTGGCCTGACCCCGCTGGAACATGCCGATCCGGCCGCGATCGCGCGTGCCCTGCACATCAACGTCACTGCGCCGTGCTGGCTCACCCAGGCCTGCCTGCCGCTGCTCAGACGTGCCGACGATGCCGCGGTGGTATTTGCACTCGATGACACCAGTCGCGTCGGCCAGGCTTACTGGGGCGGTTATGGCCTGGCGCAACACGCACGCGCCGCGCTGGTCGCGATGCTGCATGCCGAGCTGGCCAACACTGGCGTGCGCGTGTCCGGCCTGCAGCCAGGTCCGATGCGCACCGCGCTGCGCGCCACGGCCTATGCCGAAGATGGCGATCGCGATGCGCGCGACCCCGCGTTGTACGCCGATGCCTGCGTCACGTTGCTGTCGCCGGCAGGCGGCGAGCATCGCGGACTGCTCTGGAAAGTGCGCGCGTGACCATCGCTTCGGCCGCGCTGCTGTTGTTCCTGATCCTGGATCCGCTGGGCAACATCCCCGTATTTCTCAGCCTGCTGCGCGGCATGCCGGCGCGACGGCAGCGCATCGTGCTGGCACGCGAACTGCTGATCGCGCTGGCCGTGCTGATGCTGTTCCTGTGGTGCGGCCAGTACGCGCTCACCGCCATGCACCTGCGCCAGGAATCGGTGTCGATCGCCGGTGGCATCGTGCTGTTCCTGATCGGCATCCGCATGATCTTTCCACCGCCGGAAGGGCTGATGGGCGAGATCCCGGAAGGTGAACCGTTCATCGTTCCGATGGCGATCCCGCTCGTGGCCGGGCCCTCGGGCATGGCCGCCGTGATGCTGATGGGCACGCAGGAACCCAATCGCATGGGTGCCTGGAGCCTGGCGCTGGTGCTGGCCTGGGGCGCCACCGCCGCCATCCTTTTTTCCGCCACGTTGCTCTACAAATGGCTGGGCCAACGCGCGCTGATGGCGCTGGAACGGTTGATGGGCATGCTGCTGGTGGCGATCTCGGTGCAGATGCTGCTCGACGGGCTCGGCACCTATCTCCGGTCCAGCCAGGTCGCCTGATCGCCGGCACCGGCGACTGAGCCCCGGCGACCATTCCAAGTCGACGGCAAAAGTACGGTTTAAGCCCTATATTTCAGGGACTTCACATCGTCATCTGCCTGTCATCCGCGCAGGCTAACGTGTTAATCTGTCGTTAACCGCTGCAGGCGCGCCTTGCCGCCGCGCGGACCAAGGGACCCACCACGCTTTCCGCTTCATTGCAGCGCGCCGCACGCCTGCATTGTCCGCAAACGCATCTTCAAAAACGCACCGAGGTCGAGGAACAAAATGGCTCATAACAACCGTGTCCGCCTGTCCAGGCTGTCGCTGGGACTGATCGTCGCGCTCGCCGCGGCCCCCGTGTTCGCACAAAGCACGACTGCCGGTGTCGGCGGCCAGGTGCTGGGTGCCGATGGCCAGCCGGTCGCCGGCGCGGTGGTCACGATCACCCACACCGAATCGGGCACGGTCAGCCGCGCCGCCACCGACGCCAGCGGCCGCTACAACGCGCGCGGCCTGCGCGTCGGCGGTCCCTACACGATCACGGTGACCAAGACGGGCGCTGGCACGAGCAGCCAGGAGAATGTCTACCTGGCGCTGGATGCGGTCTCGCAGGTGAATGCGCGCCTGAGCAACGACGTCGCCACGCTCGAGTCGGTCCAGGTCGTCGCCACCGCCGGTTCGGACGTGTTCGACTCCAACAGGATGGGCGCGGGCACCAACATCAACAATGCACTGCTGAACTCGCTGCCGTCGATCAAGCGCGACCTGCAGGACTATGCGCGTCTTGATCCACGCGTGTCGCAGACCGACAAGGAGCGCGGCGAGATCTCCGCGCTGGGCCAGAACAGTCGCTACAACTCGATCACCGTCGACAGCGTGTCGATCAGCGACACCTTCGGCCTGGAATCGAACAACCTGCCGACCGTGCGCCAGCCGATCTCGATGGACGCCATCGAGGAAGTGCAGGTCAACGTCGCCAACTATGACGTTACCCAGAAGGGCTACACCGGCGCCAACATCAACGCCGTCACCAAGTCGGGTACCAACGAATTCCACGGCTCGGTCTATGGCACCTATCGCAACAGCGACTGGGTACGCGAGGAAGACGATCGCGGCTTCACCTTCAACCGCTTCGACGACGAAAAGACCTACGGCGCCACGTTTGGTGGCCCGATCGTCAAGGACAAGCTGTTCTTCTTCCTCAACTACGACAAGACCGCAATCTCCGCGCCGGCGCCAGACCTGAGCAACGGCCCGATCGGCAGGGGCACCATCACCCAGCAGAACGTCGAGGACGTGCGCCAGGAAGCGATCCGTCGCGGCATGGATCCGGGCACGCTGGGCACATCCGCCACCGATACCGAGCTGGAAAACTTCCTGGCGCGCTTCGACTGGAACATCAACGACGACCATCGTGCGGCGTTGCGCCTCAGCCACACCGAGCAGGCCGAGGCGATCCTGCCAGGCTTCGGTACCGGCTTCTTCTCGCTGTCGAGCTACTGGTACAGCCAGAAGAAGGAATTCGACAACTACGTCGTCGAGCTGTACAGCGACTGGAACGACAGCTTCTCCACCGAGTTCCGCGCGTCCTATCGCGACTACACCAGCGCGCCGGACATCTACGCGCGCCAGCCGCAGGTTCAGGTCGACTTCGGCCGCGACAACATGCGCTTCGGTACCGAGGCGTTCCGCCAGATCAACCAGCTCGATACCAAGACCTGGAACACGTACGGCGCCGGCAACCTGTTCCTCGGCGACCACACCGTCAAGTTCGGCTTCGACTACGAGTCCAACGACATCACCAACCTGTTCCTGGAATCCGGTTTCGGCCAGTACCGGTTCGGCAGCCTCGACCTGTTCGAACAGGGCGTCTATCGCGAATACGTCGCGCGCGTCTCGCCGACCGGCAACGCGGCCGACGCGACCGCCAGCATGAAGATGGACAACCTGGGCCTGTTCGTGCAGGACACCTGGATCGTTACCGACCAGCTGACCCTGACCGCCGGCCTGCGCTGGGACAAGACCGGCATCGACGACGTGCCGACTTTCAATGAGGCCGCATTGGCCGAGTTCGGCTACGACAACCGCATGACCGCCGATGGCGCCACGCTGATCCAGCCGCGCTTCGGCTTCAACTACACCCTGGATACCGAGCGTCGCACGCAGTTGCGCGGCGGCATCGGCCTGTTCCAGGGCGCGGCGGCCAACGTCTGGATGATCAATCCGTTCACCAACAACGGCGAGACCATCGCGATCTACGGCTGCGGATTCTCCGGTTCCATCGAGCGCTGCCCGAGTACCGTCATCCCCGGTCGCGAGTTCAGCTCCGACCCCGACAACCAGCCGCAGTTCGGCAGCGCGCGCGCCGACGTCGACCTGCTGGCGCCGGACTTCGAGCAGCCGTCGGTGTGGAAGGCCAACTTCGCGATCGACCACGAACTGCCGTGGTGGGGCACCGTGCTGTCGTCCGAGGTCGTATTCACCTCGGTCCACAAGGGCATCACCTACGAACATCTGAATCTGGGTGATCCGACCGCGGTCGGCCCCGATGGCCGTCAGCTGTTCTGGGATTCGACCGACGCGTCGAACTACAACGGCGACGAGTTCGATGCCACCTCCCGCGCCAACGCCAACCAGGATTTCCGCGAGGTGATGCTGGCGCGCAACACCGACAAGGGCGACGGCGTGAACTTCAGCGTGACGCTGACCAAGCCCAAGACCAGCGACAACCCCTGGTTCTGGCAGCTGGCCTACGCCTACAACGACGCCACCGAAGTCAACGGCCTGACTTCCAGCCGCGCCATCTCCAACTGGCGGGCGCGTGCGGTGTTCAATCCGAACGAGGACGTGGCGTCGCGTTCGGCCTACGCCATGCGCGACCGCTTCACCGCCGCCGTGGCGTGGGATCACGTCTTCTTCGGCAACAACAAGACCACCGTGTCGATGTTCTATGAAGGCCGTCGCGGCAAGCCGTACAGCTGGACCTTTGCCGAGGACATGAACGGCGACGGCCTGCCGGGCAACGACCTGCTGTACATTCCGGGCGGCCGCAACGACGTCGTGTTCCTCGATCCATCCGAGGAAGCCACCTTCTGGGAGCTGGTCGATCACTACAACCTCGGTGGTGGCGGCCCCACCAAGCGCAACAGCGCGTTCTCGCCGTGGACCCACAGCTTCGACCTGCGCATCTCGCAGGAACTGCCCGGCTTCTTCGAGGGCAACAAGGCGGAGATCTGGCTGGACGTGCTGAACGTCGGCAACCTGCTCAACAAGGACTGGGGACATCTGGACGAGGTCGGCTTCCAGTCCGACGGTGGCCAGGTGCGCAGCTTCGTCAACTTCGCCGGCATCAGCGAGGACGGCAAGTACATCTACGACCTGGTCGACGTGGAGAACTTCGCCCGTCGCGACAACGCTGGCGAATCGCGCTGGGCGCTGCAGCTGGGTTTCCGCTACAAGTTCTGATTTCTTCCAGTCTGCAAGTACGCGAACGGCCGGCGCAATCCGGCCGTTCGCATTTGTGCGGCACACTTTATAAGGACGGCGTGCTGCGCTGCTACCCTGCCCAAAAACAGGAGCTGCTCCCGGCAGCCGACTAGGTACGTTAAAGTCGGAAACCCGCTGTCACAGATCGCATAGATGACCGAAATGCTCTCCAGTTCCCTGCCCACGGTCGACGCCCGCATCTATCCCAAGGGCGGCCTCGACGTGCTGTCGCGCGATGAAGTGGCGCGCCTGCGCGCGACCTCCGAAGGCGGCATGCACGACCTGCTGCGGCGTTGCGCGCTGGCGGTGCTGACCAGCGGCAGTGCCTCGGACGATCCGCGCGCGGCAGGCGAGCTGTATCCGCATTTCGACATCCAGGTGCTGCAGCAGGATCGCGGCATCTGTATCGACCTGTTGAACGCACCGGCCATGGCCTTCGTCGATGGCGAGATCATCCGCGGCGTCGCCGAACTGCTGTTCGCGGTGGTGCGCGACCTGGCCTACACCGCGATCGAAATGGGCGAGCACAGCAACTACGATCTCGACACGTCGTCCGGCATCACCAACTCGGTGTTCGGCCTGCTGCGCAACGCGCGCATCCTGCATCCGGCCGACCCGAACCTGGTGGTGTGCTGGGGCGGGCATTCGATCGGACGCGACGAATACGTCTACACCAAACAGGCCGGGTACGAACTGGGTTTGCGCGGCCTGGACATCTGCACCGGCTGCGGCCCGGGCGCGATGAAAGGCCCGATGAAGGGCGCCACGATCGCCCACGCCAAGCAGCGCCGGCGCACGACGCGCTACATCGGCGTCACCGAGCCGGGCATCATCGCCGCCGAATCGCCGAACCCGATCGTCAATCACCTGGTGATCATGCCGGACATCGAGAAGCGGCTCGAAGCGTTCGTCCGTATCGGACACGGCATCATCGTGTTCCCCGGCGGCGTCGGCACGGCCGAGGAAATCCTGTATCTGCTCGGCATCCTGCTGCGCGAGGAGAACCGTGACCTGCCGTTCCCGCTGATCCTGACCGGCCCCACCATCGCTGCGCCGTACTTCGAGCAGATCGATCGCTTCATCCGCCTGACGCTGGGCGAAGCCGCTGCCGCGCGCTATGAAATCGTCATCGGCGACACCACTGCCGTGGCCAGGAAGATGGCACAGGGCATCAAGCGCGTGCGCGAGTACCGGATCGCGCAGAAGGATTCGTTTTTCTTCAACTGGGCGCTGGACGTGCCGCTCGAGTTCCAGCAGCCGTTCCTGCCCACCCACGAAGCGATGGCCGCCCTCGATCTTCACCACGGCCGCAAGCCGCACGAATTGGCTGCGGATCTGCGGCGTGCGTTCTCCGGCATCGTCGCCGGCAACGTCAAGGAAGACGGCATGCGCCGCATCGAGGCCCATGGCCCCTTCGAGATCCATGGCGCCAAGGACATGATGGACGCCCTGGACGAACTGCTGCGCGCCTTCGTCGTCCAGCGGCGGATGAAGATCACAGGCGAGTACAGGCCCTGCTATCGGGTGTTGGCGTAGGCTGCTACCTAGCGCAGTTTCCGTGGCGGACAATGCTGGAGCGTGGTCCGACAAACATCAGCTGGCCGCGTACGGGATCCGAGACCAGATCCGGCCAGCTTCAATCCGGCTGTGACGCCTCGCACGGATCGGAACACGTCCATCCCTTTTTCGTGACCGCTTGTCCGTCAGGGCTTGCATCCAACCCCTGCTGCCGCCAGCCTTGCGCGGTCTCCCCGGGGAAGGGTGGCTATACCCATGTATTCGATACGGACCAAAGGGTTCTCCTTGGTCGAGCTGATGACGGTGGTCGCGATCGTCGCGATCCTGGCCGCCATCGCGTTTCCGAGCTTCCACAGCACGCTGCAGTCGAACCGGGTCGCCACGACGACCAATGAATTGATCGCGAGCATGTCGCTGGCCCGAACCGAGGCCATCCGTAGCCGTGAGCGCGGTTCGGTCTGCACCAGTGCGGACGGTGCGACCTGTGGTGGCGACTGGAACAGCGGCTGGCTGGTGTGGTCGGATCTCGATAGCAATGGGGCGGTCAACGGTACCGAAACCGTTGTGCGCTACGTCCAGGGGCATCAGAAGCTGACAGTGACGGGCAGCGCCAACCTGCTCGCATTCGATGGCAGGGGACGCATCGTGGGCGGTGCACAGTCGGTCGGCGTACACCCGGACGATGCCGCCACGCCCATACGCTGCGTCCTCATCGGGCCCACCGGCCAGACCCGCACGACACAGGCAGCTTGCCAATGAGCCTTCGATCGACAAGTCTGCGCAGGTCGCAGCGTGGTTTCTCCATGATCGAGGTCCTGGTCACGCTGGTGGTGCTGGCATTGGGCCTGCTCGGCTTCGCACTATTGCAGACCATGAACCTGCGCTACACGCAGGGTGCGAACCATCGCACCCAGGCCACCAATCTTGCCTACGACTTGCTCGACCAGATGCGGGCCAACCGCTTGTCCGCCGCGCAATACACCGGTGCGACTTTCGCGGCTGGCAGCGTGACTCCAGCAGCTTGCAGCCGGCCCGTCGGCACCGTTCCCGTAGCCGGCACGGGCGGCGTGATCGAGCGTTGGCAATGCCAAGTGGTGGATGCGCTGGGTCCGCAAGCCAGCGCGAACGTCACCTACAACAACGGTGCCGTCGTGGTCACCATCAACTGGGGCGAGCGGTTCGCACTGGAATCAGCGGGCTCGACTACATTCGTCGTGAGTACCCAACTGTGAAACGTCTTCGTCCGATTCATCGCATGGCCGGTGTCACCCTGATCGAGCTGATGGTTGCGCTCGCGATCGGCACCCTGCTCATCCTGGGACTGGTGCAGGTATTCGGTGCCTCGCGCACCGCCTACCAGCTTTCCGAAGGCATGGCGCGGACGCAGGAGAATGCGCGCTTCGCCATGGATTACCTACAGCGCGACATCCGGATGGCAGGCCATTATGGTTGCGTCAACGACCAGGCCCACCTGCAGACGCCGGGTTCGTTGCAGCCGCATTTCGGAGCCGCGCCATTATTCCCACTCGACTTCGCTGTTTCGGTGCAGGGTTACGAAGCCACTGGGACTGCACCGGGCAGCAGTCTGGCACTCGGGGGGACCTGGAACGCGGCATCCGGTTTGCCAGCACTGATCACGGCGCTCAATCCTAGGCCGGGGAGCGACGTGATCGTGTTGCGCTACTTCAGCAACGAAGGTGCGCCCGTCACCGCGATCAGCAACGCGGCCAGCGAAGAAACGGTCACCCTCGCCGATGGCCGCTGGGACACGCTGACCGGTGATGGCGTGGCCACTCCGACGCTGTTCGGCATCGCCGACTGCAGTCGCGCCGATGTCTTTGCGGGCAGTGGGGCAGGTACTGGAATCGTGACCGTGACCGTCGCCAGTGCGGCTACGCCGGATACCGACCTCGCTGGTCGTTTCACGCCACAGCCCTCAGGCCAGACCACGCTGTATCGCGCCGAGTCGCTGGTGTACTACGTTGGCACCAGCACTGCATCCGGGGAGCCAGCCCTGTTCCGCGCACGTTTCAACGGCACAAGCTACGTGCCGGAAGAGCTGGTCGAAGGCATCGAGAACCTGCAATTGCTGTACGGGCAGGATCGCATCACCAATCTCGCGACGACGCCGCCGAGTGGCTACATCGATGTGCAGAACCCGGCCAATGCTGGCGGCACGTGGGTGGCCGACGACTGGCGCCGTGTCGGTTTGGTGCAGGTCGGCATCCTCGCGCGCAGTCCCGGGCGGGCGGCCGCACCGCAGGCCAGCGTCAATCCTCGGAGCGTGCTCGGTGTCAGTTTCACCGCGCCGACGACCAATGATGGCCGTTATCGCGCCAGTTATGAGGCGACCGTCGCCATGCGCAACCGCTTGTACGGCAATTGACCGGGATGAAGTCCATGACCAGTCGAACCAGTGGCTTTCGTCCAACCGCACGTCGCCAGCGTGGCGCGGTGCTGTATATCGCATTGATCATGCTGATCCTGCTGGCGCTGATCGGCGTGGTCGGCATGCAGGTTTCCGGCATGCAGGAGCGCATGTCAGCGAACTATCGCGCAGGGAACCTGGCCTTCCAGCGCAGCGAAGGTACCGCCCGCAACGCGGAATGCGTGCTCGAGGATATCGTCAACCGCACCACCACTGCAGGTTGCAACGCCTTGGCGGCGGCTGACATCGAGCAGGTCTGCGACAACGGGTTCGATCCAGGCGAATGGGCGGAAGGCCAGACGCTGGCCTCGGCGCCCGTAGTGAACGCGCGTCTGATCGGGCCGTGCATTTCCGGGAACTCGGATCTGGACATGGGCGGCCCGATCAATGAGGACCCGAACCCGATCTATCAGGTCACCGCGTACAGCACCGACTTTGACGAAAACCCCTCGGCCGGCGCGGCCATCGACACCATTTTCAGACCTTGAGGAGCCGGTAATGGCATCCCGCCGAATGAAACTCGCAACCGCAGCAACCGCCACCGTCCTCGCGGCAGGCGGTTACTTCCTGTATTCAGTGTTCGCAGTACAGGGACAGGGCACGCTCGCACAGGCGCCGCTGAACGTACAGGCACAGGTGCCGCCGGCCTTCATCATGGCGGTCGACGACTCGGGCTCGATGACGTTCGAAACCCTGTTCCCGGGTCGTGACGGCCAGGCGTATTGGGACAATGCCACGGCTGGCACCAACGGTTTCTTCGATGCCAACGGGAACTTGCGCACGTCCGGCGACAGCATCAATGCGGGCAATGATGGCGATACCGGCAACGGTTCCTATAACCATCTGCTGCCGTACCCGGGACATCGGATCGACAGTGGTCGCTTCGCGATCCCGCCGCTCGACAAATTCGGTTTTGCGCGGTCGCCCGAATTCAATCCGGCGTACTTCAATCCACTGGTGACGTATTCCCCTTGGAAACGTCCCAATGTAGTGACCAATGCAATCGAGGACTATCCGAACGCCTCGACGACGGCAACCCGCCCTGATCCTGACTCCGCCAATTACACTTTCAATCTTTCCGCCATCCATCGTGACCGGACGGATGATGGCGACGAAGTACCGGCCGCAAGCGAGATGTTCGTGGTGCCGGATGACGCCTTCCTGCCTGAGGGCACGCAGTACTACATGACCGCCAGTTGCGGTGGACTCGGAGGCCGGAATGGCGCAGACCTCAACAAATGGATGACAGTCGGCAGTGGCGGCGTCACCATGACCAACGACTGCGCGATGGGCATCGCCTACCGGCCTGCGACCTTCTACCTCAAGACCACGACGCCTGCTCCCCCGGGATATGACGCCGGCAGAGTCGAAGTGGCCAATGCCTGTGGCAATGGCTGCAACATGTACCGGTACGAGATCACGGATACGATGTTCGGCACCGACGCGCCGGCGCTGCTGCAGAACTTCGCCAACTGGTTCAGTTTTTACGGCGATCGCAACCGTTCGATGATCGCTGGCCTGACGCGGTCGCTGGTCGATGTCGAGCAGATGCGCATTGGCATGTTCACGATCAACGATCGCGAAGACGTTGTCATGCGCAACATGGACGTTGCTACCGACAAAGCGGCCCTGTACAACGACCACCTGCTGGCGCTTCCTGCTTCCGGCAGCACGCCGAACCGCTTTGCCGTGGATCACCTGGGCAAACAGTTCCAGCGTGAGCCGGAAGATGAAAACGACACCAGCGCGCCGGTGCAGCTCGCCTGCCAGAAGAATGTGGGCATGCTCTTCACCGATGGCTACAGCAACCAGGGCAGCGTGGATGATGCGGGCAACGTCGACGAAGGCATGCCCAGCCCGTTGAACGACAGCCATTCCAATACGCTTGCGGATATCGCAGCCAAGTACTACCTGGCGAACCTGCGCGATGATTTGCCGGCCGACAATGTCAAGGTCCCGGATGCCTGCAAGACTACGCCGAACGATCCGAAGCTTGATTGTCGCAATGACCCGCACATGAACTTCTACGGGATCACCCTCGGTGCGAAGGGTAATCTCTATGGCAGCGGGATCTATATCGACGATCCAATCACCCGCAAGGTCAATGAAGCCACCGAGGCGGCATATGTCACCCCGCCGGCATGGCAAGCCTGGGAGAACGACCGGCCCAGCACCGTGGACGAGATCTGGCACGCGGCGATGAACGGTCGTGGCGAGTACATCAACGCTACCACTCCCGCCGACATCACCGCCGCGATGCGACGCGTGATCGCCGCCCTGAATGAGGGCAAGTCGCCGGCGGGCAGCATCGCGGTGACCGGCTCCCGCATCGGCGCCGGCACGCTGACGGTCGAACCGTTCTATGAGGCAAAGAGCCCAGGCACGGACTGGTACAGCACGCTCACCGCAAGGACGGTCAGCGTCGATCCGGTCACCCGCGCGGCGACTTTCACCTTCGCCTGGGAAGCGAGTGCACAGCTGCCGGATGCGGCCAGCCGTACGAACGTGTGGTTCACGAACAGTGCCGGAACGGTGGTGCCGTTCGATGCCACCAATGTCTCCAGTCTGGACACGCTATGCGATAGCGCGACCGCAGGAATGTCCCTGTGCACGGCCGCCGAAATAGCGGCTCTCGACACGACCACTCCGATCACCCCGATCACCGTCGCCGATGCGGTCAATTACCTGAAAGGCGACCAGAGCAAGGAAGCTGACGGCACCTTGAGGTTTCGCACCACCCGCCTGGGCGATATCGTCAATTCCACGCCCATAGTCAGTGCTCCGACCGACGATTACGGCTATCGCTCCCTGCCGGCGCCATACGGCAGCTCCTACGGCACTTATCTGACGACCACCAAGAACGGCCGCCGCCCGATGGTCTACGCCGGCGCGAACGACGGCATGCTGCACGCATTCGATGGGCGGACCAGTACGGCTGGAGGTGTCGAGCGTTTCGCCTTCATCCCGCAAAGCGTGGTGGGCCATCTGGGCAACCTCCTGTTTCCCTACGATCCTTTGACCGAGGGTGACCAGAAGTTCCAGCATCGCTATTACGTGGACGGTCCGCTCGCCGTTTCCGATGCCTATTACGACGGCGCATGGGAAACCGTGTTGGTGGGCACGACCGGCGCAGGCGCGCGTGGGGTATTCGCGCTGAACGTGTCGGATGCTTCCCATCCGAGCACGTCATTCGGTGCGACGGATCGCCTATGGGAAATCAACGACACCAATGTCGCCCTGCCGGCGAACGTACGTCAGAACATTGGCTTCGTCCTCGGCAAGCCGGTGATCGTTCCGGTTAAGACCAGTACGGGCACCGTTAGCTGGAAGGCCATTTTCGGCAATGGTTACAACAGCGAAGGTGGCAAGGCCGTGCTGTTCATGGTCGATATCGATGATACGGCCACGCCGACCATCACGATGATCGAGGCGGTCGAAACCGGGGACGACGTGCCTGCGGGCAGCAACGGCCTAGGCAACATCGTGGTCGTCGATCGCTGGGCACCGAACGCCACCACCAACGCGTTGACCGTACGCAGCCGGGACGGATTTGCCGATACGGTCTATGCCGCCGACCAGAAGGGCGCCATCTGGAAGTTCGACCTGCGCAGCGAGACTCCCGCCAATCTGGAGACTCCGCTGTTCACCACGCTGAAGTACGCCAGCGGCACCGAAACCGGGACACGCCAGCCGATCACGGGCGGCCTGACCGCTGCCGCAGGCCCGGGCGGCGGCGTCCTGCTCTATTTCGGTACCGGCAGCTTTTCCTTCGCGGGTGATGGTGCCGACGAGACACAGCAATCGCTGTACGCGGTACTGGACAACGGCGGCACCACGACGCTGACCCGCGCCGATCTGCTGCAGCAGACCATTGGCACCACCGTGAACGGTGTGCGCACGACCAGCATGAACGGCATGACCGCAGGGTTGTCAGGCTGGTATCTCGACCTGACCAACAAGGAACGTTTCGTGGCCTATCCACGGATCGAGAGTGGCGTGGTGTTCATGCCGACGTATTCGCCCAACGAAGCCGTAGGTTGCGGCGCCATCGGCAACAACTGGCTCTATGGTCTCAATGCACTCACCGGCGCGGCTGCACTCTCCAATGCCAGGGTAGGTTCGCCGACAGGTGCGTCGCCCGGCGCAGGCACAGGGGCCATGGTCCTGGAAACCGGCGGTACGGCACCGGTCAAGGACGTGGCGGTGATGACGGCGCCACGAATCGCGCCGCTCGGCTCGGCGGCCACGGCCGATGACCTGGCTGCCGCGCTGGGTGCGCAGTGCTCGATGGTGATCCAGGTCGCCGGTGCGCCGCCACTGTACCTGCCGCGTGCCTGTGGACGCCAGTCGTGGCGCCAGATCCAGTAACAGGGGGAGACAACGTGCAAGCTTTCGAAGCAACGAAGAATTGTCCAGGCGTCCGGCGCAACTCGCATGCGCGCGCCATCCGCGGCTTCACACTCATCGAGCTGATGGTGGTGGTGGCGGTGGTGGCGATCCTCGCCTCCATCGCGCTGCCGAGCTACCAGGACAGCGTGCGGAAATCGCGTAGAGGTCAGGCCAAGGCCGATCTGGTGGAACTGGCACAGCTCTTGGAGCGCGAGCACACGGTGAGGAATTCATACGGAAACGATACGACGGATTACGACATCCCCTTCAATCAATCTCCGAAGACGGGCACCGCTCATTACACGATTGCCTTGTCCAATCAGAGCGCCAACACATTTACATTGACCGCTACGCCAGCAGGCTCACAAGCCAACGATACCTGCGGCAACCTAACGCTCAATCAGGCCGGGGCCAAGACTCCGGCCACCGGGGGTTGTTGGTAACGCAGCACAGCAACAAAAAAGCCGCGCAATGCGCGGCTTTTTTCTTCAAGAATGGCGCCCGAAGTTGGACTCGAACCAACGACCCCCTGATTAACAGTCAAGTGCTCTAACCGGCTGAGCTATTCGGGCGGGGACGGCCATTTTAGGGCGTGACTGGCTGGGGTCAAGTTCGGCCTGCCGGAACGGGCTCTGCGTTCGTGCAGACCGGGCTGCTGGCGGGCGCCCGGACGGTGCGCGCGCGACCCCAGTTGTTGAGAACCACCTGCGCGAGCGTGTTGTCGCCTTCGGCCGAGCATAGGCTCAGGGTCAACGTGCTGCCCGTCGAGCGGCCATCCGGCTGGAAGCGGGCGCGTTCGCGGCCAGCCGAGGCCCGCAGGATCAGGTTGCCGCCCAGGGGTTGCACCACGCGGAGGATGTCGGCGGTACTGCCGGGCTGGCCGGTGCGCTTGGCATCGACAAACAGGATCCAGCCGTCCTCCCAGACCCCGTCATAGCGGCAGCTCTGCTGATCGCGGCTGGGGCAAACCGTTACCGGTTGCCGGCGCATCACCGCCGTGCTGCGTGCAGAGCTCAGGGTCGAGGTCAGCAGGTGCGAGGCGGTTGCCGTGTGCGTTCGTTGCAATATTCCCGTCAACGCCGGCAGGCCGATAGTGGCCAGTACCGCTACGACGGCCAGTACCGTCAGTGCTTCAATCAAGGAAAAACCGCGATTCCTGCGCTTCATGTTCAGCTCCGTGCCGATGAAGTGGTCAGCTTGCGCCGCGGCAAGAATTCGCGGCATCGGCGCAATCCCGAAGCAGGGGTAGGAAAATCCCGATCCGGCCCCAGATCTGGACCTGCATGTGGACGGCCCGGTCCCGTTCCTCCACACCCGATGACTTGCGGAGTCGGCCTGCCCGACTGCTCCTGCTCCCCTCGAGGAAACAGCTGGAAGGTCGCCGAGCGGTTCCGACTCCACGAAGCAGCGATCGTCGCGGCGATCTGGCCAACACGCAGCGCGCTAAACTTTCCCATCAGCAGATGCAGGCAGCGATGAACGATCTCGTCCAACCTTCCGGATTCCAGCTGGTCGCGCCGTATTCCCCGGCGGGCGACCAGCCGCAGGCGATCGCGCGGCTGGTCGACGGTTTCGAGTCCGGATTGGCGCAGCAGACGCTGCTCGGCGTGACCGGCTCGGGCAAGACCTACACCATCGCCAACATGATCCAGGCCGTGCAGAAGCCGACCCTAGTGATGGCGCACAACAAGACGCTGGCGGCGCAGTTGTACGGCGAGTTCAAGGCGTTCTTCCCGCATAACGCGGTGGAGTATTTCGTCAGCTATTACGACTACTACCAGCCGGAGGCATACATGCCTTCGTCTGACACGTTCATCGAAAAGGACAGTTCGATCAACGAGCACATCGAGCAGATGCGCCTGGCGGCGACAAAAACGCTGCTGTCGCGCAGCGACGCGATCGTGGTGGCGACGGTGTCGGCGATCTACGGCCTGGGCGCGCCGGAGGATTACCTGTCGCTGCGCCTCATCCTTTCGCGCGGCGAACGCATCAACCAGCAGGATCTGATCCGGCACCTAATCCATCTGCAGTACAGCCGCAACGAGTACGAACTGCAGCGCGGTACGTTCCGCGTGCGCGGCGAGATCATCGACGTGCATCCGGCGGAAAGCGACACGGAAGCACTGCGGATCGAACTGTTCGATGGCGAGGTCGAGAAGCTGAGCATGTTCGATCCGCTCACCGGCGAGACGTTGCGCCAGGTGCCGCGTTACACCGTGTATCCCAAGACCCATTACGCGACGACCCGTGAGCGCACGCTGTCGGCCGTCGAGACGATCAAGATCGAATTGAGAGAGCGCCTGGAACAGCTGTACGCCAGCAACAAGCTGGTCGAGGCGCAACGCCTTGCACAGCGCACGCAGTTCGACCTGGAGATGATGAACGAGGTCGGCTACTGCTCGGGCATCGAAAACTATTCGCGCCATCTCACCGGCAAGGCGCCGGGCGAGCCGCCACCGTGCCTGTTCGACTACCTGCCGCCCGACGCGCTGCTGGTGGTCGACGAATCGCACGTGACCGTGCCGCAGCTCGGCGCGATGTACAAGGGCGACCGTTCGCGCAAGGAAACGCTGGTGGAGTTCGGCTTCCGGCTACCTTCGGCGCTGGACAACCGGCCGCTGAAGTTCGAGGAATGGGAGGCGCGGACGCCGCGCACCGTGTTCGTCTCGGCAACGCCCGGCCCGTACGAATTGCGCAAGTCCGACGGGCAGGTCATCGAACTGGTGGTGCGCCCGACCGGCCTGATCGATCCGCAGGTCGAGATCCGGCCGGTGGCGACCCAGGTCGACGATCTGATGTCGGAGATCAACGAGCGCGTGGCGATGGGCGACCGCGTGCTGGTGACCACGCTGACCAAGCGCATGGCCGAGAACCTCACCGAGTACCTCGGCGAGCACAACATCCGCGTCCGTTACCTGCACGCCGACGTGGAGACGGTCGAGCGCGTCGAGATCATCCGCGACCTGCGGCTGGGCAAGTTCGACGTGCTGGTCGGCATCAACCTGCTGCGCGAGGGCCTGGACATGCCCGAAGTGTCGCTGGTGGCGATCCTGGATGCCGACAAGGAGGGCTTCCTGCGTTCGGCCGGCTCGCTGATCCAGACCATCGGCCGCGCCGCCCGCAACGTGCGCGGCAAGGCGATCCTGTATGCCGACCGCATCACCAATTCGATGCAGAAGGCAATCGAGGAGACCGACCGCCGCCGCGAACGCCAGGTCGCGTACAACACCGAGCACGGCATCACCCCGCAGTCGGTGGTGCGCGCGGTGATGGACGTGATGGAAGGTGCGCGCGACGAGGCAGGCGAGGGCAGCCGCGGCGGCCGCAGCGAACGTAAGGCGGCGCGGCGCGTGGCCGAGGAAAAGGCCGAATATGCCGCGCTGGATCCGGCCAGGTTCGCGCAGAAGCTGAAGGCGCTGGAGCAGCAGATGTACCAGCACGCACGCGACCTGGAATTCGAGGCCGCGGCCCAGGTGCGTGACCAGATCCGCCGCCTCAAGGACGCCAGTCTCGCCGGTTAGCGCCGCCTGAGGTCAACCATCCGGTTGTCCGGCCACCGCCACTGGGCTAGAATTCGCGGCCCTGAACGGTTTTCCTTCAGGACTTCGGGCGGTTAGCTCAGCGGTAGAGCACTACCTTGACATGGTAGGGGTCACAGGTTCGAACCCTGTACCGCCCACCACGCCTTCGCAGCGTGGCATCCGACAAACGGCGCGCCCTTCGCAGGTCGCGCCGTTCGCGTTTCTGCACCGCGACACAATTCCAAGGCTCGCGGTTGCTGCTACAGTCGGCCGCAAGGTATCTGGACCCCTGCATGGATACGACGACCAGCGTGATCGAGAACGCAACCGACGCCGACGAGCGCATCGTCGCGGCCTTGATGGCCAAGGGCCGCCTGAAGGATGCCGACCTGACGCGTGCGCGTCGCCTACAGGAAGAAGCCGGCGGCAGCCTGCTGGCGTTGCTGGCGCGGCTGGGCCTGGTGTCGGAGCGCGACCATGCAGCCGCGGCGGCCGAGGTGCTCGACCTGCCGCTGATCAGCGCCAAGGACGCCCCGGAACTGCCGCCGGAAGGCGTGACCTTGTCGACCAAGTTCATGAAGCAGTTCCACATCTGCCCGATCGGCACCAACGACACGCAGGTCGGGGTGATGATGGCCGATCCGCAGGATGCCTACGCGCTCGATGCAGTGCGCCTCGCAACGCAGCGCGAGGTCAAGGTCGCGGTGGCGCTGCGCTCGGAGATCGACGACCTGATCGAACGCTGGTATGGGCAGGGCCGCAGCGCGATGGGCGCCATCGTGGAAACCGCGGAAGGCGAGAGTGGGGATATCGACGACGTCGAGCACCTGCGCGACCTGGCTTCCGAGGCACCGGTGATCCGCCTGGTGAATCTCGTCATCCAGCGCGCCGTCGAGATGCGCGCGTCCGACATCCATATCGAACCGTTCGAGAACCGGCTGAAGGTGCGCTATCGCGTCGACGGCGTGCTGGAGGAAGGCGAAAGCCCGCCGTCCAACCTCACCGCTGCGGTGATCAGCCGCATCAAGATCATGGCCAGGCTCAACATAGCCGAGCGCCGCCTGCCGCAGGACGGCCGCATCATGCTGCGCGTGCAGGGCAAGGAGCTGGACCTGCGCGTGAGCACGGTGCCGACCGCGCATGGCGAGAGCGTGGTGATGCGTTTGCTGGACCGCGAGACGGTGGTGTTCGACTTCCAGCGGTTGGGCTTCACCGACAATTTCCTGCCGCAGTTCCAGAAGGTGCTGGACCAGCCGCACGGCATCCTGCTGGTCACCGGGCCGACCGGTTCCGGAAAGACCACGACGCTGTACACGGCGCTGTCCAAGCTCAACACCGCGGACGTCAAGATCATCACGGTCGAGGATCCGGTCGAATACCAGATCGAAGGCATCAACCAGATCCAGGCCAAGCCGCAGATCGGGCTGGATTTCGCCAACGCGCTGCGCAGCATCGTGCGCCAGGATCCGGACATCATCATGATCGGCGAAATGCGCGACCTGGAAACCGCGCGCATTGCGATCCAGTCCGCACTCACCGGACATCTGGTGCTCAGCACGCTGCACACCAACAACGCGGCCGGTGGCATCACCCGCATGCTCGACATGGGCGTGGAAGACTATCTGCTGACCTCAACGGTCAACGGCATCCTTGCGCAGCGGCTGGTGCGGCGGCTGGAACCGACGCATGCGGAAAAGTATCCGGCGTCGCCGGAAGAAATCGAGAAGTTCGCGTTGCGCCGCTACCAGCCACAGGGCGAAATCTTCCTTTATCGCCCGCGCGGTTCGGCGCTCGCGCCGACCGGTTATCTCGGACGCACCACCATCATGGAATTCCTGGTGATGAACGACGAGCTGCGCCGCGCGGTGATGCGACATGCCGGCATGGGTGAACTCGAGCAACTTGCGCGGCAATCCGGCATGCGCACCATGTACGAGGACGGCATCGCCAAGGCATTGACCGGCGTGACCACCATCGAGGAAGTACTGCGGGTCACCGAGGACGCCTGAGCGACTCCTTCCCGCTGTGGTCGATCCTGCTGTCGTCCCGAGCGAAACTGGAAAGGCTGCTTTCCGCAGCTACACAGATCCTTTTTCTTGAATAGCCGCAATGAGAAAGCCCGGCTTGCGCCGGGCTTCTCGTCTTTCCATTCCGATCGCTTCGTTACAGATCGAGGCCGAAGCCGATACCCGCCGACGACTCGTCGCCGCTGAACGCACCGCCCAGGGTGAACGACGCGCGGTCGCCGATCTTCTTGCCGTAACCGATCGAGATCGCCTGCTCGCCGCCGAGGAAGCCGGCGCCCACCGCAACGCGCCCGCGCGGGCTGGCGCCGTTGGCGGCGTTGGCCGTCATCTGCACCATCGCCGAACTCATCGCGCCGACCTGGTCGATGCGCTCGTCCTGCTGGCGGAACTGTTCGTCGACCTGACCGCGGAAGACGTTGAAGTCGTCCTCGATCGCGTTGAAGCGGATGTCGGTGTAGGCCTGTGCCGAAGACAGCGTCTGCGTATTGGTGCTGCGCATCTGGCTGACGTTGACCGCATCGGTACCGCGCGTACCCGCGGCAACGTTGGCGACCTGGCGTTCCGCTCCTTCGCTGCCGACCGACACGGTGTCGGCGCGATCGGCCACCGAATTGGCGCCCAGTGCCACCGCATTCTCGGCAGTGGCCTGGCCCGACGCCGGTGCGCCGGCATTCGGTGCCGCCACTGTCGCCGGACTGTTGCCGGCCACCGCGGGTTTCGGACCGCCCACGGCTGCAGGCGTGATCGTCTGCGATCCTGCCGGCGCTTGCGCGTTGGCTGTCGTGCCGGCCGCCGGCGCGTTGCGCGCCGTGGTCGCGACGGCCGTGTCTTCGGCGATGGTCGCAGTCGGTGCCGCCCTGGCTTCAACCGGCTCGCTTGTGATTGCGGGGCCAGCCTTGGCGGTCGCGGTCGCGGTCGCCGTCGGCACGCTTTTCGCCGATGCGGCTTCTGCCGGTTTGGCTGTGGCTGTCGTCGACGTGGCTTGCACCGTGGCCGTCGTCGTGCTGGCCGTGGCACTTGCAGGTGTTGCCGCTGCCGGAGTGGCGGTGCTGCCGACCTGGATGTCGTTCACCTGTCCCTGCAGGTCGTTCAACTTGTTGTCCACCGCAGTGAACGCCGCGCCGACGTTGTTGTAACTGCTGCCCTGGATGGCGAAGTTGGGCGCCACGAACGCACCACCCGCGAAGCCGGCACCACCGCCCAGCGTATTGGCGAAGGACTGCAGCTGGCCGACGTTGACCGCATCGGTCGTCTGGGTGCCGGCGGCCAGGTTGGTGATCTGCCGGTTGCCGATCGCCACGCTGTTGCTGCGGGTGGCGATGGAACCGGCACCCAGCGCCACGGCATTGTTGGCCGTGCCACTGACGCTGGCACCATTGCCGATCGCCACGCTGTTGGCCGTACGCACCACGGTATTGGCACCGATCGCGGTTGCACCATCCTTCTGCGCATCGCTGAACGATCCCAGCGCGGTGCTGCCGACGCCAAGCGCCTGCGCATCGCTACCGACAGCCGTGGCCATGTCGGCCTGCGCCGCACTGGCGGCACCGACCGCAGTCGACGAAACACCGCTGGCGCTGGCGAGCGTACCGGCGGCGACGCTGTTCTCGCCGCCTGCGGTCGAACCTTCCTCGCCCGTAGCCTTGAAGAACTTGCTGGTGTTCTCCACGGTGTCGGCGACCTCGTCCAGCTGCGCCTTGTTCACCGCATCCGTGGCTTCCGTTGCCGCGGCGACGTTGGTGATCTGACGTTCGTTGCCGGCACTGCCCACCGAGACACTGTTGTCGCGGTCGGCCAGCGAGCCCGCACCAAGCGCCACGCTGGCGTTGCCGGTGACGTTGCTGCTTACACCGAGCGCGACGCCGCCAGCGGCTGCCGCATTCGCGCCGGTGCCGATCGCGACACCATGCGTGGCCGTGGACTGCGTGGCATAGCCGAGGCTGATGCCGTACATGCCGCTGGTGTAGCTGCGGCTGCCGATGGCGGTGGCGTAGTCGTTGTCGGTGGTGCTGATCGAGCCCAACGCCATGCTCATGCGCCCGCTGGCGACCGCCGCGGCACCCAGGGCCGTAGCCTGGTCACCATTGGCGTAGGCGGCCGAGCCGAAGGCGCTGGCACCCAGTCCGTTCGCGGTGGTGCCGGTCAGGAAGCCGCTGGGGAAGCCACCGCCGCTTTCGAACAGCACCACGTCGCCCGGCGTACCGACGGCTACCGAATAGTTGCCGGTGGTATTGCTGCCATAGCCGATCGCGGAGGACGCTTCGCCGCCCGCCAGTGCATAAGCGCCCACGGCCGTGCCCAGGAACGTATCGGCGCTGCTGCGGTAGCCCGCGGCCGTGGCCTGCAGGCCGGCAGCGGACGACTCGGTGCCCAATGCGGTGGCGTATTCGCCACTGGCATTGGCGCCGGCACCCAAGGCGCTGGACCAGGTGCCGGCGGCTGAGGCAGCGGCCCCCAGCGCGGTGCTGCCGTCACCACTGGCCTCCGTGCTGGCATACATCGGGTTGCCATCCTCGTCGAGGATCGGGTTGCCGTTGGCATCGAGCAGCGCCCGTTGGCCGCCGACGGCCGTGCTGGAGGTGCCCGAGGCATTGGCGCCATTGCCGTTGGCGGTGGCGTTGTCGGCCACGGCGGCGGCCTGGTTGCCGGTGGCGGTGGCACCGATGCCGACGGCCGCCGAGCCTGCGCCATAGGCCGAGGCGGTATCGCCCTCGGCATAGGCATGGGCGCCGGAGGCGAGGGCGAACTCGCCGACCGCTTGCGCATCGTCGCTGCCGTCGTTGGCGCCGTTGGCCTGGAAGTAGCGCGTGGCCGCGTCGGTGGTCTCGTTCAACTGCGCCACGTTGACCGCATCGGTGTCTTCGGTACCGGCGGCGACGTGGGTGATCTGACGCTCGCTGCCGGCGCTGCCGACCGAGACCGTGCTGTCGCGATCGGCATGGCTGTTGGCCCCGATGGCGGCACTG